>CAZLWK010000010.1:0-114624 GCA_964563395.1 uncultured Caulobacteraceae bacterium
AGGCGGACCGCATCACAGTGCGCCATCTGCTGACTCACACCAGCGGCATACGCGATGCGATGGAGGATGATGCGCAGACGCTTGGCGGTCCGGCGCCGCATTCCTTGATTGGGCGCATGATGGGCCCGAAAGGCGACACTCGCCGCACATGGGCGCCGTGGGATGCGTCGTGGCCAGACGACGCCGAAGCCGGCGTGATCAATTATTTTCTAGCCGGCGCGGCGCAGGCGCCCTTGGCGCCGCCCGGCGCGCGCTTCCACTATTCCGACACAGGCTTCATGTTGCTCGCACTGCTGATCGAGCGCTTGGCTGGTCAGACGTACGCCGAGGCGCTGCGCGCGCGCCTCTTTACGCCGCTTGGCCTTGAAGACACTTATCTCGCCTATCGAGACGATCCGCCGACGCTCGGCCGTCTGCGTGAGCCCGAGTCGGAGTATTGGGCCGGCGACATTCCGATGCTGTCGGCAGGGGTAAATCTTTCCTTCGACTGGGGAGGCGGCGGCGTTGTCTCAAGCGCGGCGTCGCTGATCAAGATTTTACGGACGCTGCGTGATGGCGCGCTGTTCAAGCGGCAGGAGACCGCTGCTACGGTGCAGGCGTGGATCGCACCCGACGGGCTCGCTGCGCCGCGCACTGGCGTTGGCCTTGGCCTCTTCCGCACGGAGATGAGCGGGCTGGAGCTCATCGGCCATAGCGGCGCGAGCGGCGCAAAAATGTTCTATGCGCCGGCGCATGATTTCTACATCGCCGGCACGATCAATCAAACCCAAGGACCGGCCGACTGGCACTGGGCGATCGCACAGGCGATCGCCAGATTGGAGCTGGGCACATGAGTGAAGCCGCACAAGAGTTAATCGATACGATCCTCAAAGCCTTCGCCAGCGGTGATCACGGCGCGGTAGATCAATGGCTCGCGGAGGATGTTGTGCTCAACACCCCGCGCTTCTTGAAGCCCATCACGGACCCGGCCCATGTGCGGATCGTGCTGCACACCGTTCCGCGCGTGGTGGAGAACTTTCGTTACGATCGGACTTGGGCGGCTGGCGACGAAGCCATCATGGAATTCAAGGGCAATATCGGGCAGATCGTCGTGCATGGGCTGGATATATTTCGCCTGAACGCAGCCGGCAAAGTGCAGGAGCTCACTGTTTTCTTGCGCCCCACCAAGGCGCATGCCGCGATCGCCGAGGCTGAGGACGCCTTGATCATGGCGCAGCTCGCGAACGCCAAGGGCGTTTCGTGATTACACTGGCGATGAAGCGGGTTGATGACCTATTCCAGTCCGCAGCGGCGCCGCGCGCCGAGGGCATGATCGATGTCGGCGATGGCCACCGCCTCTATTGGGCGGAGAGCGGGCAGGCGGATGGTTTGCCATTGATCACATGCCATGGCGGCCCCGGCGGATCGATGCTGAGGGGCGTGAGTCGTTTTGTCGATTTGACTCGGGTCCGCCTCATCCAGTTCGATCAGCGCGGGTGCGGTCAGTCCGAACCGCGCGGGAGGCTTGAGGCGAACACGCTGCGGCACACGATCGCCGACATGGAGCGCTTGCGTACACATCTAGGAGTCGATCGCTGGGCAGTAAGTGGCGGATCTTGGGGCAGTACGGTAGCGCTCGCTTACGCGCAAGCGCATCCGGAGCGATGCCTTGGGCTCCTTTTGATCAGCTTGTGGCTATGTCGGCGCAGCGACATTGCCTGGTGGTTCCAGGGCGTGCGCGCGATGTTCCCGGAATTATGGGACGCCTTCGCGAGCTTCGTGCCGCCCGAGGAGCGCGACGATCTGCGCAAAGCTTATTGCACGCGCATACTGGGCGGTGATCCGGCCATCGCGGCCGAAGCGGCGACGCGGCTGTTTCTCTACGAGGAAGGCTTCATGCATTTCGATGCGCCGCTTGTCCCGCCCGATCCCACGCGCGGCCCCGATTATGGGCGCATCTTCGCGCATTATGCCGCGCATGATTTTTTCGTCGAAGATGACGCTCTGCTGCGCGGGGCCAGCCGTTTAGGGGCCATGCCGGTCTCGATCATCACCGGGCGTTATGATTGCTGCACCACGCCCGTCAATGCCTGGGATCTTGCACAGGCTTTGCCCCATGCGCGCCTGGAGATCACGCCGGGCGCGGGCCATTATCCGACCGAGCCGAACTTCGCGCGGGCGGTGGCGCGCGCGAGCGCTGCGTTCATTTCCGATTTTGTGGCCTAAGCTGTGAGCGCGCCTGCGAAGCCGTTGTCGTTCTGGCGCCTTGCCGCCTACGCCGCGCCCGGTTTTTCGCTGGCGCTGCTGATCTCGCCATTTCCCGCGCTGTTGATGGCGTTCTACACGACGCACACGGCGGCGACGACGGCGGGCGTGGCGACGATCGTGCTGTTCGCCCGCATCCTTAACGGCGTGATCGATCCGCCCATCGGCTTTCTGAGCGACCGCACGAACACGCCATGGGGACCGCGTAAGCCCTGGCTCATTGCTGGGGCGCTTTTCTCGATCTTCGCATTCTGGGCGGCTTACATGCCGGATGCGACTGCGGGCGATGTCCGCTTCGCGTTCGCCATCGTGGCGTTTTATCTCGCGCACTCGCTGATCGATACGCCCTATCGCACTTGGTCCGGCGAGATCGCCACCGATTACGCCGAGCGTAGCCGACTTGCGGGAGCGGCCACCTTCACGCTGCTGATCGGGGGCGTCGTGTTCCTTGCGATCCCCGAGGTGCTGGCGCGGACAGGTGTGCTGCGGAGCGCGGAGCTCGACAGGTCGGCCATGGCGATCCTGGGCGCGGTCGGCATGGTGCTTATGCCGTTATGCGTCCTTTGGGCCGTCAGCGTCGCGCCTAAGGGCGAGGTGACGCGCGGCGAGCGATACAGCCTCGGCGACATGCGCACCATTTTCACCCGCAACGGCCCGTTTCGCCGGTTCATCGCCGCCGATTTTGCAAGCCAAGTGGGCTGGGCCGTGAGCTATGCGCTGCTCGCGATCCTGCTCAATGATTATTTCGGCTTCGGCGACAGGGTTGTGCTGTTCCTTCTTGTCGCCACCGCTGCGCAGATTGCGGCCGTGCCCGTGTGTACATGGGCGGCGGCGCATTTTGGCAAGCACAAGGTCTATGCCTGGTGCCAGATCGCAAATGGGCTGCTGCTCAGCGCTTATCTTTTGTTTCCGCCCGGCGGGGCGGCGCATTTCCCAACCATGCTTGCGTTTGGGGCGCTCGTCTCCGCGCTCGGCACGCCAAACATGATGTTTCCCCAGGCGCTGCTGAACGACATCGTCGATTACGATACGCTCAAGACCCGCCAGGCGCGCGCCGGCGCGTATTTCTCGTTAAGGACATTGCTGGCGCCGGCGGGCAGCGCGATTGGCGGCGCGTTCGGCTTCTACATGCTTGCGCTTCTAGGTTACGATCCAGGCGCATCCAACAATACGGACGCGGCGACGCAAGGCATGTTGTTGACGGCGATCTTTGCGCCGATGGCGGCGTTCGTGGTTTCTGGCGTGCTGATGCTGAACTACCCGATCACTTCAGCGCGTCACGCAGCGATCCGGCGTCGATTGGTGCGGCGCGCGGCGTAAGCGCGGTTTCAGGCGTCAAACACGCGCCATGGCGTGCGATCGGCCGGTCCCGGCGCGAGGTGGAGGCGCGGGCTCTCGGCCAATTCCATGACGAGGCTGCCAAAGCTAAAGCCGTCGCGCTTGCCCTCGATCTCTCCGACACGGCAGATCGGTCCTTCGCGGCAGGCAAGCAGCGACTTTGCTGCTTCGACGTCCAGCGGCTGGGCGGGTTCAATCCGGTCATAGAGGGCGGTGAGGCGGGGTTCGGTGGTGAGGCCGAAGCGGGCCTTGCGCTCGGCGTCGCTCATGTTTGCAACCACGGCGTCAAACCAAGCGCGGTGCGGGTTCGCAAGCGGATGATTGGTGTGCGCCACAACGCGATCTTCTCGCGCGCGCCGCCATTCGCTCACGCCATTGCCTGAACATTCCAAGCTGATCGCGCGCCCGTGACCATCAGGAACAACGTAATTCTGGCCCGACGCATGATGGACATTCAACAGGAATTCACGCCCCGCCGCGGGGCCGCCGCTCGCTAGATAGGTCCGCACGACAAGGTCTTCGGCGAGACCGGCGCGGGACGGGTCCAGCTGCAGAAGCGAGTTGCACGTGATGGCGAGGCCGCGCGAGGTCATGCCGCACAGGCTGATCTTTCCAGCGACGGTGAACACCAAGGCGCGGTCGCCATTGGCCTGGGTGAAACGCAGCAAGGTCTGACCGCCATCCCACCAGACCGGCACATCCATGGTTTGCGCGATGAGCAGCGGCGCGTCGTCGGTTGCATCCGAACCGACGGAAGAACAGCCCTTTGGCACGGGCGCGCGCTCGCGGGCGTATTCCATGCGCACCCAAGGCTCTTCATCTGAAAGCATGCGTGCGAAGGTGCGCGCAAAGCTGATCCCTGAACCCTCCGCGATGCCGTGCAATTCCTCTACCAGTTCAGGCGCGAGGCGTTCGGCGGTTGCAAGAAAGCCTTGCGCGTGCAGCTGATCGAGATAGGGACCTGCCGGCTCGCCGAGGTCGTCGGACACCGCGGCCACCCAAGCCTCGTGGTGGCGGCGAATTTCGGCGCGCAGTGTCTCGCCATGTTGGCGACCGCGCTCGCGCGCCGAGCCAACAAGGTCCAAAACATGGAGCTTCCCCTGGAAGGTCATAGCCCGAGCAGTTCTCGGGCTGTCGCGGGGCTCGCCACCCGCGCGCCAAGGTCGGCAATGATCCGCGCCGCCTTACCGCACAATTCCGCGTTGGAGCGGGCGAGGCGGCCGCGCTCGAGATAGATGTTGTCTTCCATGCCGACGCGCGCATGGCCGCCGAGCAGAACCGAGGCGGCGACCATTGGAAAACTGTGCTTCGAGACGCCGAAGGCCGACCAGATCGCGCCTTCAGGCAGCATCGACAATCCAAGTTGAATCGCTTCGATGCTCGCGGGCCAGCCATAATTGATTCCAAGCACGAAGCTGAACATCGGTCGCGGCCCGAATCGCGGATCGGAAAGCAGCTCGCGTGCGAGCACGAGGTCGCCGGGATTAAAAATCTCGATCTCGGGCTTGGCCCCTGCCGCTAGAATTTCATCAGCCATTACGCGCACATTGCGCGGCGTGTTCATCACCACCTGTTCGCCGGAATTCATCGTGTTGAGATCGAGCGTTGCGATCTCGGGCGCCAGCGGAGCGATATGCGCCACGCGCTCAAGGGGCGGGAGGAGCGTCGTTCCTGGGGCATAGCGCTTAGGATCGTTCGGATCGGGGATGAATCGACCGCCTGGACCTGTCGTGATGTTGAGGATCAGATCCGATTTCGCAGCGCGAATGCGCTCCACGACCTCAATATAGTGGGCGAGCTTCATCGAAGGCCGGCCGTCTTCTGGATGGCGCACATGGATATGGACAATGGCCGCGCCAGCCGCTTCCGCTTCGATCGCTGATTGGGCGATATCTGCGGGCGACATGGGGAGATGCGGGGTGGCGTCCGGGCGGGTGATGTTGCCCGTCAGCGCACAGGTCAGAATCACGTCGCGC
The DNA here is from genome assembly GCA_964563395.1 of uncultured Caulobacteraceae bacterium. Taxonomy (GTDB): domain Bacteria; phylum Pseudomonadota; class Alphaproteobacteria; order Caulobacterales; family Aquidulcibacteraceae; genus JBEVOS01. The sequence continues at coordinate 5,559 of CAZLWK010000010.1, forward strand.
ATCTGAGAAACCTTTGATCGTGATGGAGCGTCATGCGCCTAAAGATGTCGGCCTCCATCCACTGGGATGACCACGCCTGTCGTGAATGTCAGTCCCGCGGCCGCCAGTAAGGTCGCGGTGGCTATCTCTTCGAGCTCTGCAAGACGTCCTAACGGCGTCTGCGCGATGGTGCGCGCCAGAAAGTCTTCGTTGCGGCCTTCCACGAAAGGCGTGTTCAACGCGGAGGGCGAAATGCTCAAGGTGCGGATTTTCGGCGCGAGAGCTTTGGCGAGACCAATCATCATCGCGTCCATCGCGGCTTTCGCGCCGGAATAGGCGATATTGCTGCCAAGGCCCGTGCGCGCGGCGACCGAAGAAATATTGACGATGGCCGGCGCGACGCCTTCGCTGAGCAGGGGGACGCACCGGCGGATGAGTTTCAACGCGCCGATGGAATTGCTTTCAAACACGGTGTCGATCAACGCATCGTCGAGTTCTTGCAGAGATGCTTGTCGGCTGGTCCCACCCGCAAGCACGAGAAGATCTAGCGATTTGATTTCGCGCGTGAGCCGTTCCGCGACGGCGGCGATCGAATCCGGGTCGCACAGATCGAGTGGGGCGAGTGCAAGGCCGCCTGGGGCCGGAGCGGTCCAGTCCGGGGCGCCGCGCCGGCTGGCGGAAATGACGCTGGCGCCGAGATCTCTAAGCTGCGTGACGATTGCGCCGCCGACGCCGCCTTGTCCGCCGACAACCACGGCGCGCTTGCCGTGAAAGCTCTGCGTGAGAGCGGCCAGCGTCACCATGACTGACGCGGACCGCCATCGGCCGCGATCGCTACGCCATGGTGGAAGCGATTGCCGAAGGGCTCGTAAGCTGTGGTCGCCAGAAAGTCTGTATCGAGCTCCATTCCGATGCCCGGCGCATCGGGGATGACGAGGTACCCATCCTTTATTTGATTGATCCGTTTGACGACCTGGCGCCACGGATCGCGATCTTCGCGTACATATCCCTGGACGTCCCAATTGATCGTCGCCGCCGCCAACTGAATGTGGCAGGCGGTGGAGACGGGCGAGGTGAAATTGTGCGGCACGATGCGCTGATGCCGGCTTTCGGCGATCGCGGCGATTTTGCGGAGCTGGGTGAAGCCGCCCGCAAGCCCTATGTCCGGCCGAAGGATAGCCACGTCGCGGCTGTCTGATAGGTCGCGAAACTCCCAGATATTGGTCGCGCGTTCGCCAAGCGCGACCGTGCCGCCCATGGCGCGCGCGGCGCCGAGATTGGCCGCCGTCGAAAACGGCATCACAGGATCTTCGAGGAAATAGGGACGCATGGGACGCACGAGGTCGGCGAACGTCCCAGCCTGGTCCGGCGGCAGATTGCGGTGCAGTTCGATGGCGATGTCCACGTCCCAACCGACGCTTTCGCGCGTGTCGATGACCGTCTGCGCGACCGTGCTCAAGGCGCGGGCGTTAGTTTGCAGCGCCCAATCGCCGATGAAGGGCTTGAGTTTGATGGCCGTGAATCCCTCGTCGCGCGCGGCCACAGCATTTTCGATCAATGCTTCGCGATTATCAGCCTCGACAAGCAGAATCGCACGAATTCTGTCGCGAATGCGACCGCCTAGGAGCTCATGGACAGGCGCTTCCAATTGTTTGGCGCGCACATCCCACAACGCTTGATCGAGGGCGGACACCGCCGCCATGAGCACCGCGTCGCGGATGCAATGATGGCGGATCGCGAGCGTAAAAAGCCATTCAGGTCTGGAGGCGCTCTGTCCGATATAAGTCGACTGTAGATCATCCAGCACCGCGGCGACGGCTCGTGGGTGCGGAAAATAAGTGGCTTCGCCAATCCCGGTGGAGCCATCCTCCAGCGTGACCTGCGCCAATAGCCAGTGCCCGCAGACCCAGTGGGAAATCTGAGCGATTGCATCCCTCGACATGACTGTATGGTCATATTGCGTGCGCGGCCTGTATGCAAGCCCCGATTATGCCGCCCGACAGCCGCGCTCGTCGCGTAGCTTGCCGATCCGCGACTTTATGGGACCGCTTCTGGCCTAGGGCTGGGTTGGCCGCGAGCAGGGGAGCGGCCTGCTTGAGGGTTTCAGTCAAGTGATCCAAGACGGCGCGAGTGCGGGGCGTATGACGCGTGTCGCGGTGCGCCCCGATCCAGATCCTCGCAAAGGCGGGGTGCTGGGCGGTGCAAGCAATACAAGTCCTGGCTCACGATCGGCCAAGTATCGCGGAAGGCAGGCGATGCCGACGCCCGTGAGCGCTGCGCGCATTTGGCCCTCGCGGCTTGATCGCGCGCTCCACCGCCAGCGCCTCCGCCTCCATGCGCTCGACATTGGCCAGCAGATCCCAAGGCATGTCTTGGGCGCCACCGCCAGGGCCCTCGGCTTCGGCAAACTGTTTGAGGTCGTAACCGCCGCAGAAACCTGGACCTGCGCCGCGCAGCACAATGACATGTATGTCGTCATCTGCCTTGGCTCGTTCGATAGCGGCCCTGATTTCACCAGGCATGACGCGATCGATGGCGTTGAACTACTCCGGCCGATTGAGCGTGATGGTCGCGACGCGATCGGCGCTGCTATAATCAAGCGTTCTGTATGTCATGGACACGAACCCCGTTTTCTGGAAGCGCACGACGTCGGCCGTTCGCAAGGGCGCTCTCCAGACTCTGCTTGTAATGGTGCAATGCTGGTTCGTTACGGCCGAACAAGACGTTCGCATCTGGATCGGCGGCGAAGTTCGCTTGAGCGGTCTCAGCGGCGGCATAGTCTTCCTGGGCGATCACGAAGGCCGTGAGCTCGAAGGTTGCCTCATGTGAGAACGCGTCCTCAGGCGCGACAAAGTCGGGTGTCGGATAATAGCTATAGAGCGTTCGTGACCGTGTCGCGTCGATCGGGTCCGGCAGAATTTGAAAGAGATCGACATGGTTGGGCAGCGTGATGATCTGCGTGTTGGGGAATAGGAAGTAGGCCGTGAGCGTGTTGCGCGCGTAGTCCCAAGTTTCCTCGGGCTGGCTTCGAAGGTCCTCGATGGCGTTGCCGGCAAACACCATACGGTGATTGAAGCCGAAGGTTTCGTAGTCGTGGATGTTTGACTGAAAGTAGGCGCGAATTGTGGTCTTGTGCAGGGAATCGAAATGATACGTCTCACCAAACGTATCGATTGCGAGCTTCCAGTTGATCGCGGCGTCGAGGATTTTCGTGCCCATGCGCGCGCGCTCGCCTAAGCGCAGCGCAGCGATCTCGGGTGCGAGCGGGCCGAGCCAAGCGTCAATGTCGGGATCGCCAGGCGACAGCTTAAGCCAGAGAATGCCGTACGCCTCGACAAGCGGGTAGGAGATCAATGCGCGGTGTTCGGGGTCGACCTCGCCAAAGCTTTGAGACTTTGGCACGGCGACGAGGCGGCCTTCCGTTGAATAAGACCAGGCATGAAACGGACAGGTGAAGAGTTTGTCGCGGCCGCAGGATTGTGCCATTAGCTTCACCCCGCGATGGCGACACATGTTGCGGAAAGCACGCGCCACGCCATCGCCGCCGCGCACAAGAATGACTTCCAAGCCTGCGATGTCCAAAGTCTTGAAAGCTCCTGGGCCTTCGAGATCGCGTGAGAATCCCACCACAAGCGGATAATCGCGGAAGACGCGCGCCTTCTCGGCAGCCAAGCGGCTCGCATCCACGTAGTCGGAAGCAGGCCGGCGTTCGGTCCGGCCGGCGTCGACCGTCGTACCGGCGGCGAGATTCGCGAGAAGGCGATCGAGGATCGCCTTTTGAATGGAGGTGATCATTGCCGATCCTCTCGGTTCGTGACCCAAATCCGGGCCACCGTGGGCAGTGAAACGTAGTAGAAATCGCGACCGCGGCCGGGGCACGGAAACATCCCGTTCGGAAATGGCGATCCTGTCGCCGTGCGCGCTTTTTCGCATCCTGTCAGAAGGTCCAGCACGACAACGTTGTCGTCGTCTGGTTGGCGATCGTTGAGAACGAGTTCGTTCGTGTCGTGGTAGACGAGCAGCTGCTGCCAATTCTGGATCGCGGCGGTCCAAAGCTCCTTGAAGGTTCCATCGCTTCCGTATCGCCAGGCGCGGACGACGCTGTTGCCGGTGTCAAAGCCTACGGCGATGCGCTGCTCTGGCACATAGAGCGGCGGCGCGATCACTTGGCCATTCGGCAGTCCAGAGGGAAGCACCACATCGTGCCGCTTGGCGTCGGCCATCGAGAACCGATGCAGCCGCACGGGCGATGAGAATGCCGTTGGATCGAACATCGGCGGCGCAGATCCGGCAGGATGGCAGGCGTGAATATCGCGCACGGCAGGGATGTCGCCGTTGTCGAAGAGCCACACCCCACCATCGCCGAGACAGGTGTCCCAAGCGAGACCGTGTGCGGAACCGCGTTCTCTATAGCGTGGCGCCCATGTCTCATCGCGTGCGAGGACTCCGCCCCGATAAGTGTATCGGAAGACGTGCTCGTCGCCGGGCACGTAGATGTGGTCGCCGCCGTCCGGCTGACGTTCGGCGGCGAGGCGCCCCATCGAGGGTTCGAGCATCGGTGTGACGGAGAGCAGTTCGAGCGTTCCGGAGGCAAGCACGCATAGCGCGCTTGCCTCGCCCGACAGTCGAAGCTCCTTGGTGACAATGGCGCCATCGCTCATCACCAACATCCCATTGTAGGGACGGTCCGCCGGGAGTTCGCGTTCCGCGAGGATCTCGAGATCTGGCGACAGACGATGCAGATAACGTCCGTTCACGACGTAGATGCCGTCATCCTCGTGCATCACCATCGCGCCGCACCAGATATGTCCCCCGCACGGCAAGGGCGGCGAACGCCGCAAAGGCGCGAGGGTGTCGGGATCCACTTCTTCCACCCAGCCGGCAGGCGCTGGATCACCAAGCATTGAAGTGCCGGTCAGATAGAGCCGCTCGCCCTTCCAGAGGAACATGACGTTCCAGAGCCCTGTCGTTCGTGTGACCGCGCGCAATTCCTCATGCGGTTGCACGCCAAGGCCAGGCGTCCAGGGGGCCTTAAGGCGCATCGGCCCGCCACACTCCGCGGGGAAGCGGCTCGTTTGGTCATAACCGCGAGGAGCGCGCAGCACGACGCTCATGACTGAGACCGCGCGAGCTGGGCGCGAAAGGCGGCGACAATGTCTTCGCCTGCGTCTTCTTGGACGAAGTGGCCAGCGCCCGGAATGGCGTCGAACGTTGCGCCGAGTTGTGCGGCCCATAAGCGGCCCCAATCGGCCGTGAAGATTTCGTCGGCGTCGCCGAAGATTACGTGTTTGGGTATGGTCAGTGTGGGCAGAATGGCGAAGTCCCGCGCTTGCAAGTCTGCCTGCGCAAGCGCGGGCTCGGCGAAGGGCAGCATGAACGGGAAGCGACGCGCCCCCGCTTTGCTGTCTTGGCCAGTAAACGGCGCGTCGTAGGCATTTGCGACTGCTTCAAGGTCGTGCCCGGGTCGGCGCAAAGTTCCAGCTACGATGCGTCCTGTCGGCATATCGCCGCCCAATCGCGTTGGATCGAGCGCGGCGTCACGCCACCATCGAACGCCCTCGGAATATGTCATGGCGTCATGGTGGAGCCACGTGTTCAGAATAACGAGGCGCTCGAACCGCTCTGGCATTGTCGTGGATTGACGCAGGCCAATCGGACCGCCCCAGTCCTGCACAAAGAGCGTGATGCGGCGCAAGTCGATCGTGATGATCAGATCTTGCAACGCTTCGATGTGGCCGCCGATTGTGTACCACGCGTCGTCGATTGGCTTCTCCGATCGTCCGAATCCCGCATGGTCGGGAGCGACCACGCGATAGCCGCTCTCCAAAAGTCCCGGGATCATCTTGCGATAGAGGTATGACCATGTCGGCTCGCCATGGATGAGAAGCGCGACGGGGGCATCGCGAGGCCCTTCGTCGATGTGAGCGAGGCGGACATCGTTCCAGGTGCGCGTGTGCGAGCGATAGGGAAAACCGGGCATGGGCTCGAGCACCGCGGGCGGTGGGGGCGTGACGGCGATCAAGAGGCGGCTTTCCTTGCGTCGGCGGCTGAGATGTGAGAAATAGAACGTATTCCAAAGATGGAGTCAATTCCAATTGAGTGACCTTCGAGCACGAGGAAAGGCACGCCGGCGCGCGGAGGTCGTCGCCGCAGCCGCTGAGCTTTGGCGGCGCCACGGCGTTGAGAGCGTTCAAATCGCTCAGATTTCGGAGGCGGCCGAGGTCGCGACGCAAACCGTCTATAATTTGTTTGGCGGACTGGATGCGCTGGTGTTCGCCGTGATCGAGGCCTTGCTGGACCGGCTCGATGTGGCTCTCGCAGCTGCGCCAATGGAAACCGGCGTCGACCGATCGCTCAGGTGCGTGCGCGTCTCGGCCGACATGTTCTGCTCGGAATCCGAACTCTATCGCCAACTCGTCGTGCGCATCCCGAAGGCCATGTTCGACGGCGCTCATTATGTGCGCGACAGCGCCCAGATTCAGATCGCCGCGATCCGCGCCGCTCAGGTCGAAGGCGATCTTGATGCTGCGGTCTCGCCCGAAGCGCTCGGCCGCCAGATCTTCATCGGCTATATGGGCGCGCTCTACGCTTGGGCGTGTGGCGGCCTCGAAGATGCGGCGTTCCGCAGGGCTGCGGAACTCGCCGCGCTCCTCCCTCTAACATCGTGCGCTACGCCCCAAGCACAGGCCCGGCTGCAAGCGCGCGTGCGCGAATTTCTTTCCGTCGACCAGCAGGCGCGCGCGTCCCATGCCTGAGAGTGATCGAATCGCGGAGCAGTGGCGGAGGTGTGGCGCGCTGCAGCGCGTGAAGACCTCGGCCGGAGACTTCGACATAAACGTACGGATTGCTGGCTCTGCTGCAGGTCGCGCTCTGCTGTTGCTGCACGGATTTCCCACGAGCAGCCTCGATTGGGCGCGCATCGCGCCGCACCTCTCAGACTGTCGTATGATCGCTCCAGATCTGTTGGGTTTTGGGGGTTCGAGCAAACCGCGCTTGCGCTATCGCTACGCGCTCCAGGCCGAGATTGTCTCGTCAATCGTGTGCGACCTTGGACTGACTAACGTGGATATCGTCGCGCACGATTATTCAACCACGTTGGCGCAAGAGCTGCTGCGCCAAGAGAACGTGGGCGCCTTGCCATTCAAGATTAGTCGCGTCGTCTTCCTCAATGGCGCGGTATATGGCGCGCTGCATCGGGCTCGGTTTGCACAGAACCTGCTGCGTACGCCAGTCATTGGCCAAATCGCGGCCCGCAGAATTACGCAGGACAGGTTTCTCCAAGGATTGCGCGCCGTCGCTGGCAGGCCCGGCGCCTGGGCGGACGAGGATGGAGCCGACCATTTCGCGCCGTTCGCCGCGCCCAGCAATCGCGCCATCGTGCCGTCTTTGCTGCACTACATAAAGGATCGTCAACGCCAGGGAAGCGCCTGGGAAGCGGCGATGGAGATTGCCGCCGATCACTGTGCGTTCGTTTGGGGCGAGGCCGATCCTGTCTCCGGGCGCCATGTGGTCGCCGCTGTACGTGAGCGCATGCCGCGGGCGTACGTACGATCGTTTCAGAACGTTGGCCATTATCCGCAATGGGAAGCGCCAGCGGAGACCGCCGCCGCAATCCGCGCCGCTTTGGGTGAACGCACATGAAATCTGAACGTATTGTCGTTGCGCGCGCCGGAGGTCCAGAGAAGCTTCGGCTTGTCTCATGCACGTTGCCCGCGCTTGGGGCACACGATGTACGCGTGCGCATCGATGCGGCCGGCGTTGCGTTTGCCGACATCATGGTCCGCGAAGGGCGCTATCCCGGCGTACCTATGCCAGCGACGCCGGGATACGACCTCGTCGGTCATGTGGAGGCTATCGGTGAGGAGGTTCGCGGGATTCGGATCGGTCAGCGCGTCGCCGCCCTTACAGTGACGGGTGCTTATGCGCGTCACGCGGTGATCCCTGCTGCGTGGGCGGCACCGATCTCGGATGTGCTCGATGCGCCGACAGCGGTGGCGCTCATCCTAAATTATGTAACGGCATGGCAGATGCTCTTTCGAAACACAGCGCTTGAGGCGGGTGATGCCGCGCTCGTGCACGGCGGCGCAGGCGGCGTCGGCACAGCGTTGCTGGAATTGTGCCGGGAGCAGGGCATCGTGGCGTTCGCCACTGTTTCGGAGAAAAAGCGAGGCCTTGTTCAAGAGCTGGGCGCCAAACCCATCGACTATGTGCGTGAGGATTTTGTCGCGCGCGTGCGCGCAGAGACCAAGGGAGGCGGTGCGGATGCAGCATTCGATCACCTTGGCGGCGTACACTTGAAACGCTCATATGCGGCTCTGCGCGCCAGCGGCGTTCTGGTGAGCTATGGCGGCCTTGCGGCTTTTCGCGGCGGACGCAGCTCACTTCTCGCCGGCGCCGGTATGTTGCTAGGCCAGCCGCGCTTTGCACCTCTGCAATTGCTACTTGCCAACAAAAACATTGTCGGCTTCGACATTGCCGGTCGTCGCGCGGCGCGGCCTGATTGGTTCGCAAAAGATCTTGGGGACGTTTTTGCACTCGCCGAGCGAGGCCGACTTTCGCCGCTTATCGACGTGGTTATGCCACTGGCCGCAGCGGCCGATGCCCACCGCCGCCTTGCGAGCGGCGTCGTGCGGGGAAAAATCGTGCTCGACTGCCAATGAACGCACGTACCCATCTCAGGCTCAATGAGGATGAGCCGAGGTCGGCCGGACCCTCAGGCGCCGCAAGATGCTTTTGACCCAGCGAGGAGAAGAGAGGCGCCTCACCAAGCGTGGTGGGTTTGTGACCGAGGTGAGGGCATGCGGTTTCCCACCGACCGGTCTCTTCTTCGTCATCGCCACGTCGTCTGACGCGATCGTTTTCTGGCGAGCTTGATGCTAATAGCCGTTCAAAACACGCTGTGCGCGCCGCGTTCGGTCGCGGCTTCGCCAGCGACAAGCCGCGCATAATGCTCGAACAGCGTGTCCTGGCCGGTGCTCGGCGTGGCGTTGGAATCGTAGCGCCCCGTCTCGGGGTTCAGCACCAGCATGGATTCCGTCGCGTAGTAGCGGCCGATGCGCGCGAGTTCGGCCTTGTCGCGGAAGGGCGGATACAGTGCGCCGAGGCTGGACAGCGTCCAGATGATCGCGTCCATCATGGCGATGGGCGCGTGCGTGAAATGCGGTTCGCGCCCCATGAGCGCGAACAGCTTTTCGCCTTGCTCGCGCGGCGTGATCGCGGGGCCCGGCCCGCCTATGGGCAGCACGCGATTGCGTAGAGCCGGGTCGTCGACGCACGCAGCCAGATAGGCGCCCAGATCGGCATCGCTGATCGGCTTGCACGCGGTCTGCCTGCCGTCGCCGAAGAGGAGATAGGGCTTGCCTTCCTTGAGGCGCTCAATCTGGCCAGACAGGGATTTGAAGAACGCCGTGGGCCGGACGATGGAATAGTCGAGACCCGAATCCATCAGCTCTCGTTCGAAGGCCAGCTTGGCGTGTTGGAAGGCGAGGCGGGGCTTTTGGACGCAGATCGCCGACAATAGCACGAAATGGGCGATTCCGGCCGTTTTCGCGGCGTTGAGCGCGTGCGCATTCGCCTGGTAATCGACGGCCCATGCGTCCTTGGGCGCACCATTGCGCGACGCGATGCAGGACACCAACGCATCGAAGGTCTCGCCGCGAAATCCGTCCCGCGCCAGCGAGACAGGATCCGTCGCCTCGCCAAACCGGGTCATTGCGCCGTCGAACATGCTTGGCGTTCGGCCGGGCCCAGGCCGGACGAGACAGACGATTTCATGGCCGCGCGCATGGAGAGCCCGTACGGTCGCCTTGCCGATCGTGCCGGTCGCGCCCAGAACGAACACGCGGCGAGGTTTTGTGATTGGCGCGGCGCCCTGGCGCCGAGAAGGTTCGGTCATCGATCTAGGGTCCAGCTGGCGCAGCGCGCGTTGGTGCGCACGCTATTCGGCCCGCCCCACCAAATCATCGTAGCGGAACGCGGCGCGCAATTGGCTGAGCAATGCGCTCATTTCGGCGGAGCGGCAGCCTTGATCCCAAAAGATCGTTTTTTCCGATCCGTCCGCGCCTCTGCGGGTGATGCGAACGCCGGGCGCATGGTTCATGCAGGGATAGATGTCGGGCGCCCAGATCGCACGGTCAGCGCCATTCATGACGCTGGGCAGCGATTCAAAGTCCGCGGCGGATAGTGCGCGTTCCGCGTCGGCGAAGGCGTCGGCGCCGAGGCGTCCATCGCTCACGCCATCGGTGCGCGTCTGACTTTGGCCGTCGAGGCGATAAGCGCCATCGGCTTGCACCGTCATCTCATACGTGGTGCAGCTGCTCATATAATAGCATCCTCCCTCAAAGAGCGTGATCGAGCGCGCGAGGGACGAAGGCGCTTGAGATCGGGGCGCGCTCGCGCACGCCATAAGAGCGAGGGTGCAAAGTGCGAGCGTGAGCGATTTCAGCATGTCCAAGCCTCGATGCGTTTCCCTGGCCCCCCGCGGTCGCGCATGGGACGGACAACGCTGTCGCACTGGGCTAGGATTAAGAGCGGATGGCGGTCAAGGGGGTGGGTTTCAGGCGCAGCGGCACACGAGACGCCGCCTTATCCACGCGCGGTCGCGCTGAAATCGACTTCCGAGAATGTCGCGATCGCGACGTCCATGAAGGCGCGCAGCCGTGGCGACATCAGGCGCCGCGACGAATAGAGCAGTCGCATGTCCGCCATCCCGGTGCGCCAGGCGGGCAGAACATGAACCAGCCGTCCCGCGCGGATCGCCTCCGCCGCGATGAAGGCGGGCACATTCGCAAATCCCGCGCCTTCGCACGCCGCGTCGTGGCACAGCTGAAGGGAGGAGGCGGCCAAGCGACCGCAGACTTTCACGCTCTCGACGGCGTCCTCGCGCTGCAAGGTCCATATCGTGTCGCCGCCTCGTTCGTCGAACACGATGCACGGCATGCGCGCGAGATCGCGCGGACGGCGCACCTTTGGATGGCGCGCAAGCGTGCTCGGCGATGCGACGATGATGGTCGCGGCGCGCGCAAATGTGCGTCCCACAAGGGCGGAATCCTCGTGCGCACCGACGCGAATGGCTACATCGAACCCGTCCTCGATCAGATCGACGCGGCGATCCGAAAGCACGATCTCGAGCGCGATTTCGGGATGCGTGGTCAGAACGCGCGCCGCCAGCGCGCCAAGCAAAGTCTGCCCCAACAGCACCGGCGCCGAGACGCGCACAAGGCCTGCCGGGGCGGCGGCGCGGTCAATGAGGAGGCGGCGCGTTTCATCGAAATCGGCGAGGAGGCTGCGGGCGCGTTCGCGCAGGATCTGGCCATCGGGCGTCAGCCGGAGCGCGCGATTGGATCTATCGAAAAGGCGAACGCCCAAATCGGCTTCCAAGGCGCGAAGGCGGCGCGACACTGTCTGTTTGGGGGCTTTGCGCCGCGCCGCTCCAGCGCTGACGCCGCCTGCCTCGATGATGGCAAGGAAGTCTCGGAGGGCGTCCATGTCCATGTCCCGAAAAATGGGACATAGCGTCCAAGAAGTCTACACTAGTCTCGCCAGCGCGGCCGCCTAGATGGGATGTCAGGAGGCGCAACAGATGACGGCGCGCACGCTCAAGGCAAGGCTTCAACCCAGGATTCAGCGTCACGGCGGCGGTCTCACGACGGCCGATCTCGGCGGCGGCGACCTAAGCGAAGCCCTCGATCCTTTCATCATGGTCTCGCTCTATGAGATGGCGGCGCCGACCTTTCCGCCGCATCCGCATGCGGGCTTCTCGGTCGCAACCTATATCCTTCCCGAAAGCCCGATCGGCTTCTTCAATCAGGACACGCTCGGCAACAAGAACCGGATCGCGCCCGGCGCGCTGCATGTCACGGTGGCGGGGCGCGGCGTGCAGCATGAAGAGCAGCCCGAACGTCTGGGCGCCTTGGCGCGCGGCTATCAGATTTGGATCGATCACAGCGAGGCGCAGCGTGAAATCGCACCCCATGCGTTGCATCTCGCCGCCCAGGACGTGCCGACGATCGCGCGCGACGGTGCAAGCATCCGTGTCGTTCTTGGTGAGTCGCAGGGCGTAGCATCACCGCTCTCGCCGCCGACGGCGGTCAGACTGATCGATGTGGCTCTGGAACGCGGCGCCTCTTTTGAGCAGGATTTGCAGAAGGGCGAGACCGCGTTTCTTTTCATGCTGGAAGGCGCGGTCGAAATCGAGGGCGAACGCATCGGCGCTGGAGAGGCCGCGCTGGCGGCGCTCGATGGAGACGCCTTGCGCGTCGCGGCGGCGAACGGACGGGCACGCTTCACCGTGTTCGCGGGCGCTCCGCTGAAGAGCCGACGCGTGCAGGGCGGTCCGTTCGTGGCCAGCTCCGAAGCGCAATTGCAGCGCTTCGCCGCGGATTTCCGCGCCGGCGGCTTCGGCGCGCTTGCGCCCTTCGCGGTTCAGCCCGATTGGGCCCCCAATAAGTGAGGATGACTTCATGACCCAAACTGTGCTTGTGGCCGGCGCGTCCGGATGGCTTGGCGGTCAGATCGCGGCGCGCCTGATCGACAGCGGGGCGCGGGTGCGCTTGATGCTGCGTGGCGGGACGGCGCATCCAAAGGCCGATGCGCTTTCATCGCTGACGCGCGCGGGGGCGACGATCGTCGCCGCGGATGTCAGCGAACCCACCAGCCTTGCAGGCGCCGTCAGCGGCGTCGACACCATCGTTTCGGCCCTGCAAGGCGGGCCCGATTTGATTGTCGAAGGCCAAGCGCGCCTAGCTCGCGCGGGAACAAAGGCGGGCGTGCGCCGCTTCTTCGCGTCGGATTATTCGGTGCGCTTCGATGGCGTGACCGAGGCGGAGCATCTCTTCCTCGGCTGGCGGACACGGGCCCGCACTGCGATCGCCGCGACTGGCATCGCGCAATTCAATCCGTTGAACGGCGCCTTCATGGAGATGCTGGCGCAACCTTTCTTCGGTCTTGTCGATTGGGATGCGCGCGCGGTCAAGTTTTGGGGCGACGCGGACCAGGATTATGACTTCACCAATACCGGAGATGTCGCCGCCTTCGTGGCGGCGGCGGCGCTCGATGCGTCGCTTCAGCCTGGCGATTTCGAGATCGTGGGCGACACGCTCTCGCCGCGCGTGCTGGCGGACGCCTTGAGCGAGACCACGGGCCATGCTTTCGCCCTTGCGCCGCTAGGAGATTTGGCGGCGCTCGACGCCGAGATCGCGCGCAGGCAGTCAAAGTCGCCGCAAGACCCAACGCCTTGGGCGGGGCTGCAATATCATCGGCTGATGGCGAATGGCTCTGGCAAACTGCGCCATCCGCAAAATGCGCGCTACGGCGCGATCGCCCCCATCAAGGTCAAGCCATGGCTCGCTTTGCAAGGGCGGCGCGCGTGACGCGTGCGCGGCCGCTCATCCCATAGGCAGGTGGGGGCGCATGGCGCCGCCGTCCGTATCAATGGGCAAAGGCGCGGAGGGGCGTGAGTATTACGATTTGCGGAATTCGTAATACTCAGCTAGGCGCGGCTGATGAAGACCGCGCCCGCCCGTCCCCCGCTCGCGCGCCTCAGCGTCAGCCTGCCCGGCGCGCTGATGACGCGTCTCGACGAGATGGTGGCGGTGCGCGGCCTGCCGAACCGCTCGCAGCTGATCGCGGAATTGATCCGCCACGCGCTCGCCGCGCACGGTGAGACGACGCCTGGCGCTCTTCTCGCCGGGACGATCACCATCATCTATCGCGCGGCGCGCGGGGGCGTGCGTCAAGCGCTGGCCCAAACGCAGGCCGCCTATGTGAAGGAGATCATCTCTTCCCAACACGTATTTCTCGAGGACGATCAATCGCTCGAAGTCCTTTTGGTGCAAGGGCCCTCGGAGCGGCTGAAGCGTTTAACCGATGAATTGCGCAAGGTGCGCGGCGTCTTGCAGATCAGTCTCGTGACATCCGGCGCGCTTCTGCCGCCGCTGCATGAAGAGGCGAGCCGCCGGCGCAAAGGCAAGGGCGCATGAGCAGCAATACGGCCGATCCGAAAAGCGCGCGCGCGCATGCGCGGGCCCAGGGCGGGTCGGTCGCCGAGGCGATGCCGATCTTGCCCGCTTCGGCGTCGCGCGCGATCCCCGCGGGCGTCGCGTCCGAGGCGATGCTGTGGGACGAGACGATCGCCGCCGGGGGCTATGGCGCCAAGCGTCTCGATCGCGGCGCGCGTTTGCGGCTGGTCGATCTCCATGGCGATGCATGCGTGTCGATGCTGATCTTCAACGCGGAACAGCATGTTGAACGTCTCAACGTCGCCGATACGCTGAAGGTGCAATGGAACGCCTATCTCGGCCCCGGCTCTTTGCTCTTGTCTGATATGGGCCGCGTGCTTATGAGCATTCTCGACGACGACACGCGGGGTCATGACGCGCTGTGTGGGCCGTCGAACGCGGCGAGCAATGCGCGCGCCTATGGCGACGGCGCCAATCACGGCCCACATCCGAACGCGCGCGACCGCTTTGTCATCGCCGCCGCCAAATATGGGCTCGGCCGCAAGGATATTCACGCCAGCATCGCTTGGTTCAAGCCGGTGCGCGTCAGCGCCGACGGCGCGCTGGCGATCGATGTCGGGCCATTTCAGCCCGGGCGCGCCGTAACGCTGCGGGCCGAAATGAACATCATCGTGATCCTCGCCAATTGTCCGCACGTACGCGATCCGCGCCCAGACTACACGGTCACGCCGGCGCGCGCGATTGCCTGGCGCGGACCGACGACCACGATTGACGATCCGATACGCATCGGCGCGCCAGAGGCTGAGCGCGCCTTTCTCAATGTCGACGATTATTTCGCGCGGTGAAGCATGAGCGTCGTTCTGCATGACGAGATCATTCCAGCGCGCGCGCCATGGGACCATCCGTTGTTGCGCGGGCAGAGCCTGCAGATCGTCGATCTGGAAGGCAATCAGGCGGTGGATTTTCTGATGTACAGCCTCGCCGACGATGCCGAGCGTTACAGCATGCAGGACACGATCGCGATCCAGGGAAGCATCTTCCTTAAGGCAGAATCTGTCCTTTATTCCAATGAGGCGAGGCCCATGGCGACGCTGATCGCCAGCGACGTGCCCTATCACGACACGATCGGCGGGGCGTGCTCATGCGAATCCAACACGCTGCGCTACGGACATCACACCAAGGCGCAGCACGCCTGCGTCGAAAATTTCCTGGAGGCGAACATGCGTCATGGCCGCAACAAGCGGGACATGGCGCCCAACATCAATTTCTTCATGAATGTGCCTGTGGAGGCGGATGGCGCGCTTGGCATTGTCGATGGCCTATCCGCGCCGGGTCTATCCGTCACGCTGCGCGCTGAAATGGATCTGATGCTGATCGTTTCGAATTGCCCGCAGATCAACAATCCGTGCAATGCGTTCAATCCGACGCCTGTGCGCATGATCGTACGCGGCTAATGGGCGCGCCGTTTCGCTCGGTGCTTGTCGCCAATCGCGGCGCCATCGCCTGCCGCATCTTTCGCACCCTACGGCGCATGGAGATTGAATCCGTCGCGGTTTACAGCGAAGCCGATATCGGCTCGGCGCACGTGGCCGAGGCCGATGCGGCGCTTTTTCTGGGGCCGGCGCCCGCGCGCGAATCCTATCTCGCCATGGAAAAAATCATCGCCGCCGCGAAGGCCGCCGGCGCGGGGGCGATCCATCCTGGATATGGCTTTTTGAGCGAGAACGCGGATTTCGCTCAAGGCTGCGCGGCGGCGGGGCTCGTCTTTATCGGCCCGCGTCCGGAGACGCTGCGCGCGTTCGGTCTCAAGCATCATGCGCGCGCCGCCGCCTTGCGCGCGCGCGCGCCGCTCGCGCCCGGCAGCGATCTGCTTTCCGATTGGCGCGATGCGCGCGCGGCGGCGGCGGAGATTGGTTATCCCGTGATGGTGAAGGCCAGCGCCGGCGGCGGCGGCATCGGCATGCGCGTCTGCGCCGACGAAGCGGCGCTTGAAGCGGCCTTCGAGACAGTGCGCCGCCTGGCTGATGCGAATTTCGGCGGCGGGGGCGTTTTCCTCGAGCGCTTCGTGGCGCGCGCGCGTCATGTCGAGGTGCAAGTGTTCGGCGACGGCCAGGGCCGGGTGCTCACGCTTGGCGATCGCGATTGCTCGCTGCAGCGGCGAAACCAGAAGGTGATCGAAGAAGCGCCCGCGCCGGATGTTCCAGATACCGTTCGCGTCGCGATGCAGGAGAGCGCGCGCGCGCTGTGCGCCGAGGCGCGCTATCTCTCCGCCGGGACGGTGGAGTTTCTCTACGATCCCGCGCGCCTGGAATATTATTTCCTGGAGGTGAACACCCGCCTTCAGGTCGAGCACGGCGTGACGGAGGAGGTGTTTGGCGTCGATCTCGTGGAATGGATGGTGCGCGGCGCGGCCGGCGATTTCAGCTTCATGAATGCGCCTTTGCGCGCGCGCGGCGCCGCTATCCAGGCGCGAATCTATGCGGAAGATCCGCTGGAGGATTTTCGCCCCAGCGCGGGTGTATTGAGCGAGGCGCGCTTCCCAAGCGGCGCGCGCGTGGAGACCTGGGTGTCGTCCGGCGCGGACATCAGCACGCACTACGATCCGATGCTCGCCAAGATCATCGTGCGCGGCGATGACCGCGACGCCGCGATCGCGGCGCTTGGCGCGGCGCTTGATGAGACGGCGATCGCCGGCGTTGAAAGCAATGTGCGCTGGCTGCGCGACGTTCTGGCGAGCGGCGTGCTGAAGTCAGATTCCTTATCGACGCGCGCCTTGGAGCAGGTGTCGCATCGGCCCAACGCCATGCGCGTTCTGCGCGGCGGCGCGATGACGACGGTGCAGGATTATCCAGGTCGCCTCGGCTTGTGGGCGGTGGGCGTGCCGCCAAGCGGGCCGATGGATGCGCTGTCGTTTCGGCTTGGCAATGCGCTGCTTGGCAATGCGCCCGACGCCGCGGGGCTTGAAGCCGCCGCGGCGGGGCCGCGCCTGAGATTCCTGTCGCGCACGCTCTTCTGTCTCGCCGGCGCCGACTTTGGCGCGACGCTCGATGGCGCGCCCGCGCCGCTCTATGCGCCGATCGTCGCGGAAGCCGGCCAAGTGCTCGATATGGGCCGCGCGAAGGGACCGGGCCTGCGCGGCTACGTGCTGGTGCGCGGCGGGTTCGCGGCGCCGCCTTATGCGGGCGCCAAGGCGGCGTTCACGCTCGGGGGCTTTGGCGGCGTCTTCGGACGCGCGCTCGCGGCCGGCGACCTTCTGCATCTCGGCGCCGATGAAGCGGGCGCGCCGCGCGCGGCGCTTGCGTCCGAGGCGCAGCCGCCGCTCACGCGCGCTTGGGAGGTGCGCGTGCTGCATGGGCCGCACGGCGCGCCGGATTTCTTCACCGACGCCGACATTGAAACGCTGCTCACCGCCTCGTGGCGCGTGCACTATAATTCAAGCCGCACCGGCGTGCGTCTTGAAGGGCCAAAGCCCGCCTGGGCGCGGCGCGACGGCGGCGAGGCGGGCCTTCACCCTTCCAATATCCACGATACGCCCTACGCCGTCGGCGCGGTCGATTTCACCGGCGACATGCCGATCATCCTCGGGCCGGACGGGCCGTCGCTTGGCGGCTTCGTGTGTCCGTTCGTGATCATTCTGGCGGACCTGTGGAAGGTCGGGCAGTTCGCGCCGGGCGACAGCGTGCGCTTCATCGCCGTCACCGAGGGCGAAGCCGTCGCGGCCTTGCGAGACCAGAATGTTTGGATCGAAACAGGTGCGCCGCCCACACCGCGCGCGCCCGCGCTTGCGGCGGATAGATCGCCCATCCTGGCCGAGCGCGCCGCAGAAGGGCCTCGCCCGCGCGCGCTCTATCGCCGTCAGGGCGAAGACAACATTCTTATCGAGTTCGGCGATCTCGTCCTCGATATCGAGCTTCGCGCGCGCGTGCATGCGCTGATGCGCGCCGTCGAACAGGCGAAACTCGACGGCGTGATCGATGTCACGCCCGGCGTGCGGTCGCTGCAAGTGCATTTTGACGCCGCGCGCGCGCCGCAGTGCGCCATGCTCCAGGCCTTGATGGCGCTGGAGGAAGGTCTCGGCCCGCTCGATGATTTCGAGATACCTTCGCGCACGATCTGGTTGCCGCTGAGTTGGCAGGATCCCGCGGTCGCGGCGACCATCGTCCGCTATTGCGACTCCGTGCGAGACGACGCGCCCTGGACGCCCGATAATGTCGAGTTCATCCGTCGCATCAATGGGCTTCAGGACGCAGCGGATGTGGAGCGCATTGTTTTCGATGCGCGCTATCTCGTGCTGGGGCTCGGCGATGTCTATCTTGGCGCGCCCGTGGCGACGCCGCTCGATCCGCGCCATCGCCTGGTGACGACGAAATACAATCCCGCCCGCACATGGACGCCGCCGAACGTGGTCGGTATCGGCGGCGCCTATATGTGCATTTACGGCATGGAGGGGCCCGGCGGCTATCAGCTGTTTGGACGCACGATTCAGGTGTGGAGCACCTATCGGCCCACCGCCGCGTTCCAGGACGGCGCCGCCTGGCTGCTGCGCTTTTTCGACCAGATTCGGTTCTTCCCCGTTGCGGCGAAAGAATTAGAGGATTGGCGCCGGGATTTTCCCGCCGGACGGCGCGCGCTGCGCATCGAGGAGGGCGTTTTCCGTCTCGCCGATTATCGCGCCTTTCTGCGCGCGAACGCCGACGCGATCGGCGCCTTCGCGCGCACGCGCGAGGCCGCTTTCGCCGCCGAGCGCGCGGCGTGGGAAGCCGCGGGAGAATTCGCGCGCGTGGAGGCGCTTGCGCTGAATGAAGCGGGCGATGCGGTTGCAGGCGGCGTCGAGGCGCCCGAGGGCTGCGTGTTGATCGAGGCGCCCTTGGGCGGCCTTGTCTGGCGCATCGATGTCGCGGAAGGCGATGTTGTGCGCGAGGGCCAGACGCTCGTCGTCATCGAGGCGATGAAATCGGAGACCGCCGCCCCTGCGCCGTTCGCGGGCCGCGTGCGTCGGCTCTATGCAAGCGCGCGCCAGACCATCGCGGCGGGCGCGCCGCTGCTGGCGCTGGAGCCGCAATGATGGAGGGCGCGTGCGCGGCCGTCGCGGCGATACAAAACGGCCAAGGCCTTGTCGCGCGCGCGATTGAATGTCTTCAGCGCCGCGAGGCTTATGATGCAATCCAGCCGGAGGCTTGGATTTATCGCACGCCTCGAGACGCATTTCTCGAAGCGGCGGCCGGGATCGAGAAGCGCCTGCGCGCGGGGGACGCCTTGCCGCTCGCGGGCGTCGTGTTCGCCATAAAGGACAATATCGATTGGCGCGGCGCGCCGACAAGCGCGGCGTGCCCCACCTTCGCCTACCAGCCGGCGCGCTCCGCTTTCGTGGTGGAGCGATTGGAGGCCATGGGCGCGCTCTGTCTTGGCAAAACCAATCTCGACCAATTCGCCACCGGGCTCGTCGGCGCGCGCTCTCCTCACGGCGCGTGCGGCTGCGTCTTCAACCGCGCTTATGTCAGCGGCGGATCGAGTTCAGGTTCGGCGGTGCTCGTCGCCGCAGGCGTGGTCGATGTCGCGCTCGGCACCGATACGGCGGGATCGGGCCGCGTGCCGGCGGCGTTCAACAATCTCATCGGGTTGAAGCCGACCAAGGGCCGCTACAGCACGAGCGGCGTCGTTCCCGCCTGTCGTTCGCTCGATTGCGTGAGCCTATTCGCGCGTAGCCTTGAGGATGCGGCGCTCATGGATTCCGCGCTCGCCGCCTTCGATCCTGAAGATCCTTTCGCGCGCGAGGGCGTGGCGGCGCCAGGGGCGATGAAGCGCGTGGGCGTTCCCCGCGAGGCCGATCTCGACTTTGACGGCGATGACGAGGCGCAACGCCTCTTCGCGCGTGCGGTTCAGAGGCTGGAGCGCGCCGGCGTCGATTTGATTGAAATCGACATCGCGCCGCTGATCGCGTGCGCGAAGCTGCTTTATGAGGGGCCGTGGCTCGCCGAGCGTACAGCCGCGCTCGAGCCGCTGCTTCGCGACAATCCGCAGGCGATCCATGCGGTGGTGCGCGCCATCGTGGAGAAGGGAAGCGGCATGAGCGCCGTCGACGCTTTTCGCGGCCTTTACGCGTTGCAGGCCCATGCCCGCGAAGCACAAGCGCTTTGGCGCGTGGTCGATGCGCTGGTGCTGCCGACCGCGCCGACCTTGCCGAGCCTTCAAGCAGTGCGCGCCGATCCGATCGCGCGCAATGCCGTGCTCGGCCGGTACACGAATTTCGTGAACCTGCTCGACTTGGCCGCTCTTGCGGCGCCGGCTGGATTTCTGCGCGATCGCGGCGGATTTGGCGTGACGTTCATCGGCCCCGCATGGTCCGATGCGAAGCTGATGGCGCTCGCGCGCGCGTTTTCGGAGGTTGAACCCATGGCTGAGACGCCGCCGCTCGATCTTTCGCCGCGCGCGCCGGAGATTTTGCTCGCCGTTGTCGGCGCGCATCTTCATGGCATGCCGCTTCATGGGCAATTGGAAAGCCGCCATGCCCGGCTCGTGCGCGCCTGCGCCACCGCGCCCGCCTACAAGCTCTACGCCATGGCCAATTCCACGCCGCCAAAGCCGGCTTTGGTGCATGTGGGCGCGGGAGGGGCGTCGATCGCGGTGGAGGTGTACGCGCTCGATGTGGCCGCTTTCGGCGCCTTCGTGGCGGAGGTGCCCGCGCCCTTGGCCATTGGCACGGTGACGTTGGACGACGGCGCGGAGGTGAAAGGCTTTGTCGCCGAGCCGCGCGCGCTTGAGGGCGCGACGGACGTCACCTCATTTGGCGGTTGGCGCGCCTATATGGCGTCAAAGAAGGGTTGAGGCGGGTTCTCGCGCGTTTTGCGGTCGAGCTTCATATCGTAGGCGATCCCGGCGCCGTATCGATCCGGCGCGTGCGGATCGCGGCGCAGCTTGTCCAGCGCGATGACACGGCTGGCGAGCGTGAACGCCTCCTTGATGTCGTGCGTCACCATGAGAACGGTGAGCGCATGGTCCTTCCAGAGCTGGGCGATCAGCGCGTGCATGTCGAGGCGAACGCCCGGATCGAGCGCGCCGAACGGCTCATCGAGCAGGAGGATGCGCGGACGCATGATCAAGGTCTGCGCCAGCGCGAGCCGCTGCTGCATGCCGCCGGAGAGTTGCGCCGGATAGAGCTCGCCCGCGTGCGCAAGGCCCACGGAGTCGAGGATCGCGTCTGCCTGCGCGACCGCTTCTCGCCGCTTGGCGCCGGAAAGACGCCCGCTGAAGGGCGCTGCGCGGCAATCGAGACCGAACAGAACATTGTCCCGCGCGCTCATGTGAGGAAACACCGAATAGCGCTGGAACACGACGCCGCGGTCCGGGCCGGGCTCGGCGCGCAAAGGTGCGCCGTCCAGCGTGATCGCGCCGCGCGTCGGCGCGTCCTGGCCGAGCGCCAGACGCAGAAGCGTGCTCTTTCCCGCGCCGGATGGTCCGACGATGGAAATGAATTCGCCGGGTTCGATGGTTAGATTGACTTTCTCAAGCACGATCTTGTCGCCGTACTCGACCCAGACATCCTTGAAGGCGAGCGTGCTCATGAGCGTGCGCGCGCCGGATGCGCCCACGGATAAAAGCGGCGGCTGAAGGCCGACAGCGCCAGATCGAGCACGACGGCGAGGAGCGCGATCCAAACGACGTAAGGCAGGATGATGTCCATCGAGAGATAGCGGCGCACCAGGAAGATGCGATAGCCGAGGCCGACATCGGATGCGATCGCCTCCGCCGATATCAGATAGACCCAAGCCGCGCAGAGCGAGAGACGCAGACTGTCGATCAGGCGCGGCATGGCTTGCGGCAGCGCCACGCGCAGCGCCGTCTGCCATGTGCTGGCGCCGAGGGTCTGCGCCTTAATGATCTGTTCCTCAGGAATGGCCGCGATGTGGGCGGCCAAATCGCGGATCATCACCGGCGCGACCCCGATCGCGATCAGGGCCACTTTCGCGGTTTCACCAAGCCCGAGCGTGATGAACAAGATCGGCAGCACCGCGATGGGCGGAATGACGGCGATGGCGGCGATTGCGGGGCCGGCGAAGGCGCGCATGAGCGGCAGGAGGCCCAGCACGAGGCCGAGCACGAGCGCTGAACTCGTCGCGATGATCAGCGCGAGCAGGAGGCGCGACAGCGAAGCCGCCGTGTCGGCCCAGAGCGGAATGGCGCCCCGTAGCGGATCGACCTTGAACGCCATCAAGTCGATGGCGGCGGCCATTTCACCGAACGTCGGCAGGATCTTGTCGGCGGGATTGGCGGCGTTGCGCGCTTCCGACGCCAAAAGGTATAGGAGGCCGAGCGCGATCAGCGGCGCGGCCCCCAGAAGGATGCGACCGCCAGCGCTCGGCCTCAGATTCAGCAATCGGCGCATGGCGGTCGCTTTTGGGTCCGCGTCAGTCGAGTTGACCTGTCGCGGCGAGGTTGGTGTAGCTAGCGTCGAACCGCAGCTTGATATTGTTTTGATCGCCCAGCGTCTGCCCGCCAGGGAAGGTGATGCCGATGGCGTCGACTGACGTCGCGCCTTGGCCAAACAGGCCGTTGACGAAGCTGAACTGACGCACGCGGTCGGTGGCGGCGACGAGCTCGGCGCTGGTCATGTAGGCTTCGGCCGCGCTCGGCTCGTAATACATGAACGTCGTGCGCAATTGCGCTTCGTAGCCGGCCTGATCCGTGCCCGACAATTGTCCCATCGCCGCGCGCGCCGCCGCGCCTTCCGGCGTTTGCGCGCTCATCAGCGCCATCGTCTCATACCAAATGCCGACCAGCGCCTTGCCGAGATTGGGATTGGCGGCGAGCGCTTCGGTGCTGACGGCCAAGGTATCGAGGATTTCGCCCGGAATGCTGGATGAATCGAACACGAGATTCGCACCCGGCATGGCGGCGATTTCCGACAATTGCGGATTCCACGCCACCACGGCATTGGTTTCCGGCGCGCCAAAGGCGGCGACGATGTCGGCGTCCGATGTGTTGACGATGCGCACGTCGGTCGGCGCCAGATTGGCGCTCTCGAGCGCCCGCGCCAGCAAATAGTGCGACACCGACAATTCCACGAGATTGACGGAGCGGCCGCGTATGTCGGCGAGCGCGGCGCCATTCTTCAGCACGATGCCGTCATTGCCGTTGGAGTAATCGCCCACGATCACGATCGTGGTGTCGCGCCCGCCCGCGGCCGGCACGGTCAGCGCGTCCATGGTGGTGGAGGTGACCGCGTCGATATTGCCGGCGGCGAATTGATTGAGCGATTCAACGTAATCGTTGATCTGGGTGACATTGATCGTCAGGCCGTATTTGTCAGCCCATTTGTCAACGATGCCGGCCTGTTGCGCGTAAGGCCAGGGCATCCAGCCGGCATAGATTGTCCAGCCGATGGTGAATTCCGTGCGCGTCGCCGGCGCCTCCGCTTCCTGGGTTTGGCCGCACGCGGCCAAAGCTCCAGCCATGACGATGGCGGCGGCCTTGCCCGCCCATCGTGACATCCAACCCTCTCGCATCCCCATTCCTTTCATGCCGGCGCGCGCGCCCGGCGGTATTACGGAACAGGAAAATCGTAATACCAGCTTGGAGGCTGGAGCGGACCGCGTTTCCGGCTCAAGGCGCCTAAAAACTGAGCCATCGGACGCTTGGGCGCCCCGAACAGGCCTTTGCGTCCGCGCCCGGTAGGGGCGCGACACGCAAATTTCGGGCGCGGCGTGTCAGCTTAGCGCATCGCGAAACGCGCGCACGCGCGCCGCATTGGCGCCGAGATCGGAGACCCCGACGCGCGACGTGGACCGCACATCGATGCGCGCCCCATTCTCTGCCGGTGTCACTTCGACGACGACATCGTCGACAAAGCCGAACCAGAAGCTCTCCACACGCGCTTCGATGCGGCCCTCGGCGGCGTCCGCGCGATCGATCGTCCAGCCAAGCGAAGTGGCCGCGGCAAGCGCTTTTTCGAACGCCGCCTCCCGCGTTCCTGGCACGACGATCGGGGCGATGTCGGGATAGGCTTCTTGTTGAAGTTCGCGCGCGCGTCGTCCCGCCGCCGCCGCGAAGCGCGGATCGTTGGGCACGCGCGGATCGGCTTCGACGGGATTGCCGCCGGGCGTCGCCGCGCGCGCGGCCATAACCGCGTCCGAAAACGTGAGCGGCGTTTGGGCGTCGGTGACGATGTCGTGGATGGGGGGCACGCGCGCCGCGCCGGCGACGGCATAAGCGGCAACACCCAGCGCCGACAGCGGGATGAGGAGCGCGATCAAAGCCGCGCGCCGTCCGGCCCGAGGCTTGGTGATCAGCGCGACGATTAAGGCGATCAGCGCGAGCAGCGCGGCGATGATGATCAGCAGCGGCCCGACTTGGAGCGTCAACGTCGCGAAGCCGAGACGCCAATCGACGAGGCCGAATTTCGTCGCCAACGCCGACACCAAGAAGAAGAGCGGCAGGAACAGCGACAGCGTCAAGGCCGCGCGCACCAGGAAATTTCTCACGCCCGCCATCGGTTTCCCCTGTGCAGAACGCGGTCATGGCTCGCCGCGTCATCGACGTCCTCGATTTCACGGAGCAGCGCCACGCGCAATCCTTGAAGCCGTTCAAGTGTGTCGGCGCGGGCGTGGGCGCTGGACCAGCGCACCCCGGAAAAAGGCGGCTTGCGCCGCGCGCGTCGCCCCAGGCCGATGAGCCAGAAGCCCCCGTCCGGCGTGGGGCCGAGCACGGCGTCGGCGCCGCCGAGCGCCTTGAGCGCGGCGGCGATATCGGCGCGCGTCACTTGGGGCGCATCCGCGCCGATGAAGAGAATCGGGTGGGATGCGATGGACTTTGTGAGGCGCGTCAAGCGCGCGCCGAGATCGCCGGGCCCCTGCGGCACGATGCGCGCGGCGCGGAAAGGATGCGGCGTGGCTCCCTGATCTGGCGTCAGGGCCAAGACGAGCCGCCAGCGCGGATCGCGGCCGAGGCGGCGCAGCAGCGCGGCGAGCGCGTATTTTTGAAAACGGTGCGCCGCAAGATCGCCCTGCTCCGCGGCGAGCCGGCGCTTGCCTTGTCCGTACGTGGGGCGACGCGCGATCACGACTAGCGCGGCGCGAGGCTCAGCGCTCATAAAGACGCACCAGGCGCGCGGGCGGCACGCCGACCGCATAGAGCGCGAGGCATGCGACATTGCGCGCGCTTCTGGCGATCCAGCCGTCCGCGCGCCAGCGCGCCGCCGATGTCACCGCGCGGCTCGCCAGGACATGCAGGCGCCGCCGGCCAAGACGCTTGATGAGATCGACATCCTCCATCAGCGGCAGCGGACGATACCCGCCCAAGGAGTCATAGAGAGAGCGGCTGATCAGCAGACCCTGATCGCCATACGGCAAGGCAAGCAGCGCCACGCGCAGCGCGACGAGCCGTTCCAGCACGCGCGCTTGCCAGGACGTATCGTCGAGCCTGAAGCGGAACACGCCGGCTTTGTGCGGAAAGTCCCGCGCGTGCGCCTCGATGATCGCGCGCCAGCCTGGGGCAAGGCGCGTATCCGCATGCAGGAAAAGCAGCCAATCGCCGCCGGCGGCGCACGCGCCCGCATGCAATTGCACGCCGCGCCCGCGGGGACAGGCGAGAACGCGCGCGCCCGCTTCGGCGGCAAGCCGTGGCGTTGTGTCCGTGGAGCCGCCATCGGTGACGATGATTTCATCGGCGTCCGCCACGGCGGCGATGGCGTCGGCAAGGGTGCTCGCGGCGTTCAAGGTCGGCATCACCACGGAAAGGCGCATCGGCGGACTTGATCGCGCTAGGTCAGGCTTGGCAAGCGGGCGCCGCGCTGCGCATGATTTCTTGGAAGGCAGGACGCATTCGCAACCTTTGTGCCGGTTCGGCGCGTATACATCCAGATGAGGAACCGGTCATGACGGAGCAAGGGTCGCCGGGCGGCGAGGCGGGCGCCGCGCGGCGCGGCGGCTTGGCGGGCCGCGTGATCGTCGTCGTCGTGATCGCGGCTGCGGCCGCCGCGGCATGGCGGTTCGGCGTTCTCGATTATTTGAACTTGGAGACGCTCCGGGCCCGGCGGGAGGAATTGACGACGTTCGTCGCCGCCAATCGGGCGGCTGCGTTCGCCGCCTTTATCGGCGTGTATGTCTTGGCGACGGCGCTGGCCATTCCCGGCGCGCTTTGGATCACCATAGCCGGCGGCTTCCTGTTCGGTCTCGTGGGCGGTTCGGCGGCCACCACGATCGGCGCCACGCTCGGCGCGACCGTCCTGTTTCTCCTGGCGCGCTATCTCCTGGCCGATGCGCTGCGCGCGCGCGCGGGCCCATTCCTGAAGCGCATCGAGGCGGGCTTCCAGGAGAGCCCGGTGAGCTATCTTTTGACGCTGCGCCTTATCCCGGTCGTGCCGTTCTTCATCGCCAATATCGCGCCGGCCTTCGTCGGCGCGCGCTTGCCGACCTTCGTGCTCACCACGGCGATCGGCATCTTGCCTGGCGTCATCGCCTATACATGGATCGGGGCGGGCCTTGGCGCGGCGTTCGATTCGGGCCGCGATCCCGATTTGGCCGCGTTCGCGCGCCAATTGGCGCCGGCCTTCATCGCGTTGGCCGCGCTGGCGATCGCGCCGGCCGTGTTTCGCCGCTTCGCCAAGACCTCCAAGCCTGCAACCTGACGGACCCCTGCATGGACCAGATCAAGGCCGACATCGCGATCATCGGCGGAGGCTCGGCGGGACTTGTCGCCGCATCAGGCGCGGCCCAACTCGGTCAGAAGGTCGTCCTTTTCGAAATGGGCGAGATGGGCGGCGATTGCCTCAATTATGGCTGCGTGCCGTCTAAATCGCTGATCGCGGCCGCCCGCGCCGCGCAGGGCGCGCGCGAAGCAAAGCGGTTCGGCGTCGATGCGCCGGCGCCGCGTCTCGACTGGCCGCGCATCGCCGCCCATGTGCGCGGCGTGATCGACACGATCGCGCCGATCGACAGCCAGGAGCGCTTCGAGGGGCTCGGCGTGCGCGTCGTGCGCGAGCGTGCGCGCTTTGTCGATGCCCGCACCATCGAATCGCGAAGCCTGCGCGTGCGCGCGCGTCTGATGGTGATCGCGGCGGGCGCGCGCGCGGCCGCGCCGCCCATTCCGGGGCTCTCGGAAACTCCCTTCCTCACCAATGAGACGATCTTCTCACTCGACACGCCGCCCACGCATCTCGTCATTCTCGGCGCGGGCGCAATCGGGCTCGAACTCGGCCAGGCCTTCGCGCGCCTTGGCGTGGCGGTCACGATGATCGAGGCGGGCGCCGTGCTGGCGGGACGGGATGAAGCCGCCGCCGAAATTCTGCGCGCGAGCATGCGCGCCGACGGCGTTGTTCTGCATGAGGGCGTGCGCGTGACGCGCGTGTCGAAAAGCGCCCAGGGCGTCGCGGTGGAAACCGACAAGGCCGGCATTGTCGAAGGATCGCATCTGCTGCTCGCGGCGGGACGCACGCCGAACGTGGAAGGGCTAGGCCTTGAGGAAGCGGGCGTGGCCTATACCGCACGCGGAATCACCACGGACGCGCAGCTGCGCACGACCAACCGGCGCATCTATGCCCTAGGCGACATCGCCGCGCGCGAGCAATTCACGCATGCCGCAGGCATGCACGGCTCGCTTTTCATCCGCAATGCGCTATTTCGGCTTTCGCCGGGTCGGGCGGATGCGGTTCCATTGCCGCGCGTCATCTATACGGAGCCGGAATACGCCGCGATCGGCCTTGGCGAGGACGAGGCGCGCGCCAAATTTGGCGATGCGGTGCGCGTCTTGACGACGCCGATGCACGAGAATGACCGCGCGCAGACCGAGCGCGCGACGGAGGGACTCACCCGGCTGATCGTGAAGAAGGACGGCGCGATCCTAGGCGCGACAATCCTCGCGCCCCATGCCGGCGAAACCATCGCCACCGTCGCGCTGGCGCTCTCGCAAAAGCTGAAGATCGGGGCGTTCACTTCCAGCTATATTCCGGCCTATCCGACGCGCGCGGAATCGCTCAAGCGCGCGGCCGGGCAATTCTATGCCGGGACGCTGTTCTCGCCGCGCACGCGTGCCCTAGTGCGCGCGCTCAGCGCGCTGCCGTGAGAGAGTGTATGCGAGCGTTCATCAAAATCTTGGCGGCATGCTTTCTTATCTCATGGTCCGGGATCGCGGCGATGGCGCAGACGATTGACCACGCGCCGTTCGACGCCCTTCTGGCGCGCTATGTGGCGCCTTCCGCGGATGGGGTGAACCGGGTGCGTTATCGCGCCTGGCGCGATGAGCCTGCCGATCGCGCGGCGCTTGACGCCTATGTCGCGCACTTGGAGGAGGCGCGCCCTTCGCTGATGACGCGCAACGAAGCCTTCGCTTATTGGGCCAATCTCTACAACGCCGTGACGCTGCAAATTATCCTTGAGAATTATCCGGTCGAGTCCATTCGCGACATACGCAGCCGAACGCTCGATCCGCGCGGCCTCATGGGCCCTTGGCGTGAGCAGCGCGTCACCGTGGAAGGGCGCCGCCTGACGCTTGACGGCATCGAACATGGAATCATGCGCAGGCAATGGCGCGAGCCGCGTGTTCATTACGCCGTCAATTGCGCGTCGATCGGGTGTCCCAATCTGCGGCGCCGCGCTTGGCGCGCCGAGACGCTCGACGCCGAGCTGAGCGACGCAGCGCGCGATTATGTCAATCATCCGCGCGGCGTCCGCGTGGGCGCGGACGGCGCGGTGCGCGCGTCCGGCATCTATGATTGGTACAAGGAGGATTTCGGCGGCGATGCGCGCGGCGTGCTGGCGCATCTGCGCGCCTATGCCGAGCCCGCGCTGGCGCGCGCCCTTGCCGGGGCGGACGCCATAAGCTCCAATGAGTACGATTGGTCGTTGAACGACGCGGAGCGGTGAACAGGGCGCATGGAAGCCATCTATTGGGTCTTGAATTGGGCGTGCCATCGGCGTTGCCGTCATTGCTATGACGATCGCTTCCGTCCTTATGTGCGCGGCGCGCTCGAAAAGGTGATTGGCGAAAGCGTCGGCGCCTTTCCGCGCATCATCGACAATCTGCCTGAGGATATGTCGTATCGCGACGCCAAGGGGCGACGCCAACGCACCAAGATCGTGCTCGCGGGCGGAGAATTGCTGCTCGACGGCGTGCGCGAGCGTGTCTTCTATCCCGTGCTGGAGCGGATCGCGGCGCGTTATGGCGCGGCGGCGCCGGCCCTTTCCATGCAGACGACGGGCGATGTGCTGACGCCGCGCTTCATCGAGGAGATGCTCGCCCGCAACGTCACCACGATTGCGATCGCGAGCATCGATGATTTCCACGCCGGCCATCAGGGAGAGGGAAAGTTCGCCTTGATGGACCGGGTGCGCGCGATGATGGCGCCGTTTGGCGTTCAAGAAATCGCCATGCGCTCCGCCGACGAGTCCCGCCTCCGCTCACCCGATGCGCGCACGGAGCGCGGGCCTGGACCTGCCTTCTTGTTTTTCGGCGCGCAGCCCGATCTCTGGATCGGCGAGCTTTGGCCGCGCGGCAGGGCCTGGACGAATGGACTCTCCAACGCCGATTACGACACCAATTTTTGCGCGCGCTGGAGCGGGGGCAGGAATTTTCTCAATCATGGGCAGGCGGGCTCGGAGGTGGCGATCGAGCCGGACGGATCCGTCTATCCGTGCTGCCTGAAGACGAAGGCGCCTCTCGGAAACCTGACGGAAGAGAGGCTGATCGACATCCTCGACAGTCTGAAAGATCACCCGGCCTTCATGGCGATCAATGAGGGCGATCCCGAAGCCATGGGCGAGGCGTTCGCATGGCGGCGCGAGGATTTCCGCGCCGCATCGGAAGCGGTCACGCCAGGCGGCAAGACGATGCGCAATCCATGCATCGGCTGCGATGATTTTTTCGCGCGCAAGCTGGGCGCGGATCTCGCGAATATAAGGGCCGCGCGGCTTGCCCGGCGCGCGCACGCCTAGGGGCGCGTCACGGGGCTTGGCCGAGGCCCAGCGCGGCGGCGAGCGCGATCGCGGCTTGCGCCTGCTCGGCGTCGGCCTCCGCCTTCGCGGCTTGCGCATCGTAAAGCGCGCTGTCGGCCGTCAAGACATCGATAAAGCCAGTGAGGCCGGCGCGATAGCGCGCTTGCGCGAGCATCGCCGTGTCGCGCGCGGAAGCAAACGCCGCGTCTTGCGCGGCGGCGCGGATCTCGGCGTTGGCGAGGCGCGCGCGCTGGATCTCCACGTCGGCCCAACGATCGAGCACCGTTTGGCGCAGCACGGCGGCCTCGGCCTCGGCGCCACGGCCTTCCGCGCGCGCGAGCGCACGCAAGCGGCCGAAATTGAACAGCGGCGCGGTGAGGCTGGCGCCGGCCTGCGTGCCATCGACGAAGGCGCCAGAGAAGCCGGCTGGCGCGTTCACGCTCGCCAAGGCCGCTTCAAGACTGAGGCGCGGCCATAGGTCGGCGCGCGCGGCGGCGGCGTTGAAGCCGGCGCGCGCCAGGCGTGCCTCGGCGGCTTCGATGTCGGGATGGTTCGCGAGCATGGACGCCGGCGCGGCGAGCATGGCGTCCGCGTTGACGCGCGGCGCTAGGGCGGGCGCGCTGAACGTCGACGCGAGTGCGCCAGGCGCGAGCCCCAGCAAGGCTTCCAGTAGGAGGCGCGCCTCGGTTTCGGCCTGCGCGAATTGCGGCGCGCGGGCGCGTGCGGCGTCACGCGCGGCGCGCGCCTGTGCTTCGCTGAGGCCGCTGTCGAGCCCGGTGCGGTAGCGTCCGTCCGCGAGCGCGAGGCTTTCTTCGGCCGCGCTTTCGGCCGCGCGCGCGGCGATGGTCTGCGTTTGCGCGTTGCGCAGCGCGACATATAGATCGGCGATGTTGCGGCGCGCATTGATGCGCGCGAGGCGCAAGAGCGCTTCTTGCGCATTGGCCGAAGCGGCGAGCGCGCGCGCGCGATTTCGGTTCGCGCCGAATACGTCAAGATCGATGTCGGCGGTGAGCGCGCCTTGTTCGATCGTATAGCCGGCGCCGATATCGGGATTGGCGCGCTGAGCCTGGCCGCTCGCGGCGATGCTCGGCAGAAGGCCCGCGCGCGCCGCGCCGACGCGCGCGCGCGCTTCGAGCCACCGCGCGCGCGCCTCGTCGACGCTGTTGATCTCGCCTGCGCGCTCGATAAGGTCGATCATCAGCGGATCGCTCACGCTGGCGCGCCACCAGGAATCTTCCGGCGCGGTCGCGGCCGAATCGGCTTGGCCGAGCCAAGTCCGCGGTGGCGGCGCGGGAGGTTCGATCTCCGGCGCGCTGACGCAGCCGCTGAGCGCCGCCGTCGCCGCGAGCGCGAGAAGCAAGGGCCTCATGGACGCGCGTCCTCCGCGATCAGGGGACGCGCCTCGACGAAGACATCCATTTGCTGACCAACGAGGGCGCCCAGCGTCGCGGGATCGAACGCATAGATCGCCTCCACGACGCGCGTATCGACGCGTTCGGCGCCGCCGTTTAGATTGGCTTTCGGGCGCGCTTGCGGTTCAAGGCGAACGAATTGGAGCGTCGCGCGCCGCGTGGCGTCGCCGCGCAACGCGCCTTCGGCGCGCGCACCTTCTTGGAGGCGGCCGATATCTTCTTCGTCGATCTGCACGCGCACGTGCAGCGTGTCGGTCGCGCCGAGGCGCATCAGCGGCTCGCCGCTGAGGCCCGCTTGCGCGAACTCGCCAGGGCGCACATTCACGCGCAACACCTCGCCGGCGATCGGCGCGCGCGTGGTGTGGCGCGCGACATCGACGGCGAGACGGCGCACCCGCGCCTCCGCGAGCTTGCGATCCGCCTCCGCGAGCTCGGCGGCGAAGCGGGCGCGGTCGCGCTCATCGGCGCTCGCGGCGCGCGCGTCGGGCAAATTGTCGAACAAGGTCAGGCGCGCGCGCGCGTCGCGCGCTGCGACCTCCGCCACGGCGAGCGAGGCGCGCGCGGACGCGAGTTCTGCCTCGGCGGCGCGCGTGTCCAGCCGAAAGAGAGGCGCGTTCGCCGCAACGTTCTGGCCGGGCTGCACATAGACTTCGCGGACGACGCCGGACAATTCCGTCGCGATGGCGATGATTTCGCTGGACGGCTCGACGATCCCGACCGCGGCGACGTTCGCGCCTAAGGCGGCGCTGGGGCTCGGCGGCGGGATCGCCGGCGCGCTCGGTTGCGCGGCGGGCTGATCGATGGCGAACACGGCGAAGCCGAGCGCGCCGATGGCCGCGATCGGCAGGCCGGCGCGCTTCACAAGATCAAGATCAACGCGCATGTTGCGGCTCCCTTTGCGCCGACGGCCGATCGGCGACGATGCGGCCGTCCTCGATTTCATAGATGTGGTCGGCGAAACGATAGATGCGGTCGTCATGAGTGACGACGAGGACAGCGCGTGTGCTGCTTTTGGCCGCTTCCTCCAGCAATTCCATCACGGCGCGCCCCGCTTCGGCGTCGAGCGCGGCGGTCGGTTCGTCGCAGACGATCAGCGACGGCTCGTGCACGAGCGCGCGCGCGATCGCCACGCGCTGTTGCTGTCCGCCGGACAATTGGCGCGGCAATTTCCAACTGTGCTCGCCAAGTCCGAGCCGCGCGAGCACGTCCTTCGCGCGCGCGGCCGCCTTGGCCGACGGCACGCCGTCGGCGATCAGCGGGATCGCCGCGTTTTCCGCGGCGGTCAAAGTGCCAATCAGATTATATTGCTGGAAAATGAAACCGATCTTGCGGCGGCGAAAGCGCACGAGATCGCCGTCCTTCATCTGATCGAGCCGCTCGCCCATCACCTCGACCGCGCCCTCGCTCGGCGACAGCGTGCCCGACAGAATCGACAGCATCGTCGTCTTGCCAGAGCCGGACGGGCCGATCAGGAACGTCATCGCGCCGAAGGCGATGTCGAGCGAAACGCCATGGAGGACGCGCAGGCGGCCCGCGCCGCTCGGGAATTCCATGACGACATCGTGCGCGCGTGCGGCGTGCTGCATCGCTCAGCCCCGGAACACGATGGCGGGGTCCATCTTCAGCACGCGGCGCACGCTGAAGAAGGCCGAAGCCGTGACGATGAGAAAGACGACGACCGCCGCGCCGGCCACCACCTGCCAATGCAGGCTGAAGCCTTGAAGGCCGGGATCGTTGCGTCCGAAAAAGATAAAGGCCGCCGTGCCGCCCACGCCGAGGCCATAGCCGATGAAACCGACCAGCCAAGCCTGCGCCATCACCATTTGCAGGATCTGATTGTTGGTGACGCCGATCGCCTTGAGCGCGCCGAAATTCTTCAAATTCTCGGTGATGAACATGGCGAGCGTGAGCGCGGTGATCACCACCGCGACGACGACGCCAAGACCGATGGCGATGCCGAAGGAGAGCGGAATGCCTGTGTTGTTGATGATGAAATCGACGCCAGCGCGCGCGAATTGATCGCGTGTCAGCGCGCGGAGGCCGGTTTCCTGCTCAATGCGGCGCGCAAGCTCGGCGGGGGCCAAGCCCTCGCGCGCACCCACCAGAACGAACGATAATTTGTTGCGTTCTGGCGGCGTGATGGAGATCGCGTCGGTGTATTTCATGAACACGATCGGCAGGCCGGCGAAGGTGGTCAGCGCGCGTGTCTCTCCCGCGATGGTGACGCGATTGTCGTTGATTTCCGCCGTTTGGCCGAGGGGATCGCGCCCATCTGGAAACACGAGGTGCGCGGTGTTGCGGTCGATCACGATGGCGTTGCGGCCGCGTATGGCGTTGGCGGCCTCGGCGCGGTTCGCGGGCGGCAGGCCGATAAGGCTTTGATTGTCGACGCCGATGAGCGTCACGGCCGCCAGCGCCCCATCGGCGGAACGGAGCGTTGAGGGGCCCCGGAAATAGGGCGCCGCCCAGGCGACGCCGTCGATCGAGCGGACCCGATAGAGCGCCTGGTCGCTCAGCGCCTCGGGCTGATCGGCCTGGCGCACCCTTGGGTCCATCACCCAGATTTGCGCCTCGCGCACATCCAGCACAGGATTGGCGCCCCAGGTTAAAAGCCCAATGAAAATAGAGGTTTGCTGCGTCATCAGCAGGGTGGCGAAGCCGATACCGAGCGCGAGCCCGAAATACTTGACCCGGTCGCCCATCAGCATTTTCAACGCAATGTCGAGCATGGCGCCGCGATCCCCACCGCCTTGACATTTTTCAAGACTGAACTGCTACGTACAGTCAGCTTATCCGGATCACACTGAACGGTACAGTATGAAAATAAAAAAAGCCGGCGAACCGGCGGAGGAGGCCGCGCGCTCACCCAAGGGGCAGGCGATCCTGGAGGCGGCCAAGGCGCTGTTTCTGGCGGAGCCTTATGACCGCGTGAGTATGGACGCCGTCGCCGCGGCGGCGGGCGTGTCGAAGGTGACGATCTACGCTCACTTTGAAAACAAGGAGCGCCTGTTCGTGGCCGCCATCAGCGAAGGGTGCCGGGCGGTGTTCGATCCTGTGGCCGTCAACGCGGAGCGCCCCGGCGGGCTCGCCGCCGCCCTGCACGAACTTGGCGTCGAATTCGTTCTTTACATCACCCGTCCCGATATCGCCGCGCTCCATGGCGTGATGATCCAGGAAGGCCGGGCGCGTCGCGCGCTGACCGAACTGTTCTACGAATCCACCGTGCGAAGCTCGACGCGGGACTTGGCCGCGCTGTTGCGCAAGCAGGCGCGCGAGAAGCGTATTCGCTGCCGGGATCCGGAGACCGCCGCGATTCAGTTCATCGCCATGGTGCAGGGCGAATTGAATTATCGCAATCAATTGGGACTGGGTGGGCCCGATCGCGCGGCCGTGGAGGAATATGTGCGCGCGTGCGTCGACATGTTCATGCGCGCGCACGCAGTCTAGGCCGACGCGCGCCTTCTGCGGCGCGAGGCGGGCGCCGCGCCGCCGGACGCAGCGGCGCGACGCGGCTTTTCCGGCAAAAGCGCCGAGACGATCGGGCTTGGAAAGCGCCGATTGGGCGCAACCGCGTAAAACACCTCGCGCAGGCCGCTCAACGAACCATAATCGACGAGCGCACCCGTCTCCAATTCGTCGCGCATGACGATGGGCGGAGCAATGGCGTAGCCCGCGCCTTCGCGGGTCATCAGGCGCAGCATCGCCATATCGTCCACCTCCGCGGCGATTGTCGGCGTGATGCCCTTGCGCGCGAGATAAGCGTCCAATTCCGCGCGCATATGCGTTTCGATCGTGGGCACGATCAGCGGTTCGCTGGCGAGAATGTCCTCGATGCGCCGGAGCGCACGGCCCCGCCGCTTCACGCCGATGAGGCTGAGTGTCTGATCGGCGATGACGTGCGGGCTCCACGCGCTCTGTTCGTCGCGGCCCGGCAAGGAATTGGTCAGCACGAGGTCAAGTTGACGGGCGTCGAGCGCGTGCATCAATTCTCGCATCGAACCCGAGCGGAGCGTGATGCGCACATCCGGGCGCCCCAGCAGCGGACGCAGAAACGCGATCTGGAAATTGCGCGACAAAGTTGAAAGCGCGCCCACGCGCACAAGGCTTTGCCGGTCGCCGCCCGCGCCCTTGAGCGCGTTCATCAGCTCATCGCCGGCCTCGAAGATTTTCGCCGCCCGTTCAAGCGCGATTTGGCCCGCCTCGGTGAGCACTAGGCGGCGGCCCTCACGCTCGAACAGCGCATGGCCGAGCTGGTGCTCCAATTGCTGGAGCTGCACGGAGAGCGCGGAGGGAGAGATGTTGAGTTGGGCTGCGGCTTTCGTCAGCGCGCCCGCCTGGGCGATGGCGTGGAAATAGCGGAGATGATGATAGTTCAGCGCGGCCATCCAAAAGTTCTATTTTATAGAACATAAAATTTCAATAATTGAACTGGATAGAAGAAAGGGGCCTCCCTAGCGTCCGTCCGCGCTGAATCGGAGGAGGCATCATGTCATTCGCGCCCTGGATCGCCGCCCTTGCGCCGGCGGGATTGCTGCTGATCGCGCTCCTGCCGCGCGCCAACGCGGCGCCGCTTAGGGTCGCGCGCTTGGCGTTCGGCGCCGGATTCTTCTCGAACGCGGTCGCGCTCGCCATGGCGGTGCTGGTCTGGCGCGAAGGCGCGCAGGCCACGCAGACCTTCGGCGTCAACGGCGCGGGGTTCGGCCTATATCTCGATGCGCTGTCCGTCGGCATGCTGATGCTGGTGAGCTTCGTTGGCGCGACCGTGCTGCGCTACAGCCGCAATTATCTCGACGGCGATCCAAATCATGGCGTGTTCATTCAGCGGCTTTGCCTGACGATCGCGTCGGTTCAGGTGCTGGTGATCGCCGGCAATTTGGCGCTTTTGATCGCGGCGTGGATCGCCACTTCGCTCTCGCTCAACCGCTTGCTGCTTTTCTATCCGGAGCGCCGCGGCGCGGTGCTCGCGGCGCGGAAGAAATTCGTGGTCAGCAGGCTCGGCGATATCTGCCTTGTGGTGGCGGCGCTTTGCCTCTTTTCACTCTTCGGCGGCTGGGATTACTCGACCATCTTCGCGGGCGGCGCCGATGGCGCGGCCAATGGCGGCGGCGTTATCCTGATCGTTGCGACGATGCTGCTCGCGGCGGCGGCGTTGCTCAAATCGGCGCAATTTCCATTGCATGGCTGGCTGCTTGAAGTGATGGAGACGCCGACGCCGGTGTCCGCGCTTTTGCATGCCGGCATCATCAATGCCGGCGGCTTCCTGATCATCCGCTTCGCGCCGGTGATGGCGGAGAGCGGGCCCGCTTTGCATATGCTCGCCATCGTCGGCGGCGCCACGGCGCTGTTCGGCTCGCTGGTCATGCTCACGCAGACCTCGGTGAAGGTGAGCCTTGCTTATTCCACCATCGCGCAGATGGGCTTCATGTTGCTGCAATGCGGGCTTGGCGCTTTCGCGGCCGCCTTCCTGCACATCGTGGCGCATTCGCTCTACAAGGCGCACGCCTTCCTGTCGTCCGGAGGCGTCATCGATGTCCTGCGCACCACTTGGACGCCGAGCCCCGGGGGCGCGCCGCATCCGGCGCGTTTCCTCGTCGCGCTGGCGCTGGTGCTCGCGGCCGCCGCTGGCGTGAGCGCGCTTTTCGGCGCCACGCTCGCGGATAAGCCGGGCGTCTTCGCGCTAGGCGCGGTGCTGATGATGAGCCTTATGCTGCTGCTTGCGAATAGCTTCGATCGGCGGCCGAACGCCTATGTGGTTGGGCGCGGGCTGATCGCAGCCGCGGGCGTGGGCGCGCTCTATTTCGCGCTGCAAGCCGGCGCCGAACGCGTGCTGACGGGCGTTGCGCCGCTGAGCGTGGGACGCGCGGACGCCTTCGATCTCGCCATCGCCGCGCTTGTCATCGCCTCGTTCGCGGCGGTGACCATGCTGCAAAGCCAGATGGGCAAGGTCGCCGAAACGCCGTGGGGCCGCGCGCTCTACGTGCATCTGAGCCACGGCTTCTACGTCAACACAATCGCCAACAGGCTCGCGCTTCAATTCTGGCCCGCCCGGCGCGCATCGTAAGGGGATCTCCATGACAGAACTCACCGTGAAGACCGCCCAGATCGTTCCTGCGCCGCAAGATCGCCAGGCGCTTGTGATGCGGGCGGCGCATGAAGCCTGCGGCCGTATCGCGCCGCTTTGGCCGCTCAAGCATTTCGTCGCCGTCAATCCGTTTCTCGGCATGGCGGACAAGAGCTTCACGGAGGCGGCGCATTGGCTGGCGCGCGTGGCGCGCGCCGACATGCTCGCTCCGCTGGACTTTTATCTGCGGCTCGTCGAGGAGGGCGCGATCGCTTCGTCCGATATCGAAGCGGCGCTGGCGACCGGGCCGCGCCTCACCGGCGTGTCCAACGCGGCGGACTTTCTGCGCGTGGCCAAGACGCAATCGGCGCGGACGCCGCCCGCCGTCGTCGCAACGGTCGCCGAAATTCTCGATGCGCTGGCCGACGGCGACCGCCAAGCCTCGCGCACGGCCTTCATGATCGAGGAAATCTCGAAATGGTGCGCCGCCTATTTCGATGAGGGCCAAGCGTCTTGGACGTCGCCGTGGCGTGGCATGAAGCCCTATGCGGCGTGGCGGTCGGCTATGCGGCACGACCGCAATCCCGAGAGCATGGGCGTGCGCCATTTCCGCCGCACGATCGCGGCGCTGCCCGACACCGCGGAAGCGGCGATCTTCGAGATCGTCTCGGCCCTGGAGATTCCTGACCGCGCGCTCGGTGATTATCTCTTTCGCGCCTTGTTCGACATCCAGGGCTGGGCCGCTTATGCGCGCTATCGTGTGTGGGACAATGCGCTTCATGGGCGCCCCGACGAGACGCTGCTTGAATTGCTCGCGATCCGCGTGGCGTGGGGGTACGCGCTGTTCAAGGAGCGGACCGACGAGGCCTTCAAGACCGCCTGGCGCGCGGCGATGCACGCGGCAGGCGCCGAGCCTGCCGATGCGCGCATGCGCGATGGCGAATTGGTCATTCGCTGCATTCTGCAGGAAGCCTATGACCATGCCAATCAACGCGGACTGCTTCAGACCTTGAAGGCGGGCGGCGCCGAGGCCAGCGCCGCGCGCCCATCGGTGCAAGCCGCGTTCTGCATCGACGTGCGCTCGGAAATCTTCCGCCGCGCCTTGGAGGCGCAAGCGCCCGACATTGAAACGATCGGCTTCGCGGGCTTTTTCGGTTTTCCCATTGAATATGTGCCGATCGGCCAATTGCGCGGCGGCGCGCAATGCCCCGTGCTTCTCAAGCCGAGCGTGATCGTGTGCGAAGCGGTGAAGGGCGCGGCGGGGGAGGAGGAGACGGAAATTCTCGGCTTGCGCCTCATGCGTCGGCGCGCCGCGAAGGCGTGGAAGGCGTTCAAGCTCTCGGCGGTTTCCTCGTTCGCCTATGTGGAGACGATCGGCCTTGGCTTCGCGGCCAAGATCGTCAGCGACGCCCTGGGGCTTACGCGCCCGGTCCCCGATCCCAGTCGCGACGGTTTGGACGGGGACATTGTCGAACGGCTCGGGCCGCGCCTTGAGCCCGCCATCGTCGATGGCCGCGTGACGGGCCTTGCGCCCGAGGCGCGGCTCGCCATGGCCGAGACGGTGTTGCGCGCCATGTCGATGACGGGGCGCTTCGCGCGCTTGGTGCTGCTGGCCGGCCACGGCTCCGCGAGCGTCAATAATCCGCACGCGTCGGGGCTCGATTGCGGCGCGTGCGGGGGCCATACGGGCGAGGCCAATGCGCGCGTGGCGGCCGCCATCTTGAACGATCCCGACGTTCGCATCGGTCTGCATGCGCGCGGGATCGCCATTCCCGCCGATACGTACTTCCTCGGCGCTCTGCACAACACGACGACCGATGATGTGGAGATATTCGACACGGAAACTCTTCCCAAATCCCATGCAGACGATCTTGTTGCGCTCAAACAAAACCTCGCGCGCGCGGCGGCGCTCGCGCGGCGGGAGCGGGCCGCGCTGCTGGGGATCGCGCCGTCAGGGGATGTTCATGGCAAGGTACGCGCGCGCAGCCGCGATTGGTCTCAAGTCCGTCCCGAATGGGGGCTCGCCGGTAACATGGCGTTCATCGCCGCCACGCGCGCGCGCACGCGGAACGCCTCGCTTTCGGGGCGTTCTTTCTTGCACACCTATGATTGGCGCGGCGACAAGAATTTCGCCACGCTCGAACTCATCATGACCGCGCCAATGGTGGTCGCGAGCTGGATCAATTTGCAATATTTCGGATCAAGCGTGAACAACAAGGCCTTCGGCAGCGGCAACAAGGCGCTGCACAATGTCGTCGGCGCGCTCGGCGTTCTGGAAGGCAATGGCGGCGATCTGCGAACGGGTTTGCCCTGGCAATCCGTGCATGACGGGTCGCGATTCATCCATGAACCACTGCGCCTCAATGTCATTATCGAGGCGCCGATCGCCGCCATCAATGACGTGCTTGCGCGCCATGAGGGCGTGCGCGCGCTCGTGGAGAATAAATGGGTGCACCTCTTCGCGATCGACGATGCGGGCACGCTGCATCGCTATTGGGGAGGGGCGAGCTGGGGCAGCGAAGGCGCCCTCGCGCGCGCGGCATGACAGCCAGCGCTA
The DNA here is from genome assembly GCA_964563395.1 of uncultured Caulobacteraceae bacterium. GTDB lineage: Bacteria > Pseudomonadota > Alphaproteobacteria > Caulobacterales > Aquidulcibacteraceae > JBEVOS01. Next base: position 45,449 of record CAZLWK010000010.1, read on the forward strand.
ATGCACCATGTAGCCCACGCGTCCCGTCATGGTGTGATTGTCCTCGCCGCTCGCCGTCCAGGCGATGACGTAAGTGCCAGGCGCAAGGCGTGGAAGCGCGGCGGAGACCGTGGTGCCGCTGGTCGCGCGCGCGACATTGACCGCGAGCGGGTCGCCGCCGCGTGGCGTGACGACAAGGCTCGTCAGCCGCATCGCGTGCGGAAACGTGGCGCTGAAGCGATCTGGCGGCGCGCCCATGTCGCCATCGGCCGGCGAGGTGCGAACGGCGGAGGCGGGGATGTGCGCCCCGTGCGCGTGCGGTTCGGCCGAAGCGAACCGCGTCGGCGCGGTAAGCGCCAATGCGGCCGCGAGGATCAGGATTGTGCTGCGCATGTGCGGCTCCATCGCTCTCAATTTGAACGCACCGTGCGCCTTCCCATCGCTGGAAGGTCAAGCGCGAAATGCAGAAACGGGGAGTGGGCCTCAGAACGACTTGCGCGCCGGCGCTCGCCCACCCTTGCGCGGGGAGGCCTTAGGGTTCGCCAGATCGTCCAGGATCGGACATTCCGAGCGGTCGTCGCCGTGGCAGTGATTTGCGAGCTCGCGCAACGTTTTCATCACGGTGCGCATTTCCTTAATGCGCTGTTCGAGTGCGGCGATGTGCTTTTCGGCGAGCCGCTTCACCTCCCGGGAGGGCCGCTTGCGATCGCTCCACAGCGCGAGCAGCGCGGAAACTTCCTCAAGCGAGAAACCAAGATCGCGCGTGCGGCGGACGAACTGCAAAACGGCGACGTCCTGATCGCCATAATCGCGGTAGCCATTGGCGCGGCGCGCGGCCGAGGGCAGCAGACCCACGCTTTCATAGTATCGGATCATCTTGGCGGAGACGCCCGACAAATCCGATGCCGCACCGATATTCATGCCGAGGCCTTTCCTGCAAGACCTTGACATTATGGTAAGGCTTTAGCGCCGCCGCAAGGATGGCGTGCGGCGCGCTCCGCCAGCAAAGATAAGGACCTTATGCTGGCGCGAGGGGCCCGAAAAAACCATCGACGCGGCGGACCTTTTCCGCCGATAGGTCCAGCCGGACCACGTCGAAGCCCTCGAAGCGCCGCCCGTCAGGCCAATCGATCGCCCATGAATAGCGCGCGACGTCGTGATGAGCGTCGATCCTGCTGGTTCTGGAAATCCTGCAGGCGCCATGCTTGGCCCAGAAGGCTTCGACCATCGCGATAAAGGCCGCGTGACCCTGGATATCGTTGTGCGGATCGCAAAAGACGAGTTCCGGCGAAAGCGCCCCTTCAACGCTCTTCCGCAGCGCAGCCGTGTCGCGCTCGTTCCAGGCCGCGAGCATCGTATCAATGCAATGAAGAACCATGGCTTAACCCTATATATACCGACCGTCGGTATGTAACTAGCAGGCTGGATCGACATGTCAACGCAGATCGAGCGACGAAACAGAACGCGCGCGAAGGTGCTGGCCGCCGCGCGCGCGGCCTTCGCGGCGGAAGGCTATGAGGGCGTCGCGCTGGAAAAAATCGGTGCGCAAATCGAGGTCAGCAAGGGCGCGCTCTATCACCATTTTCGAAACAAGGAGGCCCTGTTCGCCGCCGTGTTCGCGGAGGTGACGGGTGAGCTCGTCGATCGGGTCGGCAAGCGCGCCGCCCGCATCCCGCGCCCGCGCGCGCGGCTGAAAGCGGTCGCCCGGGACTGGCTGGAAGAGGTCGAGCGCGGCGATTCGGCGGCGATCGTGCTCGACCTTGGACCCAGAGTGCTCGGTTTCGCCGGCGCGCGCGCGATAGAGGACGAAATCGTCCTGGCGCCCCTTCAGGGGCTCATCCAGACCGTGATCGACAGCGAGACTCTGAAAGGTCCAGTCGGGGCGGCGCTAGCCGCGCGTCTTATTCAGGCGAGCTTGTTCGAGATCGCGCTGCTGCGCAGACATTCCGGCGGTGTCACGCCCCCTCCGTCGCTCATGGCCCACGCCATCAACAGCATCATCGACGGATTGCTTCCCCCGTCCCCGCCCGCGCCGCAACAGGCCAAAAGGGAGCGGCGCTGACTGGCAGTCCCGTGGACGTCCTTGTTAGGAGTGGGCTTCCGGACAGCGCCACGGGCGACCGTGCTCGACATCGACCGGTCGAATGGCGCGCCCGAAGAGATTCGAACTCCTGACCCCCAGATTCGTAGTCTGGTGCTCTATCCAGCTGAGCTACGGGCGCGTTTGGGAGGCGGTGTCTTAGCGGGCGTGCGCGGGGCGCGCAAGGCGCGCGCGGGGCGCCTCAGGGCCTCGGGAGCGCGGCGTCTACGGCGAGGACCGGCAGGTCGAGCCGCACGCGCGCGCCGCCGCCGGGCGCGTCGTGAAAGCTGAGGGCGCCGCCATGCAGTTCGGCGAGGCCGCGCACCAGGGCAAGGCCAAGGCCGGTGCCCGCCACCCCCTTGGCGCCCGCGCCGCGCGCATAGGGGCGAGCCAGGAGCGCGCGCTCCTCCGGCGGAATGCCGGGCCCAGTGTCGACCACCTCGACGACGAGGCGCGCCTCGTCGGCGAAGGCGCGCAGCGTCACGCGGCCCTCGTCGGGCGTGAATTTCACGGCGTTGCCGATGAGATTGATCAGCATCTGTCTCAGCGCGCGCGGATCGGCCTCGACCGGCAGCGGCGCCGTCGGCAAGTCCTCAGTGAGCGTGACGTGTTTCGGCGCGGCGGCGCCGGCCGAGAGCGCGAGAACTTCGCGCGCGACGTCGCGCGCGTCGAAGCGGGCGCGCTCCAGATCGTAGCGGCCCGCCTCGATGCGGGAGAGGTCGAGCATGTGGTTGAGGATGTCGAGAAGATGCGCCCCGCTCGCGCGGATGAGACCTGCATATTCCACGTAGCGCGCCTCTAGCGGTCCGAAGATTTGCGCCTGGATCATTTCGGCGAAGCCGAGAATGTGGGTCAACGGCGTGCGCAATTCATGGCTGACCTCGGCGAGCCGTGAACTGGCCGCGTCCGCCTCCGGCGTCGTCGGCGCCGCCGGGCGCGGCCCGATCAACAATGTAAGCGTGAAGCCGAGCGACAGGAGCGCGATCAGCTGGGGTAGGGGCGCTTCCGCGCCGCGCCCGATCGTGAGCGCGAAAAGCGCCCCGACCGGATAAAGCAGGATCGCCGCTATCGCGGGAACGATCGGGGCGCTCGCGCCGATCCGCGCCGCGAGCGCGGGGCCGATCAGCAGCGCCGCGACCGCGGGCGAGGCCGCTCCCCCGGTTCCGGAGACGAAGCCGAGCCCGGTCAGCAGCCAGGCGCCGATCAAGGCGGCTTGCGCCCATTTTTCGCCCAGGCGCGGCGTCAGAAGAAAGCCGACGAAGGCGGGCGCGGCGGCGAGCGCCGCGGCGCCGGCGCCATGGCGCAGGTTCGCGCCGGCGAGGGCGGAGACGGAAATGACCACGAAGGCGGCGACGAGCCAGACCCAATGCAGGCGCATAAGCGCGGCGGCCTCTGCCCCAGACGCTGCGCGTTGCGGATCGTTAAGGGCAGGTTTCGTTGACAAGGCGAGGCCGCCAGCGCGTAAAAAGCTCGTTAAGGTGTGGGGGCTCATGCTGACGTGCGCGACTCGCTTGTCCAAGCGCTTTCGCCCGACAAGGACAGGAGCAAAGCCGATGAAGAGGCTTGCGGTTCTCACCACAACGGCCGCGGCGACGCTTCTTGGCGTCGCCCATGCCCAGCCCGCATCCAACGACCCGACACGGGCGGCACTCGACGCCTACGCCGCCTATCAGATGGACATCACGGCCCTTCGGACGCATCGGCTGAACAACGCCGAGGCGCTGGAAACCGCGATCGATCAGGCCACCCGGCACAATCGCGACGCGTTCTCGCGCGGCTGGATCGCCTATGGCGGTTCGATCGCCGCGCAATCGCCGACCTTCGTCGCCGGGGTGCGCGAAGCGGCGCAGACCTATGGTCGCGACAATGTCATCTGGGCGCTGACCGCCGACACCTCCTATGCCCGCACGCTCAAAGGCGGGGGCGAGGCGGTGCGGCTGGTTCTGGCGTCCGCGAACGCGGATGGCGCGCGGATCATCCAGGTCGCGGACCGGTATCAGGAGCAGGCCTATTCGCTGCAACGCCAGCGCTGGGCGAACGCCGTCGCGCCCGGACAGAGCGCGCGCGTGCAGCGCATCCGCTCCCTGGGCCAGACCGGCTCGGGCGCGGTTTCGCTGGCGGATGTGTCGTCGCGTCTGACGGTGACGCCGGCCTCCTTCTCGCCCGCTTCGGACCCCACCGCCTTCGGCGGGCGGCGCTTCTGGGATTCCATTCGCGGCGGCGGCCAGGTGACGGAGGTGGCGTCTTCCGCGCCCAGCCGTTTCCGCATCGATCCCCCGCGCGGCGAAGCGGTCAATCGCATGATGACGATCGGCGCCCTGCAAGCGCTTGACGCAGTCTCCGAGCGCGCCTCCGCGGTGGAGACGCTGATGACCGAGCAGCGCTCGCGCGATTGCCTGCAGATGGCGCAATTGCAGCTTTATCAATGCATGAGCGCGGCGCGTTTTCGGTATGAAAACGCGTTCTGCCTGAGCCAGCACGCCATGCGCGACGTCGGCAGCTGCGTCAGCGCGGTCGCCCGGCCAGACACGACGGCCATGACGCCCGTTCCCGCGCGCGGCGGCTAAGACGATCTCGTGTTCGATAAGGGGCGGCGGCGGACCTTGGGTTCGCCGCCGCTTTTTTGCGCGTGATCAGCCGCCGAGGCGCTGAAGCTCGGCCTCACTCATCTCTTCGTTCGAATAGACATCCTGCACGTCGTCGAGATCGTCGAGCGCGGTGATGAGCTTCATCAGCTGATCGGCGGTGTCGCCCTCGACCGGCACGGTCAGCTTCGGGCGCCACGCGAATTTGGCGCTGGCCGGCTCGCCGAATGTCGCGCCCAGCGCCTGCGCCACCTCCGCCAGCGAGTCGGTGGCGCAGAGGATGACGTGTGCTTCGTCCTCCACTTGGCAATCGTCGGCGCCGGCCTCAATCGCGGCCTCAAGCATGGAATCCTCATCCGCCTTGTCGAGCGGGTAGCGAATCTCGCCCACCTTGTCCCAGCCGAAGGAGACGGAATTGGTCTCGCCGAGATTGCCGCCATTCTTGCCGAATGCGGCGCGCACCTCTCCGGCGGTGCGGTTGCGGTTGTCGCTGAGGCATTCCACGATCACGCCCACGCCGCCGGGCCCGAAGCCCTCATAGCGGATCTCTTCCAGCTTATCGCCGCTCGCGCCCGATCCCTTGTCGATGGCGCGCTGGATATTGTCCTTCGGCATGTTCTGGCCGCGCGCGGCTTGGATGGCGCGATAGAGACGCGGATTGTTGGCGGGCTCCGGCCCGCCGACCCCGACCGCCGCCTGGATCTCGCGCGCGAGCCGCGTGAACAGCTGCGCGCGTTTTTTGTCCTGCCCGCCCTTGCGGTGCATGATGTTGGCGAATTTCGAATGGCCGGCCATGGGCGCTCCTTGAAGCGGCGCGTTCTAGCTGATTTCGCGCCGCGCGCTCAAATCCGACCGCGCAAGCCCTCGGCTGGGCCGCAGCGGATGGCTTCGCGCTCGGTGACGACCCAGTCCAAGGGCTGATCGTGCGGGCCGGCGGGAATCTCGCCCATTTCCTGGGCGGAATAGGCGAGGCCGACCGCGATGAGCCCGTGCGGACGCAGGGCCCCGATCAGGCGATCATAATGGCCCCCGCCCTGACCGAGCCGGCGTCCGGCGCGGTCGAAGGCGAGCAGGGGCGTAAGCACCAATTTGGGACGCACGGCGGGCGCGTCCGCCGGCGGGGCGAGCACGCCGAAGGCGTCGGCCTTCAGCAAGGCGCCGTTCTCCCACAGGAGAAAGCGAGCGTCCCCGGCGCGGTTCATCATCCGCGGAAGCGCCACGGCGAGGCCGACGCGCGCGAGCGCCGCCATGAGCGGACGCGGATCGATCTCTCCGCCAAGCGGCCAATAGCCCGCCACGGGACCCTCCCGAGCCAGGTCGAGCGGGAAGCGGTCGATCAGCGCCAGACCCGCGCCCGGATGGGCCGCGCGTTCGCGCACGGCGCGCGCCTCAAGGCGCAGAGCCGCCTTTTGTGCGTCGAGCGCGGCCGTTTGCGAGGCGGAATCTATGGCGCGGCCTTCGAAAGAAAGGGTTGGACGGCCCCGCGCACGCCGTGGCCTTGCTCATCCCCTCGGACCCTAGCAAGACTAGGTGGGCGCCAGGTAGCCGGACCACGATCCGGCCAGAGCCAGCTCCCGAGAGAGATGATACGGTCCCCGGGATGAAAGCAGCCACGCACGCGGCAGCAACCGTCCAAGATCGAATCTAGGGGCGCCCGCGCCCGGCCTCAAGCGGCGCGCCTGCGCGCCAAGCCTGAATGCTCGCGCGCTCCTGCATCCGCCATGCTTCGCGTGGCGATGCGGCGAGCAGCATTTCGTTCAGGCGGTCAATTTCAGCGCGCGCCCTGCCGAGGGCCGCGGCGCTTTCCTGGGCTTCAGCGGCGACTTTCAGCGCGACCTCGGCCAGCGCGTCGAACGCCTCCGCCCGGGCCGGACCCCGCGTCTCCAAGGCGCCGGCCAGATCGCGCAGCCAGCGCTCCTCGCCGGCGGCGCAGGGCAGCGTGACCTCTCGTCCGAACAGGGTCAGCGTGATCATGTCCAAAAGGTAAATGACTCGCCGGCATGGCGAAAGCAGGGCCCAAAATCCGGGGACAGCCCTGCGGCGCCGGCTTCTGGACTTCGCGCGCGCGAGACGGCATGGAAGCGGCCTTTTCCGGCGGGCCGAAACTTGCATCGGCGCCGCCGCTTCCAACGGAGTGAAGGCGATATGGCGGTGCGCGCGGCGATCAACGGCTTTGGGCGGATCGGGCGGAACGTGCTGCGGGCGATCGTGGAATCGGGCCGCACGGATATCGAGATCGTCGCGGTGAACGATCTGGGGCCGGTGGAGACCAACGCCCACCTCCTGCGCTTCGACAGCGTGCACGGGCGGTTTCCAGCCCCCGTGGAGGTGAAGGGCGATGCGATCGTGGTCGCCGGCAAGCCGATCAAGGTGACGGCCATCCGCAATCCGGCCGAGCTGCCGCACAAGGATCTGGGCGTCGACATCGCGCTTGAATGCACCGGCATCTTCACGGCGCGGGACAAGGCCGCCGCGCATCTCGACGCCGGGGCCAAGCGCGTGATCGTCTCCGCGCCCGCGGACGGCGCCGATCTCACGGTGGTTTACGGCGTCAATCACGACAAGCTGACGAAGGATCATCTCGTCATTTCGAATGCATCCTGCACCACCAATTGCCTTGTGCCGGTGGCGAAGGTGCTGAACGAAGCCGTTGGCATCGCGCACGGCATGATGACGACGGTGCATTCCTACACCAACGATCAGCCCTCGCTCGACCAGATGCACAAAGACCTCTATCGCGCGCGGGCGGCGGCGCTTTCGATGATCCCCACCTCGACGGGCGCGGCCAAGGCCGTGGGACTTGTGCTGCCCGAACTGAAAGGCAAGCTCGACGGCGTTTCCGTGCGCGTGCCGACGCCGAATGTGTCGCTGGTGGATCTTAAGTTCGTCGCCAAACGGCAAACCAGCGTTCAAGAGATCAATGACGCGATCCGCGCGGCCGCCAATGGCGGGCTCAAGGGCGTGCTCGGCTACACCGACAGCCCGAACGTCTCGGTCGATTTCAATCACGATCCTCATTCCTCGATCTTCCACATGGATCAGACCAAGGTGATGGAGGGCACGTTCGTCTCGGTGATGAGCTGGTACGACAATGAATGGGGCTTCTCCAATCGCATGAGCGATACGGCGGTGGCGCTCGCGAAACTGATCTAGGCGCCATGGCGGCGCGGCGGCCCAATCTCACCAATGCGCTGATCGAACTGGGCTTCTGCGCGGTCGCCGCCATATTCGGCGTCGTGGGCGCGCCGCAGGCGCCGAGCGTCGCAGGCCTGACGCTGGCCATGGTGGTTTATTGGGGCTGGTCGCGGCGGCGCACCCTGCATGAAATGCGGCGCGTCGATCCGGGGCGGCTGGCGATCACCGCGCTTGGGACGTTGATTTTGCTGTCATTGGCGCTCTGGGGCTTTCACTTTCTCGGGCGTCTCGCCGCAGGATGGAGCGCATGAAGTTTCGCCGCCTCGAAGACGCCGACGCGAACGGCAAAGCCGCGCTCGTGCGCGTCGATTTCAACGTGCCCATGAAAGACGGCGCCGTCAGCGACGATACGCGCCTACGCGCGGCGCTGCCGACGATCGATCTTCTTCGCGCGAAGGGCGCGAAAGTGGCGCTGCTCGCGCATTTCGACCGGCCCAAGGGCAAGCGCGTGCCGTCGATGTCGCTGCGTCCGATCGCGCCGGCCCTGGAGGCCCTCATCGGCGCGCCCGTGACGTTTGTGGACGATTGCATCGGCGAGGGCGCGCGCGGCGCGATCGCGGCGCTGCCCGCTGGCGGCGTGGCGCTCTTGGAGAACACGCGTTTCCATACCGGCGAGGAAGCCAATGATCCCACGCTCGCGCGAGAGATCGCCGCGCTTGGAGATCTTTATGTGAACGACGCTTTTTCCGCCGCGCATCGCGCGCACGCCTCCACCGAGGGCGTGGCGCATCTTCTGCCCGCCTATGCCGGCAAGCAGATGGAGCAGGAGCTCGATGCGTTGAACGCGGCGCTGGGCGCGCCGACGCGCCCGGTCATGGGCGTGGTCGGCGGATCGAAGGTGTCCTCCAAGATCGATCTTCTGAAGAACCTGGTCACCAAGCTCGACAAGCTGGTCATTGGCGGGGGCATGGCAAACACGTTCCTGCATGCGCAGGGCTACGATGTCGGCGCCTCCTATTGCGAGAAGGATCTCGCTGAACTGGCGCGCGAAATCATCGGCCTCGCTGGGCGCAATAATTGCCAAATCCTGTTGCCGCTGGACACGATCGTCGCCGAGCGGCTGGCGCCCAATGCGCCGCATTTCGTGCGCGGTCTCGGCGAGATCGATGCGGACGAGCGCATTTTCGATGCGGGGCCCGAGACGATCGCGCGCATCACGCGCGAAATGGACCAATGCGCCACGTTGATCTGGAACGGCCCGCTTGGCGTGTTCGAGACGCCGCCCTTCGATCACGCCACCACGGCGGTGGCCCGCCATGCCGGCGCGCGCGTGAAGGCCGGCAAGCTGATCGCGGTCGCCGGCGGTGGCGATACGGTCGCGGCGCTCAACAATGCCGGCGCCACGGACATGTTCACCTTCATCTCCACCGCGGGCGGCGCCTTCTTGGAATGGATGGAAGGCAAGCCGTTGCCGGGGGTGGAGGCGTTGCGGATATGAGGCGCGAGGGTAAAACGTCCCGCAACGAACGGCGCAAACTCGAGGCGAACACGGTGAACGCGATCGGCGTGGCGATCTTCGTCGCCGGCGTGTTGCAGCCCCTTTTTTGGCGGCGAGCCGCTGGCCGCGCTTATGCTCTCTGGGCCGGCCTGTGCTATGGTGTTCATCGCCATGCACGTATGGGCGATGCGCCTATTGCGGGACGTGGAGGATTAGAATGTCGATCGAGTTCTGGTTCGTCATCGGCCTCATGACCGCGGTGGGTGTCGCTATCGGCATCAGCGCCGAGCTTCGAGAACGCCGCTGGCGGCGCGAGCTTGAGGCCGAGGAGGCCGCCGGTCGCCACGCCGCGGAATGACCCTTGCGTGGCGCGCCCTGTTGACGCCCCCTGGTTGACGCGACTGGGGGCGCTCGCCAAAACCCCATTTTCCCGGGGCTATTTATCCAACCAGGGGTAGAACAATGAACCTCGACGCCCTCAACAAGGTCGCTGAAGCCATGGTCGCGCCAGGGCGCGGCATCTTGGCGGCCGATGAATCCACCGGAACGATCCAGAAGCGTTTCGACGCGATCGGCGTGGAGAATTCCGAGGAAAATCGCCGCGATTATCGGGCCCTGATGTTCTCCGCCAAGGAGGCGATGAAATACGTCTCGGGCGTCATCCTGTTCGACGAAACCATCTGGCAGAAGGACGCGGCCGGCACGCCGCTTGTGAAGCTGATCGAGGACAGCGGCTCCATTCCCGGCATCAAGGTGGACGAGGGTGTGGAGGATTTGCCCTTCTGTCCGGGTGAGACGGTCACCAAGGGGCTCGACGGGCTCTCCAAGCGGCTGCCCAAATATTACGATCAGGGCGCGCGCTTCGCGAAATGGCGCGCCGTGATCGACATCGCCGACGGCGTGCCGACAAGCGCGGCGATCCACGCCAACGCCCACGCCTTGGCGCGCTATGCCGCGCTGTGCCAGGCGAGCCAGATCGTGCCGATCGTTGAGCCGGAGGTGCTGATGGACGGCGCCCATGACGCGCAACGCTGCGAAGACGTGACGAGCGCGGTTCTCACCGCCGTGTTCGCCGAGCTCGCCAAGGCGCGCGTGGCGCTCGAAGGCATCGTTCTCAAGCCGAACATGGTCGTCGCCGGCAAGAAAGCGCCGCGCCAAGCCAGTGTGGAGGAGGTGGCGGTGCGCACGATCCGCGTGCTGAAACGCACCGTTCCTTCTGCGGTGCCGGGGATCGCCTATCTCTCCGGCGGCCAATCGGACGAATTGGCCACCGCCCATCTCAACGCCATGAACCAGATCGGCGGCTTTCCCTGGAAAATGACCTTTTCCTACGGCCGCGCCTTGCAGGCCGCGCCGCAAAAAGCCTGGAGCGGCAAGCCCGAAAACGTCGCCCGCGCGCAGGCGGCCTTCCTTCACCGCGCGCGCATGAACGGTTTGGCCAGCCTGGGCCAATGGCAGGATGCGCTCGAAAAGCAGGCGGCCTGATCGGTTCTGCGATTGAGAGGCGCCCCACGGCGCGCTAGAAGCGCGCGTTCCGGAGGGGAATGCCCATGAAGACGCTCGCCTATCTCGCCGCCGCGGCGGCGCTCGCGGCCTGTTCGCCGCTGCCGCAGGAGCCGGCCCCGCCGCGGGCCGCCGAAGCGCCCGCGCCGATGGAAGTGAATGCGCCGGCCGGCGCTTATTCGCTCGACAAGACGCACGCATCCTTGACGTTCACGGTGAGCCATCTCGGCTTCTCCAATTACACGATGGCGTTCGAGCGCTTCGACGCCGCGCTGCAATTCGATCCCGCCAACATTCCCGGCATGAGCGTCACCGCCTCGGTGGACGCGACTTCGCTCGATCTTCCCGCGCCGCCGGCGGGCTTTCTCGAAGAGGTGCTGGGCGCACAATTCCTCGATACGGCGCAATATCCGGAAATCGCTTTTCGTTCGACGAGCGTGGAGCAGACCGGCCCGGCCACGGCCCGCGTCACCGGCGATTTGACGCTGCATGGCCAGACCAAGCCGATCACGCTCGAAGCCACGTTCAATGGCGGCTATCCCGGCATGGCTGGCTTCGACCCCAATGCGCGGATCGGGTTCTCGGCCCATGGTCGCTTTAATCGTTCGGATTTCGGCATCTCCTATGGCCTGCCCGCGCCGGGCACGACCATGGGCGTGGGCGATGAAGTGCATGTGATGATCGAGGCGGAATTCACCGGACCGCCGCTGCCGGCGGCGGAAGCTCCCGCCGCGCCGCCCGCCGAAGCGCCCGCGCAATAGAAAAGCCGTGCGCGCGGGCGTATGCGAAATCATGCGCCCGCGCTGCCGTCTCTATTTGATCACGCCTGCCGAATTTCGGCTCGAGGCTTTCGCCAAGGAATTGGAGGAGGCGCTCGCCGGCGGCGACGTCGCGGCCGTGCAGCTGCGCATGAAGACCGCGCCTGACGCCGACATCATCGCGGCGGGGCGTGTGCTGAAGCCCATCGTGCAGGGCGCGGGCGCCGCCTTCATCGTCAATGACCGCGTCGATCTCGCCGCGAAGCTGGATGCGGACGGCGTTCATATCGGCCAATCCGATGCGCCCTACGCGCTCGCGCGCCGCACCATGGGAGACGGGATCGTGGGCGTGACGTGCCACGCCTCGCGTCATCTTGCGATGGAGGCCGCCGAACAGGGGGCCGATTATGTGGCCTTCGGCGCGTTCTATCCGTCCGACACCAAAACTCCGCAGCATTGGGCCGATCCGGAAATCCTCGAGATCTGGCAGGAGACAATGGAGACGCCTTGCGTGGCGATCGGGGGCATCACCTGCGAGAACGCGCCGCCCTTGATCGCGGCGGGCGCTGACTTTTTGGCGGTGGCGAACGGCGTGTGGCGGTTCGCCGCAGGTCCGCGCGCGGCGGTCGCCGCTTTCAACGCGCTGTTCGACGCCGCCCACGACGGCGCTTAAACCGTCATCAGAAAATCACTGGACAGATGCGCCCCCGCGCACCCATATGCCCCTCATCCATCTTCTCAAGCCCGCACTTGCCGCACGATGCCCCCGCGCACCGTTCGGTCACGAGGCCTCTAACCCGAGAGACGACCGCCCTTGAAGAACGACGCGACTTTCAGCGACCGCAACAGCGAATCTCAAAAGGCCAAACAGGCCCTTCTGGCGAAGTTCAAAGCCCGCAGCGAAGATCCCGAATTCGAGCGCAAGCGCGCCGAGGCCGCGGCCGCCATGGCGGCGAAGCTCGCCCGCGAGGAAGCGGCGCGCGAAGCAAAGCGGCAGCGCGAAATCACCGAAAAGGCCGAGCGTGAAGCTGCCCGGCTCGCGGCGGAAGCCGCGCGCATCAAGGCCGAAGAAGAAGCACGCATCGCCGAGGAGACCGCCCGCGCCGAAGCCGACCGTGCGCGCGAGGAATTGCTCGCCGCCCAGAAGGCCGCGCGCGATGAGCGTTATGCGGCGCGCAAGAAGGCGCAGCGAAAGAAAGCCCGCCGCGGCGGCTGATCGACTAACGCATGTAGAAACGCGATATTTCCTCGCCGAGATCGGCGGTGCGCTCGATCCAATCGGTCAGGCGTTCGTGCAGACCGGACTGGAAAATGTCCTCGATGCGGCCATAGCGCAATTGCGCCGCGATCTCGCCCGCCTTGCGATGGCATTCGCCGCGGCGTCCGCCATGGATGCGGGCGATTTCATCGAGGCAGACGAGAATTTCATCGTAACAGGCGCGCAGCGAACGGGGCATTTCGGGCCGAAGGATCAGAAGCTCGGCTACGTTCCAGGGCTTCACCTCCTCGCGATACACCCATTGATAGGCGCGCACCGCAGAGACCGCGCGCAGCACGCTTGTCCATTGATAATAATCGAGCATGCCGCCGACGCCGGAATGGTGCGGCAGCAGTAGATGATATTTCACGTCGAGGATGCGGGCTGTGTTGTCGGCCCGCTCGATGAAGGCGCCGAGCCGCGTGAACCAATAAATCTCGTTGCGCAGCATCGTGGATTGGCACGCGCCGGAAAAGCGGGTCGCCACCGTGCGTACCCAATCGAGCGTTTCAGGCAGCGTCTCGGGCGCGAAATCCTTGGCGGTGAAGCCGCGCGCGCGCAGCCAAGCCTCGTTCACGGCGTCCCACATGTCGCGCGTCAACGCCGTGCGCATGGCCCGGCCATTGATGCGCGCCTTCTCCAGGCAATTGAGAATGGAGGAGGGATTATCCGGCGCGCAGCACATGAACAGCGCGGCCTCGTTCGCGCTCACCGTCTCGTGCCGCGCGAGATAGGCCGGCGCGCATCCCGCGGCGATCAGCGCTGAATTCCATTCCTCCGCCGCTTCGGAGAGCCCCGCCATCAGCTGCGCCGCCTCGATGAGCCGGGCAAGGCTTTCCATGCGCTCCATGTAGCGCGCGAGCCAGAACATGGAATCGGCGGCGCGGGCGAGCATCTAGGCGCGCGCCTCGCCCGCGTTCGCCGATGAGAAACACGGCGTCATTTCATACTCTGCGTTTGACTCATGCCATTCATCGTCTGCGCCTGAGTCGTCGATCCGCGCAGCACCCATGTATCCTTGGTGCCTCCGCCCTGGCTTGAATTCACCACGAGCGAGCCGTCGCGCAGCGCCACGCGCGTCAGCCCGCCCGGCACGATGCGCACGCCGTCCGCGCCAGAAAGCACGAAGGGACGCAAATCGATATGGCGGGGCGCGACGCCGTTCTCAACGAAGGTGGGGCAGGTGGAGAGCGCAAGCGTCGGCTGGGCGATATAGGCGCTCGGGCGCGCGCGCAGCTTCTTGGCGAAATCGGCGCGCTGCTTCTTCGAGGCGTGCGGTCCGACAAGCATGCCGTAGCCGCCGGAGCCGCGCGTCTCCTTCACGACCAATTCGTCCAGATGATCGAGCACATAGGCGAGCGCGCCAGCCTCGGCACAATCCCAGGTCGGCACGTTGTTGAGGATCGGCTCTTCGCCCAGATAGAAGCGGATCATCGCCGGCACGTGCACATAAACGGCTTTATCGTCGGCGACGCCCGCACCCACCGCGTTGGCGAGCGCGACAGTGCCGGCCCGATACGCCTCCATCAGCCCCGGCACGCCCAGCATGGACTCGGGATTGAACGCCTTGGGATCGAGATAATCGTCATCGATCCTTCGATAGATCACGTCGACGGGCTTAAGCCCGCCCGTGGTGCGCATGAAGACGCGCTTGTTCTCAACGAGAAGATCGACGCCCTCCACGAGTTCGACGCCCATTTCGTCGGCCAGGAAGGAATGTTCGTAATAGGCGCTGTTATACTGGCCGGGTGTGAGCACGACCACGCTCGGCTCGCCGCATCCGCTGGGCGCGGCCGATTGCAGCGTGTGCAGGAGATGTTCGGGATAGCGCGAGATCGGCGCGACGCCCGCGCGCGTGAAGAGATCCGGAAAGAGCCGCATCATCACCGAGCGGTCCTCCAGCATGTAGGAGACGCCCGAGGGTGTGCGGCAATTATCCTCCAGCACGTAGAAATCGTTCGGCCCGGTGCGCACGAGATCGATGCCGGCCACATGCGTGTAAACGCCGCCCGGCACGCGCACGCCTTCCATCAGCGCGCAATAGGCCGGGTTCCGAAGCACGAGATCCTCGGGGATCTTGCCGGCGCGCAGGATTTCGCGCGGCCCGTATATGTCGGCCAGGAATTGATTGAGCGCGCTGACGCGCTGGATGAGCCCGCGCTCCAGGTGCGCCCATTCGGCGGCGTCGATGATGCGCGGGATGATGTCGAACGGGATGAGGCGTTCGGGATCGCCGCCCTCGGTGTAAACGGCGAAAGTGATGCCGACGCGGCGGAACAGGCGCTCGGCCTCCTCCTGCTTGGCGCGCAAAATCTCCGGCGGCGTCGATTTCAGCCAGGATTCCACCACGGCGTAGGCGTCGCGGACCTTGTCGTCCGTGCCGTTCATCTCATCGAAGATGTCCCGCATGCCGCTCCGCGCCCTGGGCCAATGCCGAATGATGCGCCGCGCCGGCCTGCCGATAGCGCGCCGCGACGGCCAGTATGACAGCGGGCCGGCCCGCGCCCAACAAAGTGGCGCTCAAAAGGCGCGGGCGCCGAAAAAAGCGGCGGGGCGGCGGCGCCTGCGTCGATGTCGCCACGTCCAAGGCGCCGCTTACCCGCTTGCCGCAACGGACGGCGCGCCTATAGTCCCAAAAAATGACGCATGCGCCAGGAGGAGGCTGACCGCTCATGAACCTCGATTTCACGCCGGAAGAGATCGCGTTCCGCGACGAGGTGCGCACCTTCATCGCCGAGAATTTTCCCGCCCATCTGCGCGGGCGCACGGGCGATCGCTCCAGTGTCAGCCGCGAGGACATGCTCGCCTGGCACAAAATCCTCGGCAAGAAAGGCTGGAGCGTGCCGTCCTGGCCGGTGAAATATGGCGGCACGGGCTGGACGCCCACGCAGAAATACATCTGGCAGGAAGAAAACGCGCGCGCCGAGACGACGCCGCTCCTGCCGTTCGGCGTCTCGATGGTGGCGCCTGTCATCTATACGTTCGGCTCGGAGGCGCAGAAGGAGCGCTTCCTGCCTGGCATCCGCAACGGCGATGTCTGGTGGTGTCAGGGCTATTCCGAGCCCGGCGCCGGCTCCGACCTCGCCAGCCTCAAGACCCGCGCCGTCCGCGAGGGCGATCATTACATCGTCAACGGCCAGAAGACCTGGACCACGCTCGGCCAATTCGCCGATTGGGGTTTCTTCCTGGTGCGCACCAAGGCGGACGGCAAAGCTCAGGAGGGCATCTCCTTCCTGCTGATCGACATGAAGACGCCTGGCATCGAGGTGCGCCCCATCATGCTGATCGACGGCGCCTATGAGGTGAACGACGTCTTCCTCACCGACGTGAAGGTGCCGGTGGAGAATCTGATCGGCGAGGAAAACAAGGGCTGGACCTACGCCAAGGTGCTGCTCGCGCACGAGCGCTCGGGCATCGCCGGCGTCGCGCGCTCGAAGAAGGGCGTGGAGCGCCTGCGCGCCTTGGCCAAGGCCGAACGCGCCGACGATGGGCGCCCGCTGATTCAGGACGACGATTTCCAGCGCAAGGTGAGCGAGCTCGAAATCGATCTGGCCGCGCTCGAATTCACCGAACTGCGCGTGCTCGCCAGCGAACAGCAGGGCAAGGGGCCGGGCCCGGAAAGCTCACTCTTGAAAATCAAGGGCACTGAAATCCAACAGCGCCTCACCGAGCTCACGCTGGAGGCCGTCGCGCATTACGCCATGCCCGATGCGCGGCTCTTTCCGCAGGCCGCGAACGAGTTCGCAATCGGGCCTGACTACGCTCACGAGGCCGCGCCCGCCTATTACAATATGCGCAAGACCTCGATCTATGGCGGCTCGAACGAGATCCAGCGCAACATCATGGCGAAGATGGTGCTGGGGCTTTAGGGGACCGAAATGCCGATCCGCTCCTTTAGGGATCGGCGCACGGCGCTGATTTTTGAGGGAGCGTCCCCAAAGGGCGTGCCGCCCGACGTTCGATCGCGTGCGAAGCGAAAGCTGGCGCTGTTGGATGCGGCGACCGACCTCGCCGATCTGCGTAATCCGCCCGGCAATCGTCTTGAGGCGCTTGCCGGAGACCGCGCCGGCCAGCATTCTATAAGGGTCAACGACCAGTGGCGGATTTGCTTTGCCTGGGTCGATGGAGCAGCAAGCGATGTCGAGTTCGTCGACTATCACTGACGCAAATTCCTCCCGCGAAGCGCCCTGTCATCCGGGCGAGATTCTGCGCGAGGAATACCTTCCCGATTTCGCCCTGACCCCTGATGGTTTGGCGGCGGCCCTCGGCGTGACGAGCGAGTTGATCGAGGACGTGCTTTCTGAGAGAGCGCCCGTCACCGCCGATTTGGCGCTGCGGCTTGGCCGGGCGTTCGCGCAAAGCCCCCAAATGTGGATGAGCCTGCAGGCGCGCTACGATTTGGCGCTCGCCGCGCGTGCGGCGAACGATCTCGACGAGGTGAGGCCGATCGCGGCGGCTTGACCGTGGGGCGCGGCCGTCCCCCCGCTTGCGCCCGGGAATTCCTCAGATAAGACAGCCCGCAGAACACTGAACAAAACCGGGCCCAGGGAGCGCCGCGCCATGGATTTCAACTTCACCGACGAACAAAACATGCTGCGCGACTCGATCGCGAAGTTCGTCGCCTCGGCCTATGATTTCGATAAGCGCAAGCAGCGCGCCGCCGATCCGGACAGCTCCAAGAAGAATTGGGCGCAGATGGCCGAGCTTGGCCTGATGGCCGCGCCGCTGCCAGAAGCCTATGGCGGCCTGGGCGGGGGCCCGGTCGACGTCATGGTGGTGATGGAGGAGTTCGGCAAAGGCCTCGTCGCCGAGCCCTATCTGCAGACCGTGGTGATCGGCGCCGGCTTCCTGGAAAAGGCGGGCGCGGAAGCCCAGAAGGAAGAGCATCTGAACGCCATCGCCGCGGGCGAGCGCGTCATCGCCTTCGCCTACGCCGAACCGCAGGGGCGCTACAATCTGGCCGACCTTACCACCGCCGCGAAGAAGAGCGGGGCCGGCTGGTCGCTCTCGGGCCACAAGGCGGTCGTCATCGGCGCGCCGAACGCCGATCATCTGATCGTCACCGCGCGCACGGGCGGGGCCCAGCGCGACGCCAAGGGCGTCTCGGTCTTCATCGTGCCCAAGGACGCCAAGGGCGTGACGACGCGCGACTATCCCACGGTGGACGGCTTCAAGGCCTCGGAGGTTTATTTCGAGAATGTCGCGCTCGGCGCCGAGCATTTGATCGGCGCGGCGGATGAAGCGCTGCCGGTGGTGGAGGAGGTGGTCGATCACGCCATCGCCGCGGTGTGCGCCGAAGCGGTCGGCGGCATGCGCCAGATGCATGCGCTGACGCTCGACTACGCCAAGGGCCGCAAGCAATTCGGCGTGCCGATCTCTTCGTTCCAGGTGCTGCAGCACCGCATGGTCGACATGTTCACCGCCACCGAGCAATCCATCTCCATGACCTACATGGTCACGTTGAAGCTCGATGCGGGCGCGGAAGAGCGCGCCAAGGCCGCGAGCGCCGCCAAGGTGCAGATCGGCAAGGCCGGGCGCTTCGTCGGCCAGAGCGCGATCCAGATCCATGGCGGCATGGGCATGACTGACGAGATGCGCGTCGGCCATTATTTCAAGCGCGCCACCATGATCGACAGCCAGTTCGGCAATGTCGATCATCATCTGCGCCGCTACACGCAGCACTCGATGAAGGCGGCCTAACTGGTTTCGGCGCGCCGCAGCGCCTATGTGCTGAGCGCATGAGCGAGATCGATGCGGCCGTGGCGGAGATCGCCGATGAATTCGCGTTCTTCTCCGATTGGGAGGAGCGCTATCAGCACGTGCTCGATCTGGGCCGCGCGCTCGCGCCATTGAGCCCGGAGGAGCGCAGCGAGGACACGAAGGTGCGCGGCTGCGCGAGCCAGGTCTGGCTCGTCACCGATCGCCGCCCCGACACGCCGGACCGGCTCTATTTTCGCGGCGACAGCGACGCCCATCTGGTGCGCGGCCTGATCGCGGTGCTGCTGCGTATCTTTTCCGGACGCACGCGGGCGGAGATCGCCGGCGCCGATCCCAAGGCCGTGTTCGCGCGTCTCGGCCTTGCCGACGCGCTGACGCCGCAGCGCTCCAATGGCGTGTTCGCGATGATGCAGCGCATGCAGCGCGAAGCGTCTTTCTCATAGACAAGCGACCGCGGTTTAGGACGTCGCGTACCGCACCGCGAGCTGCGCCAAAGCGAGTTTCAGCGCGATCTTGGCCGAGCGCGCGGGCCAGCCTTCGCCCGTTTCGATCGCTTCAAGCCCGTCCTCGGCGAGGCAGGCGCGCGCGATCACGCGGCGCAGCGGCGGGGCGAGCGGAGCGAGCGCGTCGTCGAAGCGGCGGCGCGCATCCGCGCCCGCGCTTATCGCGGCTTCAGCGCCGTTTTGCGCGCGGGGCGTGGACCCGCGCGGAGGCGCGGACCAATCGCTGCCGCGCGTGAGCCCGATCTGGCCGGCCAGCCAATCCTGATGAAGGCGGCGCGCGGCGGCGAGCTCCTCGGGGGCGAAGAAGGGCGCGCCAGCCGCGTCGCGCAGGCGCGCGAGCCGCTCGGTCGGGTCGTGGCCGGCCTGGAGCGCGGGCCGCGCGCGCCCGGCGCCGTCCATGACGTGGCGCGTGCGCAAGGGCGCGTGCTGGGCGAGGAAGGCGGGATGGGCCTCGGGCGCGGCCTCGCGCGCGGCGCGCGCCTTGCCGGCGGCGGCGAGGCGGAACGTCTCGGCCTCCGCGCCCGCCAGGATCGCGCCCTCGCTCAGGAGCGCGCCGACCGCGTCCGCGCTCAGCTTCACGAGCGGGCGCCGGCGCCGGTCGCCGTCGGGAAACACGCCGAAGCTCGCCCCGCCGCGATCGCGCGCCAGGAGCGCGCCCGGCTGGGCGAGCGCGGCGAGCGCGCGTTCGGCGGCGCGGCTCATCGCGCGCCCGCTTGGGGCGCGGCTTCCGGCGCTTCGCGCAGCGCCGCCTCAAGCGCGGAGAGCCAGCCGTCATAGACGGGGTCCTCGCGGCGATCCTCGATCAGGCGGCAGGCGTGCATCACGGTGGAGCGGTCGCGCCCGAAGGCGGCGGCCACGCGCGCATAGCTCATCGAGAAGGCGATGGCGGTGAGATACATGGCGGCCTGACGCGCCTCGCAGGCGGGCTTGGCGCCGCGCAGCTCGGCCAGGATGTCACCCGGCGCCACGCCGGTGGCGAAGCTGATGAGATCGACGGCGAGGCGCGCCTTGGCCGCGTCGCGCCGGGCGCGGGCGCGGTCGGGCCCCATGGCCCGCTCGCTGTTTGCTTGGGGGTCGGCATTGGACCCGTGGCGGGTCGGCCCCGCGCCAGCATGGTTAGCCGCCCGCGCCCCGTCCGACCTGTCTCCATCCTGTCTTTCCATCATCGTCGCGTCCCTTTCCGCATGGAGAGGGGATGATAGCGGGATTTGCGGGATGTAGGACAATTTTCCTAATATTGTCCTAGCCAGTGCGAGCAAGGCTTACCCGGCGGCCGTCGAATTGACCTGCGCCCCAGCGATCTGAGCGAGCGCCTCCTGAACGCCAGCGAGGCCCTTAAACGATTCCACGATGATTACCGTAAGCTCCACCAAGTCGTGCAGCGTTGGGACGAGCTCCTTTCCCTCAAGGACGCTTCCCGGCGGGAAGACAACCTTGACTTCGGTCTTATTCAAAGTGTCTCGAAGGACAGTCAACTTTACTTCTCGCTGTCCCTGAACCCGCTCCATTTTGATCATGGGTCCGACGAAGCTCAGAAATTGCGGGATTAGTTCTTTATGCTTGTCCTGGATATCTAGGTCATGAATTGCGCGCAGAGCTTCCTGTCCCCCTCGATAGGGCCGCATTTTTTTAAGGAGCTCTACGGCCTCCGGCCCGGCGCGGAAAAACTTTCTTCGTTTGATCATTTCAGGCAAGTCTTTGGGGGTCTCTGAAAACGGAAAATGGACTCCGTTTGCGTTTAAGCCGTTCAAGCGGACCAAATCGCAAGCCATGAGATCAAGTGCAGCGCGGAGATTGTGCAAAAGATCTCCCACCGTAGCTCCTATTTCTTCTGGGGGCCCCTGCCATGAAGTGTGAACCGAAATTCCGGGTCCATCTAGCACTTCGTGCTTAACTGGATCGCTGGCGATGTACTCAATCACCAACCTCTCTAGCTCTTTGAGGTGATGGCGGGCTCTTTTCAGCTTGACGCTTGATGCATGAAAGGGCGGCGACGTTGTCATTTAGGACATCTCAACATGGCGAAAGACGAAAAATACTCAGACGAAGAAGCGCAGCGGCGCTTCGAGCAAGCGCTGAAAGGCGGGTTGAAGGCGCCGCCAACGCCAGTCGAAAAACCGAAGAAAGGGGCCCACAAGAAATGACGTTTGCGCCAATCATCGCGGGCCCCGATCGCTTCGCTTTAACCCGCGGCCCAAATGGCGTTTATCGCGTCGATGGGCGGTCTATCCCATGTGCTGACAATGGCGCTGCCGCCGAAGTCGCAATTGATCACGGCAAGTCTGTCGTTTCGATCCATGGCGGCGATGACGTGGTTGAACGCATCGCGGGGGCTCAAATCGGTGTTCACGTAGAACAATGAGTATTGGAATTGATGCCAACGCCCGAGGTCTTTGATCGCGTCGCGCACCGCATCGTAATTCTGACCGGGTTGGTTCAGGTCGTACGCGATGAAAAGATTGTTAGCCATTAGTCGGAAGTCCAGTTCACCACATGGACTTCTTGACGGTGAGACTTCAGCGGGCAACAAAACCCGAGTCACTGAAGTGAGCTGAGGCGAGTCCATTTCTCCTCAGTCCATCGACACCGGGACGGCCTGACCTGGCAGAAAGGCCGTCCCGAATCGCTCAGGTGGAATTGTTTAAACGATTCGCGAGAGAGTCGAGCCTGAGACTCAATTGCAACTAAGGCGCGCAAACTTTGCCGCCACAGCTTCTCCATCGGCAGAGGCGTGCGCGTAAGGAGCGCGCGGCGCTCGCGGGCCTCCTCGTGCGATCGGTCAGGCGCCGTGAGCCCGCCGATAGGTGAGGCGCTTGCCTTCGATGCCTTGCACCGCGAGTTTGGCGCGCACCGCGTCCGTGAAGCTCAGTTTCGCGCGCCTGTTGTGGCGGAAATCGAACTCGCTGAGATAGCGGTGCAGATGCTTCTCGCGGCAAGCTTTTGCATAGTGGTGGTTCCCGCCCCCTCACCCCCGCTTCTCCAACTCAATCCGATATTTCCCGCGCAGGATCGCTTCGAGCACGTAGTCCGTCGCCAAATCGAGCCGGCGTTCGGTTTCCTCGTGGTCGCGCGGTCCGCGTTCGGCGCCGGTGAGCAGGCGCCAAGGCAGCGCCGAGAGCGCCATGCGGATCGACACGCGCAGATGCGTTTCGGTCTGCGTGTCCGGGCGGCGCATGGCGCGTTCGGCGGCTTTCCAATCGGCGCGGGGCATGCCTCATGTTCGCTTTTTGTTCAGGTTCGCGTCAAGCCGGTCGCGCGGGCTCTCCCAAGCTCACTCCCCCGCCGCCAGGAAGGCGCGCGCGGCGGCGGCGTCGCCCACCTCCACCAAAAGGCGCGGGGCGCCGTCCAGCGCGAGCACGGCCGCCTCGCGCGGATCGAGCGCCAGGAAGGCCGCGAAGGCGGCGTCCGGAAACGCGAACACGACGCGCCGCGCCGCGCCCGCGCCCTCGATTCTGCGGGCGCTGGCCAGGAAGGTCTGCGCGCTCTGAGGGGCGGGCGCGCCCGCCTCCAGCCCGCGCGCGAGGCGCCCCGGCACATCGAAGGGCGTCGCGCGGGCGCGGATCGGATCGCGCAGCATCAGCCGCGCGCTCGCCGGCGCGGGCGCATTGGCGGCGAGCGGGGCGATCAGGGTGAAACGCTGCGCCCCGTCCGCCTCGCGCACGCCGATCGCCGCGCCGCCGGGCAGGGCCTGTTTGAGGCGCCAGCCGTCGACCGGATCGGGCGTGCGCCGGGCGCTCCAGGTGCGGGCCGCGCCCGGAAAATCCATCGCGTGAATGCGCGACCAGCTGGCGAAGCCGGCGCGGGCGCGGGCAGCGGCGGCCTCGGTGCGCGCATCGCCGCACGGGCGGGCGCGGGCCGCGCCAATGGCGGCGCTCTCCAGCTCGCGCACGCGCGCGCTCGTCCAGCCGGCGCGGAACAGCGCTCCGCGCGCCTGGCCGGCGCCAGCCTCGAGCGCCGCCCGCATCGGCGGCGCGAACAGGGAGCAGCGCGCATCGGCCTCCAGAAGCGCGCGCCGCTCGGCATAGGCCGCGCGCGCATCGCCCTCCGCCGCGGCCGCGCTGGCGGCGGGGCCGGCCAGGGCCAGAAGGGCGGCTGAAAGGAGAAGGATGCGAACCATGAAATCCCGCTGATAGCGCGGCGGGCTTGCTTTAAGGTGAAGCATGCATTTGCGGACGGACATTTGGGCGGGCGCCCTCAAGCGGCGGGCCGAGATCGCGGGCGCGGCCGCCGTGTTCGTGCGCAAGGGCGATCCGGACGCCGGGGCCGTGCTGGTGAAGGTGGCGACGCTCGACGGCAAGGCGCGGCTCTACGCGCCCGCGCTCAACGGCAAGGGCGAGACGGTGTTCATCGACATGTCCGCCGGCAAGCTGGGCGTGGAGGAGGCCGCGATCGACGCCTATTGGGCCAAGCGGGCGCAGGGCGATCCCGATCTGTGGGTGATCGAGATCGAGGACCGGGCCGGGCGGCACTTCCTGGTCGAACCCGTGGAAGCGGGAAATTAACGCACTTTCTTGCCGCGGCCTTAACGCGTGCGTGTGAACGTGCAGTCATGCTGTTCCTGCTCAATGAGCGCGTCCTCGATCTGGGGGACCCCGCACTGCTGGTGCAGGCGCGCGGCTGGGGCGATCTGGCGCGCATGCCGCGCATGGCCGTGGCGGTGCGCGAGGGGCAGGAGGCGGCGTTCGCCTCGCACAATTTCGAGAAGGCCCATCCCGACCTGATGGCCCGCGTGGCCGTGCAGCTGGCCTTGGCGAGCGAGGCCAATTGCGCGCTGTTCGTGGCGCCCCCGCGCGCCCGCGCGGCGCGGGACGTGGGCGTGCAATTCGCGTACGCGCCGCTGACCACGCTGGTCTATCTGTTGAGCCTTCAGGAGAAGGGCGCGCTCAACGCCGCGATCATCAATCGCGAGGTCTGGCGGCTTGTCCGCGGGCGCGCCAGCGCGTAGACCCGCGCCCTCCCATGGCGCTTGATCTTTCGGGCGAAGCCGCGCGCCGGCGCACCTTCGCCATCATCTCCCACCCCGACGCTGGCAAGACCACGCTCACCGAAACGCTGCTTCTGGCGGGCGGGGCGATCCATCTGGCCGGGCAGGTGCGCGCGCGCGGCGAAAACCGGCGCACGCGTTCGGATTGGATGAAGATCGAGCGCGAGCGGGGCATTTCCGTCTCCGCCTCGGTGATGACGTTCGCGCGCGATGGGATCGTGTTCAATCTTCTCGACACGCCCGGCCACGAGGATTTCTCCGAGGACACGTACCGCACGCTCACCGCCGCCGATTCCGCCGTGATGGTGTTGGACGCGGCCAAGGGCATCGAGCCGCAAACCTTGAAGCTGTTCGAGGTGTGCCGCATGCGCGACATCCCGATCACCACCTTCATCAACAAGATGGACCGCGAGGCGCGCGATCCGTTCGAGCTCCTGGACGAAATCCACGACAAGCTCGCCATGGATACGAGCCCGATCTATTGGCCGTGCGGCTCGGGACAGCGCTTCAAGGGCATGCTCGATCTGCGCAGCGAGGAATTCCTGCCGTTTCATCGGCCGGATGCGGCCGATCAGGGCCTGCCCGCTTCGGAGCGCGTGCCGGTGGCGAGCAATTATTTTCCGACGCTGCTCGCCGATGAGGCGCGGGCCGAGCTGATCGAGACGGCGGGACTGGCGCGCGAGGCGCTGCCCGCGTTCGATTTGCAGGCGTTTCGCGACGGCGCCTTGACGCCGGTCTTCTTCGGCTCGGCGCTGCGCAAATTCGGCGTCATCGAACTCTTGCAGGCGCTCGCCGATTGGGCGCCCGCGCCGCACGAACAAAAGGCGAGCGTCAAGGGCGCGCAGACTCACATCGCGCCGGCCTCCGAGGAGGTGACGGGCTTCATCTTCAAGATCCAGGCGAACATGGATCCCAAGCACCGCGACCGCGTGGGCTTCTTTCGCGTCTCCTCCGGCCGTTTCCGACGTGGCATGACGCTAAAGACCGCGAGCGGCAAGGCGCTCAATGTGCACAATCCGCTGATGTTCCTGGCGCAGGACCGCGAGATCACCGACGAGGCGTTTCCCGGCGACGTGATCGGCATTCCCAATCATGGCGCCCTGCGCGTGGGCGATTCGCTCTCGGAAAGCGGTCAGGTGGCGTTCGCCGGCATTCCGAATTTCGCGCCTGAAATCTTGAAGCGCTGCCGCGTGAAGGATCCGCTGAAGCAGAAGCATCTGCGCAAGGCGTTGGATGCGCTCGCGGAAGAAGGCGTGACGCAGACGTTTCGCCCGATGATCGGCGCCGACACGATCGTCGGCGCGGTCGGCGCGCTGCAATTCGACGTGCTGGAAGAGCGCGTGCGCACCGAATACGGGCTCGACGTGATGTTCGAGCCTTCGCCCTATCAGGCGGCGCGCTGGGTGAGCGCGGAGACGCGCGCCGACCTTGAGGCGTTCGTGGAGAAAATGAAGCTGCAAATGTCCGAGGACATAGATGGCGCGCCGGTTTTCCTGGGCAAAAGCGATTGGGAGATCGGCTATATCGCCGAGCGTCATCCCAAGGTGCGCTTCGCCACGGCTAAGGAACGCTAGGGGAACTTGAGGCGGCGCGGCGCGTTTGAGCGGCGATGTATGTTCTGCCCGAACTTCCTTATGCCGAAAATGCGTTGGAGCCCGCGATCTCGGTGGAGACGCTGCGCACCCACCATGGCAAGCACCATGCCGGCTATGTGAAGAAGACCAATGCGTTCGCCGCTGAACTTGGCAAGCAAGCGGTTGCGCTTGAAGACTTCATCGCCGATGCCCGCGCGCGGAAAGATTGGACGGTGTTCAATCAGGCTGCCCAAGTTTGGAACCACGGCTTTTACTGGGAGAGCATGAGCCCCAAGCCGCCATATCAGCCGAGCCCCATGCTGATGGATCGGATCAAAGCCAGTTTCGGCGATTTCGCCGCGTTCCGTGAGGAATTCCTGGACGAAGGCGAAAAGCATTTCGCCTCGGGCTGGCTTTGGGTTTTGCATGCGCATGGCGAAGTGGTGCTGTGGTCCGGCCACGATGCGGACTCGCCCATCGGCCGCGATGACGGCGCCCCGATTCTTGTCTGCGATCTTTGGGAACACGCCTATTATCTCGATCGCAAGAATGAGCGGCGGGCTTATCTGGAGGCCTGGTTCGACCGCGTCGCGAATTGGGCCTTCGCGGATGCGCAATGGACCGCCGCGCGATCCGGGCGAGAGGGATGGCGCTATCCGAAACCGCGTCCGAACGCCTAGCGCGCGAACACGAAGGTTCCCGCAGGATCCAGCGATGTCCGCAAGCGATCGGGGAGCGGCATGCGCGGCGCGACGAGCGCGTTCCATATGCTGTCGCCAGCGCGCACGCGCACAAGATCGAACGCGCCTTGCGGGCGGCGGTCGATGAGTTGCGCGTCTCCGCCTTCGCCCAAGCGCAACGCTTCCGCGCGCACCACGATCTGCACGTGCGCGCCGTTCGCATGGCCTGAAACGGAAGCGACGCCGAATGGCGTGGACGCGTGGCCGTTCTCCACCACCGCGTCGACGATGTTTACCGGACCGAGCGCGGCGGCCGCTTCGGCGGATACCGGACTGTCATAGGCCGCGCGCGCATCGGATTCCTGCAGGACACGCCCATTCTTCAAGATCGCGAGCCGATCGGCCACCAGCAGCGCTTCATCGGCGTGGTGTGTGACGAAGATGCCCGTGGCGCCGGTTTCGGCGATGGCGTCGAGCGTGATTTGCCGCAATTCGGCGCGCAGCGCGGGATCGAGGCCGGAGAAGGGCTCGTCGAGCAGGATGGCGCGCGGGCTCGGCGCCAGGGCGCGCGCAAGCGCGACGCGCTGTTGCTCGCCGCCGGACAATTCGTGCGGATACGCGTGCGCGCGCGCGCCAAGGCCAACGCGCTGCAGCCAGGCGCGCGCGGCGGCGATCCGCGCCTCGCGTGGCAGTGCGTCAAGGCCGAACGCGACATTGTGTGTGGCGTCGAGATGGGGAAAAAGCGCGTAATCTTGAAAGACGAGTCCGATTCTTCGCGTTTCGGGCGGCGCTGTCGCGCCGGGGCTCGATACGATCGCACCGCCAAGCCGCACTTCGCCCGCATCGATCGGCTCAAGCCCGGCGATGATCCGCAAAATGGTGCTCTTGCCCGATCCTGAAGGTCCGAGCAGCGCGAGAATGCGTCCGGCCGGCGCCGTCAGCGTCGCGTCGTCGACGACGCGGCGGCCATCATAGGCGCGCGTCACCCGCGTCAGGGCGATGGCGGCGCCGCTCATGAATGACCGGCGCGCGCGCGCATCATCGCGCGCGTGAACAGCAAAATCGGCGCAATGCCGGCCAGCGTGATCAACAGCGCCGGCGCCGCCGCCTGCTGCAAGCGCTCATCGGCCGCGTAGGCGTAGGCACGCACCGCGAGCGTATCGAAATTGAACGGACGTAGAATGAGCGTCGCCGGCAATTCCTTGAGAATCTCGACGAACACGATGAGCGCAGCCGCCAGCACGCTCGGCGCTGCGACCGGCAGATCCACGCGCATCAGGCGCTTGGCGGTCGATGCTCCGAGCACGCGCGCGGCGTTGTCGAGCCCGCTTGAAAGACGCGCGAGGCCAGCCTCGATCGGCTGCGCGCCGGCGGCCGCGAAGCGCGCGGCGTAGGTCCACAACAAGGCGCCGATCGCGAGCGTCGCGCCGAGGCCGCCGATCAAACCGGTTTCGCGCAGGGCGCCGAACAGCGCCAGCGCGCCGAGCGCCACCACCGCGCCGGGCGCGGCGTAGCCGGCCCCCGCCGCCATCAGCGCAAGCCGTCCCACTGCGCCGCGTCGGCGCGCGGCGGCGGCGATCGCGAAGGCGAGCGCCAGCGTCAGCGCCGCGCCCGCGCTCGCGAGCAGGACCGAATTGGCCAAAGGGCCCGCCAGCGCGGCGAGGTCGGTTTGTGGCGAGAGGAAAGCGAGGCGCGCGAACCACAGCAGCGGCGCGAGCGCGCCGAGGAAAACCAGTGCGCCGCAAAAGATGCTCGCTGTCCACGCCGCGTTTGAGGAGAGCGTGTAGCGGGGAAGGGCGCGCCACCGCGTCGAGGCGCCGGCATAGCCGCGCCGTCCGCGCGCCGCACGCTCCACGAAGAGAAGCACAATCGCCCCGCCGACGAGGATGGCCGCGAGCCGCAAGGCGAGATCGGGCGCGCCATGATCATACCAGGCGCGAAAGATGGCGGTGGACAGCGTGGTCACGCCGAAATGCTGCGCCGCGCCAAAATCGGCCCCAATCTCCATCGCCGCGAGCGCGCCGCCGGCGGCTAGGCCGGGCCAAGCGAGCGGAAGCGCCACGGCGCGAAAGGCGCGCAGCGGCGAAGCGCCAAGCGCACGCGCCGCCTCCATCGCGCACGCCGAGCTCGACGCATAAGCCGCGCGCGTGGCGAGATAGACATAAGGATAGGCGCCGAGCGCATAGATGAGGGACGCGCCCCAAAATCCGCTTATTGGCGCGAAGCTTAGGGGACCGCCCGGCCACGTCATGCCGGAATAGGCGTAGGCGAGCACGTAGAGCGGCGCCGCGAGCGGCAGCGCCAGCACCCATTCAAACACGCGCCTGCCCGGAAAGTCCGTCAGCGCCACAAGCCAGGCGCTCACCGCGCCAAGCACAAGTGCGCCGGCGCCGCCCACGGCGACAAGAGCGAGCGAGCCAAGGATCGCCTCGCGCATCAATCCGCCCGCGAAGCTGGTTTCGACGTCGCTCGTGAGCGCGCGCGCTAGAATAACAAGAGCGGGCGCCGCGCAGATCAGTGCGGCGATCGCGCCGGCGATCTGCATGGACCAGCCGCTGCGCCAAAAGAGAAACGCGCGCCGCGCCGCGACGACGCGTGTTTCGTCCGTGAGAGGCGTGCTCGCCTGGATGGTCACCGCCAGCCCGCTTCCTCGAACAGCGCGGCCGCTTCCGCTTGGCGCCGGCCCAGTGCGTCGAGCGGCACGCGTTCTTCCTGGAATGCGCCAAGCGCCGCGAGTTCCGGCGTTGCGGCGATACCGGGCCGAACAGGAAATTCCTCGTTTCCGGGACCCAACATCGCTTGCGCTTCCGGTGAGACCAAAAATTCAAGCAGCGCTTGCGCGTTGTCGCGATGCTGGGCGTAAGCGGAAACGCCGGCGCCGGAAATGTTCACGTGCGCGCCGGCGCCGGCCTGATCCGGAAAGACAATGCCGACGGCCTCCGCCACGGCGCGATCCGCCGGATCGGCGGAAGCGGCCATGCGCACCAAATAATAATGATTGGAGATCGCCACGTCGCACACGCCCTCGGCGACGGCGCGGATTTGATCGGTGTCGCCGCCCTGCGGGTCGCGCGCGAAATTGGCGCGCACGCCTTGCGCCCAGGCGCGCGCGGCGTCGCCGCCTTCGCGTTCGATGCGCGCGGCGAGCATGGAAAGATTGTAGATGTTCGAGGAGGATCGCGCGCACACCTTGCCGCGCAGCGCTGAGCTAGCGAGGACGTCCATGGAGGTCAGCGAGGCCGGATCGATCGCGCCCTTGCGATACACGATCACGCGCGCGCGTTTGGCGAACGCCCACCAGCGGTTTTGCGGATCGCGATAGGCTTCCGGCACGCCCGCGCGCAGCGCATCGCTCTCAACCGGCTGCAGGAGCCCAGCTTCCGCGAACCGATAGAGATTCCCGGCGTCCGCGGTGACGATGAGATCGGCCTGGGTTTGGTCCCCTTCGGCGCGCAGACGCTCCAGCAGCTGATCGCCGCTCGCCGGCAGCACGCGCACGGCGATCCCGGTCGCCGCGGTGAACGCCTCATAGATGCGCTGATCGCTGTCATAGTGGCGGCCGGAATAGACGTTCACCACCGCCTCGGAGGCTGCGTCTGGGCTGTCCTGCTGCGTGCAGGCGCCAAGGCCGGCCAAGGCGAGGGCGAGGAGGGCGCGACGGAGCATCATCAACCTAAAAGTTGCGAATAATTCTTATCTGCTTCTTTCGCGTGCGGCGACCAAGCCGTCAAGCGGGTTCGCGCCCATCGCCCGCGCGGGACCCCGCGACGCGGGCGCGCGCCTTGACGCCATGAACCAGCGCCCCTTAAACCACGCGCCTTCCTTCCGGCGCTTTGCGAGGCGTCAAAGGGCGCGTAGCTCAGCGGGAGAGCACCTCGTTCACACCGAGGGGGTCACAGGTTCAATCCCTGTCGCGCCCACCATCCTTCGCTCGCTTTGCGAGTTTGGGCGCGCAAGCCGGGTTCATCGTCAGACGCTTTCCCAGGATCTCGGGCTGCGCGCACGCGACAGCCGCATGGCCTCGAGCGGCTGGCGCAAACAAAAAGTCGCCGTCCGGAAGGCGGACGGCGACATGGGCATCATATTGGACGCCTCAAAGAAAAAATGGCGCCGCTCGAAGCGCATGGGCTTCAAGCGGCGCTTTGCATTTTAGATCAGGTCGAAGCGGTCAAGGTGCATCACCTTGGTCCACGCCGCCACGAAGTCCTTCACGAACTTTTCCTTCGCGTCGTTCGCGCCATAGACTTCGGAGAGGGCGCGCAATTGGCTATGCGAGCCGAACACGAGGTCGGCGCGCGTGCCGGTCCATCGAACCTGGTTGGTCTTGCGATCGCGCCCTTCGAACAGATTATCGTTCGAGGGATCGACGCCCGTCCACTTCACGCCCATGTCGAGCAGATTGACGAAGAAATCGTTCGTGAGCACGCCCGGGCGGGTCGTGAGCACGCCGAGTTTTTCATCGCCCACTTGCAGCACGCGCAGGCCGCCGACGAGAACCGTCATCTCCGGCGCGGTGAGCGTCAAGAGCTGCGCGCGATCAACGAGGTGCTCCTCGATCGACATGATCGGACGGCGCACATAATTCCGGAACCCGTCCGCCTTCGGCTCGAGCCAAGCGAAGGATTCGATTTCCGTCTCGTCCTGCGTAGCGTCCGCACGGCCCGGCGCGAAGGGAACCTTCACGTCGACGCCGCCGGCTTTCGCGGCCTTTTCCACGGCCGCGTTGCCCGCGAGCACGATGAGATCGGCGAGCGAGACCTTCTTCGGCCCGGCATTGAACTCCTTCTGGATGGCTTCGAGCGCCGCGAGCACCTTGGCGAGTTGGGCGGGCTTGTTGACCTCCCAGCCCTTCATGGGCGCGAGACGAATGCGCGCGCCATTGGCGCCGCCGCGCTTGTCCGAACCGCGGAACGTGGAAGCCGAGGCCCACGCCGTTTCCGCCAGTTCACGCACGGAAAGACCGGAGGCGAGCACCTTGGCCTTCAAGGCTTCGGCGTCGTTCGCGTCGATGGTGCTCGGCGCGCCAGAAATCGGATCCTGCCAGATCAGAGTTTCTTTCGGCACGTACTTGCCGCGATAGAGCATTTTCGGGCCCATATCGCGGTGCGTGAGCTTGAACCAGGCGCGCGCGAACGCGTCGGCGAACTCGGCCGGATTGTTAAGGAAGCGACGCGAGATTTTTTCGTAGGCCGGATCGAACCGCAGCGCGAGGTCGGCCGTGGTCATCATCGGCTGATGCTTCTTGTTCGGATCGTGCGCGTCTTCCACGGTGCCCGCGCCGGCATCGCCTTTCGGTTTCCACTGCCAAGCGCCAGCCGGGCTCTTGGTGAGCTCCCACTCATATTTGAAGAGGGTTTCGAGATAGCCCATGTCCCACGTGGTGGGCTTGGGCTTCCAAGCGCCTTCGATGCCGGAGGTGATGGTGTGGCCGGCCATGCCGGATTCGTACGTGGAATGCCATCCAAGGCCTTGTGCGGTGATGTCGGCGCCTTCCGGCTCCTTGCCGACATGGCTTTCCGGACCCGCGCCATGCGCCTTGCCGAACGTGTGGCCGCCGGCGACGAGCGCGACGGTCTCTTCATCGTTCATGGCCATGCGCATGAAGGTTTCGCGAATGTCGCGCGCCGACAAGAGCGGATCGGGATTGGCGTCTGGGCCCTGCGGATTGACGTAGATGAGGCCCATCTGCACGGCGCCGAGATTGCCGAACAATTCGCGCTCGCCGGAATAGCGCGTGTAGGGCGACTTGCTGTCGGCGAGCCAGGCTTCTTCCGCGCCCCAATTCACATAATGCTCCGGCTCCCACACGTCGGCGCGGCCGCCGCCGAAGCCGAACACCGGACCGCCCATCGATTCGACGGCGACATTGCCGGTGAGAATCATCAGATCGGCCCAGGACAGCTTGGCGCCGTACTTTTGCTTGATCGGCCAGAGCAGGCGGCGCGCTTTATCCAGATTGCCATTGTCCGGCCAGGAATTGAGCGGGGCGAAGCGCTGCTGTCCGCGCCCGCCGCCGCCGCGCCCGTCGCCCGTGCGATAGGTGCCGGCCGCGTGCCACGCCATGCGGATGAAGAAGGGGCCGTAATGACCGTAATCGGCTGGCCACCAATCTTGGCTGTCGGTCATCAGCGCGCGCAGATCGGCGATGACCGCGTCGAGATCGAGGCTTTCAAATTCCTTGGCGTAATTGAAGGCCGGGCCCATCGGGTCCGAGGCCGGGCTGAATTGATGCAGCACATCGACATTGACTTGATTGGGCCACCAATCGCGGTTGGTCCGCCCGCGCACATGCGGCACGGGGCATTTGGGTTCGGTTCCGTCAGCCATGGGATATGTCCTCTCGCGCCCTTATGGGACCGCGTGCTTGTCCTTAGAGCGCAATTGCGCCCAGCGGCTAATTGGATTTCTCGAACGCAGGCATAGGCGGCTTCGATGGAAACCCGCCTGTCGCCATAGAATTCATGAAGGGATGGTCAGATCGGCGGGCGGCGGTTCGCCCAGGGCCGCGCCATTTCCAATTGCGCGGCGAGACGGAACAGCGTGCTTTCATCGCCGTAGCGCGCGGTGAACATCACACCCACCGGCAGGCCGTCCTTCGTCCAATGCAGGGGGACTGACATCGAAGGCTGGCCGGTCTGGTTATAGAGCGCGGTGAAGGGGGAGAAGAGCGTCACCTCGCGCCCGAAGCGAGCCGGATCGTCGAGGCTGAGGAGGCCGAGCGGGGGCGGCGGCTTCGTCACCACCGGCTGCACGATCACGTCATAATCCTGCATGAAGCGCGCTATCGCATAGGCTTGGCGCTGCATGGCGAGATCGGCCTCGGCCAGATCCTTGGCGCTGTGAGTGCGCGCCCAGCCCCGATAAAGGCGCGTCACCGGCTCCAATTCCTCGTCCGCGATCGGGCGCCCGCGCGCGGCTTCGCGCTCGTCGATGTCGCGTGAAGCGCAGGTGGCGATGATCGCCACGACGGCGCGCCGCGCCTCCTCCAGGAAAGGCGGCTCGATCTCGGCGACGTCATGACCAAGCTCAGCGCACAGGCGCGCCGCGCCGGCGATCGCCTCCAACACTTCGGGATCGACGGGAACGCCTGTCGGCGCGTGCGGCCAGACCGCGACGCGCAATCGCCCGGGCGGGCGCGCCATGTCGGCGAGAAATCCGCCCTCTGGCGCTGTGGGCGCTCCAGTGCGCGCACCAAGTTCGGCTCCTGAGATGGAGTCGAAGAAGGCGGCGCTGTCACGGACGCTGCGCGAGACACAGCCGGCGGTGGACATGCCGAACCAGCCCTCCGTCAAACGCGGGCCGGTCGGCATGCGCCCGCGCGACGGCTTGAGGCCGAACAGGCCGCACATCGCCGCCGGGATCCGGATCGAGCCGCCGCCGTCGGAGGCGTGCGCCAACGGAACGATCCCCGCCGCAACCGCGGCCGCCGCGCCGCCGGAAGAGCCGCCGGCGATGCGCTCCACATTCCAAGGATTGCGCGTCTGGCCCGTGGCGGCGCTTTCGGTGGTTACGGTGAGGCCGAGTTCGGGCGTCGTCGTCGCGCCGAAGATGGCGAAGCCGGCGGCCTTCAAGCGGCGCGTGAATTCGCTGTCCTCGCTCGCGACATGTCCGGCCCAGGCCCGCGAGCCGCAGCCTTGCGGCGCACCCGCGAGCGCCGCGCCCAAATCCTTCATCAGGAAGGGAACTCCGGCGAAGGAGCCGTCGCCGAGGCCCGCCGCGATCTGCGCGCGCGCCAGATCGGGATAGAGATGCGCGATCGCGTTGATCTTCGGATTGACCGCATCGAGCCGCGCCAGCGCCGCTTCAAGGAGGTCGCGCGGCGACACCGCCTTACGGCGCACCAGTTCGGCCAGACCAAGTGCGTCGTGGGCGGCGTAGTCCTCCATCAGAGGAAACGGTTCAGGCGGCTGCGGATGATCTCCTCGGATTCGCGCATGATCGTATCGATCAGCTCCTTGCAGGTCGGGATGTCGTGAATGAGGCCCACGACCATGCCGCACGACCAGGCGCCGGCTTCCATGTCGCCCTCGGTCATCACTTTCGGATAGACCCCGGCGACCTCGGCGATGATGTCCTCGAACTTGATGTTTGCGCCGAGCGCCTTTTCCTTTTCAAGGAGGCGTTCGACGGCGCTGTTCTTTAACACGCGCTCGGTGTTGCGCAGCGGGCGCATGACGAGGCGCGTATCGAGCTCGCTCGCCGCGACGATCGCCTGCTTCACGTTTTCATGCACGGGCGCTTCCTTCGTGGCGATGAAGCGCGTGCCCATGTTGATGCCGTCCGCGCCCATGGCGAGCGCCGCCACCAGCGAGCGCGCATTGGCCATCCCGCCGGACGCGACGAACGGGATTTTCAATTCCTCCGCCGCCCGGGGCAGAAGGATCATGTTCGGCACGTCGTCCTCGCCCGGATGGCCGCCGCACTCGAAGCCGTCCACGCTCACCGCATCGCAGCCGATCTGCTCAGCCTTCAGCGAATGGCGCACCGAGGTGCATTTGTGGATCACCTTGATCCCGTTCTCCTTGAGCGCCGGCAGCCATTTTTGCGGATTGTTGCCGGCGGTCTCCACGATCTTCACGCCGCCCTCGATGATGGCGCGCACATAGCCGGGATAATCGGGCGGGGTGACGGAGGGCAGGAAGGTGAGGTTCACGCCGAACGGCTTGTCCGTCATGGCGCGGCAGCGCGCAATTTCGGCGGCGAGCTTTTCCGGCGTGCCTTGGGTGAGGCCGGTGATGATGCCGAGCCCGCCGGCGTTCGAAACGGCGGCGGCCATCTCCGCGAAGCCCACATAATGCATCCCGCCCTGGATGATCGGGTGTTCGATGCCGAACAATTCGGTGATGCGTGTGCGCATTGCGTCTCATCCCTTGTGTCTACATGGATTGCGCTTCCGCCATGGCGCGGGGGCGCGGTCCAGTCAATGGAGGACGCGGCGTGAAGGGCCTAGCCCACGGGCGGGCCGTCATAGGCGATGGCCTCGGCGGCCTTGCCGGACATGACAAAGCCGATCGGGCGCTCGATCTCTTCCTGCAGATGGCCGATGAGGCCGGCGGTGCGCGCGAGCAACGACACGCCCTTGAGCGCGCCGAGCGGGAAGCCGACATCCAGCATCACGGCGGGGATGGCCCCGTTCACATTAATAGGCAGCGCTCGGCCTAGCGTGTCAGGCAGAACCTTCCGGATCGCATAGAGCATCTCTATGTGAGGGCCGACCACGCCATGCTCCTCCGCCATCTTCAGCAGGAGATTGGCGCGCGGATCGCCGGAATCGTGCAGCGGGTGGCCGAAGCCGGGAACAGCCTTCTTCTGGGCCTTGAGCGCGGCGATCGCGCGCTTGGCCGCGGCCTCCGCGCCATCGGTCTTGGCGTCCTCGATGCAGGCCGCGAGGAACTTGCCGCAGGCCTCGGCGCTGCCAAGCACGACCGAGCCGCAGCCGAGAAGCCCCGCGGCGACGGCGCCCTGAAAAGCCTCCGGCGCGGCCGCATAGGTCATCCGCGCCGCCACCACGCTGGGCACCAGGCCATGTTCCGCGATCGCGCAGAGCACGGCGTCGGCGAAATGCTTCTGAACCGGACTTGGCGCTTGGCCGGTCACGAGCAGCCAGAAATAGGAGGTGAAGTCGGTTTTTCCGATCACGTCGGCGCAGAGATCGCGCCCACGCACATAGATATGCGCCGGGTCGGAGGTGGAGATGGCGCTGAAAGGCTGGTCCTGCTTGCCGATGCGCATAAGCCTGCTCCCGGCGCCCACCCGCGCGGCCCGGGCTCATGGCGCAAAATTTCGAAATTCGAAGTTGTGTTCGTTATTCGAATTTCTTAGAACGCGTCAAGGCGGTCGCTTCGGCGGCTGGCCGGCGCGCGGCCTCGGCATGACGCCGGGGCTAGTCCCCTTATCAAGGGCCGCCGCCGCTCGCAAAGGAGCATGCGCATGAGCGGAGTGCTAAACGGCGTCGTCGTTCTGGAAATGGGCACGTTCATCACCGGGCCGGCGGCGGGCATGCTGCTGGCCGATCTCGGCGCGGACGTGATCAAGATCGAGCAGCCGGAAACCGGCGATCCGTTCCGCGCTTTCAAGGGCGGGCTCTATAGCCCGCACTTCCAGACCTACAATCGCAACAAGCGTTCGGTGACGCTCGACACCAAGAAGCCCGCCGATCTTACCGCGCTGGACGATCTCGTCTCGCGCGCCGACGTGTTCATTCAGAATTTCCGGCCCGGCGTCGCCGAACGGCTGAATGTCGATTTTCGCCGCCTTCAGGCGATCAATCCGGCTCTGGTCTATTGCTCCATTTCCGGCTTTGGGCCCGATGGGCCGGAGCGCGATCGTCCCGCCTTCGATACGGTGGCGCAGGCGGCGAGCGGGTTTTTGCGCCTTCTGGTCAATCCAAAGCATCCGCGCGTGGTCGGGCCGGCCATCGCGGACGCCGTCACCGGCTTTTATGGCGCTCTCGGCGTTTTGGGCGCCCTGCATGAGCGCAGCCGAACCGGCAAGGGCAGGCTTGTCGAAACTTCGATGTTCGAGGCGATGAGCCATTTCAACCTGGACGACTTCACGCATTTCTATTCAGCGAATGAATTGATGGGGCCGTTCAGCCGCCCGCACGTCTCGCAAAGCTACGTGTTCGAGTGCGCCGATGGGCTGTGGATCGCGTTGCACATGTCCTCGCCGCCGAAATTCTGGGAAAATCTCGCGGAGGCGCTGCGTCGTCCCGATCTCTTGGGTCTGCCAGCGTTCGCCGATCGCAATGCGCGGATCGCGAATTACGAAGCGATCGCGGCGGAACTCGCGCCGATCTTCAAGGCAGAAACGCGCGAGACATGGTGTGATCGTTTGCGGGCGCTCGACGTGCCCCATGCGCCGCTCGCCACCCCGCCGGAGGTGATGGAAAGCGCCCATGCCAAGCATTTGCAGCTGAGCGTGGAGGCCACGCATCCGGTGATGGGCACGTTCCGCACCGTGCGCTCGCCGCTCAGCTTCGATGGCGCGCGCGCTTTAAGCGTGCGTCCCCCGCCCACCTTGGGGGAGCACAATCAAGAGGTGCTCGGCGCGCCGCGCCGGCTCACGGCGGCGGAATAGCGGGGAGGGCGTGCGCGCTTGCCGACCATGACGGGCGCGGCTAGCACCGGGCGAACGCCGAGGGCCGCGCCCATGCCGAAACCGGCCCCGCCGGAAAAGGATCCTGAATATCTTTCCACGCTCGAGCGCGGCCTCGCCGTGCTGCGCGCGTTCGATCAGGACAATCCGGAAATGCAGCTGAGCGAGGTGGCCGCCAAGACGAGGCTGCCGCCCGCCGTCGCGCGCCGCTGCCTGAATACGCTCGTTCAGCTCGGCTATGTCGCCAAGCACGGTCGCCGCTTTCTGCTGCGGCCGGAGGTTCTTGTTTTCGGCTCAGCTTACATCTCTTCGATGAGCCTGGAGACGGTCGCCGGTCCGCACCTTCAGGCCCTGCGCGACGAAACCGGGGATTCCTCGTCGATGGCGGTTCTGTCCGGCCAAGACATTCTCTACATCGCGCATGTCTCCACCACGCGCCGCATTCGCTTGAGCGCGAGCGTGGGCACGCGCTTTCCCGTTCATGCCACTTCGATGGGCAAGGTGCTTCTGGCGTTTCAGGCGCCGGAGACGATCGAGGCGTATTTCGCCGCCGCCGCCTTCAAGCGCTACACCGAGCGCACGGTGACCAGCGCTGAGGAATTGCGCGCGCGGCTGAAGGCGGTGCGCGAGACGGGCTACGATTCCGCGCTCGATGAGCTGGATTACGGCATCGTTTCGGTCGCCGTGCCGGTGTTCGATCGGGACCGGCGCATCACCTCGGCGATCAATTGCTCGACCTCGACGACGCGCATCTCTCAATCCGAATTGGTGCGCACGCGCCTTCCGCTGCTGCGGGAGGCGGCGCAAGGCATCGAGGCCGCGCTGCGTCAGCGGCCCTATCTCGCCCATTCCCTAACGGGTTGAAGCGGGGCTACGCGCCGCGCGGCCTCTTGGACTTGTGACGCATCCGTTATTTTCTTCGAATATCGAACTTGACTTCGAAATTCGAACTTTATACCAACCCTCCATCGAGAGCACGCTGGGCGCTCAGCGCCAGACGTGCCGTTGGTGTTTCGTGCTGATCCGACGAGGGCGGATCGGTCGGCCGAGCGGGAGGCGAAGACATGAAAACAAACGACAAGCCGTCGACGGATAAGCGTCGCGTGAGCGCGCGCCTGTGGGGCGCGGCGGGCGCATCCGCGTTGGCGATTCTGGCCGCTCCCGGCATGGCGCTGGCGCAAAGCGCCGACGCCGGCGCGGAAGCCGCCGATTCCGACGAAATCGTCGTCACCGCGCGCCAGCGTTCTGAATCGCTGCAGGAGGTGCCCGCGCAGGTCACCGCGTTCAACGCCGCCGCCATTGAAGCGCGCGGCATCGAACGCCCCGCCGATTTCATCGCCTCCGTGCCGAACGTGACGTTTGTCGAAACGCAAAACGCCGGCACCAGCTTCCTTGTCATTCGCGGCATCTCGCAGGCGCGCAATTCCGAGCCATCCGCCGCGATCGTCGTCGATGGCGTGCCAATGACGCAGCCGGCGCAATTCAATCAGGCGCTGATCGATATCGAGCAGATCGAAGTGCTGAAGGGCCCGCAGGGCGCGCTCTATGGGCGCAACGCCATTGGCGGCGCCATCCTCATCACCACGCGCCGCCCAAGCGACGAATTCGAAGGCCGAGTCATGGCGGGCTACGAATCCGGGCCGGGCTATGAATTCCAGGGCGCACTCAATGTGCCGATCGCGGAGAATTTCTGGGCCCGTGGCGCGATCTCCTATTTCGACACCGAAGGCCATCTGGAGAACGTCAACTCCACCGATTCCTCGGCCGAACGCGACGCCGATCCGGTTGAGGATCTGAACGCGCGCATCTCGTTCCTTTGGGAGCCGACGAGCAATTTCAGCGCCGATCTGCGCTTCTCGATGGATCAATTGGAGACCCGGGCGCTCTATTACGTGGTGCCCGACTTCACCGATCCGGCCAATTTCAACGATCCGAACTTCACGGATCGGGACATCAACCTGAACAATTCAGGCATCAATGAGCGCGACATCTTCGATGCGGCGCTGAAGCTGACCTACGAAACCGAATACGGCACGTTCCTCTCCATCACCGGCTTTAACTCGGTGGAGGAAATCCTCACGGGCGACGGCTATCCGTTCGATCCGTTCGGGGCGAGCCGCGTCGGCTTCGATTTCAATCAAAGCCAGTTTCTCGACGTTGAGACGATCACGCAGGAGTTCAGATTCACGTCTCCGCAGGATCGCCGCTTCCGCTGGATCGCGGGCGCGCAATTCTTCTCGACGGACCGGTTCATCTCCACCGGCAATATGTTCGACGCGGGCGATGAAGGCGTGCAGCCGATCTACCGCACGCCCAACCCGCAATTTGGCATTGCGTCCTTCGACGCCCGCTCGCAGATCAGCTTCCTGGCCGACAGCCAAGAGCAGTTCGCCTATGCGGCTTATGTTTCAACTTCAACGGACCTTACCGACCAGCTCGAATTGTCCGTGAACGTGCGGTACGACAACGACACGCGCGAAAACACGACAGAGACGCCGCAGGAATTCTTGGACGCCAATCCCGTAACGGGCCGCCAGGCGATCGCCGCGACAACTGGCGAAGTGCGTGAAGAAACCTGGGACGATATCCAGCCGCAAGTCATCTTGCGCTACGAAGCGACCGATGACCTGAGCCTCTATGGCAGCTACAGCCGCGGCTTCCGCAGCGGCGGCTTCAACCAGACGGGCGTGGGCACGGTCGCTGCGGCCAACGGCTTCTTCGGCGTCGGCGACCTGTTCGACCAGGAAACCGCCGACACGTTCGAACTCGGCTTCAAGAGCTCGTTCCTCGATAATCGCGTGACGCTAAACGGCAGCGTCTATCGCACGATCGCGGAAGGCACGTACTATTTCGTCTTCATCGCCGCGAACTCGACGCAGAATCTCGGCAATATCGACGAGGTCGAATATACCGGCTTCGATCTGGAGCTGAACGCGCGCATCACCGACAATTTCCGCGTCAATGCGGGCTATGGCTACACCGATAGCGAGATCACGGAATTCCCCGATCCCGTCGTCGTCGGCGCGCAGGCGCCGCTGGTGTCGGAATACACGTTCAATCTGGGCGCCCAATACACCGTCCCGCTCTGGGGCGAGGTGGAGGGCCTCGTGCGCCTCGATTACAACCGCATCGGCGATACGGTGTTCACCATTCCGTT
The DNA here is from genome assembly GCA_964563395.1 of uncultured Caulobacteraceae bacterium. Lineage (GTDB taxonomy): Bacteria > Pseudomonadota > Alphaproteobacteria > Caulobacterales > Aquidulcibacteraceae > JBEVOS01. The sequence goes on from CAZLWK010000010.1 coordinate 85,958, forward strand.
CAGCGCGCCAGCGCTTGGTCTCGACGCCACGCCCAAGGCGCGCGATCCGGTCGATCTCGTCGATCTTCGCATCGGCGTCCAGGGCATGGATTGGTCGATCATGGCCTGGTCGAAGAACCTCTTCGACGAGGAATACAATTCCGAATATTCGCCGGGCGGCTTCCTCTTCAAGGCGCAGCCGCAGCGCTGGGGCATTGAAGTGTCGCGTCGCTTCTAGTCGCACGCTGCATGTTCGGATTTGGACGCAATAAGAAGAAAAAGGGCGAGGGCGGCGGCGATGAGCCCGCCGCCCAGCCCGAACCGAGGAGCGGGAGTGCGGGCGTGACCAAGGTCTTGGTGCTGTATCATTCAAGCTACGGCCATATCGAGACCATGGCGCACGCGGTCGCGGAGGGCGCGCGCTCGGTTCCCGGTGCGGCCGTCGCGGTCAAGCGCGTGCCGGAATTGATGCCGGAAGCGGCCATGAAAGCCGCGGGCATGAAGGCGGATCAGGCCGCGCCAATCGCCGATCCAGCCGAACTCGCCGAGTATGACGCCATCATCTTCGGCACGCCGACGCGGTTCGGGAATATGTCGGCGCAGATGCGCAATTTCCTGGATCAGACGGGCGCGCTTTGGTTCAATCGCAGTCTCGTCGGCAAGGTGGGGAGCGTCTTCACCGCGACGGCGAGTCAGCATGGCGGCCAGGAATCGACCATCCTGTCCTTTCACATCACGCTGATGCATCACGGCATGGTGCTCGTCGGCTTGCCGTATAGCTGGGCCGGCAATGCGCAAATGTCCGAGATCAGCGGCGGCACGCCCTACGGCGCCTCCACCTTGGCGGGCGCGGACGGGTCCCGCCAGCCCAGCGCGAATGAGTTGGACGGCGCGCGCTTCCAGGGCCGGCACGTCACGGAAATCGCATCGAGGCTGCGCGCCGCCTGAAGGCGCGCGACGATGAAGTGAAGCGCAACAGCGGAGTATGAGAGATGCTGAAGAGTTTGCTCGGCGGCGGCGGCGCCAAAAAGAAATCCGCCCACAAGCTGCCCAACCGGCTGCATCACACCGCCTATGTCACGCGCGACATGGAGGCGACACGCAAATTCTATGAAGACGTGATCGGCCTGCCGCTGGTGGCGACATATTGCGAAAAGGACGTGCTGTTCGGCGCCGAGCGCACCTACATGCACACCTTCTTCGCCTTGGGCGACGATAGCGCGCTCGCCTTCTTCCAGTTCGCCGATCCAAAGGATCAGGAGGAATTCGGGCCGAAAATGCCCTTCACGCCCTTCCACCACGTGGCGCTGCACGTCGATAAGGACGCGCAGGACCAGATCGAAGCGCGGATCAAGGCTGCCGGCTACACCGAGCCGGAGCATTTCATTCTCGAGCATGGCTATTGCCGTTCGGTCTATGTCACCGATCCCAACGGCATGATCGTGGAATTCTGCTGCGACGATCCCGCCGCCGCCAAGGACGAGGGCACGCGCCGCGCGAAGGCGCACAGCGAATTGAAGCGTTGGCTCGCGGGCGACCACACGATCAACAATCATTATCGCCACGACGACGCGGCGTGACCTCATGGACGCGCGTGCGGCGGCCCTCGATCGCGCCATGAGCGCCGCTGCGCCGTCGCACGCTGCCGCGTCTATCGAGACGGCGGGAGGCGTGCTCAACGCCGTGCACGCAGGAGCCGGGCCGGCGCTGCTCCTGCTGCATGGCTGGACCCTCGATCATCGGATGTGGCGCCCGCAAATGGCGGCGCTGGCCGCGCGCTTTCATGTCATCGCGCTCGATCGGCGCGGCTTCGGCCGCTCCACCGCGCCGCCCTGCGTCGCGCGCGAAGCATCCGACGTCGTGCGCGTACTTGATCATTTCGGGATCGAGCGCGCGGTGATCCTTGGCATGTCGCAGGCTGGCCGGGTCGCGCTCGACGCCGCGCTTCGGTTTCCTCCTCGCGTGCGCGCGCTAGTGCTGCAGGGCGCGCCCTTTCCGGGATCGCTGGAGGCGAATGAGGGCGGCCGCGAGATAGCGCTCGCCGATCTCGCGGAGTTCGCCGTCGCGGGCGCCTACGGCGCGCTGCGCGAGACCTTGCTCGCTCATCCCTTCTTGCGCGTGCGCGATCCGGCCGGCGCAGCCTTGGTGCGCGACATCCTCGCCGATTATCGCGGGCGCGATCTCATCGGCCCGCGCATGGATCCGGCGATCGATGCGCGCGATCTCATCGCCATCCGCGCGCCCGCGCTCGTGATCACCGGCGCGGACGACACCAGAATGCGGCGCAAGGCCAGCGATCTGCTCGCGCGCGCCATTCCCGGCGCACGGCGCGCCGACATCGCGAACGCCGGACATTTGTGCAATCTTTGCCAGCCGTCGGCCTTCAATGCCGTGCTGACGGACTTCCTGGACGCATTGCCCGCTTAGGCGCGCGCCCTCACGGCCAAAACTTCTTCGAGGCGATCGCCGCGCCTTGCGCCAGCGCCTCCAGCTTGCCGAACACAACGCCCGGATCGACGCCGCCCGATCCGACATGAATCGAGAAGCCGCAATCGACGCCGGCGATGACATTGTCGCGTCCGACCAGATGCGCGTAGCGGGCGATGCGCTGCGCGACGAGTTCGGGATGCTCAATATAGGGCGATTGGCATTCGATCACGCCAGGCGCGAGCACCTTGCCCTCCGGCAGCTTCACGCTCTCGAACATCTCATATTCGTGCGCGTGGCGCGGATTGGCCGCCTCGAACAGGATGGTTTGCGGCTTGGCCCGCCAGACGATGTCGATGATGTCCTTGAAGGGCACGTCGCAATGATGCGGGCCTGGATAATTGCCCCAGCACATGTGCATACGCAATTGCTCGGTGGGAATGTTCGCGAGCGCGCGGTTGAGCGCCTCCACGTGCAGCGCCATTCGGTCGCGAAAACCCTTGAGATCGAGATGGGCGTATTGCGTGTGTCGGCCCATGGCGAGGTCTGGGCAATCGACCTGCAAAACGATGCCAGCCGCCGCGATCGCCTCGTATTCGTGACGCAGTCCCTCGGCCACCGCGAACAAATAATCCTCGTGGCTCGGATAATAATCGTTGCGGAAGAACAAGGTCGTCACGCCCGGAGAGGCCGCGCTCATGAACGGGCGCGCGCCAGGATGCGCCTTGAGCGCCGTATTGAGCCGCGCGGCGTCGATCCGCGGGGCCTCCATGTCCTTGACGCTGATCGGCGCATTGCACGCTGGCGTCTTGCGGTGCTTGCGGCCGGGATCGGCGAACACTTTGTCTTTGACGCCAGGATAATCCTCGATGTCCTGAAAGGCGAAGGAATTGCCCGTGCCGCCGAACCCGTTGAGCCGGTCCTTGATGTACGTCGCGTAGCTCGGCTTCGACATTTCGCCGTCATTGACGACATCGAGCCCCGCCTTGGCCTGGCGCGCTACGATCTCGCGCACGGCGTCCTCGATCGCGGCGTCGACCGCCTTGGGATCCAGCGGCAAGCCGTCCTCGCGGGCGAACATGATCTCGATGAGGCTGGCCGGACGCGGCAGCGAGCCGACATGCGTTGTGAGAAAGCGGCCTTCGCTGGGCATAATGAATCTCCCTTGCGCGCATCATGGCGTGCGCGGGCGCCGCGACAAAGTGGAATTCGCGCGCCCCGCCGCGCCATGGCGTCGACCAACCGAGTCGTGACCGCGCTTGGACTGGACCTTGCGCCGCTTTGATCCCAAACACAGGAGCGATGGACAATTATGCGCTGATTTCGACGATCGTGGCTGGGCTCGTGCTCGCCTTCATATTCGGGTTCATCGCCCGCCGGCTCAATCTGTCGCCCATCGTGGGCTTTCTGGTCGCCGGCGTCGCGGTGGGGCCTTACACGCCGGGTTTCGTGGGCGATGTGGGCCTGGCTCAGCAACTCGCCGAGATCGGCGTCATTCTGCTCATGTTCGGCGTCGGCCTTAAATTCTCGCTGTCGGATTTGTGGGCCGTGCGCGGCGTCGCGCTGCCGGGCGCGCTGGTGCAGATGGCGGCGGCGACCGGGCTTGGTTTCGGAATCGGGCGGCTGCTCGGTATGGCGCCGGCGGAGGCGGCCGTGTTCGGCGTCTCGCTCTCCGTGGCGAGCACGGTGGTGCTGCTGCGCGCCCTGGAGGAGCGCCGCCTCGTGAAAAGCGAGATCGGCCGCGTGTGCGTCGGCTGGCTGGTGGTGGAAGATATCGCCATCGTCCTCGCCATCGTGCTCTTGCCGACGGCGACGAGCCTTATCACTGGAGGCGCCGCGCTTGCGCCGGCCGACATCGCGGCCGAGCTTGCACTGACGCTAGGCAAGATCGCGGTGTTCGTGGCGCTGATGCTCATCGTCGGCGCGCGCGTCTTTCCTTGGCTCATCGTGCAAGTGGCGCATCTGAAATCGCGCGAGCTGATGTCGTTGGGCACGCTGGCCTTGGCGCTGGGCATGGCTTATGCGGCCTATGCGTGGTTCGACGCCTCGTTCGCGCTCGGTGCCTTTCTCGCGGGCGTCATGCTCAACGGCACCAAGTTCACGCACAAGGTCGCGGAGGACAGCCAGCCGCTGCGGGACACGTTCGCGGTTCTTTTCTTCGTTTCGGTGGGCATGTTGTTCGAACCGCGCACGCTGATCGACAATCCGCTCGGCGTGGCCGCCGTCGTGGCCATCATCGTGCTGGGCAAGGGGCTCGCGGCGCTGATGATCACCAGCATGTTCCGCAAGCCGCTCGGCGACGGACTCTTCATCGCGGCGGCGCTGGCGCAGATTGGGGAGTTTTCGTTCGTGCTCGCGGCGCTCGGCCGGTCCCTGGGCGTGATGGAGGCGGAGGCGTACAATCTCGTTCTGGCCGGCGCGCTCGTGTCGATCGCGCTCAATCCGCTCTTATTCCATGCGGCGGCGCGTTTTGGACGGCCGGCGCAGCCGGCCTGAACAGAAACGCGCCGATGAAGGCGGCCGCTAGCGCGCCCACGCATTGCGCGGCGATAAAGCCAGGCGCATCCGCTGGGCGGATGCCGGCGAACGTATCGGAGAGCGCGCGCGCCAGCGTTATGGCGGGGTTGGCGAAGGAGGTGGAGGCGGTCCACCAATAGCCCGCGCAGATGACGAGCGCGACGGCTGCCGCGATCGCTTGAGGCCGCGCTTGCGCCACGCCAAGGATCGTCAGCACCAGCGCGAACGCCGCCACCGCCTCCGACAGCGCTTGCGCGGGCCCCGCGCGCATCGTCGTGGCGGTCTGCAGCAGAGGCAGATCGAACATCGCATGCGCAAGCATCGCGCCGGCGACGCAACCGAAGGACTGCGCGACCACATAAAGAGGGAGGCTCAAAAGTGGCGTCTCGCCCCGCAGCGCCATGACGAGCGAGACGGCCGGATTGAAATGCGCGCCGGAAATCGGGCCGAACATCGTGATGAGCACGAACAAAATGGCGCCCGTCGCGGCGGTGTTGGCCAAAAGCGCGATCGCGTCGTTCCCGCTCGACAAGGTCTGCGCCATGATCCCCGAACCGATCACCACGCCCGCCAGCAACGCCGATCCGAGAAATTCGGCCGCCAGCTTGCGCGCGATCATCGCGGCGTCTCATTTCCGATCGCGTCGAGGCGCGCCTGCAGCGCCAGACGATCGAGACTTTCCAGCGGCAGCGCGCAGAAAATGGCGATGCGGTTCTGCAGCATGCGATAGGTGTCGGCGAATGCTTCGGCGATTTCGGCGTCCGAACCGGTGACGGCGGCGGGATCGGGCAGGCCCCAATGCGCCGTCATCGGTTGGCCCGGCCAAATCGGGCAGACTTCTCCGGCGGCGTTGTCGCAGACCGTGAACACGAAATGTAGGGGCGCGGCGCCAGGCGCGGCGAACTCATCCCAGCTTTTCGAGCGGAAATCGTCCGTCTTGTAATTGAGCGATTTGAGAAGCGCGCGCGTGCGCGGATGCACTTCGCCCTTCGGCATGGAGCCGGCGCTGAAGCCTTTGAACTTACCCGCGCCCAACCGGTTCATGATCGCCTCGCCCATGATCGAGCGTGCTGAATTTCCGGTGCACAGAAAGAGCACGTTGTAGGTCATGTGGTTTCCCCCTTGTGGACATTACGCTTTGACGGGCGCCGGCGCGCAGCCCGGCGCGCCCATCAACGGCGCGCACAGATCGGGACGCCCATCGCAGCAATCGGCGACGAGGAAGCCGAAAAGGTCGCGCACGCCGTTCGGCGCAAGGCCGTAAAGAATGGTCCGCCCCTCGCGCCGCGCCGCGATCAGTCCCGCGCGGGCGAGCACCGCCAAATGCCCCGACATCGTGTTGGCCGGCGCGGCGCACCGCCGGGCGATCTCCCCGGCGGGCAGGCCCTCCGGCCCCGCCTTCACCAGGAGCCGGAACACGGTCAGACGGCCGGGGTGCGCCAGCGCCGCCAGCGCCGACGTAGCTTCGATTAATTCCATTATTCGAGAATTATCGAATTACATTCTATGGCGCAAGCCGTCCCGTCCGCCGCCGGCGCCGCGCGCACATTTTTTTGAGCGCCCCAGCTTCGCCATATCGGCGCCTCTTAAGGCTGTCAGACATTAACCGTCTGGGCAGGGGCTGAAGGCCCGCGCGGCGGCCATTCCCGCGCACGAAGAAGCGCCGTCAGCGGTGACGCGCGGCGCGAGTGGAGCTCGATAAGTGATGGATCATGACTTCTGCAACGTGGAGGGGGCCCGCCGCATCAAACAGAAGATCGAGGATTATTGGCGTGAAAAAGGATATCAGGTCGACGTGAAGCTCGTCGAGGCGGGCTTCGTGGCGGCCATGCGGTCAGCGCGGACGGATGTGCGCAGCGATATGATCAACGGCCTTCCCGCGCGCAGACGCGCAGAGCCGGAGACACAGCGCGCGGCTTGAGCCGCCGATAGCGCTGTCGAACCCCCGCGGCGACGATGACGCGGGGGTCCTCTTTCAAATTCATACGGCCAAAAGGCCGCGCGCCAATTTTGGCAATTCCTGATAGCGGGCCATGAGCGCGTCGGCGCCGAGCCGCTCGGGCGCATCGTCGGCATAGCCGAATTTCACGATAACCACCGGCGCGCCGGCGGCCTTGGCGGCGGCGACGTCGGCGGCGGAATCGCCCACCATCAAGGAGCGGCGTACATCCCCGCCCGCGCGTGACACGGCGGCGCGATAATGTTCCGGATGCGGTTTGCGATCGCTCACCGCGTCCGCGCCGACGATGGCCGAAAAGCGCCCCGCTACATTTAGCGATTCCAGCAATTGCACGGAAAGATCCGTGCGCTTGTTGGTGCAGACGGAGAGCTTGGCGCCGCCCCCAGCCAGTTCCGCGAGCGTCTCGGCCACGCCCGGATAGAGCTGGCTAGAGCCCGCGATGTCGCGCCGATAGAATTCGATGAAGGCGGCGAATAATTGGTCGATCCGCTCCGCCGAGAAGCGCGCTCCGGCGAGATCGACGGCACGCTCGATCAAGGCGCGCGCGCCATGGCCGACCAGCCGTTTGACTTGGCTCATCGCCGGGTGCGGCAGGCCCTCCAGATCGAGCGTTTCGTTGAGCGCGCGCAGGAGATCGGGCGCGGTGTCCACCAGCGTCCCGTCGAGATCGAAAACAATGGTGCAATCGGCGAAGCGGCCGGCCTGCATGTCGATGTCCCGGGCCAATGCGCCGCCGGCCCCCACGGCCGAACGCCTGGTCCGGCCGGACCGGATGCGCTCTGCGGCCGGTTGAGCTAGAACGGCCGGCGGATTCGGACAAGCAGGACAAAGCACATGGCCGAGGCGCGCGCCGCCATCATCCTGGCCGCCGGCCAGGGCACGCGAATGAAATCGGCCCGGTCCAAGGTACTCCATGAGGTGGGCGGGCGCGCGCTGCTGGACTGGGCGCTGGCGGCGGCGTTTGGGGCGGGCGCCGGACGCGTCGTGGCGGTCGTCGGTCCGCACGCGCCCGAGGTGGGGGATCACGCCGCCACGCGGGGCGTCGCCGTCGCCGTTCAGGACGAACCTTTGGGCACGGGGCATGCGGTGCGGGCCGCTCAATCCGCGCTCGACGGATATGACGGCGCGGTGGCGGTGATGTTCGGGGATACGCCCCTGATCACGCCGGCGCGGATCGAGACCATGTTCGCTCTTCGCGAAAAGGAGGGCGGGCTCGTCGCGCTCGGTTTCGAACCGAAGGATCCCACCGGCTATGGCCGGCTCTTGCGTGATGAAAACGGCATCGTCACCCGCATCGTGGAGCACAAGGATGCGAACGAGGCTGAGCGCGCGGTGCGGCTTTGCAATTCAGGTGTCCTCGTCGCCGACTCGCGGGTGCTGTTCCAGCTCCTGTCCATGGTGAGGAACGACAATGCGAAGCGCGAATATTATCTGACGGACATTGTCGGCCTGGGCCGGTCGGCGGGCTTTCTGACGCGCTGCGTGCTCGGCGATGAGGAAGAAATGCTGGGCGTTAATTCGCGCGCCGATCTCGCCCGCGCGGAGGCCGCCTTTCAGACGCGCGCGCGCGCGGCCGCGCTCGATGCGGGCGTGACCTTGATCGACCCGGCGACGACCTATTTTTCGCACGACACGCAAATCGCAGCGGATGTGGTGGTGGAGCCGAACGTCTATTTTGGCCCAGGCGTCGCGATCGAAACGGGCGCGCGCATCTGCGCGTATTCGCATCTGGAGCAATGCCTTGTGGGGGCAGGCGCGCGCATCGGGCCATTCGCGCGGCTGCGGCCGAAGGCGCGCATCGGCGCGCACGCGCATATCGGCAATTTCGTGGAGGTGAAGAATGTCGATGTGGGAGCGGGCGCGAAGGCCAATCATCTCGCCTATCTGGGCGATGGCAGCGTCGGGCCGCGCGCCAATATCGGCGCGGGCGTGATTTTCTGCAATTATGACGGCTTCGACAAATACGAGACGACGATCGGCGAAGAAGCTTTTATCGGCTCCGACACGGCGCTGGTGGCGCCTGTGAAGGTCGGCGCGCGCGCCTATACCGGCTCGGGCAGCGTGATCACGGACGATGTGGGCGCAGGCGCGCTCGCGCTGGGGCGCGGCCGCCAAGTTGAAAAGCCCGGCTGGGCCGATGCATTCCGCGCCCGAAAGAAGGCGCAGAAGGAGAAAAAAGCGTGAGCGCCGATCTCGCCAAGATCAACGCGGCCGCCGCCGCGCTGGATTACGTTAAAGAAGGCATGGTGCTCGGCCTCGGCACCGGATCGACGGCGGCGCATTTCGTGCGGCTCTTGAGCGAACGCGTACGCCAAGGCTTGCGCGTGCGCGGCGTACCGACATCGGAAGCGACGCGCGAATTGGCGGATAGCCTCGGCGTGCCGCTCGTCTCGATCGATCATGTCGCCAAGATCGATCTCGCCGTTGACGGCGCGGACGAATTGGATGGAGACCTGAATTGCATCAAGGGCGGCGGCGCGGCGCTGCTGCGGGAAAAGATCGTCGCGGCAAGCGCGGATCATTTTCTGCTGATCGCGGATGAAACCAAGCTCGTGGACGATTTGGGCGCCTATCCGCTTCCGATCGAGGTCGTGCCGTTCGGCTTTTCGCTCGCGGCGCGGCGCATCTATGAGGCGCTGCGGGCCACGGAGTGCGACGGCGTGGACGTTTCGCTGCGTGAGATCGACGGCGCGCCGCTGATCACCGATGGCGGACACTACATCCTTGATGCGGCCGCCAAGCGTATTCCGCGCCCGCAAGCGCTCGCCGATGCCCTGAAGCGGATACCTGGCGTGGTGGAGCATGGCCTCTTTCTCGGCATGGCGCGCACGGCCATCATCGGCAAGGCGCGCGGTGTCTCCATCAAGGAGGTTTAGCCCATGGCGATCGAATTCTTCTTCGATTGTTCAAGCCCTTGGACCTATCTTGCCTTCCACAACATTCAGCCGCTCGCGGCGGAATTGGACGAGGAGATTCGCTGGCGGCCCTTCTTGGTCGGCGGCGTGTTCAACACGATCAATCCAAGCGTCTACGCCAATCGCGCCGCGCCCGTGCCGGCGAAGGCGCGCTATGCCGGCAAGGATTTGCAGGATTGGGCGCGTCTGGCGGGCCTCAAGATCAAAATGCCGCCGAGCGTCTTTCCGGTGAACAGCGTCAAGGTCATGCGCGGCTGCCTCTTGCTTGAGCCGGAAGGAAAGCTCGTGGATTTCGCGCGCGCGGCGTTCGAAATCTATTGGGGCGAGGACAAGGATATTTCCCAGGACGACGTGATCGCCGAGATTTGCGCGCGCGCCGGCGTGGATCACGCCTTCTTCAGCGAGGGCACCGCGCGCGAGGACATACGCGCCGGCCTTCGCGCCAACACGGAGGAGGTCGCGCGGCGCGGCGGCTTCGGCTCGCCCACGATCTTTCTCGATGGCGACGACATGTATTTCGGCAATGACCGCCTCCCGCTGGTGCGCGCGGCGATCCTGCGCAAACGGTCCTAGGCGGGACCCGCCCCGTTCAGCCAATCCGGCGTGGGCAGATCGCGATAGGCTTGGCGCAGCGCCGCCGACCAGCGCCCGCTGATCTCGCGGAAATAGGGATCGTCGTCGCGGATCCGCCGCTGCTGCGCCACGCGCGCGCTGTCGCGACGATAGATCATCAGATCCGCCGGCAGGCCCACGCTCAAATTCGAGCGCAGCGTGGAATCCATCGAGATCAGGGCGAGTTTGACGGCGTCGTCCAGCGGCGTGTCGAAGCGCGCCACGCGGTCGAGGATCGGCTTGCCGTATTTGTGCTCGCCGATCTGCAGGAAGGGCGTGTCCTTGGTGGCTTCGATGAAATTGCCGGCGGAATAGATTTGAAACATGCGCATCCGCCGCCCGGCGATCTGGCCGGCGACGATCAGCGAAGCCTCGAAACCGAAATTCTGCGCCGCGAGGGCCGCGGCGTCGCGCGCATAGACCTCGCGCACGGCGTCGCCCACCAAGCGCGCGGCCTCAAACATGGAGGGCACGTTCGCCAGGGTCCGGTGATCGCCGTCCTTATCGGCGCCCGCGCCCTCCAGCGCGCGCGCCACCACGGCCTGCGTCACCGCCAGATTGCCCGCCGTCATCACCGCGATAACGCGATCGCCCGGCAGGTCGAGCACATGCATTTTCGAAAACGTGGCGATGTTGTCGAGGCCGGCATTGGTGCGCGTGTCCGAGAGCAGCACGAGGCCCTGATCGAGATAGAGACCGACGCAATAGGTCATGGGCGCTTGATCCTCGTCCGGCCGCGTCCGGGCGCGCCGGGCCGGCTGCTTAGCCCAGTTCGCCGGCGCCTCCCAGCCTTGGAGGCATGGAGGGTGCGGCGAGGCGGCGCTCGCCAGCGTCTCCGGTTCGGTCTATGGCGACCCGGCTCGATGCCGCGCGCGGGCAGCGCCGGCGCTATCGTGATCGGGGAGCGCATGACCGCCGTTTATTTCATCGCCGGCTTTATCGGCCTCATCATCCTGTTGAACATGATCGAGTTCCGTCGCCCCGATTGATAGGCCGGCGGGCGCAAAAAGCGCCACCTGGGCCGCCAGCCGCGAGCGCTCAATCGGCTTGATCAGGAACCCATCGAGGCCCGCTTCCGCCACGGCGTCGCGCAGGCCCGCGCCGAAATGCGCCGACATCGCAAGGATCGGCGCGCCGGCCCAAGGCCGTTGCAGCTGACGCAGCCGCCGCGCCGTCTCAAGCCCGTCCATGCCCGGCATGTTGAGATCGATCAGCGCCAGATCGTGGCGCTGGGCCGCGGCGAGTGCGATCGCGGCTTCACCGGAGAGCGCGGGGTGCGCGCGCCAGCCAAGCGTTTCAAGATAGAGAACGAGCAAGCGGAGCGCGGCGGGATTGTCGTCCGCCACCAGCGCGTGTCGAAACGCCGTGGCGCGGGGCGTGGGCTCACGCGCGGCGCGCAGCCGCGCGGCCAGAAGGTCCAGCGCCCGCGCTTCATTCGTCACGTCGATCAGGCCAAGCACCTGGGCGGGCCCGTCGATCCACGCGATCGGACGGCTCACATATTCCGCCAGGACGGGCGAGCCGTCGCGCCGATAGAAGTGGCTGCGGCCGAAGGCGAGGCGCCCGCGCGCGATCGCGGAGCGCCAGGCGCGCTGCGGCGCGGCCTGCGTCTCAATCTCCATCAGGTCGAGCACGCTCGCGCGCGCCATCACCTCATCGGGACTATCGAACAGGAAAAGGTCCGCGAAAGCCTCGTTCGCGAACAACGGGGCGAACGCCCTATGCACCAGCTTGGCCTCCAGGGAGGTGCGGGCGAGGGCGGCGAAGGCGGCGGCGTCTGGCGGCCATGACTCGGTCAACATGCAACCTAAAATAGAAAAATGTGGTTGCGTGGGCGTAAAGAACGGGGGTTTTGTGACGCCAAGCCCGCCTCGCTCGAGTCGCCGGGTGGGGGATGGAAGACCGTCCCGCGACGGACTTGACGCCAGTGTCAGATTAAGCGGCGGCCGGGCGAGAGGCCTTGACCTGGATCAAGCGGCAAAAAGATCGGCGCGCCGCGAGTGTGTGGGAGCGGTGCGGCGCGCCGAGTTGGGAGGACTTATTCGGCGGCGATGCGCGCGGCTTCGAGATTTTCCTTCGTGGGAAGCGGGCGCTCCAGATTGACCCAATCGATCATGCCGTCATGCGTGAGGTTCTCGTAATGCAGCACGCCCAGCGCATCGAATTTTTCACGCACGCTGTCCGTGAGGAGGCCCACGCGCTTCAAATTCGGGATCATGCGCTCGAACAGGAAATTGCGGAACGAACGTCCGCCTTCGCTGTCGATCACGATCGGGCGCGCTTCCTCGGCGGGGATGCCGAATTCCTCGGCTACGGCGGTGGAGAACAGCCGCTCGCGCATGATCGCGCAGGCTTCATAGGCGAATTGCGCGCGCTCCTCGATTTCATGTGGCGGCAGCGCCTTGATCCAATCCTCCAGATAATTGACGCCGAAGGCGACGTGGCGGCCCTCATCGCGCATGACGAGTTCGATCACTTGACGCAGCAGCGGGTCGCGCGTTGTCTGATGGATCGCCTGAAACGCCGCGAGCGCCAGCCCCTCGATCAGGATCTGCATGCCGATGAATTTGAGATCCCAGCGCTCGTCGGTGAGCACCTTGTCTAAGAGCAGCTTGAGATTTTCATTGATTGGATAGATCACCTTGCAGCGTTCGCGCAGATAGCGGTGAAACACCTCCACATGGCGCGCTTCATCGAAGGTTTGCGAGGCGGCATAGAGTTTCGCGTCATGCGTGGGCGCGCAGGAGACGAGCTGGCTGGCCACCAGAAGCGCGCCTTGTTCGCCGTGCAGGAATTGCGAAAGCGTCTGCGATAGGGAGTGCCAAGCGAATTCCTGCTTCTGCTCGGCGCTCAGCGCTTTATAGACCGGATGTTCGGCGAAGGGATTGAGTTCCATGCCATCCGGATTTTCGGTGCGCGGAAAGCGCACATCCCAATCGACGTCGAGTTCCGAATTCCAATTGAACTTCTTGCCGAGTTCATAGAGCCGGCGAATCTTCGCGTTCGCGGCTTCGTAATCCCAATTGTAGGAGCCTGTGAGCGGCGTCTTGAAGATTTCGCGGATGATTTCGACGTCTTCGTCGCCGAGGCGGTTGACGAGATCGTCGGTGAAAGTTTGCACCGCGCGCGGCGGATGATCGACAAGCGTGACGCGCATCGCGCACTCCCTTTTTGATCGACGGCGCAGCGCGGTTTGGCGCGCGCGATGTCCTTGTTGGGACGTCAAGCTCGGCGCGATCCGTATCGCCGGGTGGGGATGGAAGACCGTCCCGCGCCAAACTTGACGTAGGCGTCATTTTGGATGGCGAAGGGCGTATGCGGCCTTGATTCAGGTCAAACGCCGCGAGGCGGGGTGTCGCAGGGGGAGAGCCCGCTCATCGGCGCGGCCCAGGTGTCGGAACTCCACTTTGCTGGCTTGTCTCTCCACGCGCCGAGGGGCGGTCGGCGTTCAGCGGGAAAAGCTCCAGAGCAAGGGAGAACAAACTGGTCAACACCGTGAGCCATGCCGTCATTCGCACTTCGCGATCAGGGTGTCGCGACAGGACAAACCAAGGATCATTCGAGAATCTAAAACGTATGAAATAGGTGCCGACAGCGCCTGGTCTATTTTTCGGCGCGTTTGAGTAACGCCATTTCTTCCACCAGGGCGCCGCTCGCGAGAGGCGTAGCCTTTCAATTCTGCTCTTTGTAAACTCCGCTCGTGCATCTCGAAGCTCGCTGAGTAGTGAAGGATGTAACGAAATCAGATTGAGTCCGTCGTCGCCGGACCACCGCTCCAAAACTTTGTTGACCACCAAATACTCTGCTGCGCGATCCGGTGTCGCATGTCCAATTGTCGGCGATTGGTCCTCTATATCCAATGTCGGCCAATAGACGTCGTTTGACATGATTTCCGGCTCAAGCTGGACAATCGTGTTGCCTCTTTCGGTGGCGTCCTGAGTCTTTAGTTCCGCCAATCTTGTGGCTGTAACATTCAGGCGCAGTTGACGCGTTAGCAGGTGTACGTGCTGCCGCTTGCCATTGTGTCCGTCATAGGTAAACACGAATGTGCACCGTGCGTGGACGCCATCCATGGTCAGTGGAACGATGTCTCTGTGAACAACAAGCGTGTCTGCGGTATTGCTCACACCGACATGCGGTCGAATGGCGATGGGGCCTCGCTCAGCGTTTTGTAGCTCCCCGCTATAGATGCGCGCGATGACCCAAATCGTGACCGCAACGACGATAAGATAGACGAAGAACCTGAACGCGGGCGCCGTCCCAATTGCGATACAAGCTGCGATGAATTCCTGCACGTTCTTGTCTGAAATCAGCCGATTTGCGGCTGCAAGGAATTCTCCGTACTCCATCCCCACCCCCTATGGCCTTAACGTATCGTTAACCATTGTGGATAAGTGTGCAACCTTCCCGCGAGCCCGCGCCCCGGATTGACGCGCGCGCCGACGCGCTCCATCTCGGCCCATGGCCCGCTCCAATGCTTCGGCGCCGCCCGCGCCCGCCCAATCCGCTGTTTCTGGGCACGACCGCGTCCTCATCATCGATTTCGGCAGCCAGGTGACGCAGCTCATCGCGCGCCGCGTGCGCGAAAGCGGCGTCTATTGTGAAATCCATCCCTTCAACAAAGCCGGTGAGACGCTGCGCGGCGGCTTCAATCCCAAGGCGATCATCTTCTCGGGCGGTCCGGCGAGCGTGACCGAGGGCGAGAGCCCGCGCGCGCCGGAGGAGGCGTTCGTGCTCGGCGTGCCGATCCTGGCCATTTGCTATGGTCAGCAGACCATGGCCGTGCAGCTCGGCGGCAAGGTCGAGGGCGGACACGCGCGGGAATTCGGCCGCGCCGATATCGAGATCAAGAAGGCGAGCCCGCTGTTCGATGGCTTTTGGAAGGTCGGCGCGCGCTATCCGGTCTGGATGAGCCATGGCGACCGCGTGACCGAGCTCGCGCCCGGCTTCGAGGTGATCGCGACGAGCGAGAACGCGCCCTTCGCCATCGCCGTCGACGAGAAGCGCCGCTTCTATTCCACGATGTTCCATCCCGAGGTCGTGCACACGCCGGACGGCGCCAAATTGCTGCGCGCCTTCACGCACGACATCGCCGGCTGCCGCGGCGATTGGACGATGGCGAGCTTCCGCGAAGAGGCGATCGCGCGCATCCGGGCGCAAGTGGGCGATGGGCGCGTGATTTGCGGCCTATCCGGCGGTGTCGATTCAAGCGTGGCGGCGGTGCTGCTGCACGAAGCGATTGGCGCGCAATTGACGTGCGTGTTCGTCGATCACGGCTTGATGCGCGCCAATGAGGCGCGCGAGGTCGTCACGCTGTTCCGCGATCATTACAATATCCCGCTCATTCACGCCGATGAGAGCGAGCGCTTTCTCTCCGCACTTGAAGGTGTCGATGATCCCGAGGTGAAGCGCAAAACCATCGGCAAGCTTTTCATCGACGTGTTCGAGGAGAAGGCCAAAAGTGTCGGCGGCGCTGATTTTTTGGCGCAGGGCACGCTCTATCCCGACGTGATCGAAAGCGTGTCGGCGATCGGGGGGCCGTCCGTCACCATCAAGTCGCACCACAATGTGGGCGGCCTGCCCGAACGCATGAACATGAAGTTGGTCGAGCCGCTGCGCGAACTCTTCAAGGACGAAGTACGCGCGCTGGGGCGCGAGCTTGGCCTGCCGGATGCGTTCGTCGGGCGCCATCCGTTTCCAGGGCCGGGCCTCGCCATCCGTGTGCCCGGCGCGATCACGCGGGAAAAGCTCGCCATATTGCGCGAGGCGGACGCCATCTACCTCGACGAGATCCGCAAGGCGGGGCTCTATGACGCGATTTGGCAGGCGTTCGCCGTGCTCTTGCCGGTGCGCACGGTCGGCGTGATGGGCGACGGACGCACCTACGAATATGTGTGCGCGCTGCGCGCGGTGACGAGCACCGACGGCATGACCGCCGATTTCTTCCCATACTCGATGGACTTCCTCGGCCGCGCGGCCACGCGCATCATCAACGAGGTCAAGGGCGTCAATCGCGTCGTCTATGACGTGACGAGCAAACCCCCAGGGACGATCGAGTGGGAATGATTCAGGGCCTTAAGTAGCGGTTCGCCCGCTATCGAAATTCAAACTCAACGCTCTGAAATCTCATCAAAATCTAATCGACTGCATTCGCCACCGTTCGCTGAGCAGCGTGACGGTCTGACGGTGCGCGTGACGGTCTCGCCAATTTTTATGCGCATCGCTATGGGCCGCACCGTCAGGGCATTTCCCGTCGGTTCCGGCCCACTTGGAGCACAATACGATGCAATACCAAGTGGTTAGGCGAGTTCTGACGGTATTTTGGCCTGACGGTATTTCGGGCCAGTTTTCGCGCCTTTCCGCGTCCAAAGGAGCGGAAAAATGCTGACGGATACGGCTCTCAAGAACCTGAAAGCGAAAGAGAAAACGTACAAAGTCACGGACCGTGACGGTATGTACGCGGAGGTGAAGGCGACGGGACGGATCGTCTTCCGTTTCGACTATCGTCTGCACGGTCGCCGCGAGACGCTCACGATCGGCCACTATGGTCGCGATGGCATCTCGCTTGCCGAGGCGCGAGAGCGCTGCATTGAAGCGCGCAAGGCCGTGAAAGACGGCCAATCGCCCGCGCAGGAGAAGCAGCGCGAGAAGCGCAGGCTAAGCGACGCGCAGAACTTCGGCGAGTTTGCGGAGGCCTATTTCCGGGATTCCAAAATGGCGGAGTCGACACGCGCCATGCGCAGAAGCGTCTACGATCGCGACATTGCGCCCGCTTGGAAGAAGCGTCTACTCGTCGAAATCAGGCCGGAAGACCTGCGAGGCCTTTGCGGCAAGGTGAAGGATCGCGGTGCTCCTGCAACGGCGATCCATGTTCGCGATATCGTCAAGCAGATCTACGGCTTCGCCATTCTTCATGGCGAGAAGATCGAGAACCCGGCGGAGGCGGTTGGTCCATCGTCAATTGCCACTTTCGAGGTGCGCGATAGGGCGCTCACGCCGAGCGAAATCCGCATCGCGTTCCGTCTGATCGAGCGCGTCGCGACCCTGCCGACTATACGATTGGGTTTGAAGCTCATTCTTCTGACTATGGTCCGGAAGAGTGAGCTGCAGGATGCGACTTGGGATGAGGTCGACTTCGAGAACGCCGTTTGGTCCATTCCCAAGGAGCGAATGAAGAGGTCCAAGCCGCACAATGTCTATCTGTCCTCTCAGACGCTCGACATTCTGATCGCGCTCAAGACATGCTCGGGCAATTCCCGTTACTTGCTTCCATCGCGCTACGACGCAGATGGTCCAATGTCGCGGGCGACGTTTAACCGAGTGACGACCGCGATCGCGGAACTGGCGAAGAAAGACGAATTGTCCCTCGCGCCGTTCACAGTCCACGATCTCCGCCGGACTGGGTCGACCTTGCTCAATGAAGTCGGATTCAACAGCGACTGGATCGAGAAGTGTTTGGCGCACGAAGATGGGCGTTCGTCGCGCGGCGTTTACAACAAGGCTGAGTATGAGCCGCAGCGGCGCCATATGCTGCAGGAGTGGAGCAACATGGTCGAGGCATGGATCAGCGGCGCCAAGTACGCGCCGGTGATACTGCCGCCGGCGATGGAAATCGCGGCGCACGACCCGCACGCTTAGGCGCGAACCGGACGCGCGCGGCGACGCGTGACGTCGGGATGCGGCGGGTTCACCGAACCCGTCGCCTTCCGGCGAGCCTCCAACCACGCATTCACTTCTTCGAGGTCCCAGACCGGGCAACGCGGCGTGAGATAGAAGCGCTTCGGAAATTCGCCGCGCTGTTCCATCTCGTAGATCGTGGTGTCGGCGAGGGGGATGATCTCGCGCAATTGCTCGCGCCGGATCGCGGGCCGCGCCTTCACCAATTCGACGCGCGTGAGCATGCCAGACATGATCGCTCTCCTATTTGGGCGACGATCATGTCGGCAGCAGAACAAGAGGAACCGCCCGGGAAACGATAGGAAATGGTCAGCTCGCCTGGCGCGCGAGAGTTTAGCGATCCACGCCGCGCAGCAGCGTTGATATGGATCGACCGCTTTGACGTGCGCGCGCGGCTTCGATAGCGCGCGTTTGCATGAGTGACTTGCGGATATCGAGGTGAAGCTCAAGCGCCTTGAGGCCCTCCCGCCAATTCGGCGCAAACTGCAGGACGTTGCGTTTCACTTCCGTGGCCAGGCCAAGGCGCCTGAGTTCGTGCGCTCGAGCTTTCATGGCGTCGGTTGCCGCCGCATCGCCCGAAGGCGAGCGCAGGTCGGCGATGCGCACTTTGCCATCCTTGTCGAGTTGGTCGCCGATCCATTGATCGAGCCGCGTGTGCCGGTGCGCCCGCACCTCGCGGTGCAGTGCGAGACGGTTATCCTGTCGCGTTCGGTTACCGAGCCGTTCCGTGGCGACGTCGCGCGCCGCGGAGCGAAATCCGTGCTGGATGAACTCTCTCGGGATGATGAGATCGCGGCCATCGTCCCGGACTCCGCGCAGGATGATGTGTGTATGCGGGTTGCCGGTGTCCCAGTGGTCGACCGCCACCCATTCGAGCTTTGTGCCTAAAGCGGCTTCGGCCCGCCGCATGACCTCGCGTGTGTAGTCCTTGAGGTCGCCGAGCTTCGTGCCGTTTTCGGGCGCCAGGATCAGCCGGAAATGCCGGCGATCTGTTTGCGCCCAGGACGCCGCGCGCTCGCCGCCGTCAACGTCAATTGACGAACGGTCGTAGAAGGCCGTGTGGGTATCGCGTTTTAGATAGTCAGCATGCGCCCGCGCCTTGGATTCCTCTGAACCGGCCACTTCAGCCTCTGAGGCATCCGGCAGACTCGGTGAACGTGCGGCCGCCGCATCTCGCGCTACGTATCGCGCGTGGGCGCGCAGCGCCGCGCCACCGCCGCCAGCATGACTGAAGTAGTGGATCTTCACGATGGCGCGTTGGCGCGGATCATACGTGGCTGACGCACCTTGCGGTGAGGTGCTTCGCGCCGCCTTTCGAGATGAGCCGATCAGGCTGTGCAGCTTCTTACCATAGCCTGCGCGCGTCGCGCCGCCGCCTGATTTCGCGCGCCCGTCGAGACGGCCTGCGATGATGTCAGCATTCAGATCTCGCGCGATGCTCAGCGATTTACCAGGACGAAACACTTCAGCGCCGAACATGTCGCGCTTCAGTTTTCCGGCGCGGAAAAGTCGGCTGATGCTTTGAGTTTCCATCGTGCGCGCCGCTTGCAATGGTGAGGTGCGCGCACCTCGTGCGCACCCTGCGATCATCGCGCGCACCTCGCATTTGCGCCAGTGTTTGCAAGCGATTGGTGTGTGGAGTGGGGTGCTCTTTATCTTGCATTCCACCCCACCTTCATTCGTCCATCAATACACACTCACAATCAGTCACGCTGAAGCACGAAATGCGCTCTTCGCGCAGCAGGGCGGGTGGGCGGGGTCTTGCGCCAGGGATGGAAGCCCGAAGGGCCGAGACGAAGACTCGGTTCACGACAGCCCGGTCGTCAGCGCAGCTGACGAGGCGCCCAAACCAATGACAGACAACAACACGGATAGGTGCGCGATTTCCAGCCTACGCTGAAAGCGCGCACGAAGGGTGGGCGGGTGGGAAAGCTCATGACGCCGCGCCGCTTCAGCGGCCGTGTCTGGAACGAAACTCGCTCACTTGCGCGGGCTCATTCTAGGCGGGGGCTTGAGATCGGTGCGCGTCAGCGCCCTCTTTGCAGTCGGTCTCATCACCAAAACTGGCGTTTTCCACAGGCGGGCGTAAGCTTCCGCAGGGGTAGTGGGCGATGGTCGACGCGGTCCAATCAGATTTCGCAGCGCCTGAGGCTCACCCTCCCGCGCGCTGGGTGAGCTGGCTTGCCACATTGAGCCTCGTCTTGGCGCTCGCGCCAGCCCTCATTTGGCTCTTAGGCGCCCGAGGCGTTCTTCAGATCGCCCCGCTCGAAGCTGTTATCGCTTACGGCGCCGGCGCTGTTATCGCGCTCGGGACCGTCATCGGCTTGGGGCTAGCGCGCCGCCGCGTACCGACGTGGGCGCTGGCCTCGGTCGCAATCGTTCACCTCATCCTCGCCGCTGAACTGGGCCACGCTTTAGCCGACATCGCAGCCGGGCTTGATGTCGGTCTTCTGCTGGCGCTTGCCGCGCTCGCTCCGAGCGCCGCGGCGGTCTGGGCTCGATCCAGGCTCGACCTGACGCGTGCGCCTACAATTAGGCGCGCAGTGGCCGCCGCCAGCGCCGTCGCGTTCGCCGAACTCGGCGCGCTTTGCGTCCTTGCCGCCGACGTCCTGCCAGCCGGCGAGCCGTTTTCTCCGGGCGCTGTCATCGTGCTCTTTGCGATCATCGGCGCGCTGCCGATGATGACGGCGGCGCTCGCCGCCCGGCGCGAAAAGAAGCTGCCCATCGCCTTCAATCCCGATCCGCCGTACGGCCATATCACCAGCCTTGGCGCGCTGACCTTGGTGCTGTTCGTCTTGATCATCGCCGGCCTCGGCCTTTGGTCCTCATCGAACGGCATCGACGCCCGCATCAGCCAGAACACCGGCCTCGGGACGGTTGCGGGCTTGGTCGTTGCGTTTTTCGCGGTTGCGATCATGCCGACGTCGCGGCGTGTCAGCAAAGCGCTCGATGCGATCTCCAAGACCCTCGAGCGCTGGCTGGGCGGCGTGTCCAAGGGCTTCAGCGCGTTCGACGCCACCCTTGTTTTCGCGGTCGCGCCGCTTCTGGGCGCAACGCAGCCCAAACGCATCCCGCGCTATGGCCTGCTGTTCGGGCATTTGATCGGGCTTGGCGTGCTGGGCTGGCTCTTGCCCGCCCCGTGGGGCCTCATCCCGCTCATCTCTGCGTTCGTCGGCGTCGTGGCCATCGCCAGGCGCTGGGCTTGGGTCGAGGAGGACCGCGAGAACGCGATGCTGAACCGTCAATTCTCCGGCGATCACATCCGCATCGGCTTTTCCAACGATCTCCGCGACGAGGCGCTCTTAGGCTTCATGTCGCTCTTCGTCATCGTGCCGCTGGCGCTCCGTCAGCTCCACATTGCCGACGGCGGGCACATGTTCGTCATCGATGAAACGACCAATGCTGACGATGTCTGGGCCTGGATCGGCTTTTTCGGCGCCGAGCTTGCCAAGGCGGTTCCGTTTGTCGACTGGGCGGAGATCTATCAGGTCGAAGGCGCGGCCCCGATCAGCATGGACGAAAGCCATGTGGGCGAAGCCCAGCACGCCGTATTCGCCACCCGCGTCGTCGTCGATCTCGTCTTCCTCGCCGCGCTCTTGCAAGCGATTTCAAGCTTGCAGCGCAGCGCCAAGCTCAAATCGATGTTCTATGACGACCGCACCATCGACCGGCTCGATCCGTTTGCTGAGGACGCAGCTTTCCGCGAACTCGCTGTCGCCACTGAGGATGGCGGCTGGAAGCTGATCGACAAAGTCCCGCAGCCGTTTTGGGACTATGACGAGGATCGCCTCGAACATCTCGCGCAGCCGGAAGAGGGCGCGATTCCGTTCGTCGCCCGCGCGATCCTTGAACGCAATCGCCAGCGGCTACCCGAAGAACTGCTCGCTGACGAAGCGCGCCAGGAGACGCCTGATCCCGCGAAGTTGGAGGCCCTTGTCGGTCGCATTCGCGACGAGCGCGTCGATCCCGACATCGGCCAATTGAAGCTCGCCCATCTCATCTTGAACAGCGACAGCAAGGCATGGAGCGTGCGGGCCCAGATCGTGCAGATCATCGCCGACAATTGGCGCAAGGATGGCGCGGTCGCCGCGCTCTGCGACATGATCATTCCGAGCGGCGCGCGCGACGGACGCGCCGAAGTCCGACTAATCGCGCTAACGGCGCTTAACCAGGCGGCGCTGCTCGAAAACGACCGTAGCGCTCAGCAGACGATCGTGTGGGCCGCCGTCAAAGGCAATGACGGTTCGACCAAGGTGCTGAACGCGGCCGCGGAAATGCTGAAGCAAAACCCGAACTGGCAGGGTTAATTACGTCGGCGCTTAGCGTGAAGGACCGCCGCTCTTTTTGGACGCGGCGGGTGTGGCTACGGGCGCCGCCGTTGGGATGAAGCAGAAGCGTGCTTCGGTATCCATGGCGCGCAACGCCTTGATGCTCCGGCGCAGCGTTATGCGCGAGAAAAGCGGCAGGTTCATCGCTTTGTCGGCCGGATCCTTGTGCGAAACGATGGCGTAGACAACCGCGAACTTGCGCGCGTCGATCGCCTTGATCATCGGATGGATCTGTTCGACCGGCGCGCGTTCGTTCACGATCCGCTTCAGCTTGGTGCGCGCGGCGTCGTTCTCCCGCAGCAATTCCGTGGCGGTCGTGCCCTGATTGAAAAGGTGGCTGAGCTTGAAGGAAAAGCTCGACACTTTGACGTGCACGAGTACGGCGCGCGCTTGACGCAAAAAAATGTGGTCGGCGGGCTCGACCGGCGTCATGCCCTGCGGGGCGACATTGGTCTTGTCGAGTAGAACGACGCCTGGGCTCGTTCTGGCGAAATCAACATTGTAATCGCCCTCGCACGCATGCGCATAGGCAGGGAAGGGCGAAGCGATCCAGGCGCGGTCGAGATCGCTATGGAGCTTGTCCATGAATGCGCCCTTGGCGCGGTACCAGGCGCGGTCCAGGAGATGGAAGGTGTCGTTCGTGCCGGCGATCTTGGTTTCGAACATCAGTGCGCGATAGACGCGGTAGGTCTTGCGCGCCTCTTCGCCCATCAGCACGTGCAGTTTGTGTTTCTTGAGCGCGGCGATGGTCATCGCCGAGATGTCGACCTTCTTGTCGGCCAGGTAATCAAGATACGGCTTGAGGAAGATCTCGCTTTCGGCGGACGCGCCACCGGCGCCGGAGAAGCGCGCCCGCGCCATGCCGTGATGGTCGATGATCTCCGGCACCGCCAAGTGCAGGTGGGGCGAACCATCGATGAGCGCTTTCAGCAACGCCCCGTCGAGCTGCTGGATCAAAGCAGGTTCGCGGACGCGGGCGATATTTTGCGCGCCCGGGAAATTCTTTTTCCACGTTTCCGACAGGTAGGCGCCCAGTAACACCTCACACAACTTTCCGAGCAGCGGCCCACGCTCCTTGATGTGAAGCCGGAGGCTTGCCCCGCCTGTGGCGCTGTCGAACCAGCCCTTGTATCGCTCTTGCACGCGCGCCGTGATGCTCTTCAACACTTCGGCGTCGTACTTGAAGTCGAGCAATGTCAGATCGGATTCATCGGCGCCTTGAGTGCGCCGCAGGCGCGCGGCGCCCGGTTCGCAAATGTCGGCGCTGCGCAACTTGTCGGGCTGCGCGGCGTTCAGGATGAACTGGAGCCCGAAGTCGTGCTCATAGGCGTCTTCGTCGAGCTTGTGATAGGCGTGGCCGAAAGTGATGGCGAAGAGCCGCTTCTTGGCCGGCACGAAGAGGATGGCGCCGAGGCTTGAGCGCTGCAGGTCTTCTTCGACCTCAAGATAGTCGCACCAATCCGGCGTCTGAGGTTCGCCTTCGAGGCCAAGTAAGACCGCGCCTGGCGGCAAAGCGCGCGCTTTCAATCGGCGCAAGCGCGCCCCCGCGATGATCGCGCTCTCGACGGTCTCGCCGTCCTTTAGCAAATAGATGGAGAGGGCTTGCGCGCGCATTCCGGTTCGAGCTGTTTGAAAAGAGCCCGCCAGCACAGCCGACTCGCACTTAACAAATGCTTTCGCGGACGTGCGACGCCAGCGGTTAATTCGGTGTCGAACTGAGACGCCCGAGTCTCTTTTCACCTTAGCAAGCTGGGCGCGTCACTCGCCTCATCTTCGGCGCCTGTCGCCGGTAACGGCCCTGCACGTTCGACCAGCCAATCGACCGCGGCCTGCGCCTTGGCGCCCGCCGCTAGAAAGGCCCGCGGTTCTTCACGCAACAGCTTCAGCCAGCTGGCGATGTAGCTAGCGTGATCTTCGAGATGGAAAGGCGCGAGGCCTACCATGGCGCCAAGAATAGCCGCACCAAACTCGGCGCAAAGCTCCTCGCGCGCCCGGGCCTTTCGGTCGGCGGCATAATTGTCCAGGCGATCGAGGCGGCTCTTGTGCCCGGTGAAGTGCACACTCTCGTGCAGCAAGGTTGCGGTCCAATGCTCTTCGGAGAGAAAGGCTTCCTGCGCCGGCATCTGCACAATGTCTGTGACCGGCGCGTAGCACGCCACCGAGCCGCCGATGCGGACTCGTACGCCCGCACGCGCGGTCCATTGTTCGATGGCGCTCGGCGCCGCCTCCGCGGGCGCCGTTTCTGCGCCGAATCTCTCTGGCAACGCGTCGATCTGATCGACGTTGAACACATAGAAGAGCTTCAGGAAACGATAGGTGCGCGCAGTATCACCATTGTCGTCACTCAAGGCGTCGCCAATGTTTTTCTGTTTCGGCTTTGCCTGGCCGTAGAATATGACCGGGCATGCCTTCTCGCCCTTACGCACATGTCCGCCGAGTTCGACCGCCTGGCGAAAGGTGAGCCAGGTGCGCTTGGAATAGCCGCGCGCGATTTGCGCGGCCCACAACAGCATCACGTTGGCGCCGCGATAGGGCTCGCCCGTTGACCGAAGCGGCAGTCCAGGCGTCAGCGCCAACGCCTTTGCGTGGTCCCAAGGCGCGCGCCATGGCATCACGCCGCGTTCAAGCATTTCAGAGATCTCGGCGGTGACGTGCGCCAGCGCGTCAAACGCCGTTCGCTTCGGTGGGGCTTGCTTCAATTGAGCTGAGCGTTTCATCGGTTCGCTCCAAATGAGTGCGCCCACGCGCGTCAGCGCGTGGGCGATTGAACGAGATGGCGCCGCCGAAGCGGCGCCGAGTGAAAGGAGGCGTCAGGCCGCCGCGTCGGCAGTCTCTTCGCCCGTCTTGGCGGGCGTGGATTTCGCCTTCGGACGCGACAGGCGTTGGTAGCGGGTGATCTCGAACGTGTTGTCGTAGATCTTCTGCTCGCCCTTGAGCCAGACGGTCGGAACGATGCGGCCTTCGAAGGTGACGCTGTCGCCCTTGTCGAGCTGGGTCAGCATCTCGGCGTTCAAATCAGCGTCGAACGAGACGCAACGAAGCCATTCGGTCTTAGTGTATTGGCCGTCGCGGCCTTCCGCCAAACGGTCTGCGGCGATCGAGATGCGGAGCGTCTTGGCTTTCAGTTCTTCGATCTTGCCAATGCGGCCCTGAGCGGTGAAGCGGAACATGGGTGTCTCTCCTGTTCGCCGGGAGCTCCGGCGAGAAGCGCCGCGGGGCTCTCCCGCGATGGGGCCGTGGGCTGCATGCGGGTAAGAGGGCGCTTGCAAGGGGTCGCGGGTACCGCGACCGGAGGCTTGCCCCTTGCAAGCGACCGCCCGCATGCGAAGACGAGGACCAATGAGCGAGAGGCCTCGTGGTGTGTTGTCGGACCGAAGACGCGGGAGAGGCGCGTGCGTTCGCTGTGGAATGGGCGAGAGCAGAGGCGGATTGCGAGGACTTATGCAGCGCCGCATCGGCGCCGGTTATCCGCCGGTTTGGCGCCGCCCGAATCCGCGTCGATGGCCTATAGTGGCGAAGGTTAAGGAGGCGGGAAGCGTGCTCAAGCTTGAAGTCGATGGTGCTGAGGTGAAACGCTTGCGCTCAAGCCGCGAGCGCAGCGCAACGCAGAAGGAGTTTGCGCACGAAGTGGGGATTAGTGAGCGGCGGCTAAGAGAGATTGAGAACGCAAAGGGCTTGATCGCTGTCGACGTTGTCGATCGATTAGCACGAGCTCTGAGCGTGCCGCGGACGCAACTTTGCGCTTCTGCTCCGGCGCTGACCTTGGCGATGCCGTCAACACCTCCTGAGAAGGATCGCTTCTTTCCGCGCTTTGACACCGGCATCGCCGAAATGGTCGAGGATGAGGCCGCGTTGATGGACGCCGCATCAAACGCTCAGGTCGTCCTCTTGCAGATCAAGGTCCGGCTTACCGAAGAGACTCAAGGTTACATCACCGAACTCTATGAACTGGCTTCGAGCCTGAGTTGGAGCGGGAGCAACCGCGCGCTGTTGCAAACGGACGGCGAGCTGCCCCTTCGCCGGCGGTTGCGTGAATTGCTCGTCCTTCTCAAGGGCAACGACGTTTGGGTCTATAAGGCCGACAACATCAAAATGCTGCCGGAGCGCCACGAAATTCCGGCTCGGCCAGATCCGTTCAGCGGCGAGATTCAGCTCATTCTGGCCGCTGGGCCGCCCGGCGAGTACGGCGAAACTTCGATCCATGTCGATATCGACGCCGGTCAGCCACGCAGGATCCGCTATTGAGGGCGAACGCGTCGGGAGGCGCGCGTTAAGGTTTGATTCCAGACTCACTCCCAATCTCACTCTCTGAGGTCCAATCCCAATGCCTCGACACGCTGGAGCATCACACATGGCGAAGAAAGCCAAGAAAGCGAAAGCCGCGCCGAAGAAGGCCGCGAAAAAGAAGAAGTAGAAGGACGTCCCCACGTCCGAACGATGCGCCGCTGCGGGTCCGAATCCCCCGCAGCGGCGCTTGCGTTTGTCCGCTACTCGGCCGCTATGGCCAATGGTGCAGCCGCAGCCGACGTGCGCAGAGGAGAAGGAAGCCAGGGACCCTGTTTGAACGCGCGCTTCGCCCGCGTGAGCAATTCTTTCTTCGGCGCCTTCTCAAGCGCTGCACGGTCCAACTTCGGATTGGCCTCCATCAGGGCTTCGACGACCGCGTCTTTCCGGACGTGTTCGAAATAACTCTCGACCGACGCCTTCCAATATTTGGTCATATCGAGTCCGGCGCGATCGCAGAGCGTCTGACCGAGTGCGTGACGTGCTTCCACACCTGAGAGCGGGCCCACACGCCTGAGGTCGATGCCAGCGGCGATGGTCACCGCGATGAGTTCGAGCAACATCGGCTCGTCCATCGAAGAGACGTATGCCCAGAGCTCTTCTGGATTGGCCGGCAGGCGCGAACGCCACACGGCACCAATCTCAGCAAACTCTTCCGCCGCTTTACTCTCCGCGCGTGTGATGGAGCGCCCGACGTCAACGTGATCGACAGCGATCGCCAGGCACGATGCGGATGCATCGCCCATAAAGCTTGCGGCCAGGCTGAACGTCACGAGACGAAGTGCGAGCGCTGGGCTATCAATGATCGCGACCCGAAGGCCCAACGTCTTGTGCGCGAGCAATTCGTCCAGCAGCTTGGCAGGAACGGCCGGCTTGGGCGCTGCTGCGGGTTCGGCGTCCGCGTCAGCTCCGCCGTGGTCCGACGTTGTGCGCTTTCGGCGCAGCGCCCTCAGCGCTTTCACGTCTTCAACGCGCACCAGGCCACGCTCGACCTTGATGTCTCCGGAGTGGCTCAACGTCACGATCGCGCCGGCGAGTGCGACTTCGTCTTCGTCCCATTGCGCCGGCGCCAGCGCATCGATAGCCGCTTCGATCTTTTCGATCTCGGCTTCGTCTTCGGTCTCGTCCAGCTTGGCGTAGAGCCGTTCTTGCTCAGCCGCTTCGTCGGTGGTGAGATCACGCCGGCGTTCACGCACGCGTTCTGGAAAC
Source organism: uncultured Caulobacteraceae bacterium (assembly GCA_964563395.1). Taxonomy (GTDB): domain Bacteria; phylum Pseudomonadota; class Alphaproteobacteria; order Caulobacterales; family Aquidulcibacteraceae; genus JBEVOS01. Next base: position 113,866 of record CAZLWK010000010.1, read on the forward strand.
TGGCTCCAGGCCACGCCGTCGATCGAAATCTCGACAAACGCCCAGCCCTCGGCCTGCACTTCGGTGACGATCGGTTCGAGCTTGGCCTCGGCCAGCCGAACTAAAAGCTCACGATCCGCAAGGAACCGCGTCTCGTCTTCGTCGGCGAAGAGGTCGGACGCGACCGCGCCACCGGCTTCGACATAGGCGTCGACGCCGACAAAGCGCGCGAGCTTATCGGTCTCGGCGACGTGCGCCTGTGTGACGCGCGCCTTGAGCTGGTCGGGCGTGCGCTGCCATTCGGGCGCATCGAAGAAAGCTTTCTCCTGTAGCGCATGATCATCGGTGAAGGCGAGGGCGCCCAATTGATCGAGATCGACTTCGTCCTTTTTCAGCGCCTCGATCAGCCTCGGCGACAAGCGCGCCAGCCGAAGGCGGCGTGCGACGTGTGTGCCGTTGACGCCAAAGCGTCCGGCAATAGCTTCCGGACCATGTCCAGCCTCAGCAAGCTGAGCAAATGCCTCGATCTCGTCGGCCGGATGCATCGGCTCTCGTTGAACGTTCTCGGCCAGCGACACTTCCGTCGCATCGTCAAGCGGCACGACGCGGCAGGGGATCGGCTCGTTGCCTGGAATGGTCTTCGCCTTGGCCAGTTTTCGAAGCGCCTTCAGGCGCCGGCCGCCAGCTTCCACGGAATAGCGTCCCTTGTCAGCTTCCGAGACGACCAGGTTCTGCAAGAGGCCATGCGCCGCGATGGACGCGGCGAGTTCATCAATGCTC
>CAZLWK010000011.1:0-55114 GCA_964563395.1 uncultured Caulobacteraceae bacterium
CGCACGGGCGTTGGGATCTCGTGCCGATCTGGGGCCTGTCGCAGCGCCTGCCGCGCCGCGTCGGCGAAGCGCGCGCCAAGGAAATGATGTTCGCCTCGCGCACCTATTCGGGGCAGGACGCCGTCGCCATGGGGCTCGCCAATTTGTGCGTGCCCGATACGCGCCTTGAGGAAGAAGCCCATCGCCTCTGCCGCGACATCCTCGCCAATTCCTGGCGCGCCAGCCGGGCGATGAAGAAGCTCATGAACGACACGGACGGCATGCCCCTCGCCGCCGGCATCGCCTGGGAGCTGCACCACACCGAGGGACGCGGACCGGAGATGAGCGAGCGCCTCGCGCGGATGCGGAAGAAGTAGCACGCGGCGAGAGCCTCTCTCATGAAGATGTGGGAGAGGGAAAGCGCGTTACGACCCCTCTCCCCTATGTCCAAGAGAGGGCAGGGTGAGGGGGAGAAGCGCTGCGTATCGTCGTTTCGCGCACTTATGCACGCAACGCATGACGCTCCCCGGAAACGCGCGAAGCGCGTTGTCCGGGGTCCAGGAATGGGAGTGCATTTGCTCTGGGCCCCGGGTCTCCGCGTTCCGTGTCGGCCGGGCAGCGTGATCACATGCAGAGCATCGGCTCGCGTTATCACGACACGCATTGAAGAAGAAAAAGGCGACGCATACATCTTCGCCTTTCGCCGCGAGGCGCTCGACGCCTTCAACGAGGCGGATGCCGCCATGCGTCTCCGCGCGGAGGAGTTAACGCTCACCGCTATCGCGCGGTGTCTGAGTTGCCGCTTCCCCGAAACCGCCCAAAACCATAGCGCAACTGTTCCTAAAGGTTCGAAGTGCCGTTTCAGCTCTGTCGCTGTCGATTGGCTCCCTTATCGCAACACTTAACGCTTCTTCAGCACGCGCAAGTTCAACGGGACCGAGTAGAGCAAAGCGCTGAGCAGCCTCGAACTCTATGCGGGCGGCGCGCAATTCACGTTGCCAATATTCGCGCGCAGCTTCAGCCCGGGCTCGGAGCGCTGCTTGACAATTCTCGTCTCGCTCAGCGCATGTGGCCTCCTCTCCATAATAATCACCACCCCAACAACCTACACCATCGTTCCGACATTCGCGTCTGAGCTCAGCGACGATGACACCCGAAGCGCGATCGACAGTCTCGATGCAAGCCGAAAGTCGCTGCCCTGACAGTTCTGCGAAGCGAGACTCTTGAAACCCGTGCCATGTGAGCCAGACGCTTAACAGCGCCGTCATGCATGAGACTAAGGTGAGCGCGTCGCCCCACGCAAACGACTTTGTAGTCTTTCTGTTGTCGAACTCCGTCATTGCTCGCCCCTTCGCACACGTTGAGGTAATACCGCCCTAACAATTGAAATGCATCTTTTCCACGCGATACGCCGCCCCCTCACCCAAGCCCTCTCCCCCGATCAGGGGAATAGCATCGCCCAATCCGACCTAGCTTGAACGCGCTTAAGCTGGCGCGCATGGACATTCCCGATCTGCCGCCCGTCGAAGACGGGTTCCTTGAAAGCCCGCATGGCTGGCCGCTCATTCGCGCCGAGGTCGCCGCCTTGATCGCGCATTGGGGCGGGCTCACCGCGCTCGCGCTGCTTCGCGTGCTGCCGCATGAGGCGCGCCGCGCGCTCGCCGATTCCATTCTCATGCTGGAGCGCATCGCGTTGCGTCTTCTCTTCATCGAAGCCGCGCCGCGCGTGGCGGCTTTCGTCTATGCGCCTTACGCGCCGCACGCCGCCGAATCGTATCGCGCGCCGCCGCGCTGGAGCGAAGACCCCGCGCGCTGGCGCGTCATCATGGCGATGCCGGCGTTCAAGGGCGGCGGCGGCAAGGAGCGCGATCATGGCGGGCGCGCGAAGAATTTTGAGAGCGCTGGCGCGGGCGCGCGCACGCTCGCCTATCGGCTCGAGGCGCTGCGCCGGCTCGGCGAAAATCCCGAGCGCGCCATCGCCGCCCTCGCGCGCAAGCTCGCCGCGATGCGGCTTGCGCCGCAATCATTCCTGCACGCGCCGCTGCCGAAACGGCTTGCGCCGCAGAGCTATCGGCTGGAGCGGAGCCATATCCAGGCCTATCGCGCGCTCAAGGCGATGGGCGACAGGCTGCTGGGGCGGCGAAACACCTCCTGAAGCGGCGCCCGTCTTGAATATGGCGCGCCTTCACGCCGCCGGCGCCGCGCCGGCGGCGCGAAAAGGGCTGCGCGGAGAAAAGGTGACACAGATACTTGCGGCATACGCCCCGCAGCGCGACGCGCCTAATACTGACTCAGCGCGATCCGATTGCCTTCGCTGTCCTCGATCTCGGCGACGAAGCCGTTTTCGCCGATATCCTTCTTCGGGTAGAGGATGCGCGCGCCGAGGCTTTGCGCGCGCGCCAGCGCCGCGTCGATATCGTCGACGATGAAATAGACGATCGAGCCAGTGTGCGAAGGCACATAGACATCGCCCTTGGCGAGCGCGCCCGTCGCGCCCGGCGCGTTGTCGTGAAAATCGAACAGCGCCATGTCATAGCCGTCGACCGTTTCGCGGCGCAGAGACAGCGCGAACACATGCGCGTAGAAGCGCATCGCGCGCTCCATGTCGGTCACCGGAATTTCGACATAGGAGATGGGGTGGCGCAAGGCGGGCTCCGTTCGAGAAGGCGTCGCGGCGCAGGCGCAGAGCGCCAGAAGCGTCGCGAAAACAAACAGCCGCCGCATCAGCTCCCGCTCAGCGCCAAATCGTCGGCGTGCACGAGCGCCGCGCCCGCCGCATAGCCGAGCGCGGCTTCGATGTCGCTCGATTTGAGGCCCTTGATGCGGCGCGCATCCTCCGCGTCGTAGCGCGCGAGCCCGCGCGCGATTTCGGCCCCGTCGGGGCCCAGGATGCGGACCGCATCGCCCTTCTCGAAGCGGCCCACGACGTCGACCACGCCGGCCGGCAACAGGCTCTTGCCGCCGCGCAGCGCGACCGCCGCGCCGGCGTCGACAGCGATGGCGCCCTGCGGCGCGAGCGAACCGGCGATCCAGGTCTTGTACGCGGCTTTCGGCGTCGCGGCGGGGAGAAACCAGGTCGCGCGCGCGCCATCGCGCAGGCGCCGCAAGGGATGCGCCTCGCCGCCCTTGGTGATGGCGACGGCGCAGCCGGCGGCGGTGGCGATTTTCGCCGCTTCGATCTTGGTGCGCATGCCGCCCGTGCCCACGCCCGCGCCGGCGTTCGCCCCGCCCGCCATCGCTTCTATGGCATAGGTGATCTGGCGCACCTCGGGGATGAAGCGCGCGTCCGCGTCGGCGCGCGGATCGCGATCGTAAAGCCCGTCGACATCGGAGAGCAGCAAGAGCGCGTCCGCGCTCACCATCTGCGCCACGCGCGCGGCGAGGCGATCATTGTCGCCATAGCGGATCTCGATCGTGGCGACGGTGTCGTTTTCATTGATGATCGGCACGGCGCCGAGCGCCAGAAGCGTGTCGAGCGTGGCGCGCGCATTGAGCCAGCGGCGGCGGCGCTCGGTGTCGTCCGGCGTCAACAGCGCTTGCGCCACCGGGATGCCGAACGGCTCGAACGCTTCTTCGTAAGCGCGCATCAGCCGCGCCTGGCCGGCGGCGGCGGCGGCCTGCTTCTCTTCCAGCCGCGTCGAGCTTGTGAGGCGGAGCACGCGCCGCCCCAGCGCCACCGCGCCGGAGGAGACGATGAGCACGCTCGCGCCCGCCGCGCGCGCGTCGCGCACATCCTCGGCCAGCGCCTTGAGCCAGGCGCGCGCGGGCTGGCCGCTGGCGGCGTCCACCAGCAGCGCCGAGCCGATCTTCACCACGATGCGGCGCGCGGAGGCGAGGGGCGATGTCACCAGAGGCGCCGTACGCCGAAGGCGTCGAATTCAGCGTCTTTCGAGATGAGCGTCAGCCCTTCAAGCAGGGTCTGCGCGGCCAACATGCGGTCGAACGGATCGCCGTGTTCGCCGATCAGCGCGCCCGCGCGCTGCGCATGCGCTACGGAGATGGGCAGAGGCTCGAATCCGCGCTCAAGGATGGTCTTGTTCACATCAGCGGCGATCACGGCGTAATCCGCAAGTTTCCCAATTCGATGCTTGGTGGTTATTTCCCACGCCGACGCGGCGCTGACGAATGGCGTTTCGGACGCCTCGGTGATCGCCCCCCGCGCCGCCAGCGTCAGCTGTGCCGATCCTTTGAGCCACCACAGGAATGCATGAGTGTCGAGGAGCAGGCGCAAAGGCTTATGTCGCCTTCGGGAGCGAGACGCCAAAATCGTCCGTGAGCTTTCCTTCCCAAGCGTCGAGCTCGTCTTGTGGGAGGGGCTCGAAAAACTCAGGCCCAAGCTCACCAATTTGATCCTTCATCGCCCCGAACACCCGCTGCGGCTTCGGCGCTGCGATGGGGGCCAGGCGCGCCACCGGCTTATCCCCGCGCGCGATGATCACTTCCTCGCCCGCCTCAACGCGCGCGATCAGCTGCGAAAGGTGGGTCTTCGCGGCGTGAATGGTGAACGTCTGGGGCCCAGTCTTCGACATTAGTCCAGCGTTAGCTAATCTCAGGCGATTCGGCAAGGCGATTCAAATTGCTTTTATCCGCCCTATTCTTGACAAAGGGCATAAAGGGGAATATACATGAGCTTATAGCCACTTTAAGGAGAGAAAATTGAACAATACAGGATTATCAAACTTATATTACAACGATGAAGCCGCCAAAAAGATCATTGATTGGCTTTCGCAGCGCCAAAAAGGCGCAAGGGTAACTACGGTTGTCCGGGCAGCTCAAGTTACGGGTGAAAAATACAATGACGTTGTTGGGGTTTTTAAGGACCTCTCCAGCATGGACATCGGTCGATTTCTTGCTGGTCGAAAGGGCATGAAGTCACGGATGGTTTGGTCGGTCGATGTGAGGAAACTGCGAGATGCGGCCATGGGCGCTGCTCAAAAACTTCCGGAAGTTCCTGCGGATGCAATTGACGACGATGAAGGCGTGCAGGTTGAAGATTCTATTGAAGTCATTGAGCACGAATTTCAGCTCCGCCCAGACTTCGTTTTGCAGCTTCAATTGCCTCCAGATCTGAATACACGAGAGGCCGAGCGCCTTGGGTTGTGGCTCAAGTCGCTGCCATTCGGCTAGCGGCTAAGCATGCTCGCCTCGCTTCTCAAGAAACTCGCCGCCCAGGCCGAAACGCTCGACGCCGACGATGCGCGCACGGCGGTTGCGGCGCTGCTCGTGATCCTGGCGCACGCCGATCATGCCTATGACGCGCGCGAGCGGGCGCAGATCGAGGCGGTGCTGGCCGCGCGCTATGGGTTGAACGCGGCGGAGGCCGCCGCGCTGCGCGCCGAGGGCGAGGCCGCAGAAGCCGCCAGCGTCGATTTCTACAAATTCACGGCTTTGGTGAAGAAGGCGATCCCGCTGGAGGAGCGCGGCGCATTGGTGGAGGCGCTCTGGCGCGTCGCGCTCGCGGACGCCGCGCGCGAACGCCACGAGGACGCGTTCATCGGCCGTGTCGCGGATGTGCTGGGCCTGTCGCCGGTGGAGAATGCGCACGCGCGGAGGAGGGCGAGTGGCGGGTGAGGCGCACAATTGCGCGGACGTCTGAACACGCGCGCCGGAAACGCTCGTACGCGCGCTACGGCGCCCATTCATCCTGATCTTCACGCGCCGCGCGCTCCTCGCCGCGCCGCGCTTTCACTTCCTCCATCAGCGCGAACAAAAGTTCGCGCACGCCGGCGCCGGACACGCCGCTGACGAGCCACACTTTCTTGCCGCAAGCGCGCTTCAAGGAATCGCGCCGTTTCTTCAGGGTTTCCGGATCGAGCGCGTCGATCTTGTTGAGCGCGACGAATTCGAGCTTTTGATCGAGTCCTTCGCCATAGGCTTCAATTTCGTGGCGCACGGTCTTGTAGGCCGCGCCGGGTTTTTCATCCGTGCCGTCGATCAGATGCACGAGCGCGGCGCAGCGCTCCACATGGCCAAGGAAGCGCGTGCCAAGGCCCGCGCCTTCCGCCGCGCCTTCGATGAGGCCGGGAATATCCGCCAGCACGAAACGGTCGCTTTCGCTGACGGAGACGACGCCGAGATGCGGCGTCAGGGTCGTGAACGGATAATCGGCCACTTTGGGAGTCGCGTGCGATACAGCGCGCAGAAACGTCGACTTGCCCGCATTGGGCAAACCAACGAGCCCGATATCGGCGATGAGCTTGAGCCTGAGCCAAAGCACGCGCTCCTCGCCGGGCAGGCCGGGATTGGCGCGTTCAGGGGCGCGGTTCACGCTCGACTTGAAATAGGCGTTGCCGAAGCCGCCATTGCCGCCGCGCGCCAGCAGCACGCGCTGACCGGGCTTGGCGAGATCGGCGATGATCTCGTCCTGCTCTTCGTCCAGCACTTGCGTGCCCACGGGCACTTTGAGCGTGACGGATTCACCATCGGCGCCGTGGCGGTTCTTGCCCATGCCATGGCCGCCGGTCTTGGCCTTGAAATGCTGCTGGAAGCGAAAATCGATCAGCGTGTTGAGGCCCTCCACGGCCTCGATCCAGACATCGCCGCCGCGCCCGCCGTCGCCCCCGTCCGGGCCCCCATATTCAATAAATTTCTCACGCCGAAACGAGACGGCGCCCGCCCCGCCATTGCCGGAGCGAATATAGATTTTGCACTGGTCGAGGAATTTCATGATGCTGCACGCTTGCCGCGTTCGCGGGCGAGGGGCCTTCTACATGAGCGATGCCGATCTGTCGAAAACGGACAAGCTGACGGATTTCGAGGCGCGGCGCATATCGCTTTTGGGGAAGGAAAAGCGCGTCTTCGTGAGCGGGCGGGGCCCGGCCGTGATCGTGATGACGGAGATGCCCGGCATCTCCCCGCACGTGGCGCGCTTCGCCCGCTGGACGCGCGCGGCGGGATTCACCGTCTATATGCCGGACCTGTTCGGCCGCGCGGGAGAGCCGGTCTCGCCCGCCTATGCGCTGGGCTCGATGCTGCGCGGCTGCATCAGCGCGGAGTTCCACGCGTTCAAGAACAACGTGTCCGCCCCGGTCACGCAATGGCTGCGCGCGCTGGCGCGGCTGGCGCACGAAGAGGCGGGCGGCAAGGGCGTCGGGGCCATCGGCATGTGCTTCACCGGCAATTTCGCGCTCTCCATGATGCTGGAGCCGGCGATGCTCGCGCCGGTGCTGTCGCAGCCCTCGCTGCCGATCGGCAAGCCAGGCGGGCTGCACATCGCGCCCGACGAATTGGCCGCCGTGAAAGAGCGGCTCGACCGCGAGGATCTGACCGTGAAGGCTTATCGCTTTCGCGGCGACAGCTTCTGCCAGGCGGCGCGGTTCGCGGCCTATGAGGCGGCTTTGGGCGACCGCTTCGAGGGCGTGGTGATCGAAGATGAACACGCCAATCCGAATGCGGCGATGAAGATGCCGCACAGCGTCGTCACGCTGCACCTGATCGACGAAGAAGGTCAGCCCACGCGCAAGGCGCGCGATGAGATATTGGCGTTTTTCAAGAGGCGGCTGGTTTAAGCTCCCAACCGCGCCAACAGCGCCTTGTGCTGCGCCCAGAGCTGCGCCGGAAGGCGCGCGCCGAATTTCTCATACGCGGGCGGAATGAGGCTCGCCTCTTCGCGCCAGACGTCGCGATCGACGCTGAGCAGCAGCCGCAAAGCGCCCTCGCTAATGTCGAGGCCGCTCAAATCGAGCGCGTCCTTCGTCGGCACGCGGCCGATCGGCGTCTCCTCGGCGGCGGCCTTGCCGTCGAGGCGTTCGCAGATCCATTTCAGCACGCGCGCATTCTCGCCGAAGCCGGGCCAGACATATTTGCCGGCTTCGTCCTTGCGGAACCAATTCACGAAGAAAATGCGCGGAAGTTTCGCGGGATCGGCGCTGGCGCCGAGCTTCAGCCAATGGGCGAAGTAATCGCCCATATTGTAGCCGCAGAAGGGCAGCATCGCGAACGGATCGCGGCGCAATTCGCCGACCTTGTTCTCTGCCGCGGCCGTGCCTTCGGAGGCGACGTTGGAAGCCAGGAACACGCCATGCTCCCAATCGAATGCTTCCGTCACGAGCGGCACCGCGCTTGCGCGGCGCCCGCCGAACAGAATGGCGCTGATCGGCACGCCCTTGGGGTCCTCCCATTCAGGCGCGATCACCGGACATTGGCCGGCGGGCACGGCGAAGCGTGCGTTCGGATGCGCGGCGGGGAATTTGGAATCCGGCAGCCAGGCGTTGCCTTGCCAATCGGTGAGGCCCGGCGGAGGTGGATCGGAAAGGCCCTCCCACCACACATCGCCGTCCTTGGTCAGCGCGACATTGGTGAAAACGACATTGTGCGTGAGCGTATCCACCGCGCTCTTGTTCGTTTTCACGCCCGTGCCGGGCGCGACGCCAAAAAAGCCAGCTTCGGGATTGATCGCATAGAGGCGCCCGTCCTCGCCGAAGCGCATCCAGGCGATGTCGTCGCCGATCGTCTCGGCCTTCCAGCCGGGAATGCTCGGCTGCAGCATGGCCAGATTGGTCTTGCCGCACGCGCTCGGGAACGCTGCGGCGACATATTTCACCGCGCCTTCAGGCGAGGTGAGCTTCAAGATCAGCATGTGCTCGGCGAGCCAGCCTTCGTCCCGCGCCATCACCGACGCGATCCGCAGCGCATAGCATTTCTTGCCCAGCAGCGCGTTGCCGCCATAGCCCGAGCCATAGGACCAGATTTCGCGGCTCTCCGGAAAATGGACGATCCATTTTTCGTCATTGCACGGCCAAGCGACATCCTTTTGGCCCGGCGCGAGCGGCGCGCCCAGCGTGTGCACGGCCGGCACGAAGAAGCCGTTGTCGCCCATTTCGTCGAGCGCGGCCTTGCCCATGCGCGTCATCACGCGCATCGAAATCGCCACATAGCCGCTGTCCGTGATCTCAACGCCCAGGGCGGAAATCTTGGAGCCGAGCGGGCCCATGCAGAACGGCACCACATACATCGTGCGCCCGCGCATGCAGCCGTCAAACAGGCCATTCAGCTTCACGCGCATCTCGGCGGGGTCGAACCAATTATTGGTCGGGCCGGCGTCCTCGGCCTTTTCCGAGCAGATAAAGGTGCGGCTCTCCACGCGCGCCACGTCGCGCGGGTCGGAGGCGGCATAGAAGGAATTGGGGCGCTTCTTGGGATCGAGCGGCTTCAGCGTGCCCTTGGCTACGAGGTCCGCGGAGATGGCCTGGAACTCAGCCTCGGAGCCGTCGCACCAATGCACCCGGTCTGGCTTGGTCAGCGCCGCGATCTCCCGGACCCAGGCGATGAGCTTGGCGTGGCGCGTCGGCGCGGCGTCCAACCCAGGAATTGCGCGCGATACGACGCTGAGATTTGCGCTTAACGCCATGGATCGACTTCCCCTTTTGCGCGTCCGCTAATGTCCGAACCCGGCGGACCTTTTGGCCGTCTTTTGTCCGCGAGCCATTCTCAAGTCACCTGTTTTCGCCGCAAGCGTGCCGCTTCGCCGCAACCGCATGGGGAGAACCCAGCCTCTTGCAGGCATCGTGCCTTGTCGAAACGGCGCCTGGCGCCGGGTGGCGCCCAGCTTTTAGGCGCCGACGAGGGGGACGTTACGCCCCTCGTTCCGCCTGTCAAACAAGGTTTGCGCCCCTTCGTCCGCCGGGGAGACGAGCGCGCGGAGGCCGGAGAACAATTCCCGCCCAAAGCCGCCTTGGGCTTGCGGGGGCGGCGCGGCGGGAGTGCGAGCGGCGAATTCGGCGGGGTCAATCTTGATCTCCAGCCGTCCGGCAACGCTGTCCAGGCGGATAAGGTCCCCGTCGCGCACCCGCGCCAAGGGCCCCCCCTCAGCGGCCTCCGGCGTCACATGGATCGCCGCCGGCGTCTTGCCGGACGCGCCGGACATGCGCCCGTCCGTCACCAGCGCCACTTGATGGCCGCGATCGAGCAGCACGCCCAGCGTCGGCGTGAGCGAATGCAGTTCAGGCATGCCGTTCGCGCGCGGGCCCTGGAAGCGAACGATTGCGATGAAATCGCGGTCGAGTTGGCCGGCCTTGAACGCCTGCAGCACGGCTTCCTGTGTGTCGAACACCAAGGCCGGCGCCTCGACGATGCGATGCTGCGGCTTCACCGCCGATGTCTTGATCATGGCGCGGCCGAGCGAGCCGGTGAGAAGGCGCATGCCGCCTTCGGAATCGAACGGATCGTCCGCGGGCCGCACGATGTCGCGATTGAGGCTCTCGCCCGCGCCGTCCCGCCAAGTGAGCGCGCCGTCCCGCAGAAGCGGCTCCCGCGTGTAGCGTGACAGTCCCGCGCCGGCGATTGTCGTCACATCGTCATGCGCAAGGCCGGCGCGCAGCAATTCGCTGATCACGAAGCCGATGCCGCCGGCGGCCTGAAACGCGTTCACATCCTCCGTCCCGTTCGGATAGACGCGCGCGAGCAAGGGCGTCACGCGCGAGAGGTCGTCGAAATCCTCCCAGGTGAGGATGAGGCCCGCCGCGCGCGCCATCGCGATCAGGTGCAGCGTGTGATTGGTGGAGCCGCCCGTCGCCAAGAGGCCGGCGATCGCGTTCACGATGCTCCTTGCGTCCACCACTTTCGCCATCGGCGCTTCATTGGAGGCGGCCAGCGTCACCGCGCGGCGCGCCGCTTCGCGCACCAGCGCATCGCGCAACGGCGTATTGGGATGCACGAAGGCCGAGCCTGGCAAATGGAGGCCCGTCAGCTCCATCATCATCTGATTGGAATTGGCGGTGCCATAGAAGGTGCACGTGCCTGGGCCGTGATAGGATTTCATTTCCGAGGCGAGCAATTCCTCGCGCGTCGCCTTGCCTTCCGCATAGAGCCCGCGCACACGCGCCTTTTCCGCGTTGGAGAGGCCGCTCGTCATCGGGCCGGCGGGCATGAAGATCACCGGCAGATGGCCGAAGGCGAGCGCGCCCATGAAGAGGCCCGGCACGATCTTGTCGCACACGCCAAGGCAGATCGCCGCGTCGAAGGCGTCGTGCGTGAGCGCCACCGCCGTTCCCATCGCGATCACGTCGCGCGAGAAGAGCGAGAGCTCCATGCCGGGGCGTCCTTGGGTGACGCCGTCGCACATGGCCGGCACGCCGCCCGCATATTGCGCCGTCGCGCCCACCTCGCGCGCCGCGTCCTTGATCAGGGCGGGAAAGCGCTCCAGCGGCTGGTGGGCGCTGAGCATGTCATTATAGGCCGAGACGATGCCGATATTCGGCGCATTTGGATCGCGCACGGTGCGCGCCTTGTCGTCATCCGGCATGGCGGCGAAGGCGTGAGCAAAATTGGCGCAGGAGAATTTCGCGCGCCCCGGCTCATTGCCGCGCGCCTCGGCGATCCGATCGAGATAGGCCGAGCGCGTTTCTGCGCTGCGCGCCTCTATGCGCGCCGTCACATCGCTGACGATGGGATTCATGGCTCGCTCCGTTTCATCAACGCCGCCGCGCGCGCCAGCGCGGCGATGGACGTCCAATCGCGCGCCGCGATCGCATCCGCCGGCGCCACCCAGGAGCCGCCCACGCAGGCGACGTTCGCAAGCTTGAGATAGGTCATCGCATTGTCCGCGCCGATCCCGCCGGTAGGACAAAACCGCACCGCGCGAAAGGGCGCGGCGAAGGCGGCCACGGCGCGCGCGCCGCCCGATGTCTCCGCGGGAAAAAACTTGAAGCGCGTCAGGCCAAGTTCGAGGCCGCGCATGATTTCCGTGCCGGTCGTCGCGCCCGGCAGGAAGGGCAGGCCCGCCATGCGCGCGGCGTCGGCCAGTTTGCGGGTGAGGCCGGGACTGACGATGAAGCGCGCGCCCGCATCGTGAGCCGCGCGCAGCATGTCCGCGTCCAGCACGGTGCCGGCGCCCACGATCACATCGCTCCGTTGCGCCAGAGCGCGGATGGCGGGCAGCGCCGCCTCCGTGCGCAACGTGATCTCCAAAACAGCGAGGCCCCCGCTGGACAGCGCATCCGCCAAAGGCGCCGCATCGCTTTCTCGGGCGATCTCCAGGACCGGGATCACCGGCGCGCGGTCGAGAATGTCATCGATCTCCAGCATGGAGGTCCCTTCGCTTCATGGCGCCCATGATATCCAGGTTTCGCCGCGTCGGCGCGCCAGAAGCGCGCGCACCGGCGTGAGCGGCGCGTCTTCCTTCAAATGCACGGCGAGCGCGTCCCGTTTCGATCGGCCGCGCAGGATGAGCACAACGAGCCGCGCTTCGAGAAGCGTGCGCAAGCTGAGCGACATGCGCGCCGCCGCGCCCCGCGCGCCGGGTGCGTGGGCGGTTATGACCGCGCTGCGCCCGTTGAGGTTCTCGCCGGGAAAGAGCGAGGCGATATGCCCGTCCGCGCCCATGCCGATGATGGCGATGTCGAGCGGCAGAAGCGGTGCAAGTCGCGCCGTCGCCAAACCGATGCCGCGTTCCGGCTTGGAATGATTGGTTTTAAGCGCCACGAAGCGCGCCCTGTGCGCCTGGGCGCGCAAGAGGCGTGTGCGCGCCAGATGGGCGTTGCTCCGCGGATCGCGCGCCGGCAGCCAGCGCTCGTCCGTCAGCGTCACGTCCACGCGCGCCCAGGCAAGGCGCGTGCGCGCCAGCGCGTCGAACAGCGGGCCCGGCGTGTCGCCCCCGCTCACCGCCAAGGATACGCGACGCTTCGCGCGCATCTGCGTGGCGAGCCGCGCGGCGAGGCGGCCCGCCAACCGACCTGCTTGCGCGCGCGCGCTGGGCGCTTCGATCACTCGCACCATGAGCGCCCATCGCGCTCGATCAGGCCGAAGGAGGCCGACGGTCCCCACGTGCCGGCGGCGTAAGGCGCCGGCGGCTGCTTCAGCTGCGCCCAACCGCTTTGAATATCGTCCACCCAGCGCCACGCCGCCTCCGCTTCATCGCGGCGCACGAACAGGGTCGAGCGATTTTGCAGCGCCTCCAGCAAAAGGCGTTCATAGGCGATGCGGCGCCGCTGCGGCTTGCCGCTCATGGCGAGATCGAGCGAGACGGGTTCCAGACGAAATCCATCCTCTTCGAGCGTGGGACGCTTGTTCATCAGCGCGAGCGCGATTTCTTCTTCCGGTTGGAGGCGGATGGTCAATCGATTGGCGCTCAGCACGGCGGCTGGAAAAATCGAATGCGGCACGTCCCGGAATTGAATGACGATCTGCGACGCGCGCTCGGGCAGGCGCTTTCCGGTGCGCAGATAGAAGGGCACGCCAGCCCAGCGCCAATTGTCGATATGCGCGCAGAGCGCCACGAACGTCTCCGTATCGGAGACGGGCAGGCCGACCTCCTGCGCGTAATCGTCGACTGGACCGCCTTCGGCGAATCCCTTGCGATATTGGCCGCGCACGACAAGCCGCGCATTGTCGCGTGGCGCGATAGGGCGCAGCGAGCGCAGCACCTTGACCTTCTCATTGCGCACCGCGTCCGGATCGAGGCTTGACGGCGGCTCCATCGCGACCAGACACAAAAGCTGCAGAAGATGGCTCTGCACCATGTCGCGCAGAGCGCCATAGGAATCGTAATAGGCTCCGCGCCCTTCCACGCCCACCGTTTCGGCTACGCTGATTTGTACGTGATCGATCGAAACCTTGTCCCACAAAGGCTCGAACAGCACATTGCCGAAGCGCAACGCGATGAGATTCTGCACCGCCTCCTTGCCGAGATAATGGTCCATCCGGAAGATGCGGTCTTCGCTGAACGATGCGCCCAGCGCGTCATTGATCGCGGCGCAGCTCGCCAGATCGCGCCCGAGCGGTTTCTCGATGATGATGCGCGCGGGCGGATCGACCAAGCCCGCCGCGCTGAGCCGCTTGACGATCACTTCATAGAGCGTGGGCGAGGTGGAGAGATAATGCACGAGGTCGCGCGCGTCGCGCCGCGCTTCGCAGAGTTTCTCATACGTCGCGGGATCGGATGCGTCGCCGCCGACATAAGCGAGCCGCGCCGCGAAGCGCTCGAACGCGGCCTCGTCATAATCGCCGTCGCTGCGGCGGCGCACATTATCCCGCACGAAGGTAAGGAAGGCGGCCGGTTCCAGCGCCGAGCGCGCATTGGCGATGACGCGGAAGCGCGGCGGCAAGAGCCCGTCCCGCTCCAGGAAATAGAGCGAGGGCCACAGCATCCGCCCGGCGAGATCGCCGGTGGCGCCGAACAGGATCAGGGCGGAATCATCCATGGCGGCGCCGATTCGTCATGCGCCGATGCTCGCACAGGACTTGACGCTGCGCGACCGCTCCTTGGCGCCGCCGCGCCGGTTGCGCGCGGCCCGCCGCGTGGCAGATTGGACCCATCAGCCGAGGAACGCCGTCATGCCCATTTCCTATCCCGATATCTTGAAGCTCGAAAACAAGGGCCAGCCCTTCGCCTATGCCGAGAAGGACGCGATCCTCTACGCCCTCGGGATCGGCATGGGCGCCGATCCGATGGACCGCAAGGAGCTTGCGTTCGTCTATGAACGTGACCTGAAAGTGGCGCCCACCTTCGCCTCTGTCGCGGCCTGGGGCGCCTTTCCCGGCGATCTTGGCGTCAATTTCATGATGGTGGTCGACGGCGAGCGTTCGATCACCTTTCACAAGCCGATGCCGCGCAGCGCCAAGATCACCGCCGACGCCCGCGTGATCGGCGCCTTCGACAAGGGCCCCGGAAAGGGTGCGGTGATCATGATCGAGAACGTGCTCAAGGAGGCCGGCTCCGGCGATCCGCTGGCCACGCTCGTCATGACCATGTTCGCACGGGGCGATGGCGGGTTCGGCGGCCCCTCCGATGGCCAGCCCGAACCACACAAGGTTCCCGAGCGCGCGCCGGATCGATCGGTCGATCTCGCCACTCTGCCGTCCCAGGCGCTGCTCTATCGGCTGTCCGGCGATTACAACCCACTGCATTCGGACCCGGATTTCGCGGCGGCGGCCGGATTTCCGCGCCCGATCCTGCACGGCATGTGCACCTATGGTCTGACGTGCCGGGCGATTCTGTCCACCTACGCCGATTACGAGCCCGCCGCCTTCAAGAGCCATGCGGCGCGGTTCTCCTCGCCCGTCTTCCCTGGCGAGACCGTGACCGTCGATCTGTGGAAGGACGGGGACGTGATCTCGTTCGAGGCGCGGGTGAAGGCGCGCAACGTCACCGTGATCAAGAGCGGTAAAACCGTGTTGGCTTAAAGCGGCCCCTCTCGCAGCGGCGCCGTCGACGGGCGGCCCGCGCCGTGAGAGTGTCGGTAAAACCAGAACATGTTTCAGGGGACGAAGCCCATGCGAGCTGAAGATCGCGCAGCCCTGGAGGATGCGCTTGCCGTCGCCCATTTGCCGACCCTGGTGGTGGCGATGGCGCAGATCACCGGCGATGCGTCGCTGCTCAAGGATGAGTGGCGGCCGACCTATGAAATGTTCCCGCGCGGCGAGCCAATCCTGAGCGAGGCCGCGCAGGATGGCATCCGCGCCAAGGCGCGCGAGGTGATCGGCGCGCTCTTGTCGGGCGATCTCAACCCCGCGCCGCCGCCGTCGCCGGCGGTTGTGCGCCAGATGATGGATTTCATCGCCGGGCAGGAAATTCCCGCGCATTACGTCGATTTTCTGATGGACGAACTCGCCATCGAGGGCGCCAGCACCAAGGATCCGCGCTGGGACAGTCCGCGCTTGCAGGAAGCGGCAAAGGGCATGCGCGCCATCGTCATCGGCGCGGGCATGTCCGGCATCCTCGCCGGCATAAGGCTTTCGCAGGCGGGCGTGCCTTTCACCATTATCGAAAAGAACGCCGATGTCGGCGGCACGTGGCTGGAAAACACCTATCCCGGTTGCCGCGTCGATAGCTCGAACCACATGTATTCCTATTCGTTCGAGCCCAATCACCAATGGCCGCAGCATTTTTCGACGCAGCCCGTGCTGCTCGATTATTTTCGCGGCGTCGCCGACCGCTACGATCTGCGCAAAAACATCCGCTTTGAAACCACCTGCGAGGAATGCGTCTGGGACGAAGCGCGCCAGCAATGGCGCGTTCTGGTGACAACGAAGGACGGACGCGGCGAAACGCTCGAAGCCAATGCTGTCATCGCCGCCGTCGGTCAGCTCAATCGCCCGCGCCTGCCTGACATCGAGGGCCGCGACAGCTTCAAGGGCCCAGCATTCCATTCGGCGCGCTGGCGGGACGACGTGGACCTCGCCGGCAAACGCGTCGCGGTGATCGGCACGGGCGCGAGCGCGTTTCAGTTCGTGCCGGAGATCGTCGACCGCGCCAAATCGATCACGATCTTTCAGCGCACGCCGCCCTGGTTCTTTCCGAACCCGAACTATCACGCCGACGTGCCCGAAGGCATGAAATGGCTCTTGGAGACCGTGCCCTCATTCGACAAATGGTATCGGTTCTCGCTGTTCTGGTCGGCTGCGGAGGGGCTCTTGGAGGCCGTGCGGGCCGAGCCCGGTTGGAATGGGCCGCCAAATGCGGTCGGCGTCGTCAACGATCAATACCGCCAGCTGCTTGAGGCGGCGATCGAAATGCAGGTGGGCGAAAACCGCGCGCTTTTGCAAAAGGTGATCCCGAACTATCCGCTCGGCGGCAAGCGCGGCCTCGTCGACAACGGCACTTGGATCAACGCGCTGCAAAAGCCGAACGTGGAGATCGTCACCGCCAAGCTCACTCAGATCAATGAAAACGGCCTCAAGACCGAGGACGGCGTTCAGCATGATGCGGACGTGATCATTTACGGCACTGGCTTTCACGCCTCGAAATTCCTGATGCCCATGCGCATCAAGGGGCGCGGCGGGCGCGATTTGCATGAGCAATGGGCGGGCGATCCGCGCGCCTATCTCGGCATGACCGTGCCGGGCTTTCCGAATTTCTTCATGATCTATGGGCCGAACACGAACATCGTGATCAATGGATCGATCATCTTTTTCTCGGAATGTTCGGTCCGCTACATCGTGGAATCCCTGAAGCTCCTGGCGGAGACGGGCGCGAGCGCGATGGAAGTGCGGCGCGACGTGTGCGACGCCTTCAATGCGCGCGTCGATGAAGGCAACAAGCAGATGGCGTGGGGCGCGCCGCAGGTGACGAGCTGGTACAAGAACGAGGCCGGCCGCGTCACCCAAAACTGGCCTTTCTCCTTGGTCGAGTATTGGCAAGCCACGATCACGCCCGATCCGAAGGATTTCGTTCTCGACACTCAAGGCGCCACACGCGCGGCGTGACCGAACAAGAATAGGGAGAAAGACCATGAAAGCCGCGATTCTACGCGAAGTCGGCAAGCCGCTCACGATCGAGGATGTGCAGATCAACAAACCGGGTCCGCATGAGGTGCTCATCCGCACCGCCGCAGCCGGCGTGTGCCATTCGGATCTCCATTTCATCGAGGGGCTCTATCCGCATCCCTTGCCGGCCGTCCTCGGCCATGAGAGCGCGGGCGTCGTGGAGCAGGTGGGCTCCGAGGTGCGCACGGTGAAGCCGGGCGATCACGTGATCACGTGCCTTTCCGCTTTTTGCGGCCATTGCGAACATTGCCTTACCGGCCATTTGAGCCGCTGCGAATCGCCGGACACCAAGCGCGGCGCCGAGGAAGAGCCGCGCCTGCGTCAAGGCGACGGGCCGATGCTGCAATATCTCAACCTTTCCTCCTTCGCCGAGCAGATGCTGATCTCCGAGCATGCTTGCACGGCTGTCTCCAAGGACATGCCGCTCGACCGCGCCGCGCTGATCGGTTGCGGCGTGCTCACCGGCGTCGGCGCCGTCTTTCACACGTCCAATGTGCGGCCGGGCGAAACCGTCGCCGTGATCGGTTGCGGCGGCGTCGGGCTCGCCGCCATCAATGGCGCGGCGATCGCCGGCGCGAGCCGCATCATCGCCATCGACATGTCGAAATCGAAGGACAATCTCGCGCGCGAATTTGGCGCCACCGATTTCATTTGCGCCGCCGAGACCGACCCCGTCATGGCGGTGATGGAGCTGACGAAGGGCGGCGTCGATCATTCATTCGAGGCCGTCGGCCTCACCAAGACCGCCGAGCAATCCTTCATGATGCTGCGCCGCGGCGGCACGGCCAACATCATCGGCATGATCCCGGTCACGCAATCGATCACGCTGCCGGGCTGGGCGTTCCTGGGCGAAAAGCGCATTCAGGGTTCGCTGATGGGCTCGAACCGTTTCCCGGTCGACATGCCGCGCCTTGTGGACATGTATCTCGCCGGCAAGCTGAAGCTGGATCAGATGATCTCGCAGCGCATCAAGCTGGAGCAGGTGAACGAGGCCTTCGCCGAGATGAAGCGCGGCGAGATCGCGCGCAGCGTCATCATGTTCGACGCTTAGGCCGCCGCCGCCGCGGGCTTATCCTTCGGGGCGAGCAGCAGATACATGGAGGGCGTGACGATCCGCGCGATCAGCGTGGAGGAGATCAGCCCGCCGATCAGCACGATCGCCAGCGGTGAATAGAGCGGCGAGTTCTCAAGTACGAGCGGCGTCAGACCGCCGATCGCGGTCAACGACGTGAGCAGCACCGGCAGGAAACGAATCTCGCCGGCGCGCTCGATCGCTTCCTTGAGCGGCACGCCGTCCTCGCGCAGCTGATTGGCGAATTCGACAAGCAGGATCGAGTTTTTGATCTCGATGCCGATCAGCGCGATGAAACCGATGATCGCCACGAAGGAGAGTGACTCTCCCGCGATGGCGAGGCCGATCAGCCCGCCCATGATGCCGAACGGAATAACGAACGCGACCACGGCGGCGACCGAAAAGGTGCGGAATTCCAGAACGAGCACGGCGAGGATGCCGAACATGGCGATGAGGATCGCCGGCAAAAGCCCGCCGAAGCTGCGCGACTGCGCTTCCGCCTGGCCGCCGAAGCTCAAGGAATAGCCGGGCGGCAGGGTGATCTGATCGAGCCGATCGGCCACCTCCGCTGTCACCGCCGAGGTTAGGAACCCGGTTTCGGTGAAGGCGCGCACCGTCGCCGTGCGCTCGCGTTGCAGCCGGTCGATTCGCGCGGGGCCCGACGAGAAGACAGGATCAGCCACCTCCGCGAGCGGCGTCGCCGCGCCTTGGCCGTTCCACACATAAAGCGTCTCGAGCGCCTCCACGGGCAGCGCATCCTCTCGCGGCGCGCGCACCACGATGGGATAGGAATCGCCGACGGGATCGCGAAACTGCGCCGCTTGCGCGCCGCTGACGGCGATGCGCAGCGTCTGATCAATCGATCCCGCCGCGACGCCCAAGAGCGCGGCCTCCGCCTCGTTCACATTCATGTCGAGATCGACCAGGCGCGCCGCCAGCGGATTGTTGATGTCGCGCACGCCGGGCGTTTCATAGAGGATGCGCTCCACATCGCCGGCCAGGGCGGTCAGCGCATTGATGTCTGGCCCGCGCACGCGCACGGCGATGGGCGCCTCCACAGGCGGACCGTTCTCAAAACGGCGCACCGTGATCTGCGCGCCCGGATAGGCGTCGAGCTCGGCGCGAATCTTGTCCAGCTCCGCCTTGCCTTCGCGCGGCGTCCAATGATCGAAGCGCGCATAGACCGCGCCCACATTGGATTGCTGCTCCTCCGGGATCACATTGTAATAGATTTGCGGATTCCCACGGCCCGTATTGGCGAAGCGCCATGTAATGTCTTCATGCGCGGCGAGCACGGAATCGACGAAGCGCACGGCTTTGTCCGTCTCGCTGACGGCGGCGCCCTCCGGCAACGAAACGTCGACCATGAAATAAGGGCTGTCATTCTCGGGAAAGAGCGAAAAACCGAGCTGCGGAACGAGCCCGAGTGAGAGCACGAAGGCGCCGAGCCCGGCGACCACTGTCGCGCGCGGGCGGCCGAGCGCGAAATGCAGGGCGGGACGATAGACGCGATGAATCGCGCTCATCGTCGTTTCAAGGAATGGATTGGTGTGGCCCGCCGCGCTCTTCGGCAGCAGGCGCGCGGCGAGGAAGGGAATGATGGTCAGCGAGATGACCAGCGAGGCGGCGATCGTGCAGACCACCGCCATCGGCAGCGAACGTATGAAATCGCCCGCGCCTTCGGGAAGGGAGAGGAGCGGAATGAAGGCGAGCAGCAGCGTCGCGGTGCAGCCGATGACGGCGATGTTGATTTCCTTCACGCCGGCGATGGCCGCCTCGCGTGGGGGCAAGCCTTCGCGCAGACGTCGCGCGATGTTTTCGGTGACGACGATGGAATCATCCACCAAAAGGCCGAGCGCCAGGACGAAGCCGGCGATGGAAAGCTGGTTGAGCGAATAGCCCAGCTGCTGGATCGCCACCACGCCGATCGCCAGCGACAGCGGGATCGACACCATGACGACGAGCGAGGCGCGAAAGCCGAGCGGCAATAGCGTCAGAAGAACTAGGAAAATCGCGATCAGAAAATCGCGTCCCAGTGAGCCCAGCCGGTGCGCCACCGTCTCGCCCTGGTCGAAGCCGCGCTCCAGAACAATCCCTTCGGGCAGTTGCCGCTCGAACGCGTCCGCCTGCGCGCGAATGCCGGCGAGCACGTCGAAAATCGTTTCGCCCAGCTTGGCGCGCGCCGTCACGAAAATGGCGCGTTGGCCATTATAGCGTGTGATGTGCACGCGTTGATCGTTGTCCCAGGCGACATCGGCGACATCGCCGACAGTCAGCGCCGCGCCATCGCCGGTACGCAGCACCGTGGCGCGGATTTCCTCAAGGCTGTCGAACGCGCCCGACGCTTCCACATTGAAGCGTCGCCCGCCTGCCTCCACCGAGCCGATCGGCGCGTCCGCGCCCTCGTTTTGCAGCGCATTGACGACGGCGCTGAGCGGCACGCGATAGGCGGCGAGCTTGGCGAGATCGACTTCAACGCGCACTTCCGTCGTCGGCGCCCCCCAGATTTCCGCTTCCTGGATTCCCGGGGCGCGCTCCAGTGCGTCGCGCAGAGCACGTCCATACGCCTCCAACTGGCGAAACGAAGCGGTCTCGCTGACGAGCGCCATCTGCACCACATTGGCCTGCGCCGGATTGGCGCGGCGGATGCGGATATCGGCCACGCCGTCAGGCAGCGTGGGGCGCACCACGTTCACCTCGCGCACGGCCTCGTCGAATTTCTTCTCCGGATCGACGCCGTAAACGAATTCAACCTGAATGACGGAAACGCCCGCGCGATTGTTCGAGCGGATTTCGCGCACGTCCTCAATGCCGTTGAGCGCCGTCTCCAAGGGAATGGCGACCAGCCGTTCCATCTGTTCGGCGTCCGCGCCGGGCAGAACGACAGCCACCGTCACCAACGGAAACCGGGGCGTTGGGTCCTCGGATTTCGGAATGCTGATGATGCTGGAGACGCCGAGCGCGATCAGCAGCGCGAAGACGATCAGCGTGAATTGCCAGCGATCGACGAAGAAGGTCGTAAGAGCGGCCATGCGAGTTTATTGCGGGGCCGCCGCGATCCGCACCGGCGCGCCGTCGCGCACATAGGCTACGCCCGTCGCCACCACACGCTCGCCCGCATTGAGGCCGGCGAGCACGAGCACGCCGTCGCGGGTGACGCCGCCCGTCTCCACCGAGCGGCGACGCGCCACGCCGCCTTCATCGACCACGAACACGACGCCCTGATCAGCGCGCGCGTCGATCAAGGAAAGCGTCGGCACGACGATCGCGGCGGCTTCGGCGACGCCTGCCTGCGCGGCGATGGTGACGTCCGCCACCAATCCGCTGCGCAGGCCGCGTGCATCCGCCACCCGGATCTCAGCTTCGAACGCGCCCGTGGCGTCATCGCTTTTGGCGCTGACGCGCGCGACGCGTCCTTCGCGCGGCGCGCTCTCGCCGCTAATTCTAATTTGCGCCGCATCGCCCACGCGCACGCGCGCGGCGGCATTGGAGGCAAGCGCGGCGCGCACGACCACGCCCGACGCGACGTCGCCCAGCGTCAGCACGCTTTGGCCGGCGCCGACCGTCTGGGCCGGCTCGGCGCTGCGGCGCAGGATGATGCCGCTCGTCGGCGCATCGATGCGGGAGGAATCGCGGGAGCGCTCCACGGCGAGGCGCGCATCGTCGAGCGCGGCCTGCGTGGCGAAGCCTTGATCGAACAGCGCTTGCGTGCGCCGCAGATTGCGCTCGGCGGTTTCTTGGGCGAGCGCGGATTCGTTCGGATTGGCGCCGACGCTGGTGCGCCGCAGCGTGGCAAGGCGCTGACCGCGCCGCACCGTATCGCCCTCATCGACCGTCAAGGCCTCGATGACGCCTGGCGCGTTGAAGGAGAGCTCCGTCTCGATCTTGTAGCCGACGAGGCCGCTGGCGCGGATCGCACCGGGCGCATCGGAAGAGGCCACCGCGACGACCTCGACGAGGGGCGCCTGAGGGGCGGCGTTGGCGGCGTCGCCCTCGCCGCAGGAAGCGAGGGCGAACGCCGCAGCCGTGACAAGCGCTGCAAACGGGGAGAAGAGTGCTCGCACGGCGGGCCTCGGGGGATGGAGACACTTGACACTGTCTAGTACGCGCTAGACACTGTCAAGTACGCATTGGATGTGATTTTGGATGGGCCCGGCCGGCGATCTTCGCGAAAAAGTCATGAGCGCGGGCCTCGCCCTGATCGAGGAAGCGGGCGTGCAGGCCCTCTCCATGCGCGAGGTGGCGCGCCGCGCCGGCGTGTCGCATCAGGCCCCCTATCACCATTTCGGCGATAAGGCCGCGATCCTCGCCGCGCTGGCCGCCGAGGGCTTTGCGGAAATGGCCGCCGCCATGCGCAGGGCCGCGGGCCGCGAGACGACGCCGCAAAAACGCGTGGAGGCGATCGGGCGGGCCTATATCCGCTTCGCCTTGGCGCGGCCGGCCCTGTTCAAATTGATGTTCCAATCCGAGCTCGTGGCGATTGAGGCGCACGACAAGGCGCAATCGCAGGCCATGGATGCGTTCGGCTTTCTGGTTTCGCTGATCGAGGAGGCGGCGGGCGAGCGCTCGCCCATGCAGCGCCAGGCGCTGGTGTTCGCGGCCTGGAGCCTCGTGCACGGCGTTTCGACGCTGATCCTGGAAAATCGGCTGCAGCAGCGTCTGCCGCCGGGCGTGACGCCGGAAGCGGCGGCCGATGCGGTGCTGCAAGTGTTCGGCGAATTGTTCGACGCGCCGCGCTGAATCAAAAACCGCCGACGTTTCCGCCGGCGGTTTCGATGTTCGCGTTCAATCGCGCGCTTAGAGCGCTTCGACGATCGTCACATTGGCGAGGCCGCCGCCTTCGCACATCGTCTGCAGGCCGTACTTGCCGCCGCGCTTGCGCAGCGCGTGGACCAGCGTGGCCATCAGCTTGGTGCCCGAGCCGCCCAGCGGGTGGCCCAGCGCGATCGCGCCGCCATTGACGTTAAGCTTGCCATGGTCCGCGCCGAGCACGCGCAGCCACGCGATCGGAACCGGCGCGAAGGCTTCGTTCACTTCGTAAAGATCGATGTCCTCGATCTTCATGCCGGCCTTCTTGAGCGCGCGCTCCGTCGCCGGAATCGGCGCTTCCAGCATGATCACGGGGTCATGGCCGATCACCGAGAGATGATGGATGCGCGCCAGCGGCTCAACGCCGAGCGCCTTGAGGCCGCGCTCATTGACCACCATCACGCCCGAGGCGCCGTCGCAAATTTGCGATGACGTGGCCGCCGTGATCGCGCCGCCTTCCTGCAGAAGCTTCACGCTCTTGATGCCGTCCAGGCTCGCGTCGAAACGGATGCCTTCATCGACGGTGTGCACTTCCTCGGCGCCGTCCTTGGTGGTGATTTTCAGCGGAACGATTTCGTCCTTGAAGGCGCCGGCCTGCGTCGCCGCCGCCGCGCGGCGATGGCTTTCATAGGCGTAGGCGTCCAGATCGTCCTTCGACAGATTGTACTTCTTCGCGATCATTTCAGCGCCGGCGAATTGGCTGAACATGACGTTCGGATAGCGCTCCTTCATCTTCGGGCTCATATAATTGCCGAAGCCGTGCTGCGCCGGCAGCGCCGCGGGCAGCCCCATCGGCACGCGCGACATGCTCTCCACGCCCGCCGCGATCACGATATCCTGCGTGCCCGACATGACCGCTTGGGCCGCGAATTGCAGCGCTTGCTGCGAGGAGCCGCACTGGCGGTCGACGCTCGTGGCCGGCACGCTCTCGGGCAGCTTGGAGGCGAGCACGGCGTTGCGGGCGATATTGATCGCCTGTTCGCCGGCCTGGCCGACGCAGCCCATGATCACGTCCTCGATCAGCGCGGGATCGGCCTTGGTGCGCTCCACGAGGCTATCGAGAACGGCGCCCGCCATGTCGGCCGGATGCCAGCCCGAAAGTCGTCCGCCCTTGCGCCCGCCGGCGGTGCGCGCCGCGGCGACGATGTATGCTTCACCCATCGATGTCTCCACGATTAGCGCGCCGCTTCCTGGGTTCACGTGCGCGTCAAGAGCCTCCACATAAGGGCTCGGCATCGGCGGTCAATATGACGCAAGGGGAGCCGGCGTTACGTCGACCTCGACTTTAAGGTCCTGCGCGTCCGCGCCGAAGATCACGCCCTCGAGCGGCGAGGCCTCGGCGTAGTCGCGGCCGGCGGCGATGAGGATGTGGTCCTCGCCGACCTGGACGTCATTGGTCGGGTCAAGGCCCACCCAGCCCGCGGCGCCCGCCCAAAGCCACACCCAGGCATGGGTCGCATCCGCGCCCATCAGCTTTTGCTGACCCGGCGGAGGCAACGTGCGTAAGTAGCCGCTGGCATAGGCGGCCGGCAGGCCAAGGCCGCGCAGCGCCGCGATCATGATGTGCGCGAAATCCTGGCACACGCCGCGTCGATTGCGGAACGCATCGATCAAGGGCGTGGAGACGATGGTCGCCGTGGGGTCGTAGCTGAAATCGCGGTGCATGCGGCCCATCAGGTCGCGCGCCGCCTCCAGAATGGGCCGGCCGGCCGTGAAGCTCGCGCGCGCATAGCGCGTCACCTCTCCCGCCAAGGGCGCCATCGCGCTTGGATAGATGAAATGCGCGGGCGAGGTCGGTTCCATCGCGTCCGCGCGATAGGCGTCCTCGCGCACCTGCTCCCAGGGCGCGCCTTGCGCGTCCGCGTCGATTGGGCGCCGGACCTCGACGCGCGCGCGCGATTCCAAATTCAGCCGCGCATGCGCCTTATCGAGCGTGATCAAGGTTTCACGCGCGCCGAAAAAGCTCAGCCGGTCGATCCGCTGCGCCGGCGCGGGCGCGATCGTCAGCTCATGCGCATGAATGATTTGGCCCGCGCGCGCGGCAGGCATGAGCCGCAGGAGGCAGCGCCCGAAGGTCACCGGCGCGTCGTATTCATAAGTTGTGACGTGACGAATATCGTAGATCACGCGAGGCCGGATAGCTTTTGAACGCGCCGGGCATGTGCGCCTTGTAGGAAATAGCGCGCGGAGATCGCATCGGAGAGGCGCATGAGAATTTGCTCAAGGGCCAGAATGTCCGCGCCGGTGAGCGCATGCGCGTTATGGGCGCCCACCGCGGCTTCGAGCTGCAGAATGAGCCTGTGCGGTTCCTCCGGCACCCCGTCGCTCTCCAGCTTCGGCAGCGCGTCGAGGTGATCGCGCATGATCCCCATCTGAAACGCGGCCGAGCGTGGGTTGTGCGGATCGAGCAATACCATGTCGCGCAGCGGCGTGCGCGCGAGGCCGGAGAGATAGCGCGAGCGATAGGTGATCTGCGAATCCACCAGATCGAGCAGCGCGTCGAGATCGTCGAGGCTGGAATCGTCGCCCGCGAGCGCGCGCGTGAAGCGGCAGGCTGCGATGGCGCGCTCGATGCGCCGGCCAAGATCGAGAAAACGCCAGCCGGCGAGGCGGTTCATGTTTTCCTGCGCCATGCCGGAAAGCGCGGCGAGCGCCACGATCGCGCGTTCGCTGCGCTCAAGGATGTCGATGCTGCGCGCCGCTTCCGGCGCATCGACCAGAAGGTCGTGCAAATCGTCGAACAGGCGCCACGCATCCGCTGAAAAGCGCTCGCGCGCCTTCGAGGCCGTGCGCGTGATCGCCTGCATCAGCGGGATCGCCGCGCCGGGCGCGGCGCGGTCATTGATCACGCGGCCGGCCACCGCCGCCGCGGGGGCGCCGCTGAGCTCGCGCGGCGCGCCGCCCCAGGCGATCAACAGATTGGCGAGGTGATTGAGCGTGACGCCCGCGCTGTGGCCGGCGCCGTCCGCCTCCATGAGGCTCGCGCCGAGCGAGCGCACCAGGCGCAGCGTCGCTTCCAGACGCTCGAGATAACGCCCCAGCCAATAGAGATTGTCCGCCGCGCGGCTCGGCAAATGGCCGGTGAGGCGGCGCACGCGCACATCGCTGTCGCCGGTGATCAGCGATACGCGCTCGACGGGCGCGTCCGAAAGCACCCAGACGTCGGTGGAGCGCACGCCTCCGCCCATCGAAATGGCGCGCGCATCGGCCTTGTCCGAGATGCGGCAGAAGCCGCCGGGCATCACCGCCCATCCGTCCGGCGTGGCGGCCGCATAGACGCGCAGCACGAACGGGCGCGGGCTCAAGCGGCCATTCTCATAGACCGGCGTGGTGGAAAGACGCGCCACGTCCTGGCCGACATAATCGATCGGACGTTCGCGCAGCGCGTCGATCAGGGCGCCGCGCGCCAAGGGATCGAGCTTGGAGATGAGCTGTCCAGGCAGGGCTTGGGGCCCGAAAGCGTCTGCGATGGTGAGCGCGTCGAAATTGTCGAGCACATAATCGCGCTCGCGCGCCTGACCGCACCACCAGGTGGCGACATTGGGCAAGATCAGATCGGCGCCGAAAAGGCGTTGCGCGAGCGCGGGCAAGAAGCCGAGCAGCGCGCGCGATTCCACCACCCCGCTGCCAGGCGCATTGGCGACCACCACGCCGCCGCGCCGCATCGCGTCGAGCAGCGAGGGCACGCCAAGCTGCGAGGCGCTGTTGAGCTCCAAGGGATCGATGAAATCGCCATCGACCCGGCGCCACAGAACATCCGCGCGCTTGAGGCCCGCGATCGTGCGCACATGCACGTGCCCGTCGACGACGACGAGGTCTTCGCCTTCGACAAGCAGAAAGCCGAGATAGCGCGCCAGATGCGCCTGCTCGAAATAGGTTTCGCTATAGGGCCCCGGCGTCATCAGGCAGATGCGCGGGTCGGCGCGCGCGGCGCTGGCGGCGAGCCCCGCGCGAAACGCGCTGAAGAACGGCGCCAGCCGCTCCACGTTCATCTGCGTGTAGAGATCGGGGAACGCCCGCGAGAGGACGAGACGGTTCTCCAACGCATAGCCCGCGCCTGACGGCGCCTGCGTGCGATCGCCCAGCACCCACCAGCGCCCGTCAGGCCCGCGGCCAAGATCGGCGGCGTAGAGATGCAAATGGCGCCCGCCCGGCGGGTCGACGCCGATCATGGGGCGAAGGAAATCGCGCGAACCGGTGATCGCGGCCGCCGGCGCCCAACCTTGGCGCACGAAGTCGGCGGGGCCGTATATGTCCTTCAACAGATGTTCGAACAGCGTGGCGCGTTGAACGATGCCCGCGCTGATCTCCGCCCAATCCCGCGCCGATATCAAAACCGGCATGTGGCTCAGCGGCCAGAGCCGTTCGTGATCTTCGCCATAGACGCGGTGCGACACCCCGGCTTCGCGAATGTGCCGATCGGCGGCGGCGAAACTCTGCGTCATCGCCTCGGGCCCGAGCGCCGCCATCGCGGATAGGAGCGTGCGCCAAGCCGGGCGCGGGGCGCCGTCCGCGCCGATCAATTCATCGGGCGCGCCATCGAGCGGGCGATAGTGCGTGAGCCACGCATTGAGCTGCGCTTGCGCCGCGTCCTGCGCGGATTTCGCTGAGCGCTGCTGCGGCACGCGTGTCAACCCGGCCGCGGGCGGCGCAAATCGAGCGTCAACGGAAAGCTCTCGTTCGGTTCTGCGCGCGGAACAGCCATGCGGCCGGGACTATGCCCGTGACTTTGAAACCGCGCCAGACGTCTCGCCTCGGCCTCGAACGCGTTCACCGGGAAGGTGTCGTAATTGCGCCCGCCAGGATGGGCGACATGGTAAACGCAGCCGCCGAGGCTGCGCTGGTTCCAGGTGTCGATGATGTCGAAGGTCAAGGGCGCGTCCACCGGCAGATGCGGATGCAGGCCGACGGCGGGCTTCCACGCCTTGTAGCGCACGCCCGCCACCGCTTCGCCGGAGGCGCCAGTCGGCGTCATCGGCATGCGCCGTCCATTGCAGGCGATGACATGGCGGCTGGGCTCGAACCCGAACACCTTGACTTGCAGGCGCTCGACCGAGCTGTCGACATAACGCACCGTGCCGCCGATCGCGCCTTGCTCGCCCATCACATGCCAGGGCTCCAGCGCATGACGAACCTCCAGTGTGAGCGGCGCATGCACGATGCGTCCGTGCGCGGGAAAGCGGAATTCGTATTGCGCCACGAACCAATCTGGATCGAAGGCGTAGCCCGCGCCCTTGAGGTCGCCTAGCACATCGAGAAAATCCGCCCAGACGAAGTGTGGCAGCATGAATTTATCATGCAGCGCCGTGCCCCAGCGGGGCGCCGCGCCGTTCAAGGGCGTGCGCCAGAATTTCGCTACAAGCGCACGCAACAGCACTTGCTGCGCAAGGCTCATGCGCGCATCTGGCGGCATCTCGAAGCCGCGAAACTCGATCAGGCCGAGCCGCCCCGTCGGTCCGTCCGGCGAATAGAGCTTGTCGATGCACAATTCGGTGCGATGCGTATTGCCCGCCACGTCGACCAGCAGATTGCGCAACAACCTGTCGATCAGCCAAGGCGGGGGCGGCGCGCCTTCGCCAGGCGCCGGAATCTGCGCGAGCGCGATCTCCAACTCGTAGAGAGAATCGTGGCGCGCTTCGTCGATGCGCGGGGCTTGGCTCGTCGGGCCGATGAAGAGGCCTGAAAAGAGATAGGAAAGCGAAGGATGCCGCAGCCAATAGAGTAGAAGGCTTTTCAGAAGATCCGGCCGCTGCAGGAAGGGAGAATCTTCCGCGCGCGCGCCGCCCAGGACGACATGATTGCCCCCGCCCGTGCCGGTATGGCGCCCGTCGGTCATGAATTTGTCCGCGCCGAGGCGCGATTGGCGCGCCGCCTCGTAGAGCGCGCGCGTCGTTTCCACCGCCTCGCGCCAGGAGCGCGCGGTATGAATGTTCACCTCGATCACGCCGGGATCGGGCGTGACCTTGATCGTTTCGATGCGGGAATCCGCCGGCGGCGGATAGCCCTCGATGTGCACGGGCAGCTTGGTCTTGCGCGCGGCTGTTTCGATGGCGGCGATCAGTTCGAGATAATCCTCAAGCTGATCGAGCGGCGGCATGAACACGCAGAGGATTCCATCGCGCGGCTCGATCGAGAGCGCGGTGCGCACCGCGCCCTCCACGGCGCGCTGCTCCACTTGCGCTTGCTGATGCGGCGCGTCCGCGCCGCGTTCGAAGGCTTGCGGGCGGGGCGCCTCCTCGAAATCCGGCAGGGGCTCGGCGGGCGCGAACGGATCGGCCGGCATGAAGGGCGCGCGCGCTTCAGGCGCCACATAAGGCAGGCTCTCCAAGGGCAGACGAAAGCCGGCCGGCGAATCTCCCGGAATAAGGAACAGCGCTTCGCGGCGCAGACGCCATTTCTCGCTGCGCCAGCGCGAATCGCTTCCGCGCGCCTGCCAGGGCTGGATTGGCAGCACATAACCGGCCGGCTGCGTGAGGCCGTGCGCAAACGTACGGATCATGCGCGCGCGATCTTCCTCGTTCTCCAGTTTCGGATCGCTGGGCGTAAGGTTGAAGGGCAGCGTCGCTTCCTTCAGCGACCAATGCACCGGATCCTCAAAGGCCGGCATGAGATAGTCGGCGTCGAGCTTGAGCGCGGCGGTGAGCGCTTCGCCAAAGCGCTTGGCGTCGTCGCTGCGCGCGTCATGCGTGTCGTCCAGCGCCCCGATCAGCGTCTCGTCGCGCCAGATCGGCTTGCCGTCCTTGCGCCAATAGAGCGCGAACGCCCAGCGTGGCAGGCTTTCGCCCGGATACCATTTGCCTTGGCCATAATGCAGCAATCCGCCCTTGCCGAAGCGATCGCGTAAGCGACGAATGAGATCGTCCGCGAAGGCGCGCTTGGTGGGGCCCACGGCGTCCGAATTCCATTCCGCTGATTGGAAATCGTCGATGGAGACGAAGGTCGGCTCCCCGCCCATGGTGAGACGCACATCGCCGGCTTCAAGATCGGCGTCGACAGCTTCGCCCAGCGCGTCGAGCGCTGCCCATTTGTCGTCCTCGAACGGCTTGGTGATGCGCACCGGCTCAACGAGGCGCGACACTTCCATGTGAAAGGAGAATTCGGTTTCGCACGGCTCGACGAGACCGCTGATCGGGGCGGCGGCGCGATAATGCGGCGTCGCCGCCAGCGGCAGATGGCCCTCGCCGCAGAAGAGGCCGGATGTGGCGTCGAGACCGATCCAACCCGCGCCAGGGATATACACTTCCGCCCAGGCATGCAGATCGGTGAAATCGTGATCCGTGCCCTTGGGCCCGTCGAGCGGCTCGATATCGGCGCGCAGCTGGATGAGATAGCCGGAGACGAAACGCGCGGCGAGGCCGCGCCGGCGCAGAAGCTGCACCAGGAGCCATGCCGAATCGCGACACGAGCCGGCGCGCGCGCGCAGCGTCTCGTCCGGGCTTTGCACGCCCGGCTCCATGCGAATGAGGTAGCGAATGTCGTCCTGAAGGCGCGCGTTCAACGCCACAAGAAAGCCGATCGTGGATTTGGCTTCCGTGGGCACGCTTTCGAGATAGGAGTCGAAATCCGCGCCCGTCTCCTCGCACTTAAGATACGCCTCCAATTCCTCGCGCAGCTCCGGCGCATAGGCGAAGGGCAAGGTCTCGGCTTCGGGCTCCACGAAAAAGTCGAACGGATTGATCACGGTCATCGCCGCGTGCAGATCCACTTCGACCGAGAATTCGCGCACTTTTTCCGGGAACACGAAGCGCGCCAGCCAATTGCCGTGCGGGTCCTGCTGCCAGTTCACGAAATGATTGGCGGGGGACACCTTCAACGAATAGGCGTTGATCGGCGTGCGGCAGTGCGGCGCGGGCCGCAGCCTGATGGTTTGCGGACTGAGCGTGACGGGCCGCGCATAGACGTAGCGCGTCACGTGACGCAGCGCGGCGATGATTGTCACACGAATGCCTTTCGCGCCTCTTCAAGGCGCTCAAAACGTTATGGCCGCCCGCGCGGCGCAGCAAGCCGTTCGCGACCCAGCGCGGCGGCTTGCCCAAATTGTGGTCATCCCACCGGTGCGTTCGGCTGCGACAAGCCAGCCGCCATCGCCGCCAGCGCTCCGTCCCGCTCAGCGCGATCACCCCGCACCAGCGCGTGCACGAAGGCGAGCTTGGCGATCGCCACCGGCGAGAGCGCGAAGGGATAGAGGTCTGGCTGGCCCATGCTGCGGCTGATCGAATTCATCGCGTAGGTGAGCGGGATCCAAGCCTCGATCAGCTGATCGAGACGCGCGGCGCAATAGGGATCGAAGGCGATGTCGGCGGCGATGTCCGGCCCGTTGCGGCTCGCGGCGCTGAGCGACAGGCCGAACGCGGCCGCGGTCTCGAGCGTGTCGACCATGTGCAGATAATGCGCCCAGGTCTCGGCGAAATCCTCATGCGGATGCGACGAGGCGTAGGCGGAGATGTGGCGTTCGTCCCAATCGTTCGGCGCGCCGTGCGCGTAATGTCGTTGCAGCGCCGCCGTATAATCGGCGCGCTCGTCGCCGAACAGGGCGCGAAACGCCTCCAAACGATCTTGCGCCAGCACGTCCCAGAAATGGTGGCCCACTTCGTGCCGGAAATGGCCGAGCAGGGTGCGATAGGGCTCGTGCATGGCGGCGCGTTGCTTCTCGCGCTCCAAATCGTCCGCTTCCGCCAGATTGATGGTGACAAGACCCCCCTGATGCCCGGTGAACACGGGAGCGTCCGGCATCTCGGCGAGAAAATCGAAGGCCAGCCCGTCCTCGCGATCGCTTTTGTTTTGCAGCGGCAGGCCAAGACGCATCAGCCCATAGAACAGCCTGTGCTTGGCGATTTCGATGCGCCGCCATCGCGTGAGATTTTCCTCGACCGTCAAATCCGGCACCACGCGATTGTGCCGGCAGGCGGCGCAATAGAGCGCGCCTTCGGACGCGATCCAGACGCAGGACCCGTAACGGAGGTTGTCGCACAGGCGCGCGCCCTCCCGCGGGCGGAAGAGGCGCGTCTCAGGATCGTAGCAGAGCGGCGTCGCGCAGGAGGCGCAAAGCTGGGCTTCGAAATGCAGGGGCTGGCCGCAGCGCGGACACTCGAAGCGCTTCATCAATCGGCAACCGCGCCGGCGCGGGCGCGGTTCCGGCGCACCTAGTGTTGGCTCTTGGGCATCCGCACGACGAGGCCGTCAAGATCGGCCGTGATCTTGATCTGGCAGGACAAGCGCGAGCTGTCCTCCACGTCATTGGCGAAATCGAGCATGCTCTGCTCCATGCCGGAGGCTTCGCCCGTCTTGGCGCGCCAAGCCTCGTCCACATAGACGTGGCAGGTGGCGCAGGCGCAGGCGCCGCCGCAATCGGCGTCGATGCCGGGCACGGCGTTCTTCACAGCCGCCTCCATCACCGTCTGGCCCACGGGCGCGTCGATGACATGTTCCTTGCCGGTGTGCTCGATATAGGTGATCTTCGGCATAAGCTCTCCCATCGCGCCGCGCCCCGTTGTGCTTCAGGCCGCTGCGACGATCTCCTTCATGGATTTCGACATATCAGCGAGGACGTCCGGCGCAACACTTCTCCCGCGCTGCAGGAGCTGTTTGGCGCCTAAAAATTCTGCAGGCCGGTTAATCGCGTCCACCGCTATCAGCCGATCGCCTTGGAAATAGAATGCGGCGAAGGAGCGCTCCTTCGGGTCCCCGCGCATCACCAGACGGTCATAGCCGTTGAACAGGCCGGCGATCTGCAGCTTCAGATCATATTGGTCCGACCAGAACCAGGGCGGCTCTTCCGTTGGGTGAGGCAAGCCAAGAATCGCCGCTGCGGCGATCTTCGCGCCCTCGATGGCGTTGTGCACGCTCTCAAGCCGGCCCATGCGCCCGCCATAATGAACGAGCGGGCGGCGTGCGCAGTCGCCGATGGCGTAAATGTTGGGATCGGAGGTGCGCATGTACGTGTCGACGACGATCCCGTCCTCGACATTGAGCCCCGATTGCTGGGCGACGGCGGTTTCCGGCACGACGCCAATGCCAGCGATCACCAGGTCGGCGGCGATGTCGGAGCCGTCGGCCAGGCCCACGGCGCGCACCCGGTCCGTGCCTTTGAGCACGGCGGCCTGCGTGGACAGCGCGAATCGCACGCCCCTGGCGACATGCTCATCGAGGTAGAAGCCGGCAACTTCCGGGCTGGTCACGCGCGCCAAGGGGCGCATCGCGGCTTCCAGCACGGTGACGTCGAGGCCCTTCTTCCGCGCCACCGCCGCCACTTCGAGGCCGATGAAGCCCGCGCCGATCACCACCAACTTGGCCCCGGCGCTGAAATGCGCCCGGATCGCATCGACATCGGCGATGGTGCGCAGAACATGCACGCCAGCCAGATCGGCGCCCACCAAGGGCAATTTCCGTGGGCGCGCGCCGGTCGCGAAAATCAGGGAATCGTAGCCGAGCTCCTGCCCGCCTTCGAGCCGCACGCGGCGATTGGCCTTGTCGATCCAGACCACGCGCCGATTGGTCAAAAGCGCGACGTGCTCATGTTCATAGACATCGGCCGGCCGCAGCAGCACGCGCGCGGCGTCTACCTCGCCGGCCAGATAGGTTTTGGACAGCGGCGGGCGCTGATACGGCGCGTAGGGCTCGTCGCCGATGAGCGTGATTTCGATGTCGGGATCGCCGGCGCGCAGGCGTTGCGCGGCCTCGCCCCCCGCCTGCCCCGCGCCCACGATGACGACCCGCCTGGCCCGCCCAGCGCTCAAAACGGACGCTCCTGTCTCACCGGCTTCCCCCGCGGCGGTCGCTTTGTGACGGGATGAAGCGGGGAGCGCAAGGCCGCCGGCGCGGCGCGACTTGCTGGTGTCTCATTGGGCGGGCAGCATCCGCTCCAGATGAGCGAAGCCGCCGCCGCCGATTCGCGTTTCCTGCCCGACGCGGACGCCACCGAGGCGCTGGGGCGCCGGCTTGGCGCGGCATTGCGGTCGGGAGACGTCGTGTGCCTGTGGGGCGGGCTCGGCGCCGGCAAGACCACGCTCGCCCGGGGCGCGATCGCCGGTTGGACCGGCGCCGACGAAGACGCCCCCAGCCCCACCTACACCCTGGTGCAGACCTATGAGGGGGCCCGCGGCCTCCTCTGGCACGCCGACCTCTACCGGCTGAAGGCGCCGGACGAGGCGGTTGAGTTGGGGCTTGAGGAGGCGTTCGCGGAGGCGGCTTGCCTCATCGAATGGCCGGAGCGGCTCGGTCCCTATCTGCCGCACGACCGATTGGACATTCATCTCGAACCGGACGATCAGGGCCGGCTGGTCCGGATCGAGCGGGTGGGGGCATGGGCGGAGCGCGCCGATGAGTTCTGAACGCGAGGCGGCTCTCGCCCGCCTCCTGTCCGAAAGCGGCTTTATGGGGGCCGAGCGCCGGCCGCTCGCGGGCGATGCGTCCACGCGCGCCTATGAGCGCTTGATCGCCGCCGACGGCCGCCGTGCGATCTTGATGAACGCCCCGCCCAAGGAGGACGCGCCTTGCCCGCCGCGCGCCAGTCCGGCTGAGCGGCGCGCCATGGGATGGAACGCGACGGCGCGGCTGGCCGCCTCGCGCGTGGAGGCGTTCGCCGCCGT
Source organism: uncultured Caulobacteraceae bacterium (assembly GCA_964563395.1). Lineage (GTDB taxonomy): Bacteria > Pseudomonadota > Alphaproteobacteria > Caulobacterales > Aquidulcibacteraceae > JBEVOS01. The sequence continues at coordinate 34,651 of CAZLWK010000011.1, forward strand.
CGCCGGCCATCTCAAGGATTTGGGCCTGTCCACGCCGGACATTTACGCGCTCGACGCTCCGCACGGCTGGGCGATCCTGGAGGATTTGGGTGAAGGCCTCTTCGCCCAGCTCATTCCGGCCCTCGCCGATGAAGAGACGCTGTATGTCGCCGCCGCGGAAGTTCTGGCGCACGTGCACGCCGCCCCCGCGCCGGCGATTCTCAGCGGCTATGGCCAAAGCTGGCCGCTGCTCGATTACGACGCGCTGGCCCTTGAGGCGAACGCGGATCTGTTTGTCGAATGGCTGCCGCGCGCGGCGCCCGACGTGCGCATCGCTGATACGGATCGCGCGCGCTGGGAGCGCGTGCGCGACAGCCTCATCGTCAAGGCGCTGGGCTTTCCCCGCGCCTTCACCATCCGCGATTATCACGCGGAGAATCTCTTGTGGCTGCCCGAGCGCGCGGGCCTCGCGCGCGTCGGCTTGCTCGATTTTCAGGACGCCGTGCGCGGTTGGCGCGCCTGGGATTTCGCGATGCTGCTGCAGGACGCGCGCCGCGACGTGTCACGGGTCGCCGCCCATGCCGCGATCCGTACCTATCTCGATCGCACCGGCGCGGATGAGCAAGGGTTCATGCGCGAACTCGCCGTGCTCGGCGCCATCAACGCGATGCGCATCTTGGGCATCTTCGCGCGGCTCGACGTGCGGGACGGCAAGCCGCGCTATCGCGCCTTCATGCCGCGCATGTGGGCGCATCTGGCTGAAAATCTCGCCCATCCCGCGCTCGCGGAGGCGCAAGCCTTTGTGGCGGAGGTGGCTGGCGCCTATCTCGATGCGGCCTTCGCCGCGCCCGCGCGCCTGCCGCGCCGCACCGCGCCGCACACCGCGATGGTGCTCGCGGCCGGCCATGGCACGCGCATGCGGCCCTTGACGAATGATCGCCCCAAGCCGTTGATCGAGGTTGGCGGGCGCCCGCTCATCGATCACATGCTCGATCGGCTCCGCGCCGCGGGTGTGAGGCGCGCCGTCGTCAACGTGCATGCCTTCGCAGATCAGATGGAGGCCCATCTCGCCCACCGGCGCGATCTGGAGATTCTGATCTCCGACGAGCGCGCGCAATTGCTGGAAACCGGCGGCGGCGCGCGCAAAGCGCGCGCTTTGTTAGGCGACGATCCGATCTTTCATGTGAATACCGATTCCGTCTGGATCGGCGATGGCGCGCTGGAGAAGCTGGCCGCCGCATTCGATCCCGCGAAAATGGATTGCCTGCTTCTGCTCGTGCCGCTTTCGCAATGCGTCGGCTTCGATCTCGAAGGCGGCGGCGGCGATTTCAGCATCGCGCCCGATGGGCGCATCACGCACCGCTTCGACGATCCAAGCGCCGATCTCGCTTGGATGGGCGTGCAGATCGTCAAGCCGTCCGTGCTCGATCCGGAGCCTGTCGAGCCGTTTTCGTTTCGCCGCATCTGGAAGCGCCTGCAGGACGAAGGCCGCCTCCATGGCGCCTTGTTCGATGGCGTTTGGCTGCATGTCGGCGATCCCGCCGCGCGCGACGCCGCCGAGGCGCGGCTCTTGGAAGCTGAGCGCGCGAAGGCGCGCGCGTGATCGGTCTCTTCGAGGGGCCGGCGCCGCGCGTGCGCGCCGTACCAGCGTCCGCGCCCTTTCTCGATGTGTTCGTGGACGCGATGGTCGATGCGCTGTGGCGCGAGGACGATCCGTTCGCGCTGTCGGACGCGCTCGTGCTCTTGCCCAATCGCCGCGCCGCGCAGGGTCTGATCGAGGCGTTCGCGCGCCGCCTCGGCGGGGCCGCGCTCTTGCCGACCATTCGCCCGCTCGGCGATTTGGACGAGGATGCGGACGTCTGGGGCGCCGATCCGATCGCGCTCGATGTCGCGCCCCCGCTCAGCGCGGCCGCGCGTCGGCTTGAGCTTGCATCGCTCGTGCGCGCGAAGTTCCGCGCCGAAGGCGCCGAGGACGATCCCGCGCGCGCCATCGCGCTCGCCGACGAGGCGTGCAAATTATTGGAGGCCGCCGCCGCGGCGGAGAAGGTGGATTGGTCGCGTCTGCCTCATCTGGTGGACGAGATCGATCTGGCCGCGCATTGGCGTGTTTCGGCGCAGTTTCTCGAAATCATCACCCGGTATTGGCCGACGCGCCTCGCCGCGGCGGGCCGCAGCGATCCTTCGCAGCGGCGCACCGATCTTTTGCTGAAGCTCGCCGATTTCTGGCGCGCCGCGCCGCCGCAGCGGCCCGTTCTGATCGCCGGCTCGACGGGTTCGGTGGCGGCGACGCGCGCGCTCATGGCCGTGGTCGCCCACCTGCCGAAGGGCGCCGTCATTCTGCCCGGGCTCGATTCCGATCTCGATCAGCGGGCCTGGGATGGCGTCGGCCCGCAGCATCCGCAATTCGCGCTGCGCGAAACGCTGCGCACGCTGGGTCTCGCGCGCGCGGACATTCTTCCCCTCGGCGCGGAGACATCGCAGGGACGCGCGCGCCGCGTGCTCATCCGCGAAGCTCTCGTGCCAGCGGACGCGACCGCCGATTGGCTGAAGCGCCTCGACGCGGCGGGCGGCGCCAAGCTCGCCGCGCAAGCCTTGGAAGGGCTCACCTCCATCGAGGCTGCAAACGCCGAAGAGGAGGCGAGCGTGATCGCGCTTATGATGCGCGAGGCGCTGGAAAACCCCGAAGCCAGCGTCGCGCTCGTCACGCCGGACGCCGCGCTGTCTCGCCGCGTCGCCGCCAAGCTTCGTCGTTGGGGGATTGCGCCCGCCGTTTCGCACGCGCGCGCGCTCCGCGAAACGGAAGCCGGCGCGCTGATGGCTGTTCTTTGCGATCTTGCGCGCGACAGCGGCGATCCGGTCGCGCTCGCCGGATTGATGAAGCATGGCTACGCCGCCTTCGGCATGGCGCCGGATGCGTTCGATCATGCGCGGCGGGCGATCGAGCGGGAGGCGCTGCGTCGCGGGCGCGCGCATGGCGGCGTCGACGATCTGGCGGGTCGGTGCGAAACGCCCGCCGCGCGCGCGCTCGCCGCGCGCATAGCCGAGGCGCTGGGTCCGTTGATCGAGCTTCCAGAAGAGACGACGCTGCCCACCTTCGCCGACGGCGTCGCCGCCGCGATGGAGGCGGTCGCCGCAACGCCCGACGCGCCGGGCGCGCGCATCTGGGCTGGGCGCGACGGGGAGGCCGCGGCGCGCTTCATCGAGGAATTGGCCGCCGAGGGCGATGCGTTTGGCCCGATGCCGCGCCACGCCGCGCCGCGCGCGCTCCTCGCCTTGATGCGCGGACGCGATGCGATGCTCGCCGAAGGCGACGATCCGCGCTGCGCGATTTGGGGACCGCTGGAAGCGCGTCTGCAGCGCCGCGATCTGATGATACTTGGCGGTCTCAATGAGGGGGTGTGGCCAGCGCCGCCGCCGGAGGACGCGTTTCTGTCGCGCGCCATGCGCGCGCGCCTTGGCCTTTCGGCGCCTGAGGCGCGGCTCGGGCTCGCCGCGCACGATTTCGCGCAGCTCGCTTCAAGCCCGCGTGTGGTGCTGACGCGTGCCGCGAAGCGCGGCGGCGCGCCCGCCTTGGCGTCGCGTTGGCTCTGGCGCCTGGAGACGCTGCTGCGCGGCGCCGATTTGCACTTGCCGGACGGCGCGGCCTATCTCGGTCTCGCGCGCCGGCTCGATGCGCCGCAAGCAGCGCGCCCCGCGCCCGCGCCGCGGCCGCGCCCGCCGATCGATGCGCGCTTGCGGCGTTTGAGCGTCACTGAAGTTGAAACATTGATCCGCGATCCGTACGCGGTCTATGCGCGGCGCATCCTCGGCCTTGAGGCGCTGAAGCCGATCGGCCACGCGCCGGGCGCGGCCGAGCGCGGGAGCGCTATTCACCGCGCCATCGAACGCATCGGCGATGACGGCGATGCGGCAGCGCTGCGCGCGGCTTTGGATCGTGCATTGGCCGAGGAAGGCTTCGACGCCGCACGCCGTGTCGCCGAGCGCGCGCGCCTCGAAAAATCCGTGCGCGCCTGGCTCGATTGGGCCGATACGCGCGAAGGCGCGGTTCTGCGCGAAGCCTATGGCAAGCTGCTGCTGGAGAGCGGCTTCATGCTCACCGGCCGGGCCGACCGGATCGAACTTGCGCCGGATGGCGCGGTGATCGTCGATGTGAAGACCGGCGCGCCGCCCTCCGATGCGCAGGTCGCCGTGGGGCTCAATCCGCAATTGACGCTCGAAGCGGCGATGCTGGCGCGCGGCGCGTTCGCGGATGCTGGCGCGCGCGAGACCAAAGCGCTGGTTTATTTCCATTTCGGCGCCGCGCGGCCGCATGCGCGCGCAGTCGCGCTCAAGACGCCAATCATGGAAGCCGCATTCGAAGCGCTCGCGGCGCTTGAGGCGCTTGTCGCACGCTACGGGGAGGCCGCGCAGCCGTTCCTGTCCAAGCCGCGCGTGCAATTCATCAAGCCCTATGCCGATTACGATCTCTTGGCGCGGCGCAAGGAATGGGCCGAAGCGCTGACTGGAGATGAGGCATGAACGCCTTCGCCGCCGCCGAGCGCGCGCAGGCGCAAGCCGCCGATCCCGCGCTGAATGTCTTCGTCACCGCGAATGCCGGCTCGGGCAAGACCAAGGTGCTGGTGGACCGCATCGCGCGGCTCTTGTTGCGCGGCGCGGAGCCTTCATCGTTCCTGTGCATCACCTACACCAAGGCCGCGGCCGCGGAGATGCAGCGGCGGCTTTTCAAGCAACTGGGCGATTGGTGCGTCGCGGACGATGTTCGTCTCGCTGAGGCGCTGGCGCGCGTGACGGATGGCGATTCCGTTTCCCTGGATCAGGCCCGCGCGCTGTTCGCCCGCGCGCTGGAGACGCCGGGCGGCCTCAAAATTCAAACCATTCACGCTTTCTGCGAGCGTCTCTTGGCGCGTTTTCCGCTTGAAGCGGGCGTTCCGCCCGGCTTCGACGTCGCGGACGATGCGCGGGCGGCGGCCTTGATGGCGGAGGCGCGGGCCGCCTTGATCGCCAGCGAGGACGGCGAGATTCGCCGCGCATTCGATCGCTTCGCGGAAAAGCTCGACATAGACCGGCTCGATGCGCTGGTGGCGAGCCTCGCGCTCGGGCGCGCGGATGCGGACCAAGACGCTGCAAGCATCCGCGCGCGCCATGGCGCGACGCAAGACGCGGACGCCATCAAGGCGGATGTGCTCGCCAGCGCGCCCTGGCCGGCGCTTTTGGATGCGGCCGGCGTGCTGTCGGGCGATGGCGTCAAGAACGATCAATTGGCCGAATGCATTCGCTCCGCCCACGAAGCGATGCAAAGCGCGCACGCGTTCGCGGCCTATTGCGATATTTTCTTCACGAAGGATGGTGCGCCGCGCGCCGATCGCCCCACCAAAGGCGCGCGCGTGAAGCACGCCTTCATCGACAGGCTGTTTTCTTCGGACGGTGAATTGGGCCGCGTGGTTGATGCGCGCGCGCGCATCTTGGCCGCCGAGCGCGCCGCCGATGCCGCCGCGGCCAGCTTGCTCGCACAGGGGCTGCGCAGCGCCTATGCGGCGGCGAAGACGCGCTCGGGCGTGCTCGATTTCGAAGATTTGATCCGCCTCGCGCGCGCGCTGCTCGGCGGCGCGGATTCGGCGCCTTGGGTTCTCTACAAGCTTGACGGCGGCGTCGATCACATCTTGATCGACGAAGGCCAGGACACGAGCCCCGACCAATGGGCGTTGCTTGCGCCGCTGCAAACGGAATTCTTCGCCGGCGCGGGCCGGCGCGAGGACACGCGGCGCACGGTATTCGCGGTGGGCGATCCCAAGCAGAGCATTTATTCGTTTCAAGGCGCCGATCCGAGCTTTTTTCTGAATGAGCGGCAGGCCCTTTCGCGGCGCGCGACCGATGCGGGACGAGACTTCGCCGCGCCGAACCTGTCCATGTCGTTTCGTTCGACGCCCGAAGTCCTGCGCGCCGTCGACGCCGTCTGCGCCGATCTCGATCTCGCCGCCGGCGCTCCGGAGAAATTCGATATCGTGCGTCACGACGTGCGCCGCGCGAACGAGGGCGGGTTGGTCGAGCTGTGGCCCATCGCGCCGCGCCTGAAAGCGGCGGAAGGCAGGCCATGGGACGCGCCGCTCGATATGGAAAAGAGCGCATCCGCGCCCGCGCGGCTCGCGGAGGCGATCGCCAAATATGCGCGCGCCGCCATCGAAGCGGGCGAAGGCGTTTGGGAGAAGGGCGCGCTGCGCCCCATGCACGCGGGCGACATTTTGGTGCTCGTGCGCAAACGCGGGGAATTGTTCCGCGCCCTGATCCGCGCCTTCAAACGTGAGCGGCTGGCGGTCGCGGGCGCAGACAGGATGCGGCTCAGCGAAGAATTGGCGGTGGAGGATTGTCTGGCGTTGATGCGCGTGGCGCTCGATCCGCATGACGATCTCTCCCTGGCCGAGGTGCTTAAAGGTCCTTGGCTCAATTTGATCGACGATGACGCGCACATCTTCCCACTCGCGCATGGACGCGCCTCCGGAGAGAGCCTGTGGGACCGCTTGCGCGCCGCGGAAGGTCCGGCGTTCGCTCCGGCGCGCGCCTTCGTGGAGGCGCTTGTCGCGCGGGCCGGCGCGGATGCGTTCAGCTTCCTGTCCTGGGCGCTGGAGACGCCGGATGAGTCCGGCGCGTCGGGCTGGGCGCGAATTTTCGCGCGCTTGGGCGCGGAAGCGCGCGATCCGTTGGAAGAGCTGATGGAGCGCGCGCTTGCGCCGGGCCCGCATGGCGCGCCCACCTTGCATCGCTTCCTCGCCGACATCGAAACCGATTGCGTGGATGTGAAGCGTGAAATGGAAAGCGGCGCCGAGGCGGTGCGCGTGATGACCGTGCATGGCGCGAAGGGGCTCGAGGCGCCGATCGTGTTCTTGCCCGATACGACCGGCTCGCCGCTGACGAACGGACGCGAAGGTCTGATGGCGGGCGCCGACGGCCTCTATTGGTCGCCGTCCAAAAAGGAAGACGATGCCGCAAGCGCGCGGGTGCGCGCCGCGCTCGAAGAGCGCGCCATGGGTGAGCATTGGCGCCTCCTCTATGTGGCGATGACGCGGGCGCGCGATCGCTTGATCGTGTGCGGCGCGGCCTATGGATCGGGAGAGGCGGAGGCGGACAAACAATCCTGGTATGTGCGCGTGCGTGACGCCATGGCGACGATCGCGGCGCCGGCGCAAACCCCGTTCGGCGAAGGCTTACGCATCGGCGAACCGCGCATGGCGGCGCGCCTCGCGGCGATTGCGCCATCCACGCACGCGCTGCCGGATTGGGTGGGAACGCCGGCGCCCACGCGCGCTTCCCCGGCCCGCGCCGCGCCGTCGCGCCTCAAGCCGCTCGATGCGGCGATCCTGTCGCCCAGGCGCGATGGGCGCATACGCTTTCGACGGGGCAAGCTCATCCATGGTCTCTTGGAGCGCCTGCCCGATCTTGAGCCGGCGCGCCGCCGCGACGCAGGCCTCGCTTGGCTTGCGCGGCAGGAGACATCGTCCGATGAGGCAGAGGCTCTGGTGGGTGAATCGCTGCGCGTGATCGATCATCCCGCGTTCGCGGCGGTGTTCGGCCCCGGCAGCCGCGCAGAGACGCCCATCGCCGGCATGGCGCGCGCGCGCCCCGTGCGCGGCATCGTCGATCGGCTCGTGGTACGCCCCGATGAGGTGCTGATCGTCGATTTCAAATCGGATCGGCCGGCGCCCGCGCGCGCCGAGGACGCGCCAGTTTCCTATGTGTTGCAGATGGCGCTCTATCGGGCCGTGCTGCAGCAGATTTTCCCGGCCCGCGCCGTGCGCTGCGCCCTCATCTGGACGGAGGCGCCGGTGCTGACCGAATTGGAGGCGCCGCGCCTGGAGGCGGCCCTCGGCGCCCTGCCGCTCGGTTGAATGCGGACGCGGCGCGCCTTACATCGAAAGCTCAAGGACGGCAGGGAGAAAAGTTGCAATGGCCACCGTCAAGATCACCGATGACAGTTTTGAAACGGACGTGCTGAAGGCGTCCGGCCCGGTCCTGGTCGATTTCTGGGCGGAGTGGTGCGGCCCCTGCAAGCAGATCGCCCCGGCGCTGGAAGAAATCTCCAATGAGCTTGGCGAGCGCGTGACGGTCGCGAAGATCAATATCGACGACAATCCCAATACGCCCGGTCGCTACGGCGTGCGCGGGATCCCCACCATGATGCTGTTTAAGGACGGCAAGGTGGCCGCCACCAAGGTCGGCGCCATTCCGAAATCCAAGATCGTCGAATGGCTCAACGAGAGCGTTTGATCGTCAGGCGCCCTTGAGCGCCGCGCCCGCGAGCGCGAGCGATCCGCAGATCAAGATGCGCGGCGCTTGGGCGTCTGCCAGTGCGAGCTTAAGCGCGTTATCCAGTGAGGCGACGCCGTCCGCCTTGATGCCGCGCTCCCGCGCCGCTCGCGCCAGCTCTTGCGGATCATGGCTCGCGGCGCCGCCTGGCACGGTCACGGCGATTAGCCGATCGAGCGCGGGCGCCAGCGCTTCCACGAAGGCGAGGCCGTCCTTGCGCGCGCGCAAGGCCACGATCGCCAAAGCGGGGCGCGGCGCCGATCGCGCAAGATCGCGCAGCGCCGCCGCGAGCGCACGCGCCGCATGTGGATTGTGCCCGCCATCGATCCAAATTTCCGCGCCCGCCGCGTGCGCGCGCGCCGCGAGCGGCCCGCGCATGAGCGGTTGGAGCCGCCCGGCCCAGCGCACGCTTTGAAAACCGCGCGCCAGCGCGTCCTCGTCGATGCGCGAATCGTTCAAGAGCAGCGCAGCCATCGCCGCGACGCCGGCGTTCTCGATCTGATGCGCGCCATGCAGCGCGGGCGACGGCAGATCGATCAGCCTATCGCTTGTTTGCAGCACGAAGCGGCCATGGCGCGCATAGGCGTCGAAGTCGCGCCCGCAGAGACGCAGTGAAGCGTGCGCGCGCACGGCGGTCGCGTCGATGATGTCTTGCGCCTCCGGCGCCTGGCGCGCGCTGACGATGGCCGCGCCAGGCTTGATGATTCCGGCCTTGTGCGCGGCGATCTTGGCCAGCGTATCGCCGAGGATGTCCTGATGATCGAAATCGATCGGGGTGAGGATGGTCATTGCCGGCGTCGGCAAAACGTTTGTCGCGTCGTCGCGCCCGCCAAAGCCGGTTTCGATCAGCGTCAACTCCGCCGGATTGGCCGCGAAGAGGTGAAACGCCGCCGCCACCTGCGCCTCGAATTGGCTGATGCCTTCGCCGGTCGCCGCTACGCGATCGGCGGCCTCGATGAGCGCGACATCGTCGATGAGCGCGCCGCGCAAGAGGAAGCGTTCGCGTAGCGCGATCATGTGCGGCTTGGTGAAGGCGTTGACGGAAAGTCCTGCCGCTTCCGCGATCGCGCGCAGAAAGGCGAGCGTTGAGCCTTTGCCGTTCGTGCCGGCGACGTGCACCAGCCCTGGCAGACGCAGATGTGGATCGCCGAGCTTAAACAGCGCAGATCGCAAGGGCGCCAAATCGAAGCCGCGGCCATGGCCGAATTCGGGGCCGAATAAGTTCTCGAAATGCGCGAGCGGGGGATCGGTCGTCATGGCGCGCGGCGCTTTGCGCGCCGCATCACTCCGCCGCTTTCGCTTTCGGCTTCGACGGCGCGGCCTTCTTGCCGCGTGGCTTGATCTCCTCGGCGGCTGCGTCCTCGGCTTCGTCCGCTTCCATATCGACGCTCGGCGCTTCGGCCTTCGCCATCAGCACGCCGAGGATGCCGGCGAGCGTTTCTTTCATCCGGCGACGGTCGACGACCATGTCGACCATGCCCTTATCCAGCAAATACTCCGAGCGCTGAAAGCCCTCCGGCAGCTTCTGGCGGATAGTCTGTTCGATCACGCGCGGGCCGGTGAAGCCAATCAGGGCGCCAGGTTCGGCGATATGAATGTCGCCCAGCATCGCATAAGAGGCGGTGACGCCGCCGGTCGTCGGGTCGGTGAGAATGACGATGTAGGGAAGCCCCGCTTCGCGCACTTCATGGATGGCGAGTGTGGTGCGCGGCATCTGCATCAAGGACAAGATGCCCTCCTGCATGCGCGCGCCGCCCGAAGCGGTGACGGCGATCAGCGCGGCTTTACGCCGAATCGCGGCGTGCGCGGCGGTGACGAAGGCTTCGCCCGCGGCCATGCCGAGTGAGCCGCCCATGAAATCGAAATCCTGCACCAGCACCACGCTCGGCGCGCCGCCGATGCGCCCATAGGCGGCGCTTACGCAATCGTCTCGATTGGTCTTGGCGCGCGCGGCCTTCAGCCGGTCGACATATTTCTTGTCGTCCTTGAATTTCAAAGGATCGACCGGAACCTTCGGCGTCGGGATTTTCTGCCAGCCCACCTCGTCGAACAGCATCTTGAAGCGGGCGTCGGGCCCGATGCGCATATGAAAACCGGCGGGCGTGACCCAATTGGCCGCCTCCAGATCGCTGCGGAAAATGAGCTCGCCCGTCAGCGGGCATTTGATCCAGAGATTGTCCGGCGTCTCGCGCTTTTCCTCGGTCTTCTTCTTGAGGCCGGGGCGGGCGAGGTTCGACAGCCAATTCATGCGGGCGCCTCTTGTGCTTCTCGCGCGCGGCGCACGGAATCGCTGAGCGCGGCCACTTTTTTCAAGACGTCTTTGGCCGCATCCTGCGGCGCGCCGCGCTTCAAGGCGGCGGCGATTTCATCCACGAACGCCGAGCCGACGACGACGGCGTCCGCCGTCTGCGCGATGGCGCGGGCGGCCTCGGGATCGCGCACGCCGAAACCGACCGCGACCGGCAGATCGGTGGCGCGCTTGATGCGCGCGACGGCGGCGCGCGCGGCGTCCGCCGATGCCGTTTTCACGCCCGTCACGCCAGTCAGCGAGATGTAATAGAGAAAGCCCGATACGCCTTCGAGCACGGTTTTGAGCCGCGCATCGTCGGTCGTCGGCGTGGCGAAGCGGATGAGCGATAAATCCTGCGCCGCGAGCGCGGCGCGCAGGCTTGCATCCTCCTCCGGCGGCACATCGACGACGATGGCGCCGTCCGCGCCTGCATCGCGCGCGGCCTTGGCGAAAGCGGCCTCGCCCATTTGCAGCACGGGATTGTAATAGCCCATCAGAATGATCGGCGTGTCGAAATCTTCCTGGCGGAAACGCGCGACGAGTTGGATCGTCTTTTTCAGCGAGCCGCCGGCCTTGAGCGCGCGTTCGCCCGCATGCTGCACGCTCGGCCCGTCCGCCATCGGATCGGTGAAGGGAAAGCCAAGCTCGATCACGTCGGCGCCGGCGGCGGGCAGGCCGCGCAAAATCTCGAATGAGGTTTCGAGATCGGGATCGCTCGCCATCACATAGGCGACGAGGCCCGCGCGGTTCGCGCCGCGCAGATCCGCGAAGCGTTTATCCAGCCGCGCGCTCAAATTTGCATCCCCAGCGCATTGGCGATGGTGAACACGTCCTTGTCGCCCCGGCCGCAGAGATTCATGATCACGATCCCGCCCTTGCCGATCTCGCGGGCGACATCGCCGACGCGCGCCAAAGCATGGCTCGGTTCGAGAGCGGGGAGAATCCCCTCCAGGCGCGCGCAGAGCTGAAAGGCTTCAAGCGCCTCATTGTCCGTCGCGGAGAGATAGGTCGCACGGCCGCTGTCGCGCAGATAGGCATGTTCGGGCCCGATGCCAGGATAATCGAGGCCGGCGCTGATCGAATGCGCCTCGATGATCTGGCCGTCATCGTCCATCAGGAGATAGGTCTTGTTGCCGTGAAGCACGCCGGGCTTGCCGCCGGCTAGCGCCGCTGCATGCTGGCCGCTGTCCAGGCCATGGCCCGCAGCTTCGACGCCGTAAATCTTGACGCTCTCATCCTCGAGGAACGGATGAAAAAGGCCGAGCGCGTTGGAGCCGCCGCCAATGCAGGCGATCAGCGCGTCCGGCAGGCGGCCCTCGCGCTCCAGCATTTGCGTGCGCGCTTCGCGGCCGATCACGCTTTGAAAATCGCGTACCATTTCCGGGTAGGGATGCGGGCCCGCGACCGTGCCGATGCAATAGAACGTGTCGTGCACGTTGGTCACCCAATCGCGCAGCGCCTCGTTCATCGCGTCCTTCAGCGTTTGCGAGCCGGAGGTGACGGCGCGCACCTCGGCGCCCAGGAGGCGCATACGAAAGACGTTCGGCTTCTGCCGCTCCACATCCACCGCGCCCATGAACACCGTGCAAGGCAGCCCGAAACGCGCCGCGACCGTGGCGGTGGCGACGCCATGCTGTCCGGCGCCGGTTTCGGCGATGATCCGCGTCTTGCCCATGCGCTGGGCCAGAATGATCTGGCCGAGGCAATGATTGATCTTGTGCGCGCCTGTGTGATTGAGCTCGTCGCGCTTGAAGTAGATTTTCGCCCCCCCGAAATGCGCGGTCAGCCGCTCGGCGAAATAGAGCGGCGAGGGGCGTCCCACATAATCGCGCAGGAATTGATCCATCTGCGCGAGATAGGCTTCGTCCTTTTGCGCGGCGCGATAGGCCTTCTCCAGATCGAGCACGAGCGGCATCAGCGTCTCTGCCACGTAGCGCCCGCCATAGGGCCCGAAGCGCCCATTGGCGTCCGGCAGGTCTTGCCAATTGCGTCGCGCGTCCATGGGTGAGCTATCGGTTCGAGGCGGTGTCGGCGGTCGCCCGCACGCCGCGCGCTGCATCGAGGAAGCGGGCGATTCGGGCAGGGTCCTTTACGCCCGGCGCGCTCTCGACGCCAGAGGACACATCCACAAGCGCCGCCCCGCTCAGACGGACGGCTTCGCCCACATTGTCGGGATTGAGCCCGCCCGCCAGCAGCCAGGGCCGGCGGAAGCGGCGCCCAGCGAGCATGGTCCAGTCAAACGCGGCCCCGTGTCCGCCGGGGCGGTCGGCGCCGGCGGGGGGCTTTGCGTCGAACATCAGGATGTCAGCCGTCGGCTCGAAAGCGTAGGCTGCGTCCAGATCGGCCGGGGCCGCCACGCCCAGCGCCTTGATCACGCCCTTGCCGGCATAAGGCCGTAGAGCCGCGAGCCGGTTCGGCGTCTCGCGTCCATGCGCCTGGATGTAGTCCGGCCGAACCAGCGCCGCGATCCGCTGCAGAAGCGGGTCTGGCGAGTCGACCGTCAGCGCCACGATCTCGGTGCGTCCGCGCGCTTGCTCGGCCAGGGCGGCGGCGGCCTCAAGCTCAAGAAAACGTGGGCTTTTCTCGTGAAACACAAGGCCGATGAAGCGCGCGCGGCCGGCGATGGCCGCGTTCAGCGCGGCCGCATCCTTGATCCCGCAGATTTTCGCCTCGGCCATCGCCGCAAACTAGGACGACCCGCCGCGCGCGACAACGCCCGGCGGGTCGTCTCAAAGGTCTAGGCCGGCTGCCGAATGGTCACGACCACATTGCCCCGCGTGGCGTTGGTGTAGGCGCAGATGCGCTCGGCTTCGGCGAGCACGCGGGCGCGATCGGCTTCGGAAAGGTCCGGCGTGGCCACCGCAAGCGTGACCTTGAGCCCGTAGCGGCCTTCGTCCGATACGGTGAGCACGGTCTCGGCGTCGATGGCTACCGCGCCTGGCTGCAGCCCAAGTGTCTGGGCGGCGTGGCGCAGCGAGCTGGTGAAGCAGCCGGCGAAACCGGCGGCGAACAATTGCTCCGGATTGGCGCCGTCGCCCGATCCGCCGAGCGTCTTGGGCAAAGCGAGCTTCAGATCGAACGCGCCGTCGGCGGCGCGGGCGCGGCCGTCGCGGCCGCCGGTGACATGAACTTGGGCGGTGTAGAGATTTTTCATTGGGGGTCCTTTGAGCGCGCGCGAAGGGGCGTCCTGCCCCGGGGCGCGCGCCGGGGCCGGTCCTGGAAACGCTGTGGGAAAGGCGGTCAGGCGAGGCGGAGGCCGCCGTCGACGTGCAGAATTTCGCCGTTGATGGCTTTGTTATTCATCAGGAAAAGCACGGCCTCGGCGGCTTCTTCGGCGCGGACGAGGCGTCCGATCGGCGTGCGGGCGGCGGTGGCGGCGAAGGTTTCGGCCTTGGCGGCGCCCAGGATCGGGTCCCACATCGGGGTGTCGGTCCAGCCCGGCGCTATGGCGTTGACGCGGATCGGCGTGAGCTCGAGCGCAAGCGCGCGGGCGAGCTGTTCGGCTGCGGCGGTGGCGAGCGATGTGGCCCAGGCGCTCGGCGCCGGACGGTCAGTGGAGACGCCGCCGGTGAGCACGATCGCTCCCCCGGCGGGCATTTTCGGCGCGGCGAGGCGCGCGGCGGCCGCCGCGCCCCAGACGCGCGCGTCCAGCGCCGCCCTGGCGGCCGCGAGATCGAGCTCTCGCACGCCCCCGCCGACGAAGGCGCCTGCCGCGACATAGAGGTGATCGATCTTGGCGATGGGGCCCAGCGCGTCCGCGATCGCGGCGGGCTCGGCTGCGTCGCAGCGAGCGAAGCGCGCGCCGATGCGCTCGGCGTCCAGGCTCGGATGGCGGGCGAGCGCCCACACCTCGGCGCCGCGGGCGCGGGCGGCGGCGGCGACAGCGAGGCCGATGCCCCGCGTGCCGCCGAGAACGACGATGGTTTCATTGTGCATGGAAGGCGCTCCTGAACGGGTGTCGCCAAACGGCGATGCGCCAAACTAAGATATTTGATCGATCGATACAATAATAATCTGGATCGATCGTTCATTTATTTTCCGCGCTCGGCGTTCAGGCCGGCATAGGCGGCGGCCGCCACATGATCGATCACGCTCTTGTCCGCGCCGGCGCGGCCCAGGGTCATGATCGACACAACCGCGCCGAGGAGGGCGTCGGCGTGCGCCTCGGCCTTGGAGTCGCTCGGCAGGTCGCCATCACGGATCGCGGCGTTCAGGTGCTGGAGGAAAAAGTCCCGGATTTCCTGCAGCCGGCCTTGCGCCAGCGCCTGCGTGGCCGGGCTGTGCGCGTCGCGTTCAGCAACCGTGTTAATGATCAAACACCCCGCGCGATCATCATCTTCGACCGCGAGCTTGGCCTGCAATCTCAGCCATTGCGCGATCGCCGGCAGGCCGGAGATGTCTTTTGGCAACGTCGCGCGGAAGCGCTCGGCGTAGCGCTCGAAGGCGCGGCGGAAGAGCTGCTCCTTGTCCTGGAAGGCGGCGTAAAGGCTGCCCGGCTTCAGGCCGGTCGCGGCGTAGATGTCGGACATGGACGTGCCGACATAGCCGCGCCGCCAAAACACGCGCATGGCCTGGTCCAAGACGGTGTCGAGATCGAATTCGCGGGTGCGCGCCATCGCGAAACTATACTTGATCGGACGGTAAAATATCAAGTCATTGCAAGGGCGCGCCGTCGTCGCCGCCAGCCTGGATCGCGGCGATGGCGGCGATGATGTCGTCCCAGGCGGCGAGGCCCTCAAGATCGCCCTTGGCGGCGAACTCGGCGGCGCGCAGCACGGCGATGACCTCGGCGTCGTCGCCATATTGCGCGATGAGCGCCAGCGCGGCGGTGCGGGTCGCGGGGTCGGCGGCTTGGCTCATTGGCGTCGCATCTGCTCCAGGGCCGCGCGCGGCGCGTAAACCGCCGGCCTTGGGGATCGGAGACCATGACAGAACGCCCGTCCAGCACGCCGATTGTCGCCTGGGCCTATGGCCTTCTGGGGCTGATCCCGTTCGCCGCCTGCGCCGTCGGCGTGGCGCGCGGCGGCGCGCATGCGCCGCTCTTCGCTGAAGCCTTGGCGCTTTATGCGGGTCTCATCCTCTCCTTTCTCGGCGGCGCGCGCTGGGGTCTCGAAATCGGTCGGCCGCGGGTGCGCGCGGCGATCATCAGCGCATCGATGGCCCCGACGCTGATCGCATTCGCGCTGCTTTTGTCGCCGCTGTCAGACGCTTGGGTTTTCGCCGGCTTCGCGCTCGCCTTCGCGGCGGCCTGGGCGTGGGACGCGCGCGCCGTCGATGCGCCCGCCTGGTATCCGCGCCTGCGGGCCGTGCTGTCGCTCGGCGCCATCGCCGCGCTCATCGTCGGCGCATTTGCTTAGGCGCCATGCGCGTTCAGAAAGGCGAGGACCGTCTCATTGAAGGCGGCGGGATCCTCGAAATAGGTGGAATGGCCGCAGCCGGATAGGATCGCCAGCGCAGCGCCCGGGATCGCCGCCTGCAACCGTTTGGCGCTCGCCGGGCTGAAGATCGGGTCTTCCTCGCCCGTCAGCACCAGGACCGGCATGGACAGCGCCGCCGCCCGCTCAAGCGGCAGAAGCGTCTGCGGCGAGAGAAGGCTCGCCATGCGCGCGCTGAATTCCGGCGAGGGCGGGGCGCCGCGATCCGCGAACGGGTTGAACAGGTTGAGCTGGCGGTACAGCCAGACGCCCGCCGGGTCCTCGCGCCGAAAGCGCGCGCCCAGCGCCGCGTCCTCGATGCTTTCGCCGCCTCCGCGCGTGCGCGTGGCGAATGCGATGAGCTCTTCCACCGCGCCCGGATCGGCAAGGCCAAGACCTGTGCCGGCGGCGATGAGCGCGCGCACGCGCTCCGGCGCGGCGAGCGCGGCGCGCAAGCCCGTCCACCCGCCCATCGATTGACAGACGAGCGCGGCGTCCTTCAGCCCGGCATGATCGAGCACGGCGAAGAGATCGCCGGCGAAGGCGTCAGCGCCGAATTGCGCGGGATCGTCCATGATCGAGCGGCCAAAGCCGCGATGATCGACAAAGAGGCAGCGATAGCGCGCGCCGAACACCGGCGCCTGGCGCCACCACACCGCGCCATTGCCGCCCGCGCCGTGCAGAAACACAAGACCGGGGCCGTCGCCCACGGCTTCGTAGAAAATTCGGACGGCGCCGTTTGAGGCATATGGCATAGCGGCCTACGGATCGATGCTCGTGGGATAGGTCGGCGCGCGGCGCGCCCGCGTGCGCTGTTCGAATGCATAGGCGTAGCCGATCAGCTTGGCCTCGCTCCAGGCGGCGCCGAAAATCGACAGCCCGACAGGAAGCCCGCGCACCGCGCCCATCGGCACACTGATGTGCGGATAGCCCGCAATCGCCGCATAGCCCGATGCGCCGCCGAGAAAATGATCGCCAAGCACGGTGTCGCTGGTCCAGGCCGGTTGCCCGCTGGGCGCGACGATGGCGTCGAGCGCGTGCGCGGCGAACATGGAATCAATCCCCTCCGCGCGCGCCAGTCTCTGCGCCAAAGCGCGCGCTTCGAGATACGCCGGATCATCGATGCCCTTGGTCGCTTCGGCCAGGAGAAATATGTCTTGGCCGAACAGCGCCATTTCGCGCGGTTCGTTTGCATTGAAGGCGATGATGTCGGCCAGCGTGCGTGCGCGCACCGAAGGCGGCGTCCTTTCCAGATAGGCGTTGAGGCCGTGCTTGAATTCCGTCAGCAGCACGGCGAATTCCGCCTCGCTCATCGCGTCGCGATCGGACGGCGCTTCCGTGATCTCCACCAGCGTCGCGCCCGCCTCTGTCAACGCCGCGAGCGCCGCATTGAACGCAGCGTCGACCTCGGGGTGATAGCCGGCGAGAAAGCGCGCCACGCCGATGCGCGCGCCGCGCAGCGCGTCCGCGTTTAGCGCGGCGGCATAATCGGCGCGGCGTGCATCCGCCTCGGCGGTCGCTGGATCGGCGGGATCGATTCCCGCGATCGCGGTCAGCAGCGCGGCGGCGTCAGCTACGGTGCGCGCCATCGGCCCCGCCGTGTCCTGCGCCGCGCTGATCGGAATGATGTGCGTGCGCGAGACGAGGCCGACCGTCGGTTTAATGCCGACGATCCCGTTCACGTTCGACGGGCAGATGATGGAGCCGTCCGTTTCCGTACCGATCGCTGCGGCTGCAAGGCTCGCCGCCACGGCCGCGCCCGAACCGGAGCTCGATCCGCACGGATTGCGGTCGAGCGCGTAGGGATTGCGCGTGCGCCCGCCGAGCGCGCTCCAGCCGCTGGTGGAGAAATTCGAGCGGATGTTCGCCCATTCGCTGAGATTGGTTTTTCCCAGAATGATCGCGCCGGCTTCGCGCAGCCGCGCCACAAGCGGCGCATCCCGGCCGGTGACGTTGTCCGCAAGCGCAAGCGAGCCCGCCGTCGTCGGCATGGGATCCCGGGTTTCGATATTGTCCTTGATGAGGATCGGCACGCCATGCAGCGGGCCGCGCACGCGCCCGGCGCGCCGCTCCACGTCAAGCGCGCGCGCGTCCATCAGCGCGTTGGGATTGAGCGCGATCACGCTGTTGAGGCGCGGGCCGCGCCGATCGATCTGTTCGATGCGGCGCAGATAGGCGCGCACCAGCCGTTCCGAATTGGTGCGCCCCGCCTCAAGATCGGCGCGCAGATCGGCGATGGAGCGCTCTTCCACGCGCGTCTGCGCGTTCGACGGCGCGGCCAGGAGCAGCGCGGCCACAAGAAACGCCGCGAAGGCGGCAAGGCCTTTGGGGCTGAGACGGAGGAGACGGTGCGCGCGGCGCTCGATGCTGGGCATAGGGAACCTGATCAGTGTGCAAGCTCTATGAATTCCCGTGCCGCCCGCGCCCATTCCAGCTTGGGCCGTGTCGCAAGCGCGTTCGCTGAAAGGCGAGACCAAAGCGCGTCGTCCGTCAACACCTCGACGGCGCGCGCGCAGAAGGCGTCGTCCTCGGTTTCAACGAAGCCGGTCTCCTGGTGGATAACGCGTTCGCCCACCGAGCCGACGGGCTTCACCACGGCGGGCACGCCCATGGCCTGCGCTTCCCCAACCGCAAGGCAGAAGGTTTCGCCAAGATCACCGAGATAGAGCAGCGCGCGCGCTTGAGCGAGCTCGACGGCGAGCTCGGCCTTGGCGATCGGCGCGCGCAGCACAACGCCGTGCCGGGCGGTTTCGCGCGCCTGCGCCAGAACGGCCGCCATTTGATCGGCCTTGACGCCGCCATAGGTGGCTGGGCCGGAGAATATGTGCAGCTCGGCGCTCGGCGCGTGCGGCCTGATCTTGTCGCGCCAAAGCGCAATCAGCTTGTCGAGGCTACGCAGCGGATTGGACGTGAAGAGCGCGCGCGGCGGCGGGGGATCGCCCGCCGCGCGGGGCGTATCGAGAAACGGCCGCTCGATCCCGTAGGGAATGACGTGACGCCCGCCATCGGGGGTCCAGCGCGGCGCCGTGCTCGCATGCGAGGGGCCGAGAAACACGACCTTCGGCCGCTTGAGCGCGACGGGCAAGGCATAGCGCGGCTTGGCCAGGAATTGGGCCGGATTGTGCAGCCAGAACACCAGCGCGCCCGCCTTGACCGGGCGCGACAGCAGCTTCGGCGTGCGGCTTGCGATGTAAAGATCGGCCTGCTCCGGCCAGGGCGCGTCGAGCGGGCGCCAGCGCACGCCGCGCTCGCTCATGTTGCGCGCCCCGACCGCGCGCGCCTCCACCTCATGGCCGAGCGACGCCATGGCCTCGCTGAGCGCCACGAAGGCGCTTTCAGCCCCGCCGAGCGGACGCTCGCGCGGCGTGCGGCCATCGAAGGATATGCCCTGGTCGGCGAGGAGGATGCGCATCGCGCGCATCCACCCGCTTTCTTCTACTTCTTCAAGAGGTCGCGGATTTCCGTGAGGAGCTTGATGTCCTCCGGCGGGGCGGGCGGCGGCGCGGGGGCCGCCTCCTGCTGGCGGCGTAGCCGGTTCATGCCCTTGACCAGCATGAAGATCACCCAGGCGACGATGGCGAAGCTGATGCAGGCGTTGATGAATTTGCCATAGGCGATCTGCACGGGCTCGGCGTCGGGCGCCGCGCCCGGCTGCGGCGGCAGCGTGATGGCGAGCTCGGAAAAGTCGATCCCGCCCGTGACCCAGCCGATCGGCGGCATGATCACGTCATTGACGAGCGAGGTGACGATCGACCCGAACGCCGCCCCGATGATCACGCCGACGGCGAGATCGACAACGTTGCCCTTGAGGGCGAAATCGCGAAATTCTTGAAGGATCGACATCCAAGCGTCCCCGTCCGCCGCGGCCCCTACGCCGCGCGCTCGCATGCCAGCATTCGGCGCGGGAAACCAGATGGTGCTCCAAGCGTATCTGGTTCGGCCGGCCGCCCGCGCCTAAGGTGCGCGCCTGAGGGCCGGGGCGCGTTGGAGCAGCCCATGAGCGAAGTGCATTATCACATCGTCGAACATGACGGCGGTTGGACGTTCAAGGTCGGCGATGTGTTCGGCGCCACCTATCGCACCCGCGCCGACGCGGAGGCCGCCGCCAGCCGCGCCGCGCGCGAACAGCGTGTCCCGTCCGAGCCCGCCGAGATCGAGTGGGAGGACGACAAGGGCCGTTGGCATGTCGAACATTCCGATGGCGAGCCGCCACAAACGGACGTTGACTGAACGCGAAAAGGCCCGGCGTCGCCGCCGGGCCTTCTGTGCCGCAGAGAGACCCTTAGGAGTCTTACGCGACGATCAAAGCGGCTTGCGCAACGGTGGCGTAGGCGGCCGGCGTGAACACGGCGATGGCGGCGAGAAGGGCGAAAATCTTGGTCATGGCGCTGGGCTTTCTTCCGGAGCTGGGGGCTTAGGCGACGAGGGGCTTACGCGACGATCAGGGCGGCTTGGGCGACGGTGGCGTAGGCGGCCGGGGTGA
>CAZLWK010000011.1:55214-64238 GCA_964563395.1 uncultured Caulobacteraceae bacterium
GGTCATCTCTGGTCTCTCCTTCGGCCCGAAGCGTCATCGCTTCGTTGAAGAGACCCTAGGCCCGCCCCCAACGGGCCGATGTGACCGGGGACACAGGACGCGTGAAGGCTAGGCGCGCTGCGCCGCGCCGAGACGGTTTATCGGCAGCTTCAGATAGATTTGCCCATCGTCCTCCGGCGGCGGCAAAGCGCCCGCGCGAATGTTCACTTGCAACGATGGAAGGATCAGCACCGGCGGCGCGAGTGTCGCGTCGCGGGCGCGCCGCATCGTCACGAAGGCATCTTCATCGACGCCGTCACGCACATGCACATTATGCGCGCGTTGCGCCGCCACGCTCGATTCCCAAGCGGGTTCCGTCCTGCCCGCTGGCAAATAATCGTGGCCCACGAAGATGCGCGTCGTGCTTGGCAGATCGAGGATGCGGCGGATCGATCGATAAAGCGCGCCTGCATCGCCGCCCGGAAAGTCCGCGCGCGCGGTGCCATAATCCGGCATGAACATCGTGTCGCCGACGAAGGCGGCGTCATCCACGAGATAGGTCACGCAGGCCGGCGTGTGGCCCGGCGTGAACAGGACGCGCGCTTCAAGCGCGCCGATCTTGAACGTCGCGCCATCATCGAACAGCGCGTCGAAGGCATGCGCCGCGTTCAAATCCTTGGCGTTGAACAGCGGCCCGAATGCGTGCTGCACCTCCGCGATCCGCGCGCCCGCGCCAACCTTCGCGCCCGTCTTGCGGCGCACATAATCGGCGGCCGAAAGGTGGTCGGCATGCGCATGGGTTTCGAGCACCCAGACGATGCGCAGGCCGCGCGCACTCGCCGCGGCCAAGACCGCGTCAGCTGAGTGGGTGGAAAGCCTAGCCGCCTTCGGCTCGAAATCGAGCACGGGATCGATCAGCGCGGCCTCTCCGCTGACCGGATCGGCGACGAGGTACGTCACCGTCGCGGTGTTCGGATCGAAGAAGGCTTGGATGTCGGCCATGGCTGGCTCCTTTTTGCGATGGCCCCAATATATTAGATATTGCTAAATTAGCAAGAGATGATATATAGGCGCCATGCTTGCTTTGACCGAAACCGATCGCGCCCGTTTCGAGGCCAGCGCCGCCGCTGCGGCCAACCTTCTGCGCACGCTCGCCAATGAGCGCCGCCTGCTGATCCTGTGTCAGCTAGGGGAGGGCGAATTGAGCGTGGGCGCGCTTCAGGCCCGGCTCGGCCTTTCGCAATCGGCGCTGTCCCAGCACCTCGCGCTCTTGCGGGAGGAGGGGCTCGTCGCCACTCGGCGCGAAGGCCAGATGATCCATTATCGCATCGTTGATCCGAACGCCGTGCGCGTCATCGCAACCCTTGCCGAAATCTTCTGTCCGGAGCCGACATCATGACTTTGAAACCGATCACGCCTGAGGCGCTCGCCGCGGACCTTTCCGCCGGCGGCGTCACGCTCATCGACATTCGAGACCCTGACGAATTCGCGCGCGAGCACATCGCCGGCGCCGTCTCCATGCCAGTCGCGAGCATCGCCGCCTCCGGCTTGGCGCTGGAGCCGCGCGGCAAGGTGGTGTTCCATTGCAAGTCCGGCATGCGCACCGCGACGCATTGCGCGACGCTGGCGGCCCACGTCGACGGCGAGGCCTACATGCTTACGGGCGGCATCGAGGCGTGGAAGCAACAGGGCCGTCGCGTCATCACCGACAAGGCCGCGCCCTTGGAGCTCAATCGCCAGGTTCAAATCACGATCGGCGTGCTCGTGCTCGTCGGCGCCGCGCTCGCCGCCTTCGCGCATCCCGGCTTTATCCTCGCGCCGGCTTTCTTCGGCGCGGGCCTTTTGTTCGCCGGCTTGAGCGGCTGGTGCGGCATGGCCAAGGTCTTGGCCGCCGCGCCGTGGAACAGGCGCGCCGTGTGATGTTGACGCTGAGCCCCGAGGTCATCGCCGCCACGATCGCCAGCGGGGCGGCTGTCGGCCTCCTGCTCGCTCTGTTCGGCGGCGGCGGCTCCGTGCTCGCCGCGCCCCTGCTGCTTTATGTCGTCGGCGTGGAAGATCCGCACGTCGCCATTGGCACCTCGGCGGCGGCGGTGGCTGCGAACGCCGCGCTGAATCTCGTCGGGCATTGGCGCGGCGGCCGCGTGAAATGGCCCTGCGCGACCGTGTTCGCGGTGTCGGGGCTGCTTGGCGCCTTCCTTGGTTCAAGCATCGCGAAATTGGTCGATGGTCGTGCGCTTCTGCTCGCTTTCGCGGCGGCGATGGCCGCGATCGCACTCTCAATGCTGCGCAAGCCAAAATCGGAGGGCGATCCGGACGTGCACATCAATGCGCGCCTAATGGCGCGCTTGGCGCCGCTGGGACTAGGGACCGGGCTCGCGGCTGGCTTTTTCGGCATTGGCGGCGGGTTCTTGATCGTTCCCGGTCTCATGCTCGCCACGGGCATGACCATCGCCAACGCGACGGCGTCATCCTTGGTCTCGGTGACGATTTTCGGTGTGGCGACATCCGCGAATTATGCGGCGTCCGGCCTTGTCGATTGGCGCCTCGCTGCGCTGTTGCTCGCGGGCGGCGCATTGGGCGGCGCGATCGGTCTTGTGGCGGCCAAGCGCCTCGCGGAGCGCGCTTTGCTGGCGCGGCGTGGCTTCGCGGTGTTCGTTCTGTGCGCGGCGGCGTACGTGGCCTGGCGTGCGAGCGGCGGGTGACGCTGGGCGCTTACGCGACGATCAGGGCGGCTTGGGCGACGGTGGCGTAGGCGGCCGGGGTGAACACGGCGATCGCGGCGAGGATGGCGAAAATCTTGGTCATCTCTGGTCTCTCCTTCGGCCCGAAGCGTCATCGCTTCGTTGAAGAGACCATGAGACATCCCCCTCCCGGCCGATGTGACCCGGGGCACAGGACCGAATTTTTGCGTTGAACCACCCACGGGCGATGTTCGTGAAGGCTGCGCGGTGCTAGGTTGAAGATGGCGCGACCGACTACGCCTATTTGTCGCGCGGCTCTCTCATGAGGGTCACGACCGACTGAACTCCGCTTTACGCGGTTTGGTGTGGGGCGTTCGCGTGACCGATGGACCAAAGGTTTTGGTCTATCTCATTGTCCTGGTCTGGATGATCGGGGCGATCGCCATATCGTGCGACGCCATCATGTGGGACCCGCAGGCCTTTACGGCTCCACCCCGCCATTGACCTTGAGCCGTAGCTCCTTGCCCGGTTTGAAGAAGGGCACTTTCTTGGCCGCCACCTTCACGGCAGCGCCGGTGCGCGGATTGCGCCCCACGCGGGCCTCGCGCGTGCGTACGGAGAACGCCCCGAAGCCGCGCAATTCCACGCGCCCGCCGGCGGCGAGCGTCTGGGCGATTTCGTCGAGCACGATATCGACGGCGGCCTCCACATCCGCCGCTTTCATGGTGGCGAATTCTTCCTGGAGCCGGGCGACGAGCGCGGATCGAAGCATGCGGTCCATCTCCCCACGTGGGCCGAAGCATTGATGGCGGAACGCACGCGCGCGTCAACCTCGTCACGTTGATTTGCAAAGAAAAAAGGCCGGGAGCGACGCCCCCGGCCTCAATCCTTGGCGCGATGTGCGCGCGCCTATTGCTTGTCAGAGCCCTTGCGCAGCGCGGCGCCCAGAATGTCGCCCAGCGAGGCGCCCGAATCGGACGAGCCGAATTGCGCGATCGCCTCCTTCTCGTCGGCCAGCTCCATCGCCTTGATGGAGAGCGAGACGCGGCGGGCGTTGCGGTCGAAGGCGGTGACTTGCGCGTCCACGCGGTCGCCGACGGCGAAGCGCTCGGGGCGCTGCTCGGAGCGGTCGCGCGAGAGATCCGATTTGCGGATGAAGCTGCGCAGCTGCTTTTCCTCGCCGAACGCCACTTCGATGCCGCCGGACGAGACCTCCACGACCTCAACCGTCACGGTCTGGCCGCGGCGGAATTCGGCTCCCTGCAGCGGATCGGAGCCCGCCTGCTTGATGCCAAGCGAGATGCGCTCCTTCTCGATGTCGACATCGAGCACCCGCGCCTTCACCGTGTCGCCCTTATTGTAGCGCTGCAGCGCTTCCTCGCCCTGGGCGTCCCAAGCGATGTCGCTGAGATGCACCATGCCGTCGATCTCGGCATTGAGGCCGATGAAGAGGCCGAACTCGGTGATGCTCTTCACTTCGCCTTCGATGTCCGTGCCGATCGGATGGTCGGCGAGGAATTGATCCCACGGATTGGGCACGACCTGTTTGATGCCGAGCGAGATGCGGCGCTTGTCGCCGTCCACGTCGAGCACCATCACGTCGACTTCCTGGCTGGTGGACAGAATTTTCGACGGATGCGCGTTCTTCTTCGTCCAGCTCATTTCGCTGACATGGACGAGGCCTTCCACGCCGGGCTCCAGCTCCACGAAGGCGCCGTAATCGGTGATGTTGGTGACGCGGCCCGAGAATTTGCCGTTCACCGGATATTTCTGTTCCACGCCATCCCACGGATCGGACATGAGCTGCTTCATGCCCAGCGAGATGCGCTGCGTGTCCGGATTGATCTTGACGATCTGCACCTTCACCGTGTCGCCCACATTGAGCACTTGGCTCGGATGCGAGACGCGCTTCCAGCTCATGTCGGTGACATGCAGGAGGCCGTCGATCCCGCCGAGGTCCACGAACGCCCCGTAATCGGTGATGTTCTTGACCACGCCTTCGCGGATTTCGCCTTCTTGCAATTGGCCGACGATTTCGGCGCGTTCGGAGGCTCTGCTTTCTTCAAGCACGGCGCGGCGCGACACGACGATATTGCCGCGCGCGCGATCCATTTTGAGGATGGCGAAAGGCTGCGTGATGTTCATCAGCGGGCCAACATCGCGCACGGGGCGGATATCGACTTGGCTGCCGGGCAGGAACGCATTGGCGCCGCCGAGATCGACGGTGAAACCGCCCTTCACGCGGCCCACCAGCGCGCCCATCACGGTCTCGCCGGCGGCGAAATTCTTTTCAAGGCGCGTCCAGGCTTCCTCGCGGCGCGCCTTCTCGCGGCTGACGACGGCGTCGCCCAGCGCGTTCTCGATGCGGTCGAGATAGACTTCGACGATGTCGCCCGCTTTCGGCGCGCCCGCGCCGTCATCGGCGAGGAATTCGCGCAGCGGAATGCGCCCTTCGGTCTTGAGGCCGATATCGACCACCACGAAATCGTGCTCGATGGCGAGCACAGTCGCCGGCACGACGCGGCCTTCCACCATGCCTTGCGCGGAAAGGCTTTCGTTCAGCAGCGCGGCGAAATCATCCCGCGACGGGTTTTGGGCTAGCGAACTCATACGTCGAATAAACTCCAATGTTTCAGGCCAGCCGGTTGGCTCCGGCGGTCTTGGCGCTGTGCGCCTGAGGTGAAAGAACGAGACTAGACCCGACGCTGGCGGGCGGTGATCCGTAATGGGCGGAGCCGCAGCCTAGAAACGACAATCGGCCCGCGAGCTTAAGCCTGCGGGCGCGAACGGGCCGCGTCGATGATGCGCCGGGCGGCCGCCACGGCGGCCTCTATAGAGAGTGCGGTCGTGTCCAGCAAGTGCGCATCCGGCGCCTGGCGGAGCGGCGCGTCCGGGCGGCTCGCGTCGCGCGCGTCGCGCTCCTCGATCCGGCGAGTGATTTCATCGAGACTGATCGCTTCTCCGCGCGCGACCAGCTCACGCCACCGCCGTTCGGCCCGCACCGGCAGGGACGCTGTCACGAACAGCTTCACGTCGGCCTCGGGGCAGATCACGGTGCCGATGTCGCGTCCGTCCAGCACGGCGCCGCCGAGCTGCGCGGCGAAGGCGCGCTGGGCGGAGAGAAGCGCCGCGCGCACGCCGGGCATGGCCGCCACCTTGGAGGCGGCGTCGCCGACGGCGGCGCTGCGGATGCGGTCCTCGTCGATGGCCGTCAGATCGAGCGCGCGTGCGGCGGCTTCAGCGGCCGCGGCGTCGCCGGTGTCGGCGTCAGCCTCCAGCAGCGCCAGCCCCACGGCCCGGTAGAGCGCGCCCGTATCCAGCCGCGCCAAGCCGTAATGCGCGGCGAGGCGCTTGGAGAGGGTGCCCTTGCCGGAGGCGGTGGGGCCATCGATGGCGAGGATCATGCAGGGTCCGGGGAGGGCGCGCCCGACCCGGGTTTTGGGCCCGGCGCGCCTTGGCGACAAAGGTTTTGACAGGGCCCCCGGCGCGTGGCAAGCGAGCGCCCCTCCATCCGGGAGCGAGGTCAAAGTGGCGAAGGCCGAACTGGGCGAGAAGCAGATCTGTCCGAACTGCGGCGCCAAATTCTACGATCTCAGGAAGCGCCCGGCGATATGCCCGAAATGCGCCACCGCCTTCGATCCGGCGGATGAGACGGTTCGCCTGAAGCGCACCCGCACGCGCGCGCCGGTCTATGAAACGGCCCTCGACGACGAGGACGAGGCGCCCAAGCGCGCCGTCGCGGACGACGAGGAAGAAGAGGTTGAGGTGACGCCGGAGATCGACGCCGAGGGCGCCGACGATCCGGTCGTGCTGGAAGACGACGAGGATGCGCCCGTCGGCGACGATCTTCCGCCCGGCTTCAGCGAGGAGGAGGCCGATCTCGAGGACGAGACCGCCGCCGAGGATGAGATTCCGACGCTGGAGGACGAAGAAGAATTTTCCGAGGACGAGATCGGCGATTTGCCGGACGGAGAAGACGACGACAGATAGGATTTCGCCGCCTGCGGCGGCGCCTTGATTGCGGTGCGCGCGCCCGGTAGCGTGCCGACTTCCCAATTTCAGAGGCTTGAGCGCGGCGACGCCGCTTGAGAGCTTCTTTAGGGGCCATAGCTCAGCTGGGAGAGCGCCTGCATGGCATGCAGGAGGTCAGCGGTTCGATCCCGCTTGGCTCCACCAAACTCTTCCGGCGTGGCGTTCGCCGCTGTCGATTGAAACTCAAACCTCGGACATCCTTACGCGGCCACGATCACCCGGACATTCGCGCGCGCGAGCATGTTAAGCTGCGCGCCCGAGACGCCGCTATCCGTGACGACAATGTCGATATCGCCGAGGCCGCACACCACATTGCCGGATGGTTCGGCGAATTTGCTGCTGTCGACGAGCACGATGGTTTGTTCAGCGCGCTCGATCAGCCTGCGTTCCGCGGCGACCAGAATGACATCCGCCTGCATCACGCCCATCGGTCCTAGCGCCGCCGCGCCCATGAAGAGCTTCGGCGCGACAAAGCGCGGCATGAGATCGTCGCCGGCCGCGGAAAGGATGATGTTTTGCTCGCGAAACACCGCCCCGCCGGGCACGCTCACACGCGTGCCGCTCTGCGGCAGCAGCGCGGAAACGATGTGGAGTGAGTTCGTCAGGACTTGCAGCCCCAGCCCATCGAGGTGCGGACACATTTGCAGTGTGGTCGATCCGCCATCGATCATGATCGCTTCGCCGGAAACGCAGAGCGCCGCGGCCGCTTTGCCGATCGCTTCCTTTTGCGACCTATTCTTGCGGATGTTTTCGTGAAACGGCGCGCCCAAGAGCGCGTGGGATTGCTCGCCTTCAACGAGCTTTGCGCCGCCATGAACGCGCACGATATGACCGTCCCGCGCCAGACGATCGAGATCGCGCCGCAGGGTCGCAGGTGATGCGCTCAGATGCATCTCGAATTCTCGAAAAGGCACGAAGCCCCGCTCCGCGAGCAGTTTGAGGATCGCCTCTTCGCGTAGTGTCGCGTGCATTTCTGATCCTACACGATACCGGCGCCCAGACCGACGGGTTTGCGTTCACGCGCCTTGCGCGCGCGCCATCCGCTTGCGCGATAGGCGTCCAAGACGTCAATCGCGCCGCCGTTTTCAAGCCGCGCGCGGGCGAGGATCGGCGACACGTCGGTCTTGTATGCGGTGCGTAGAGTCTGAAACGCCATCATCGCGTCATTGCCTTCCTGCGCCGCATGCAGCGCCTCACGATCGACAAGAAGCGCCTTCGCATACGCCGTCGCGATCGCTTCGGCCGATGCGAGCATGCTCTCTATGGGGTCTGTCACGTTGTGGGATTGGTCAATCATATAGGCCGGATTGAATGAGCCTGGCGAGCTTTGCTCGCCCTCCACAAGCTCGTTGAAAATCAGGAAGAGCTGGTGTGGGTTGATCGCTCCACTGTCGAGATCGTCGTCGCCATACTTGGAATCGTTGAAATGGAAGCCGCCGAGCTTCCCAAACCGATGCAGGCGCGCAACTATTTGTTCAATGTTCACGTTGGGAGCATGATGCCCAAGATCGACGAGACATTGCGCTTTCGCGCCAAGAGTTTGAGCGGCGAGGATTGATGTGCCCCAATCGGCGATAACGGTCGTGTAGAAGGCGGGCTCATAGAGCTTATGTTCAAGCAGCATGCGCCACGTATCGGGGAGCGCTGCATAGACTTCCGCCGCTGCGTCGAGATAGAGATCGAAGGCGCGCGATAGGTTTTGCTGACCTGGCAGATTGCCGCCATCGCCAACCCAAACGGTGATCGCTTCGGCGCCGAGCTTCGTCCCAATCTCAACGCATTCAATGTTGTGGGCGATGGCCTGCGCTCGAACGCGCGCGTCCGTCGAGGCGAGACTGCCATTTCGATAGCTGTGCGCCTGTCCCGGCTGGTCTTGGAAAGTGTTGGAATTCACTGCATCGAAGCCAAGCCCCAGGGCCTCCGCTTCCTCGCGCAGCGCGCCGTAATCGGAAGCAAAGTCCCATGGAAAATGCGGGCTTACGCGCGGCGTCATTCTGCAAAGTTGATGAACGAGCGCGCAATCCTCCAGCTTTTCGTGAATATTGGTCGGCTCGCCAGAGATTGGAAATTTTGCAAAACGGGTGCCGCCTCTGCCCAATCCCCAGGTCGGCACGGCCACGGAAAACCGTGCGACTCGCTGTTTGACGTCGTCAATGCCGCGTCCACGTCGGTCGAGAACGCGGCCCAGAGACTCATATTCGTCGTTGAGCGCTTCGATTCGCGTTGCGTTGGCTTCGTCAAGCAGCGCTTGGTTGAGAGGAGGCATTGGAAACAGCCTATCGCGTGAATGCGTGGGAATTGCCCGCATCGACATTGATGATGTTGCCGGTGG
>CAZLWK010000011.1:64248-114134 GCA_964563395.1 uncultured Caulobacteraceae bacterium
TCCGCCGCCGATCGAGTCATCGCCGGCTGAAAGTTTCGCCGCGGCGCCCGACGCAAAGAAGAAGACCGCCTCGGCGACGTCTTCGGGAAACACGTTTTGCTTCAACATGGATCTTTCCCGATAGTATTCTTCCAAGGCGTCGCCGGGATGAACGCCATAGGCGGCGGCGCGCTCTTCTCGCCAAGCGCCATTCCAAATTTTTGAGCCGCGAATGACGGCGTCGGGGTTCACAACATTCACCCGTATGCGCGCCGGCGCTCCCTCAAGCGCGAGACAGCGCGCGAGATGCACCGCGGCGGCCTTGGCCGAGGCATAGGCCGAAGCGTTCGGGGTGGCCGCGAGTGCGTTTTTGGAGCCTATGAAGATGATCGATCCCCCGCCGGCCGCACGCATGAGCGGGAAGGCGGCGCGCGCGCTCAAGAAATAGCCTTCGACCAGAACGCCATAATTCCTGCGCCACAGGTCTAGGCTCGTCTCCTCGATGGCGGCGGAGGAGGCGAGTCCGGCATTGGCGACAAGAATGTCCAATCCGCCGAATTCAAGCGCGCATGCGTCGAGCGTTGATTGTATATCGGCTTCACGCGTCACGTCGCATAGGCTTGCGCGGATGACGTCTTCGCCATGCATTGCGGAAAGCTCGGCCTGGATGTCTTGGAGCGCGGCGGGGTCAAAGTCCGCCAGCATCACGCAGGCGCCTTCCGAAGCCAGCCTTCGAGCGCTCGCCGCGCCAATGGCGCCGCCCGCGCCAGTAACGAGCGCGATCTTCCCCGCCAAGGGCTTTGGCTTGGGCATCCGCTGCAATTTCGCCTCTTCAAGCGCCCAATACTCGATCGCGAACGCCTCGTCCTCCGCCAGGCCCTGATACGCCCCAATCGATTCGGCGCCGCGCATGACATTGATGGCGTTGCCGTAGAACTCGCTTGCGAGTCTCGCGGTCGTCTTGTCGGCGGCGAACGCGAAGCGCCCAATGCCCGGCGCGAGGATGATCACGGGGTTAGAATCGCGCATCGCGGGATCGCCGGGGCGAGCATGACGCTCATAATAGTCCCAATACGCCGCGCGGTAGGCCTCCAGCGCCGCGGCCAGATAGGCGCCGTCCTCGAAGCGATCGAGATCGAGCAGGAGAGGTGAAATCTTCGTTCGCAAAAAGTGATCGGGGCACGACGTGCCGATCGCGGCGAGACGCGCGGCCTCACGCGAACAGACGAATTCGAGCGTTTCCGCGTCATCGCAAAAGTGCGCGATTTTCCCGCGTGCGCCTGCCATCAGGCCGCGAAGCTTGGTCATCAAGCGCGCCGCGATCGCGCGTCGTTCGGATGGTGCGGCGGGAAGAATCGCTGCGCCGCCGAACGCGGGCTTGGTGGCGAGACGTGTGTTCAGATAGCGCGCGGCGTCCGAAATCAGCTCAATGGTATTTTCGTAGCATGCGCGTGATGTATCGCCCCAGCAAATAAGGCCATGCCCAGCCAGCAGAACGCCGCGCATTTTGGGGCGTCGAGAGACATAGTCCCGCAGTCGCAGGCCGAGATCGAATCCTGGGCGCTTCCATGGGAGCCAGCCGACATCACCTCCCCAGATTTCTTCCGCCGCGCGTTCACCCGTCGAAGACGCGCACAATGCAATGATCGCGTCGGGATGCACATGATCGATGTGCGCCTGGGGGAGATAGCCGTGAAGAGGGGTGTCGATCGAGGCCGCGCGCGGATTGAGACCGAAGGCGCAGTGCGGCAGCAGGCTGACCATGTCGTCTTCGAATGCGGCGCCGCGATAAAGCCGATCGAGCTGCAAAAGCTTGTTCAGATAGAGTGTGGCGAAGCCGTCAAGGCGCATCGAGCCAAGGTCTCCGCCGGACCCCTTGACCCAAAGCACTTGAACCGCCTCGCCGCTGATCGGATCGACGCTGGGGATCTTCGCGGATGTGTTGCCGCCGCCGAAATTGGTCACACTCAAATCGGCGCCAAGCAAATTTGAGCGATAGAGCAGCAGCTGTTCCGATCCCAGCCCCGCGGCGTCGGTGTCCGACCAAAGATTGGGTGGAACGGCAAATGGCAGAGCCGCGTGGCTCGCGGCGTCGATGTTCATGGCGCGCCGCCCGCAAACGACTTCGTGCAAAGCTAGCCAATCGCCTGTACCAAAGCAATCAATTTTGCTATAAAATGATCAAATAAAGCCAGGTTTTATCAGTTTATGTCAGCTATCATCGTGCTCGACGTCGGCAAGACCCAGGCGAAAGCCAGCTTGTGGACGCGCGGCGGCGAGTTGATCGATCGGCGCGTTCGCCCAAACGCGCTCCCGGCCGCCTCGACCTTGCCGATGCTCGACGCCATCGGCATTGAAGTGTGGCTTGAAGATTGTCTCTCCGCGTTCGCCAAGCAGGCGCACGTCGGCGCCATCGTGCCCATCGCGCACGGCGCGGCGGCTGCTCTTGTCGCGAACGGGCGCCTTCGCCTTGCGCCCGATTACGAGATGCCTGCGCCGCCGAATGAGCGCGCCGTTTACGACGCACAGCGCGACGATTTTGCGGAAACCGGATCGCCCGCACTTCCGAACGGCCTCAATCTCGGATTCCAACTGCATCTCCTCGAGGCGATGGATGCGACGACGCTGAAAGACGCCGCAATAATCCCATGGCCCCAATATTGGTCATGGCTGCTGAGCGGCGTCGCTGCATCGGAAGTGTCCAGTCTCGGTTGTCACACCGATCTTTGGCGACCTAAAGCGAACGCGCCGTCGCAATTGGCCGTGCAGCGGGGCTGGGCCGCCAAGCTCCCCCCTTTGCGCTCCGCAAAGGATATTTTGGGGCCGCTTCGCGCTGATTGGGCTGCTCGCACGGG
Organism: uncultured Caulobacteraceae bacterium; assembly: GCA_964563395.1. Lineage (GTDB taxonomy): Bacteria > Pseudomonadota > Alphaproteobacteria > Caulobacterales > Aquidulcibacteraceae > JBEVOS01. The sequence continues at coordinate 67,083 of CAZLWK010000011.1, forward strand.
TTTGCCGAAAGACACTTTGGTCTATTGCGGCATGCATGATTCCAACGCCGCCCTGCATTCCATGCGTGCGCACGCGCGCCTGCGAGATGGCGAAACGACTGTACTTTCAACCGGGACTTGGTTCGTGGCGATGCGCGCGCCGGCGCGAACGTCGCCAATGGATTTCAGGCTGTTGTCCAGTGGGCGCGATTGTCTGATCAATGTTGATGTCGAGGGGAGGGAAATTCCTTCCGCACGCTTCATGGGCGGACGAGAAATCGACGTTCTCTTGGAGAGCTCCGCGCAGGGCTTGGACGGTGCCTCCAATCAGGCCGCCATGCTCGCCGCTATCCCGCGCGTCATCGAAACGGGTGCAATGGTCATGCCGAGCCTTGTGCCGGGTGTCGGTCCGTTTCCCGGCGCCGAGGGCGGATGGATGCATGAGCCCGCCGATCCCATCGTCAAAGGCGCCGCGATTGGTCTTTACGCGGCGCTGATGACGGATGTGATGCTGAGCCTTGTCGGCGCTCGCGGACAAATCGTCATTGAAGGAAGATTTTCGCGCGCCGAGGTGTTCGTGCGTGCACTCGCGTGCTTGCGGCCTCAATCGAATGTGTTCGTCGTCGATGGAGAGCAGGACGCATCCTATGGCGCGCTCCGGCTCGTGAACCAAGATCTCAGGCCGTCGTTCGACTTGCGGCATGTTGCTCCGATGGAGATGGATCTTGAGGGCTATCGGGCGGCGTGGGCGAAGATCGTCGAACAACGCTCTTCGTAACTCCTTCCGTTTGCCGAGGCCCTCGTCGATCAGCGGGTGAAAGTGAGGGTGTGCGCGCCCGGCGGCAGATGAACGGGGCCATCAATCCTGCGCCACGCCGCGCCGTCCATCGTCTCGCCGGATAAGCCCTCGGGCACCACAATGCGCGCGTGCATCCGCCCGCTCTCCTGTCGGAGATCGATGTCGATCGCGCCGCGCTGCGTTGGCGTGAGGCCGCGCGCCCAAGCGAGATCGCCAAGATCGGGCGAAAACCGAAAGCGCGCGAAGCCCGGCGCGAGCGAGGTGGCGCCGAGAACTCCGGCTGATAGCTGAAAGCAGGGCGTCGTGGAAAAGCCATGGCATAGACTGGCCCGCGGCTCGTAACTTTCCCACAACGCGGTGGCGCCGCGATCAATCATCGGACCAAAACGCTCGCGTATCAGCTGAAGGATCGGCGCCGCGCCTAGATTTCGATTGAGCGCCATCAGCACCCAATGGCTGAAGAATGTGTTGGCGAGCACGCAATCCGTCTCGGGATCGAAGCGCTCGCCGTGCGGCTCGATCGGTTCGGCGCGGGTGAATTTGAGGCGCTTGGGGTCCGTGATCCAGGCGAGGATTCGCTTTCCGCGCGAAGGCGAGGCGATGCCGCAAAGCAGCGCGAGGGCGTTGGTGTGTTGCGACACCGTGCGTTCTTGAACACCCGTGACCGGATCGGCGACGTCGACATAGACACCCCGCGCTTCGTCCCAAAGATGTTCGAAGCCCGCCGCGATCCGCTGCGCTTGACCGCTATAGCGCACACGCGCCCGCTCATATCCCAAGGCGGCGGCGATGCGTGCGCCGGATTGCAGTGCGAGCCAATAGAGACCGGAAATGACTCCGGCGTCGCCCCATCGGCGATAGGCGGCCCAATCCGTGAAGGACCAATAAGGCACGCACGACAAAAGACCGCGCGGTCCGCGATGTCGCTCGAACCATCCCAGCGCCTTTTGCAGCGCGGGAAAAAGCTCCTCGAACAAATCCTCTGCGCCGAACATGTCATGGTGGCCGCCCGCGGCGATGATCCAGTGCAGCGTCCATTCCGGTATACGAAAATCGACCTCCGACATGTCGCCGACCGCCGTCACCTCGGTCAGGCCGTCCGCACGCTGCGTTTCCGCCGCTTGACGCAGAAACTTCGCGTTGAGCGCCTTCATGGAGGGGCCAAACACGTAATGCGCCACTTGGTTCTCAACGGCGGCGTCGCCAAGCCATTGGCGCTGTTCGCGGCCCGGACAATCGATCCAGGCGTCCTGCATGCATTGCGCCAGCGTATGCGCGCCGACCTCCCAGAGGCGCGTGAGGCGCTTGTCGGAACATGCAAAGGCGCCGGCGCGTGTCGCCGGATAACGGACGGCGCGAACGCCGATGCGCTCCAATTGCACGCCATTCGGCGCGTTGCGGATCGTCGCTTGAAGCCACCGCACGGAGGTCCAATTCCACCATTCGAAGCGTTGGCGCCCGGGGCGCGCCACGTAGCGCGCGCAATGCCTGTTCGCCATCGGTGAATCGGCAGGCGCGACTATGCGCGCGTCTTGCGCAAGCGGACCATCAAACTCGCCTGGCAAACCTTCCGCCGCCGCCATGTCGATGATCTCGCCGCCCTTGGCGTCGATCTCGATGAAGGGATGCGCCGCGATGAGCGGATCGAACCGCACCAAGAGGCTCACGCCTTGTGATCCCGATGTAGTGACGCACACATTCCCCATCGCATCGGCGTCGCTCACCGCGCCGATCGGCAAGGGGCCATGGGCTTCCTCGAATATGCGTGACTGAACCGGAAGATCTTCGCCATCCGTCACGCCGCGCCATGCGATGAGCGCGGAAGGCGCGGCATCCTCTTCGTGCATAGGGCCGATTTCTGCGGGCGCCAAAGTGGGAAAAGGCGTTGTGTAGCCGCCAGTGAGCAATTCCTCCGGCGCATTCTCGCCCGCCTCCATGATGCGCGCCGCCGGCCAGTGCGAGTCGTCGAAATTCAATTCATCCCATCCGTTCGGCACGGCGTTCGCGTTGAGGCTTTCCATAAAGTTGAGGCCCATGCCGGACGGTGGAGTGGTGCGATCCCATGCGTCGGTTTCGACGGCGCGCCATGCGTCATCGGATCGAAGCGGTGTGAAACCGGCCGCGGTTTCAATCCCGCCATCGCAATATAGGCCGCCATCGCCAAAGATCGCCGCCCATTCTCCATGCATGCGCTGATAATTTGTAAGTGAGCGACCCGGCGTCTGAATGATGAGCGCGATCAGATTCGCGCCGTCCCGCAGGAAAGGCGCAATGTCATGGCGTGTCGTGCGCATGAAGAGCGGCGCCGACCTAATCGGGCCGCGACCTACAAACCGCCCGTTGACGCGCAGCGAATAGCGGCCGTCGACCGCGAGATTGACATGCGCCGCGCGCGCCGGCCCGGAGACTTGGAATTGGCGGCGGAAGAGAAACCAGCGATTTTCGCCTTCCGTGCGCGGTGCGCATCCGAAGAAAAGGGATTTCAAGCCGCTCGCTTCGATGGGCTGGGAAGCGACCCAGATGAACGGCGCGGCCCTGTGCATGCGTTATCTCCCGTATCTCCGATATTATCAATCATTTGCTTGACATCAAGTGCGTGCGGCCGCCCAATTCCGTCATTGAGAGGGAGTGCGGATCGTGAGCGCGCTAAACGACAAAACAGCCGTCATCACGGGCGCCGCGAGCGGCATTGGGGCCGCCACGGCGCGAGCGTTCGCCGAAGCGGGAGCCACGCTCATTCTCACGGATCGCGACGCGCCACGCGGTCAAGCGCTCGCGGCGGAGCTCGACGGCGGCGCGCGCTTCATCGCGCAGGATGTCGGCATGGCTGAGACATGGCCGGAGATCATCGGCGCGGCGGAGTCAGCGTTCGGCGCGCTCCACGTGTTGGTGAATTGCGCCGGCTACACCATCATGAACACGATTGAGGACGCCACGGAGGAACAATGGCGCGCCATGATGGCCGTGCATGCTGACGGCGCATTCTTCGGCTGCCGCGCCGCTCTCCCTGCGATGCGGCGCGCCGGTTATGGCTCAATCATCAATGTTTCATCCAACGCAGCCGTGTTTGGCTATTCGGCGCCGCTCGCCTATTCGGCGGCGAAGGCCGCACAGCACGGCCTTACCCGATCCATAGCGGCGCATTGCCGAAAAAACGGCTATCCCGTGCGATGCAACGTGGTGATGCCAGGCGGCATCGATACGCCGCTCGTGCGCGCGACCATGGCCGCCGCCGGCGCCGATCTCAACAGTCCGGAAACGATTGGTTATTTGCAGTCTCTCGGCCGACCAGAAGATGTGGCCGGCATGATCACCTTTCTGGCCTCGCCCGCGGCGCGTCACGTTAGCGGGGAGATGATCCTCGTCGATGGCGCGATGAGCTATTCCGCGTGATCCCGCTCGGTCGTGAAACTTATCGCGCGCATTGGACAATTTTCCACAGCGATACGAATGACATCCGGCGAATCTCCGGCGGCGTCCTTCACAAACGCAACACCGCGATCGTCGATATCGAAGGTGTTCGCCGCCCAATAGACGCACAGGCCGGTGGCGCCGCACCGCACGGAATCTATACGCAAGCGAGGAATCATGACGCTTCCAGGGGAAGGGTGACATGCGTCGTTCTTAAGTGAGCGGGAATCTTCTCTACGCCAATGCGCCGATCGAGCTCGAGGTTGAAATGGTAGATGCGTCGCTCCTGATAGCTCAGCGGCACATCTTTCAGGGCTCCGGACGCAACGCTCGCCTGCATAGGCGCCAGATTCTCGAAATCCTCGTTCATGATCGCATCGAAGGCGATGCGGTAGCTTGCATGCTCGGGAGGGACCGGCGCTTCGCCCCAATCCAAGGCGTAGCCAGTCCAATCCACGATCGTCGTTTCGATGTCTTGCGGCCAGAAACTGATCACGGTCGCGTAATAGGGATTTAGCGGCAGCGTGATGTTTGGGAAGATGTTGTAAGCGGTCGAGAGACCGCCAAGCGCCTCCGTGGCATGTGGGAAGCGCGAAAACTTGAAATCTGCGCCCGCTTCAACGCCATTCCTCACCGCGTTCAACTTGTGCACCATGCGCGAATGTCCATGTGGGAGAAGCGAAATGGCGGTGGACGGATAGTCGAGCACGCGTGCCGCGGTGTTCCCGTGAATAACCGGCACGTGATAGGCTTCCAGAAATGCCTCCTGTGCGATTTTCCAGTTGCACCTCACCGTTTCGCTTCGCTTGAAGACCGCGCGCAGCGGCGCATCCGCGATTTCGTCGGCGAGTTCCGCGTCGAAGGGCAGCATGACGTCGGCGAGCGGGGCGGCGGCTTGATCGAGATTGATGAACAGAAATCCCATCCATGATTCGCAGCGGATCGATTTCAGACTGCGCTTGGCGCGATCGAGGCCGCAAAAGTCCCGCTCATGCGGCACGGCGATAAGCTGTCCCTTTAGATCATAGGTCCATGCGTGATACGCGCAGGTGAGTCGCTTGGCCTGCCCTTGGCGCTCCCGCACGACCGGCGCGCCGCGATGCTGGCATGTATTGTAGAAGGCGCGGACCTCTCCATCTTGACCCCGTATGAGGAAGAGCGGCGCCTTGAGCCGGTCGAACAGAACATAATCGCCTGGGTTCGGAAGGTCGCGCTCGTGGCCGACATTCAGCCATTGCGCGCCGAAAATGTGCTTCAGTTCCAAATCAAAGAACGTCGGATCCGTATAGCGCGCGGCTGGCGTCGGGGGGAGAGCTGGAAAACCCTCCGGATAGCCTTCACGGCCTTCCTCGTATTTGGTTTGTTGCTTAATGGCGTTGAGAAGATCGACTTTCATGATGCCATCCTGACTTTTGAAGGCTAGTGCAACAAGACTGGCAATGCGTTGGGGTGCTGAAAGAGAAAGCCACGAATGAAGGGCGGGGCCTGCGCTGGATCCGCGCGTAGCTTCGGAAATCGTCTCAATATCTCGGTGATTGCGACGCGTACTTCCATCCGCGCCAGATGCATCCCGATGCAAGTGTGCGCACCTTGGCCAAAGGACAGGTGAGGCCTGGAGGCACGGTGCAGATCGAAAGCGTCTGGATCGCTCCAAATCGTTGCGTCGCGATTGGCGGTGGTCTCGCATGTAAACACAGGCGTTCCCTTTGGAATCGCCACGCCCTGTATGTTTGTGTCGGTGCGCGCGGTTCGCAACTCGAAATTGCCCCCGGATGGCGCAAGTCGCAATGTCTCCTCGATTGCCTTCGGGATCAGCGCCGCCTCGCGCATTACGGCTTCCAGAAGGGTGGGTGCGTTGAGGAGGTAGCAGAAAACATTGGCGAGGAGGTTCGCCGTCGTATCCACGCCTCCGGTCACGAGCAATTGCAGCGTCGCCACCGCTTCATCCTCGGTGAGCCGGTCGCCGACCTGGTCGGGCAGCGCGACAAGCGTGATAAGGTCCGTGGCAGCCGGGCCGCCGGTTTCGATCGAGTCTCGGCGATCGCGAAATTTCTGGCGGACATAATCACCCAAGAGGCTCGTATAGCCGCGCGCTTCTTCGGAAGCTGCGGCCGCGATCTGCAACACGCCGAGCGCGTGCACCAGATCGGTGTCCGCGGCCGGCAGATCCATGATTCGACGAAAAACACGCACCGGATAGGGATTGCAAACGCTGGCGAGAAGGTCGGTGCGCTCCAGGGTCTCGAGTGGCTCCAACAATTCATTCAGCGCCTGAGGGGCCGCTTGCGTCTCCCAATGCGCGATGGCCTTCGGCCCAAGCGCGGGGATCAACAGGCGACGCAGCCGCTGATGCTTGGGGCCGTTGAGATGAATGAGCGTATCTCCGCCAACGGCCGCGTAACCCTCCTGGATGAAGGTGTCTTCTTCCCTCAGAACCCGTGAAACGTCCGCATAATCGAACACCATCGCTGTGCGTACGCCATCGATGCCTTGAAATACGGCAGGCAGAGAGAGATCTTCGAAATTGTGTCCGACGCCCCAGGCGACAGGACCTTGCGCGCGTAGTCTTCGCAACAAAGGAAGCGAGTCTATCATGGCGCCGTTCAGCACCTCATCATACATGCGTTGCGCCATGACCAGGAGCTCGCGCACTTTTGACGTGTCAAATTGATCGGCCGTCATTGCTTCGCGTCCAGAGGCCAAACGATTTCCAGCTCTTCGCAGCAGAGAGACACCGAACGATCCGCCTCGAAGCGAGAAAAATTCATGATCTGACGCATCGTGCCGGTGACGCCCGCGTAGAGGCCCGCGCCGCCGACGATCACGCCGCGGCGTTCTGGTGAAGGTCCGCACGTACCTATGATGGGCAGATGGCCGGTCCAGGGTTCACCGGTTCTCGTCACTTCGTCGATGATCGCCGCTGCGTCCGGGTTCACATAGGTCTTCACTTCCTCAATGAAGATCGCCCCACGATTGGGCACCACGATCGTGAAATAGACGTCGAACGGGCCCAAATCTTCGCTTAAAATTTCAAGTTCGCTGCCGAGGCCCACGATGTTTTGCGATTCGTCGCGCAGCAGCATCATCACGCCGACCTGCCGATCGATGCCAGTATCCTTGAGACTTCGCATACCGTCAGGAACAAGCGGCATGGGCAGACGGCCATCATGCGTCAACGCCAGAATGTCGCCGGGTGAATTCCAATAGAAGCGCTCGACACTTGTTCGCGTCATTCTACGCCTCCAGCGTTTTGGTTTTTTGAAAACCTATTTGTATCGCTTGCGAACAAATCATTCCTCGTGTCGAATGATCGTCCAGCCAAGGATAAAAGCAGATGGATTCGCAGGTGTTCCAGCAGCGTGTCGATCGTCTCGCTTCGCTGGAAGAGATTCGTCGATTGAGCTTCCGCTACGCCCGCGCGCAAGATCGTCTCGATGCGGCGCTGCATCGTTCTGTCTTTCATGACGACGCCGTTCTGGATTTCGGATATTTTCGCGGCGGGCCGGATGAGTTCGTGGTGTTCGCGCAAAGCTTGTTGGCGCGACATGACGCTAACCAGCATCTGCTGGGGCAGATGGACATTGAGATCGAAGGCGATCGCGCCGTCGGTGAGATCTACACGATTGCGTATCATAGGATCGGGCAGGAAACGGGCGCCGTCGACCTGTTTGTGGCCGGCCGCTACATAGATCGATACGAACGTCGCGACGGCGCCTGGAAGATTTCCTATCGTGCGGAACTCGTCGATTGGTCGCGCACGGAACCTGCGTCGGACGACTTCTTTGCCTCCGCCGCCGCGGCGCTGCGGGGCGCGCGCGGGCGGGCCGATTTGAGCGCCAGCGCGTTGTCGCTGCGGTGAGGCGCCGCTGCCCTTCATCGGAGAATGATCTGCGTATGTGCGATGGCTCTGCTGCCGATGCCGACGATGTCTGGTCGGCCATGCTCCGGGGACCATTCAATCTTGCGCGTCGAATCAAGCAAGCGATTGAGCGCCGTACGCATTTCAAGCCTGGATAAGTGCATGCCGGGGCAGGTGTGTGGGCCATACCCGAAAGACAGATGCGCGGCGGCGCTGCCACGGTCGATTCGAAAGGCGTGGGGGTCCGGCCACAGGTCCGCGTCGCGATTGGCCGTCAGGAGGTTGAGGGCGACGATCGCACCTGCGGGCACATCGACATCATGAATACGAGTCGCTTGCTTCGCGCGCCGTGCGATCACTGGGCCAGGCGGGTTGAGCCTTAGCGTCTCCTCGATCAGCGGGGCGATCAGCGCGCGATCTCGCTTGGCTTGCTCCCACAGGCCCGGGACTTCGATCAACTGATAAACGAGATTGCAAAGACTGAGATAGGTCGTGTCGCTGCCAGCGAACAGGAGAAAGAAGAGGTTGGGTATGATTTCGGCGTCGGTCAGCGCGTCGTCGCCGATGCGGGCCTTCACGAGCAGACTGATGATGTCTTGTCGGGCCGCGAGATCGTCCGGATCAAGGCTGCGCCGATGCGTGATCTGCTGATGAAAATATCCGGCGAGTACGCCTTGAGCCTTGCCCCCTTCCGGATGAATGGGGCCGACGAAGCTCAGGAAGGCAAGCAAATTAAAGCGATTGAGATCGTCAGGGTGCAGGCCGAGAACCGCGCCGATCGCCGACCCAGGCAGAGGGCGGCAAAATGCGCGTGCGAAATCCACCGGGACATTTCTGGGACATGCCTGCAAGAGGGCGTCCACCACGGGACGAACCATGAGGTCCTCCCATAGGGAGATCGAGCGTGGGTTGAGACCGAGCGCCAAAAGTCTTCGTAATCGCGTGTGCGGCGGACCATCCATCAGCGGAAGCCCAGTTTGCGATGGGTCGCGATCGGCGGCGCCGAAATCATCGTACACCTTGCCGTCAAAGCGCGATGCATCGCTGAGGCATTCCCGCACCGCGTCCGCGCTGAGCGCCATGAAGGACGGCGCGTCGGGCATCGCGAAATTGCGTGCGAGCGTAACGGCATAGTCGCCGCGCCCAAACTCGAATCCGTGGCCGCGGGCGATCGCGCCCTCGGCCGCCTGCAATCGCATGTAGCGGTCGAGCGCATCCGGCGCGAAGCGTAGAACCATGGTGTCGACAAGTTGCTCGGCGTCATCGACGCACGACACCGCAACATCGCTAATGGACAGGCGGGGCGCATCCATTGCGCCCAGCCCTCCATCCGCCACGGCCCTCATGCTTGATCTCCCACCGATTCGAAGCGTCGGAGCGCTAGGCTAGAAATTAAGCTTCGCGGTCACGCCATAGGTACGCGGCGCGCCTGGATTGCCGTATGCCGCGAACGCAAAATCACCGACGAAATTGTAGTATTCCTCGTCGCCGAGATTACGCCCCCACACGCTCACTTCGAGGCCGAGATTTTCGAACTCGAGCGTCGCGATTGCGTTGAACAATCCATAGGACGGTATGAACGTCGCGAAGGGCACGGGCGGCGAGGGAGGAGGCCCAAGATACGACGTCGCCGGCACGAATTCGGCGAGCGACATATACACATCGTCGCGATACATGTAGTCGGCGTGCAGCCGCACCGCGCCGAAGGATGTGCTTCTCCGATAATCAACGCCGAAAGACCCTGTCCATTCTGGCGTGTACGGGACTGGCTGGTCGAGCGACACGCTGGTCACGCCCGCATTGGCCGATCTGGTGAATTCCGCATCGGCGGTTCCCAGGCCAAGCGTGAACGTGAAGTCGCCCAAGACGGCGACGCCCTCGATCTCGATGCCATAGGTTCGCGTGTCGCCCGAGTTTTCGATGATGTTGGTCGGTGTTGGGTCCGGCGGAACGACTGCCGTATAGGCGATCTGGATGTCGTTATATTCTTGGTAGTAGACGTTCGCGTTCAGCCGAAGCCGTCGATTAAAGTAATCGCCCTTGAGGCCCGCCTCCCAGCTGTCGAGGTCTTCCGGGCCGAATGCATTGATCGCCGCAGCTGTTGTGCCGCGTATATTCAGGCCGCCCGAGCGGAAGCCGCGACTATATTTCAAATAGCCAAGAACCTCGTCGCTGAAGCGATAATCCAGCCCAAGCGTGAAGGGCACGTAGTCGAAAGAGGCGCTTGGCGCATTAAATGTGCAATCGGGCAGGCTCGCGGCGCTCACGCCGCATGTCACGGCATTGGTGAAATCGTTCACCACTGTGCTGTTCAGAACAAGTTCGCGTTCATCCTCCACGTAGCGCGCGCCGGCGGTGAACCTAAGGCGTTCGGTCAAGGAGAATACGCCTTGGGCGTAGAACGCCCAGGATGTGTTCTCACCTTCTCCGAGATTGCTTGTCGTGGTTTGCGTGAAGATTGGGTAGAGCGCGCGATATCGCGTGTTGTCCTCGCCGGACTCTGAGAAGTAATACGCCCCGATGATCCAATCGAGTCTGTCGTCGAACGACTGGCCGTAAAGCTGAACCTCCTGGCTGAATTGCTCGACGTCCGAATCCGCGAGGACCGTCTGAAGGGCGGTGAAGGGCGTGGCGTCCGCATCGGCGACGGTTTCTCGCGCCGTATTGCGCAGCGCGGTGATCGATTTGATCGTCGCCCCGCCCAATTCGCCCGTGATGGTCGCGCCGACGCCCCAGGTTTCGCCCTCGAAGCCGCCCGCATTCAAAGCTGGCCGGTCTGTATAGCCGACGAATGAGCTGGCGTCGGGCAAAGTGAATCCCGATGCGATCGCCACGAAGGTGTCGAACAGGGGAGTCGATTGCAGAAGGTTGATCCATTGGCCTGTATTCTCGGTCTGCGTGTAGTCGGCCGAGAGCAGGACGCTCCAGTTCGGGTTGAGTTCAAAGCTCGCGATGGCGCGGAAATAATCCGTGTCGTCTGCGTCAAGCTCGTCATTCGTGAGCGAGCTTTGGGCGTAGCCGTCACGCTCGGAATGATGCGCGACAAGGCGCAGGCCTGCGCGATCGCCGTCGAAGGGAACGTTCAAGATTCCTGTGATTTCACGGCTTTCGAAGTTTCCGATTCCGACTTCAAGCGAGCCGCCAAACGCGCCTTCCGGCCGCTGCGGAACGACATTGATCGCGCCGCCGATGGTGTTTCGGCCGAACAACGTGCCTTGCGGCCCACGCAGGACCTCGACGCGCGCCACATCGATCATGCGCAGATTGGCGCCGCTCGCGCGCGCGATATAGACGCCGTCCAGATAGAGGCCCGCCGCGGGGTCGAGTGAAATGGTCGAATCGAGATTGGTGGGGCCGCGGATGGAGATCACCGCCTGCGTGGGGTCGCCGCTGATGGCGCCGATCGTCAGGTTCGGCGCGGCGCGTTGCAGGGCGTCCACGCTGGTGATCTGCTGCTGCTCAAGATTGTCGGCGCTCAACGCCGTCACCGCGACGGGCACGTCCTGCAGCCGTTCTTCGCGGCGTGTCGCCGTCACGACGATATCGGCGACTTGGCCGGCGCTCCCGGCTTGCGTCGCCTCCTGTCCCATGGCGGCTGGCGCGGCGAGACAAGTGCCCGCCAACAAGACCGCATGCAGACTCATCCCGCGTTTCGTCAGCACCCCCATTTTTTCCTCCCTTGCCACGCCGGCCGTTGTGAGGGCGAGCGGGCGGCTTTTCGTTTTGCTTGTGCGGAAGACGCACAGGCCGCGCGTCCAGGCGCGGCGGAGCCAAACCTAGCGCCGCATCGGCCCTTGTCAATCATCTGATTGATTAGTAGCGGCCCCAAATCGGGCCGGACCTGCTTGAGAAGCCCGCCGCAAGCTGCAATCGTCGCCCAATGACACGATCCGCCAAGCCTGCGGCGCGCGCGCAGCCCGCTCGCGCCTCGTCGACGCGCCGCGCGCGACCGGCCAAAGCCGCGCTGGCGGAGGTCGACGCCGGCCCGACGGTCACGGCCAAGCGGCGCCGCCTCCCGGCCGTGGAGCGCCGTCGCGAAGTGATCGAAGCCGCCCAGCGTGTGTTTATTCGCGACGGATTGGAGGGCGCGCGCACCCGCGAGATCGCGCGCGAGGCAAACGTGAATATCGCCACCGTGTTTCATTATTTTCCGACCAAGGAGGAATTGTTCGAGGCGGCGGTCATCGTTCCGCTAGAGGATTTCGCTAACCAACAATTCGCGAGCAGCCGAACCTTTGCAAAGGGCGGACTGCGGGAGCGCCGCGAAGTGACCGTGCTTTCGAACGAGCACGAGCTTGCGCTTATGGTGCGCTTGTTTCCGCTGCTCTCGGCGGCTCTGTTCGCCAATCGCGAACGCGGCACGGATTTTTATCGCAGACGGCTTTATCCGCGCATCCTTGCTCTGGCTGATGGTGCTCGGGAAGCCTTGCCGGATTGGCAGAAGCGGGGGCTCGATCCGACCCTGATCGCTCTGGTGGGCTTTGCGATCCCGTTCGTTCTAGCGATGGATTCTCATTATCGCGGTGCGCCCATGAATGTTCGCGAGACGGCGCAAAAGGCGAGCGACATTCTCTTGTTCGGCATATTGGGCCGGCGCGATAAGTCCGGCTAGACGCAATCTGCGGCGCCGCGCGGTCGGCCTTAGCGATTGAGGATTTCGAGCGATTTGCGCGCCAGCGCCTGCGTGCCGTTGATCGCCGGCCGGTCACTGGCGACGACGCCGTCGAGCACGCGCTTGTAGACGCCTTGCGAAATCGAGGCGAGGCGGAAGATGCCGAACGCCAGATAGAAATTCCAATCGGGAATGCCGTCGCGCCCGGTGCGCCGGCAATAGGCGGCGACATAGTCCGCTTCGGTGGGGATGCCGGTCGTGGCGAAATCGACGCCCACGAGGCTGCCCCAGGATGGGCTCTCCGAATGCCAGAGAAAGCCGTTATAGGCGATGTCGGCGAGCGGGTGGCCAAGCGTTGAAAGCTCCCAATCGAGCACGGCGATGAGGCGCGGCTCGGTGGGGTGGAACATCACATTCTCAAGCCGGTAATCGCCATGCGCGATGGCGATGGAGCGGTCCGCCGGAATGAGGCCGGGCAGCGCCTCGATCAGCGCCTCCATTTCCGGAATGTGCTCGGTCTCGGCGCCGCGATATTGCTTGATCCAGCGGCCGATCTGCCGCTCGAAATAATCGCCGGGCTTGCCGTAATCGCCAAGGCCGATCACGTTGAAATCCACCTTGTGCAGTTTCGCCAGCGTGGCGTTGAGATCGTCATAGATCGCCGCGCGCTCCGCGCGGGACAGGCCCGGCAGGGTCGCATCGCGGAAGATGCGCCCGTCCAGAAAATCCATGACATAAAAGCTGGTGCCGATGATGTCGGCGTCCTCGCAGAGACAACGCATGCGCGGCACCGGCACGTCGGTTTCGCCCAGCGCCTTCATCACGCGATACTCGCGGTCCACCTGATGCGCGCTCGCCAGCAATTGGCCGGGCGGCTTCTTGCGCAGCACGTAACGGCGCCCATCGCCGGCGGTGAGGAGGAAAGTCGGGTTGGAGGCGCCGCCTTGAAACTGGCGCACATCGAGGCCGGCCCCGAAATCCGGGATCGCTTCCTTTAGGTAAGCGGCGAGGCGGCCCTCATCGAAGCGGTGCTTTTCCGCGACGGGGCTAACCGGCAGGGCGTCCGCCATCACATTTCCTCGACTTTGTTTCTCGACTCTCGCGCCCGTCTCGCGCAAAATTTTCAAAACACGTTATAAGGCTCGCAGACGGTGTCAAACCGCGTCTGCTTGTGACGATTTGGGAGGAATACATGCCGCCAGCTGACGGCCAAGTCGCCGCGACCCTGCCGCCCTTCAAGCCGCTGCCGATGAAGCCGGCGGACGTGAGCGTCGAGCGGAAGGGCGATGTGATCTATCTGCGCTCCAACCACGCGCCGGGCGAGGGGCCGCGCTCGATCGCGCACCTGTTCGCTGAGCGCGCGGCGCAGCATCCGGATCGGCCGTACATTCTCCAGCGCGCGCCGGGGCATGGACCCTGGGATGGCGTGACGTATGGGGAGGCGTTCCGCGCGGCGGAAGGCATCGCGCAATGGCTTCTCGATCGCGGATTGACGGCGCGTGACAGCGTCATGGTGCTGTCGGCCAATTCGGTGCGGCACGCGCTGGTGATGCTCGGCTGTTATACGGCCGGCGTGCCGATCGCGCCGATCAGCCCGGCCTACAGCCTGCTCTCAAGCGATCATTCCAAGCTCAAGCATTGCTTCAAGACGGTGAAGCCCAAGGTCGTCTTCGCCGAAAGCGGCGATCAATTCGCGCGCGCCTTCGACACGCTGCGCGGTCTGGATCCCGATCTCGTCTTCGTCAGCGTCGATGGCACGGCCGGGTCTCTGCCGCTCAACATGTTGACGCAGACCGCGCCGACCGCCGCCGTCGCCGCCGCGCGCGACCGCATCGATCATGCGAGCGTCGCCAAATATCTGTTCACGTCAGGCTCGACCGGCATGCCCAAGGGCGTGCCGCAGACGCATGGCATGATGGCGGCCGTGATCTCCGGCACGGGCGGGCTCGCCGCGCCGGATTTCGTGCCGCCCGAAAATCCGCAATCGCTCGAATGGATGCCATGGAGCCATATCTCGGCCGGCAACATCGGCTTCAACGGCGTACTCTGGAACGGCGGCACGCTGCACCTCGACGAAGGCAAGCCGATTCCCGGCCAGTTCGAGACGACGATCAAGAATCTCTACGAGATTTCGCCATCCGGCTTCGGCTCCGCGCCGGTCGCGCTCGGCATGCTCGCCGATGCGATGGAGCGCGATCCGGTTCTGCGCGCGTCCTTCTTCAAGAATTTGCGGTCGCTCGGCTATGGCGGGGCCACGCTCTCGAATGACGTCTATGACCGCATGCAGGCGCTCGCGATCGAAGAGACCGGCATGCGCATCCCGATCACCACTATGTATGGCGCGACGGAGACGCAAGGCATCACGCTGGTGCATTGGGTGACGGAGCGCGTAGGGCTCGTGGGCCTGCCCATTCCCGGCATGACGCTCAAGCTCGTGCCGAACGGCGCGAAATACGAAATCCGCGTCAAGGGCCCCACGGTCACGAGCGGCTATCACAATGATCCGGAAAAAACCGCCGCCGCCTTCGATGAGGAGGGCTTCTACAAGCTGGGCGACGCGGTGAAATTCGTCGATCCAAACGATCCCGCGAAGGGCCTCGTGTTCGACGGCCGTGTGACGGAGGATTTCAAGCTCGACAGCGGCACTTGGGTGTCGGTCGGCACGCTGCGTCCCGACATCGTCGCGGCCTGCTCGCCTTACGTGTTCGACGCCGTGATCACGGGCCAGGACAAGCCGTTCGCCGGCGCGCTGATTTGGCCCTCGCCGGCAGGCCTTCAAGCGCTCGCGCAGGATGGTCAGCCCGGCGATCCGCTGACCAAACTCGTGAGCGAGATCAAGGCGCGGCTTGGCGCGTTCAACGCAAGTGCGGGCGGGTCCTCGCGCCGCATCGCCCGCTTCGTGATCATGACCGCGCCGCCTTCCATCGACGCCGGCGAGATCACCGACAAGGGCTATGTGAACCAGCGTGCGACGATCGAAAACCGCGCGCCCCTGGCGGAGGCGATCTACGCCAATCCGCCAGGCGAGGGCGTGATACTGGTTTGAGGGAGGCTGTGCGATGGCCGGAAAACTGAGGACGCGTCTTTCGCCAGAGGATGAATATCCGCACACGCCGGACAAGGCCGCCAATTACAATGAGAGCATGTATTTCAACATGTTTGACCCGGCCAAGAAGGTGGGCGGCTGGTTTCGCATCGGCAATCGCCCGAACGAATTCTATGCCGAGATGAGCGTGTGTCTCTATCTGCCGGGCGGGCGCGTGGCGTTCATGTTCGCGCGGCCCAAGATCGCGGATAATTCAAAGATGGAGGCGGGCGGCCTGCGCATCGACGTGGTCGAGCCGTTCAAGCATTTGACGCTCGCCTATGAAGGCAAGGCGCTGCTGCTCAGCGATCCCAATCAGATGGCCGATCCCTCCACGGCCTTCAAAAACAATCCTTCCGTGCCCTGCAGCGTGTCGCTCGATTTTTTTGGCGTCTCGCCGATGCATGGCGGCGAGATCGTGAAGGAGGATGGCTCCGCGCTCGAGATCGATCCGGAGAAATCCTTCGCCAAGGCCCATTACGAGCAGCACATGGAGGCGCGGGGCGTCTTCAGCGTCGGCGAAGAGCGCTTCGAAGTGTCCGGCTTCGGCCTGCGCGACAAGAGCTGGGGGCCGCGCCATTGGCAGGCGATTTCCTGGTATCGTTGGTGCCCGATGAATTTTGGGCGCGATTTCGGCGTGGTGCTCTCCATCGTCGCGGACGCGGAGGGCAAGGGCCGTCCGGGCGGCATGGTTTTGAGGGAAGGCACGTACGAAAACATCACCGAGCTGACGATCGACAGCGATTGGGATTCCCATTGGAACCAGACTGCACTGCGCGCGAAGCTCAAGACGGAGAGCGGCGCCGCGTACGAGATCGAGGGCAAGGTGATTTCGCTCATTCCGCTGCGCAATCGGCGCAAGACGCCGATGGGCGAGGAGCTGATGACGCGCATCACCGAGGGCTTCACCGAATATCGCTGCAACGGCCTTATCGGCTACGGCCTTTCCGAATATCTCGATCAGATCGTCGATGGTAAGCCGGTGAGCGTCAGCGCCTGACCGGCGTCACCCATTACGGACGATTTCGCGCAGCGTCGGGCCGATCTCGTCGTGCAGCACGAGGTCGGCATATTCGTCCATGTCGGTGGGCTCGCGGTTGACGATGACGAGGCGCGCGCCATTGCGCTTGGCCTGAATAGGGAAGCCCGCCGCCGGAAAGACGACGAGCGAGGACCCCAGGACGACGAAGAGATCGCAGGCCAGCGTCTCCATCTCGGCGAGCATCATCATGTCTTCCGGCATGGCTTGGCCGAACGAGATCACGGCGGTCTTGACGATGCCGCCGCAGGATCGGCAATACGGAAGGATTCCATGCTCGATGAACGGCGCGCGCAAATCCTCCAATTCGTGGCGCAGCCCGCAGGAGAGGCAGGTGGCGTAGCTGGCGTTGCCGTGCAGCTCGATCACCTTGTCGTCCGGCACGCCGCTGTCTTGGTGCAGATTATCGACGTTCTGGGTGATCACGGCGCTGGCGCGGCCCGAGCCGATCAGGCGCGCGACGGCGTAATGACCCTCGTTCGGCTTGGCGCCGGTCCAGCCCGCCGCGCCGGAGAATGTGCGCCGCCAGGCCTCGCGGCGCATCTCCTCGCGCGCCACGAAATCCTGAAACATGATCGGCTTCATCTGCGACCAGACCCCGCCGGGCGACCTGAAATCGGGAATGCCGCTTTCGGTGGAGATTCCCGCGCCGGTGAAAATCACCATGCGCTCGGATGCGTCGATCAGGCGGGCGAGGTCTTGGCGCTGGCTCATGGAGGCTCCCGGCGCGCCGCGTGCGCGCGGCGTCGCATATGGGAACGCCTCGCGCGATGAGCAACCTCGATCAAGAGAGCTCTTCCCCTCCCCTTGAGCGAGGGGAGGTGCGCAATCCCTAGGCGTGCTTCGGCGCTTCGTTGATTGGTGGCGTTCTAAACGATGCGCGAGTCGCGTTTGCCCCAGAATTCATCGCGGATCAGCCGTTTATAGAGCTTGCCGGTTTGGTGACGCGGCAATTCCTGCATGAACGTGACGAGGCGCGGCGTCTTTACGTGCGAGAGGTTGGCGCGGCAAAACGCGATCAGCTCGGCGGCGAGCGCATCGCCCGCCTCGGCCCAATCGGCCGGCTGCACGACGGCCACCACCTTCTCACCCATCTCCTCGTCCGGCGCGCCGACGACGGCGACATCGGCCACCTTCGGATGCGTGACGAGCAGATTTTCGATTTCCTGCGGATAGATGTTCACCCCGCCGGAAATGATCATGAAGCTCTTGCGGTCGGTCAGATAGAGGAAGCCCTCTTCATCCACCCAGCCGACATCGCCCAGCGTGGTCCAGCCGTGCTTGTTGGTGCTCTCGGCCACCTTTTCCGGCGCGTTGTGATAGGTGATCGCCGGGCCGTTGGCGAAATAGACGACGCCCTCCGTGCGCGGCGGCAGGGGATCGCCCTCCTCGTTGCAGATGCGCAATTCGCCCAGCACGGCGCGGCCCACCGTGCCCTTGTGCGTCATCCAATCGGCGGCGTTCACATAGCAGAAGCCGTTGCCCTCGGTGCCGGCGTAATACTCGTGAATCACCGGCCCCCACCAATTGATCATCGCCTCCTTCACCGGCACGGGGCAGGGCGCGGCGGCGTGCACGGCGTTTTTCATGGACGAGACGTCATAGCGCGCGCGCGCCTCGTCCGGCAGTTTCAGCATCCGCACGAAATGCGTCGGCACGAATTGCGCGCAATCGCATTTGTGCTGTTCGATGAGCTTCAGCGCGCGTTCGGCGTCGAACTTCTCCATGACGACGACCGTGCCGCCGAGACGATGCACGCTCATCGACCAGCGCAGGGGCGCGGCGTGATAGAGCGGCGCGGGTGAAAGATAGACGCAACCCTCCTGAAAGCCGAACAGCGCCTGCACCATCATCAGCAGCGGGTTCATCGCGTCGATCGGCTGGCCGGTGAGCGGGGGCTTCACGCCCTTGGGCCTGCCGGTGGTGCCGGATGAATAGAGCATGTCGGCGCCGGCGGTTTCATCGGCGATCCGGTGCGTGGGGTAGGCCGAAACGGTCTCTTCCCAGTTCGCGAAGCCTTCGACCGTCGCGCCGGAAATATAAATCTTCACATCCGGATTGAGCTTGGCGATGTCCGCCGCGAGATGCTTGAGGCCGGCCGAGATCACCACCAGGCGCGAGGCGCTGTCGTTCAGAATATAGCTCACCTCGCCCGGGCTCAGCTTGGAGGAGATGCAGGTGTAATAGAGGCCGGCGCGCTGCGCGCCCCAGGCGATCTCGTAATAGCGCGGCGTGTTCTCCATCAGGATGGCCATGACGTCGCCGGCCATCAGCCCCTGGGCGCGAAAGAAGTGCGCGGCCTGGTTCGAGCGCGCCTCGAGCTGGCCATAGGTTACGGTCTCGCCGCTCTCGGCCATCACATACGCCGCCCGCTCGGGGTATTTCTCGGCGTAGAGCGTTGGATGCATGCGCGTTTCTCCCGGACGATTTTCCCCTTCTTTCAGCGCCCGGAATTTCTTGTCCAGTGGCAAGCGCGTGAAAGGCGCCGGGCTTGCGTAGCGGCACGCTTGCCGCGCGGCGGCGCGGACCGCAAAACAGCCTGAAGAAGCGGAGGAGAGGCGCATGGACCTCAATTGGTCGCCCAAGGATTTCGCGTTTCGCGACGAGGTGCGCGCCTTCCTGGACGCGGAGCTGACGCCCGATCTGCGCGAGGCGGTCTCGCGCATGACCAGCGTCTATGCGCCGCCGGACATCTCCGCCGCCTGGCAGCGCAAGCTTCATGCGCGCGGCTGGGCCGCGCCTGCTTGGCCGGTGGAGTATGGCGGCTGCGATTGGACGTTGGCCCAGCGCGCCATTTTCGCACGCGAGCTCGCCAGCGCGGGCGCCCCGCCGATCTCGCCCATGGGCATCGGCATGTGCGGGCCCGCCCTCATCCGCTACGGCACGGAAGCGCAGAAGGCCCATTACCTGCCGCGCATGCTCCGCGGCGAGGATTTCTGGTGCCAAGGCTATTCGGAGCCGCAATCGGGCTCGGACCTCGCCTCGCTTCAAATGAAGGCGGTGAGCGACGGCGACGATTTCATCTGCACCGGCCAGAAGATTTGGACCACGCATGCTCAGCACGCCAACATGGTGTTCTGCCTCGTGCGCACCACGCAGAGCGCCAAGCCGCAATTCGGCATCACCTTCTTGTTGATCGACATGAAGGCCCCCGGCGTGCGCGTGCGGCCAATCGTCAGCCTCGCCGGCGAGCACATCCAGAACGAAATCTTCTTCGACGCGGTGCGCGTGCCGAAGGCCAATGCGGTCGGCCGGATCGATGAAGGCTGGACGGTGGCGAAGGCGCTGTTGGAGTTCGAGCGCGGCGGCGGCGCCTACGCGCCAGGGCTCCTGGCCCGGCTCTCGCGCATCGAGCGGATCGCGCGCGAGGAGGGCTGCGACGAAGGCTTCTTCGTCAAGCTCGCCGAGGCGCGCATGGACATCGAGGCGCTCGACGCGTTCGAGCTGCGCCATCTGGCGCGCATGCAATCGGGCGAAACGCCGGGCCAGGGCGCGTCCGTGGTGAAGATTCGCGGCACCGAGCTCAGCCAGCGGCTCACAGAATTGGCGCTGGAAGCCGCGGCGCACTATCCGGCGGCCTGGCAGCCGCACCTGCTTACGTTGGGCGGCCCGGCGCTCGCCTATGACGGCCCGCAGACCAATACCTTTATCGGTCCTGCGCACGCGGCGACGATGGCGTCCAAATATTTCAACGATCGCGCCGGCTCGATCTATGGCGGCTCAAACGAAATTCAGCGCAACATCCTGGCGCGTGCGGCGCTGTCCTTATGAGGCTTGCGCCACGGGCGGCGTGACGCGCCGGCGCGCCTGAAACTCTTGCACGCGCGCCAAAGCGCGCGGCTGCTCCGCTTCGCTCGCCGCGCCGGCGAGCGAGAGCGCGTAGCCATAGCCGATCGCCGGCTCGATCTGGTCGGTTTCGATGGCGCCCATGATCCAGCCCAGCATCACCGAGCCGAAAATGAAATTCATGTTTTGCAGCAGCGCTTCCAGATCCGTGTCGGCGCGCAAGCGCCCCTCGCGCGCCGCCGCGTCGAGCAGCGATTTCCAGAAGAAATGGTTCTGCGGCGTCAGCAATTCGGTGCGGATTTCGCCGCCGCCGCGCATGTCCAGGAGCGCTGTCCAGAGCGTGCGGTAAAAATCCGGATCGTCGATATGATAGCTGAGCGTGATCGCCAGCGCCTTGAACAGCCGGTCGATCGGGTCCTCGGTTTTCAGGTTGGAGAAGCGCTTCTCGAAATCGCGCACATCCTCCAGCACGGCCGTGACGATGGCGCGCTTGGAGCCGAACAAATTATAGGGCGTGGCCAGGCTCACATTGGCGCGCGCGGCGATGGCGCGCATGGACAAGCCCGCGTCGCCCGTTTCGCGGATCAGCTCGCGCGCCGCCGAAAGGATGCGCTGGCGCCTGTCCGCCTTGCCGTCTTCACGTCTGCTCATGCTTCATCGCTTGCGTGCGTTCCAAGAAATCATAACATGTCATGAAAAGCGCGGGCGAGGGAAGGCCGACATGCTTAAGCTCTATGATCATCCCTTTTCGCCCTATGCGCAGAAGGTGAAAATCGCCTTGCGGGAGAAGGGTCAGCATTTCGAGGCGCCCTTGCCGCAGGGGATCGGCGTCGGCGGCGCGCTCGGGGAGTTCGTGGAGGCCAATCCGCGCGCCGAGGTGCCGGCGCTGATCGACGGCGATGTGCGCGTGTTCGATTCCACCATCATCCTCGAATATATCGAGGATAAATGGCCCAATCCGCCGCTTCTGCCGAAAGCGCCGGGCGAACGCGCGCGCGTGCGCATGCTCGAAGAGGTGATGGACACGCATTTCGAGGCGATCACGTGGGGCCTTTCGGAGGTGCGCAATTTCAAGCGCGCCACGGGCCCCTTGGCCGAAGCGATCGAGGCGCGCGCGGCCGAGCAGGTGGCCGGCTATTTCCAATGGCTTGAGCGCCAGCTTGGGTCACGCGTCTGGTTCAACGGCGACGCCTTCGGCTGGGGCGATCTGTGCATCGTTCCTTACGTGAACGGCGCGGCCGGTTTCGGCCATGCGCCGGCGCCGGGCTCAAAATTGGCCGATTGGCTCGCGCGCGCGAATGCGCGGCCCAGCGTGCAAGCCACGGTGAAGGACATTTCCGACATGCTCGCCGCCGGCGCGCCGGATATGAGCGGCGTCGCCAAGATGGTCGAGGCGGGCCTCTTCAAGCGCGAATATCGCGATCATCGCCTCGAATGGATGATCAAGGTGGGCGGGCTTGAGGTCGTCACGCAGGGCGTCGCCCGCGATACGATCCGCTTCTCTCCGGATTTGCGTTAGGCCGCCGCCTTCAGCGCGGTTTCCTTGCGGCGCTCGGCGAGCAGCAGAATATCGGCCTCGTGCGAGATGCCGATGGCGCGCATCATCTCTTCGCGGTCCGGGCCGGCCTTCGGCGGATAGGCGGGCGCATTGCGCTTCTTGCCGCGCGCCCAATAGCCAAGAATGCGAACGAGGTTTCGCGGCCGCTTCAGCCAGGCTTCAGGATGCTCAAGCATGTGGAAGCCGCGCATCGCCTCGCGCAGCAGGCCCACATCGTAGCGCATCGCGGGGGCCACGCCGTCCTCCAAGAAGCTGCGCATGAGGCGCGCCCTGAGGCTTGGCTTGTAATCGGGCGTCAGCGCCTGCTCGGCGCGCTTCATCGCGCCGCGATCCTGCGTGCGCATCGAGGTGTAATAGGGCTTGAGATCGTTTTGCAGGCTGGCGTTATAATGCAGAATGCGCGCGCGCGGATCCTCGCTCGCGTTCAGCGCGTCGCGCAGGAAACGCGCTTCAACGGACGCGAATGAGCAGCCGCGCCCATAGAGCGGATTTGTGCGCACCAACGTATCGCCTAGCGCGAAATAGCCGAGCACCGCCGGCTCGCCCGCCTCGGTCACGAGATCGCGCCAGCGGCTATGCAGATCGCCCATGCCGAACACCTTGCTCGTCGGCTCGGCGCGATCGACCCAGAACTTGAGGCCCGGCAATTGCGCGATCATCGCCTCCCATTTGTCGGGATGCACGATCGCCTTGCGCATTTCGTATTCGATCTCGGGCGTGCACATCGTGATCGAGAAGCAGCCATTGTCGCCGGGAAAGACGCCGAACTTGAGATAGCCGAGATCGCCCGTGGCTGGCGGGCTTTCCTCGCGCTTGGGCTCGCTCTGGCCGTCCTTGAAGCGGTAATGGCGCGTGAAATAGAGAATGCCGGCGGTTTCGCTTTCCTCGCGGATCGGTGCGCCCTCGGCGATCAATTGATCGATCAATGCGCCATTCTTGCCGCCCGCATCCACCACGACCGACGCGCGCACCTCGAAGGGCGCGCCTTGCTCGTCGCCGGCCACGCCGACGACCTTGATGACGCCGCTCGCGTCGCGCTCGGTGAGAAGGCGGCGCACCATCGCGCCCGATCGGATGGTGACGTTCTGCAGCCGATCGACATAGCGGCGGAACACGAGCTCCAGCGTGGTGCGCCGGCTGGTGAGGATGGTGAAATCGGCATCCTCGGGCGCGGGCACGTAGGTCGGCTTTTGGATCGGCGAGAGCATGCCGTCGAAGCCGAGTTCGCGCACGCCGGCGGCCTTCAGGTCCTCCAAGAGGCCCGGATGCTCGGTCTTGATGGTCTTGCCGAGGCGGGCGAGGAAGGCGTGGCTCTGGCGCAGATGGCCCACCCCCGTACGCCGCCATTCGAAGAAGGCTTGGTCGGTGTCGAAGGAGGGAGGCGCGTCGTCCCGCTCCAGAAGCGTCAGTCGCCGCCCGGTCGGCGCGAGCGCCAGGGCCACGCACAGGCCGGCGATGCCGGCGCCAACCACCAAGATTTCGTCGCTCATGCTCATCCTCGCACGCGGCCCTCATAGCAAAGCCCGGAAGCGGCGAAAATCATTTTTTGAACACGTTATGAATTTGCATTCCGCGCCGGCTGCGGCAGAAGGGGCGCGGTTTTTGGGGGAGATCCTGCTTGAACGTCGATGAAGCCCTGCGCGCCCGCCGCTCGGTCCGTGTGTTTCGGCCCGATCCCGTGCCCCGGGCGCTGGTTGAGGAAATCCTGGAGATCGCGGCCCGCGCGCCCTCGGGCACCAATATCCAGCCCTGGAAGGTGCATGTGGTGGCCGGCGAGGTGCGCGCGCGGCTGACGCGCGAGGTGCTCGCCCATCGCGAAACCAACCCGCCGGATCAGCGCGCCGAGTTTCCGCGCACTGGCAAGCGCAAGGAGCCTTACATCACGCGCATGCGCACGCTGGGCAAGGCGATGTATTCGCTGCTCGGCATCCCCAAGGGCGATGAGGCGGCGAACTGGCGCCAATGGGGCCGCAATTACGAATTCTTCGACGCGCCGGTCGGGCTCATCTTCACCATCGACAAGGATCTCGATGCGATGAGCTTTCTGGACATCGGCATCTTCATCCAATCGATCCTGCTCGCGGCGAAGGCGCGCGGGCTCGATACGTGCGCGCAAGGGGCTTGGAACAATTATTGGACGGTGACGCGCCGCGTTCTGAACGTACCCGAGGACGAATACATCATTTGCGGCGTGTCGCTCGGCTACGCGGATGACAGCGCGCCGGTGAACGCGCTCGTCTCGGAGCGCGAGCCGCTGGAGAATTTCGCCGTGTTTCACGGCTTCTGATTGTGGTGCGAAAAAAAGGGGCGCGCCGGGAAGGGCGCGCCCCAATCATTCCGAGGGGTATCGCTTAGAAGCGGTACTGGAATTCCACCGCATAGATGCGCGGCGGCTGTAGACCGATCGTTTGCTGCCGCGAGGTCGCCGGGCTCGTCGTGGTGAAGGATTGCACCGCCTCTTCATCGAACGCGTTCGACACCGTGCCGATGATCGAGAAGCGATCGTTCGCATCGAGCCAGCGCACGCGGAAATCGGTCGTGTCATAGCCGGGCATTTCATAGTCCGGCGTATTGAACACGGTGTAGTACGAGCCGGTGCGGATGTTCTCCGTCACGGAGAAGGAGAGCTCTCCCGATTCCATGAAGAAGGTGTAGGTCGCGTTCAGCGCGATCTTATGCTCCGGCGAGAAGGGCACTTCGTTGCCGTCGAGGCGCTGCAGCGCGTTGTCGTCGTCATCGATGGCGACCACGTTAGGATTGTAGAGCGCGCCGCGCGGGTTGGCCGCGTCGACGACGCAGCATGCGTCCGTGATCTCGGTGTCGAGGAAGGAATAATTGCCGAGTAGCGTCAAATTGTCAGTCGGGCGCCACACGGCTTCCAGTTCGACGCCGCGGATTTCGGCCTCGTCCAGATTGATCAGCGAGGGCAGCGAGATGCCCGGCGTGGGCACGACCTGGTTCGGCACCTGCATGCCTTCATACATGTTCATGAACACAGCGCCGTTGAGCTGCAGGCGGTCCCAATTCTGCTTGAAGCCGATCTCGAAGGCGTCGACCGTCTCCTCGTCCGTCTGCACCGGCGAGAATGTGCCGAGATTGAAGCCGCCGGCTTTGAAGCCGCGGCTATAGGTGGCGTAAACGAGCGTATCCTCGCTGGGCGTCCATTGCAGGCCCAGCGTGCCGGTCGTGGAGTTCCAGGAATCCTCCAGCGAACGCACCGCCGCGCCATTGAGGCCAGTGCCGTCGCTGCAGCCGTCCGGATCGGTCGGGCACGAGCCGAGCAGCGTGATGTCGTAGGCGAAATTCGCCACGATCGGATCGGTCAGCAAGAACGGCGTTTCCGGCACGCCATCGCCATTGATGTCCAGGAAGATCGTTTCGCCAGCCGGCACGCCGATCGGGAACCAGGCCGGAATGCGCTGCGATTCGTTGCCTTCCTTTTCGTCGCGCGTGTAGCGGATGCCGAACGTGCCGCTCCATTCATCGTTGAATTGGTAGTCGAGCTGCGCGAACACCGCCGCCGAGGTCTGCTCCAGATCGGTGATGTAACGATAGCCGTCATAGAGAGGGTTGGCCGGCGCATCGAACGGAATGCCGAACAATTCAAGCGCGCCCGCGACGCTGTTGACGAAGATTCCGCCGGCGACCGTCTCGATCAAAGCCGGCGTGAACGCCACGCCATACGGCGTCAGCATTTCAGCTTGGCCGGGCAGCGAGATGTTGAAGCCCTGCG
Organism: uncultured Caulobacteraceae bacterium; assembly: GCA_964563395.1. Lineage (GTDB taxonomy): Bacteria > Pseudomonadota > Alphaproteobacteria > Caulobacterales > Aquidulcibacteraceae > JBEVOS01. The sequence goes on from CAZLWK010000011.1 coordinate 92,944, forward strand.
CGGTCTTTTCCTGCGAATAATAGGCGCCGATCAGCCATTGCAGCGGGCCGTCATGGCTCGAGCTCAGATTGATTTCGTGGCTCCAGGCGTCCTTGTTTTCGTAGGAGCCGGTTTGGATGTCGCCCAGCACGTCGATGAAGACCTGCTGGATGCCGGGCGTGTTCAGGTCGGAATCGAAATCCTCCGGCGCGGGATTGACGCTGCCGGGACCGCCCGTGCCCGCGCCTTCGCCGAGCGAGGAGGACGACCAATTGAAGTTCACCGGATGCTGGAAGCCGACGCGGCTCGCGCGGTCGCCGTCGATGCTGGCGGTGAAATCATATTGCTGGTAGCCGCCGATATATTTGAAATCGATATTGTCGAATTCGTACGTCCATTGCGTGATGAACAAATGGCTGTTGTCCAGCGTCTGTTCGGACGGACGATTGGTGTTGATCTTGCGCGGATCGCTCACGCCCGGATTCGACAGCGGATCGAGCCCATAGGTGGGCGTGGGAATATTGCCGAGGCTCCAGCGCGAATCGTACGGGCTGACCAGGTTATCGGCCCGATCATTGTTGTTGTATTCGTCGAATTGCCAGCGCACCCAGCCGTTCAGGCGTTCCGTCACGTCCCAATCGAGCTGCACTTCGGCCTGCACGGAATCGACCACGCCGCCTTCATCGGTGCCGCCGGCGATGTTTTCGTAATAGCCCTTTTCCTGATCGATCGACTGGATGCGGAACGAGGCGCCGAACGTATCGGAGAGCGGGCCGGCGAGACGGCCTTGCAGCGTTACGCGCTCATAATCATTGAGGCCGAGGCGCACTTCGCCTTCGAAATCATCGCTCGGGCGGCGGGAGATGACGTTGACCGCGCCGCCGACCGAGTTGCGTCCATAGAGCGTGCCCTGCGGGCCGCGCAGCACTTCGGTGCGCTCCTGGCCAAGCGTCGAGCCGCCGACGCCGGTGAGCTGGGGCACATAGAAGCCGTCCTGATAGATGGCCACGCCCGGATCGGTGCCGATCTGGTTGGTCTGGCGGCCGATGCCCCGGATCGCCACCCGGTCGGCCGTGGCCGAATAGGTCACGCCGGGCGTGAAATTCATCTGATCCTGGGTGGAGATGATCCCCGTCGCGTCGCGGAATTCGGCGGTGAAGGCCGACACCGCGACTGGAACGTCCTGCAAATTCTCGTCGCGCTTTTGCGCGGAGACGACGATGTCGCTGAAGGTCTGGGCGGTTTGGGCCGGCGCCTCCTGGGCCGCCGCCACGCCAGGCAGAGAGGCGGCGCCCGCCCCTGCGATCGACGCCAACAGGAATTTGCGGAACTTCATGAGTCTCTCCCCCTCGGTCTGCCGTCGCGCGGCGTTGTTTTTCGCGTTTCCTCCCATGCGCCGCCGCTTTAGCGATCTGCCGCATGGCCAATTTTTAAGATGATGCATGCAGGTCCAAAAACGTCAACTGAACCTTCGGTACGCGCCTTTCCGAAGACAGCCGCGACCGGCCGCCGCAGTGCCCTCGGCCGGGGGAATTGACGCCCCCGCCACTTTCTCAATGTTTGAAACAAAGGGTTTTTTGTCTCGGCGCCGGTGCGTTAAGTCACCTTGGCGCCACACCTGGAAAAATTAGGTCGCTTGCTTTTTCGTTGACCGGGTTTGTCGCTTCGCCCGCGTGTCCGGCGCGCGCGCGTTCACACTTTCGCCCGATTGGCGCGCGCTGAACATTGAAGATTTCATTTTCTCACTCTACAAGGCTCGAAGGAGGCCGCTTCGATGAACCTGACCGTGAACGGCGTGACGCACGCGCTGGATATCGAAGAGGAGATGCCGCTCCTGTGGGCGCTCCGAGACGAACTCGATCTGACCGGCACGAAATATGGCTGCGGCGTCGCCGCGTGCGGGGCCTGCACCGTCCTGATCGACGGGGAGGCGGTGCGCTCCTGCTCGATGCCGGCCGGCGCCGCCGCCGGCAAGGCGATCACCACGATCGAGGGGCTCAAGGAGGGCGACCGGCTGCACAAGGTGCAAGAAGCCTGGATCGCCGCCCAGGCGCCGCAATGCGGCTATTGCCAGAGCGGGCAGGTGATGGCCGCCGTGGCGCTGCTGGCGAAAACGCCGAACCCGTCCGATTCCGATATCGACGCGGCGATGACCAATATCTGTCGGTGCGGCAGCTATGAGCAAATCCGCGCCGCCATCCGCATCGCGGCTTTAGGCTAGAGGGCTCCCATGACCGGTTTCAAGCCTTCCCGCCGCCTGATGATATTCGCAGGCGTCGCCGCCGCCGGCGGCCTCGCTGTCGGCTGGGCGCTGTCCCCGTTCGACACGCTGCAGCGCGCGCGCCGCCTCGCTGGGCGCGAGGGCGCCACGATGCTCAGCGCCTGGGTGCGCATCGGCGCGGACGATTCCGTCACCGTGATCGTGCCGCACGCGGATATGGGCCAGGGCGTGCTCACCGCGCTGCCGATGATGCTGGCCGAGGAATTGGACGCCGATTGGTCGAAGGTTTCGGTTGAGCGCGCGCCCGCCGACATGGCCTTCGCCAATGGCCCGCTCGCGCGCGGCTTCCTGCAGGGCGATCTGAGCGTGCCCAGCTTCTTGTCGCCCACCGCGGATTTCGGCGGGCGCAAGATCGCCGAATTCATGAATTTGCAAATCACGGGCGGCTCCACTGCCGTGCGCTTCACCGGCACGGAGGGCATGCGCCGCACGGGCGCCGCCGCGCGCTGGATGCTGCGCAAGGCCGCCGCGCAAGCCTGGCAAGTCCCGCTCGATGAGGTCGAGACCGAGAATGGCGCGCTCCTTCATCGCGCCAGCAATCGCAGCGCCAGCTATGGCGCGATGGCGGAAGCCGCCGCCGCGTTCAATCCGCCCAATGACCTGCCGCTAAAGGCCAAGGCGGATTATCGCATCGTCGGCACGCCCGTGCGGCGGTTCGACATTCCCGCGAAGGTGGACGGCTCGCTGCTCTATGGCGCCGACATCCGCGTGCCCGGCATGCTCTACGCCGCCATCCGTCAGGCGCCAGTGATCGGCGGAACGCTCGTCAGCGTCGATGATGCGCCGGCGCGCGGCATGCGCGGCGTTGAAAAAGTCGTGCGTCTTGAGACGGCGATCGCGGTGCTCGCCGACAATACGTGGCGCGCGCGCACGGCGCTCGATGCGCTCTCGCCGCAATGGGATGACGGCGCGAACGCCGGCGTGTCCTCCAGCGCCGTGATCGAGGCGATGGCCGCTTCGCTCGACGGCGACGATTTCGACAGCGATCACAAGGCGGGTGACGCCGAGTCCGCGATGGCCGGCGCCGCGCGCGTGGTCGAAGCCTCGTATCGCATTCCCTATCTCAGCCACGCGCAGATGGAGCCGCTGGTCTGCGTTGCTCAATTCACCGATGGCGCGCTGACGATTTGGGGCGCCTTCCAGGACGGATTGGGCGCGCGCGCCGAGGCCGCACGCCATGCCCGCCTGCCGATAGAAAAAGTGACGCTCAACCACGTCGCCATGGGCGGCGGATTCGGCCGTCGCGCGCAGCTGGACGATCTCAAACTCACCATCGACGTCGCCCGCCAAACCGATGGGCGCCCCGTCCAGGTCTGGTGGTCGCGCGAGGAGGATATGACGCAAGGCTTCTATCGCCAGGCGTCGGTCGCGAAGATGCGCGCGGGCCTCGACGCGGAGGGCCGCGTTGTCTCCTGGATGCACGATTTCGTTGAGCGTCACGATCCCGCGGACGCCACCTTCATTCAATACAACATCGCCGATAAGCGCACGCGCTATGTGGCCGGCCTCAATCCGGTTCGGTGGGGGCCGTGGCGCAGCGTCGACAATACGCTGCACGGCTTCTTCATCGAAAGCTTCATGGACGAGCTCGCGCATGCGGCGGGTCAGGATCCGTTCGAATATCGCCGCGCGCATCTGACGGGCCGGCATCGCGCCGCGCTTGAGCGCGTGGCGGAGATCTCGAATTGGTCAACGCCCGCGCCGGAAGGGCGCGCGCGGGGCATCGCAATTCGCGAAAGTTTCGGCACCATCGTCGCGCAGGTGGCGGAGGTCTCCATCGGCGCGGATGGGCGCGCGCGTGTGCATCACATCTGGTCCGCCGCCGATCCGGGGGAGGTGGTCAATCCGGCCACGTTCGCCGCGCAGATCGAAGGCGGTGCGATCTACGGCCTCACGGCCGCACTCTATGGCGAGATCACGCTCGAAAATGGCCGCGTGCAGCAGCAAAATTTCCCGGATTACGAGATGGTGCGCATGGCCGACGCCCCGCGCCAGACCGTCGCCGTGATTGAAAGCGGCGCCAAAACCGGCGGCGCGGGCGAGCCGGGCACGCCGGCCATCGCGGCCGCTGTCGCCAACGCGGTCTTCGCGTTGACCGGTCAACGCATCCGCGAATTGCCGCTGGGCAAGTTCGATCTGCGCTCGGGCGAGCGGCGCGTCGCCTGATCAGAACAGATCGCCCGGCGTATCCACGTCCTTGAAGATCGCGTCGTCGTCGATCGCGATGCGCGCGAGCGCGGGATGCTTTTCGATCAGCGCGCGCGCGCCGCGATCGCCGCTGAGCGTCGCGCAATCGGCCATCGCCGCGCGCGACAGGATCACGGGATTGCCGAGCGCGCCGTTCTTCTCCGGCGCGAGCGCGTAGGCGTTCGGCGGCCACGCCTCGATCAGCGTGTCGATCAAGGCGGCGGTGACGCGCGGCATGTCGCCCAGCAGGATCAACGCGGCGTCGGCGTCTTTGGCCGCTTCCAGGCCGAGGCGTAGGCTCGACGCAAGCCCCGCTTCGAAATCGCTATTGTGCACGCGCGTGAAGCCTTCGCCCGCCGCCGCCGCCACTTCATCGCCGTCGCGCCCGGTGACGATGATCGCGCGCGCGGCTTGAGAGGCGCGCGCCGCCTCCGCCGCCCAAGCGATCAGAGGGCGGCCGCGAAAGGGCAGGAGGAGTTTGTTCGGCCCGCCCATGCGCGCGCCCATGCCAGCCGCCAGGATGATCGCGACGATATTGTCCATGGTCGAACCGCTCCCGGCGCTGACGCGCATGTCAGCTTTCATGCTATGCCGTCGAGCAAACAAGGGGCAGCGCGAATGCTGTCCTAGCGGAAGGAAGAATGCGATGCGGCTGATCAGCGACATGGTCGAGCTTGGCGGCCCACCCGGCCCCTCCCGCGCGAAGCGCTATAGCGACGCGCCGATCGATCTCAGCCATCCGCACACCTTCACCAACGGCCCGCCTTACGCGGCCTTCGCCAAGATGCGCGCCGAGGCGCCGGTCGCGTGGAATTCCATGCCGCTCGATCTGCCGGGCTTTTGGGCCGTCACGCGCTATGAGGACGTCATGCGCATCGACGGCGATCCGGAGACCTTCTCCTCCCAGAAGGGCGGCATCCTGATGCAGCATGGCCGCGCCGGCTCGCAATTGGAGCGCGCTTCGCTCGATCAGATGATCAACATGGACGCGCCGATGCATTTGCAGTTGCGGCGCGAGCACATGCCCTATTTCACGCCGGCCTATCTGCGTGGCCTGACAGACAAAGTGGAAGGGGAGGTGACTCGTCTGATCGATGCGATGGCGCCGCTCGGCAAATGCGATCTCGTTGAAAAGCTCTCCGCGCAATTGCCGCTGTTCACGCTCTGCGAAATTCTCGGCGTGCCGCACGCCGACCGTCCGAAATTCCTGCATTGGATGCATTTTCTGGAATTGGCCAATTCTTTCCTGATGGAGCGCGGTCCCTCCGAGGGAGGCGCCGCCGCCGCCGCCGCCGAATTGCCGCCTGAGGCCAAGGCGTTCCTGGACGCCTTCCAGGCGGCCGTCGACGAGATGTTCGAATATGGCCGCGACATGCTGCACAAGCGCCGCCAGGATCCAAAGGACGATCTGATGTCGGCCATCGCGCGCGCGCAGATCGATGGCGAATTGCTGAGCGACGAATATCTCGACGGCTCCTGGCTGCTCATCGTGTTCGCCGGCAATGACACCACGCGCAACACAATCAGCGGCACGATGAGCCTCTTGACGCAATTTCCCGATCAGAAAGCCAAGCTCATGGCGCGGCCGGAGCTTTTGCCGAACGCGGTAAATGAATTCATCCGCATGGTGAGCCCGGTGATCTATATGCGCCGTACCGCCACGCGCGACGTGGAGATCGCCGGTCAACAGATCGCCGCCGGCGAGAAAGTGATCATGTATTATTCGTCCGCCAATCGCGACGAACGCATGTTCGACAATCCCGACCAGCTCGATATCGAGCGCGCGAACGCCGATAAGCACATCGCTTTCGGTTATGGTCCGCATGTGTGCATCGGCAAGCGTGTGGCGCAGCTGCAGCTGGAGGCCGTGTATCGCCAACTCTTGACGCGCCTGCCCGATATTCGTCAGGCCGGGCCGATGGATGTGGCGCCGAACAATTTCGTCTATGCCATTCGCGGTTTGCCGGTGGAGTTCACGCCCCGGCCCTGAGGCGCGTCGGTGGGGGATTGCATGTTTGATCTGCGCAAGGCGGCGCTTTTGCTCGCCGCGGCGTTTCTCTTGAGCGCGTGCCTGCCGGCGCAGCTGCGCGCCGTGAGCGATTCCGTTTCCGGCGCGCCGGCGACGCCGGACCCCTTGGCCGCGTTCGAAGGCGATGCGCCCGTGCTCAGCGCGGCCGATTGGACCGAGCGGCGGGCGCCGATTTTGCGCGCTCAGTTCGTGGAGAAGATCTTCGGCGATGTCGCCGATCTCGGGGCGACGGAGGTGCGCGCGCGCACGCCGCTCACGCTGCCTCCTCTGTCGGACAGCGCGGCGGTGGAGCAATGGACCATCGCGCTCGGTGCGGGGGCGGAGGCGCCGGCGTTCAATCTTCTCCTCGTCGCGCCCAAATCGCCCGGGCCGCATCCGTTGATCGTGCTGCAACTCTTTTGCGGCAATCGCGCCGCGCTGGAGGGGCGCCCCGAAAGCGTCGCCGGGCCGCTCACCCCGGTCATGTATCCGTGCGAGAACGGTTGGACCGATCCGATCGCGCAGGCCGTGTTCGGGCGTCACATCAACGGCCCGCCCTTCGCCGATCTCGTCGCGCGCGGCTACGCGCTCGCCACCTTCTATCCCGGCGATGTGGCGGCGGACGATGCGGCCCTTGGCCCATCCGCGCTCGCGCCCTTCAAGGCGAACGGCGCCGACACGGGCGCCATCGCGGTATGGGCCTCGCTCTATAGTCGCGCGCTCGACGCGCTCGAAGCCGATCCGCGCATCGACGCCTCACGCACGATCGTTTGGGGCCATTCGCGGCACGGAAAATCAGCCTTGCTCGCCGCCGCGCTCGATCCGCGAATCGATGGCGTGATTTCGCATCAATCGGGCCGCGGCGGCGCCGCGCTCAATCGCTCCGATATCGGCGAGCCGATCGGCGAGATGCTGGCCAATTATCCGCACTGGTTTCCGCCCGTGTTCGCCGAGGCCGCGTCCGCGCCGATCGATCAGCATTTGCTGATCGCGCTGATCGCGCCGCGCCCGGTCTTGATCGGGGCCGCTTCGCGCGATTCCTGGTCCGATCCGCACGGCCAGTTTCGCGCCGCCAAGGGCGCCGATCCCGTCTATCGCCTGTTTGGCGGGCCTGGCCTCGCGCAGGAGACGATGCGCGCGCCGCGCTACGAGTCCGATCTCGTTTTCTTCCTGCGCGACGGCACGCACGGCGTCACGCGCGAGGATTGGCGCCATTTCAATGCCTTCCTGGACGCGCATTTTTCCGATGTGCGGACCGTGGGAGCGCCCTAATGACCCGCACGGCCGAGCGAGCGGCTTTCGAAGACAAGGCCGCCCGCGGCGATATCGATGCATACGCGGCCGCCCGCGCGTTGGAGGCCGGCGACGAGCGCGCCATTCTCGATGTCGCCGCGCTGTGCGCGCATGCGGCTTACGCCGCGCCGGAGCGGATCGCGCCCATCTTCGATGCGCTCGCCGCAGGCTGGTTCGGCGAACCCGCGCCGCGCGCGGTTCAATGCCCGGCGCCCGCGTCGATCCCGGACGTGCTCTGGGATCGGTTTTGGGATGTCGGTGGCGAAGCGGGCGGGGGAGACGCCGTGCAATTCACGGCGCGCGTCGCCGCGATCGGCGGCGCCTGTTCGCAAGAGTATCGCACGCGCCTGGAAGCAATTGTGGCCGCTTGTCCTGGCGTGGCGGAGGCGGCGCGCGCCGGCCTACCCGAACGCTTCACCTTGGAGGCGTTGCGCGCGGCGCCGGCGGGTTCGCTTGGCGAAACGCTCTGTCGCTTGATCGTCGACAATGGGTTCGATCTGGAGGTGCTCGACCGGGGAGGAATCGATCCCGCGACGACGCCGCCGCATCTCGCGTACGTCAACGTACGTATCCTGCAGTGCCACGATTTATGGCATCTCGTCGCCGGCTATCGCACCACCGCGTTGCACGAGTTCGGCGTCTCGGCGTTCCAACTGGCGCAATTCGCGCATGCCTATTCGGCCGGCCTGTTCGCCGTGAGCCTCTATCGCGCGCGCGCGGCCGCGCCTGTGACGCACATGATCGGGGAGGCGATCGTGCGCGGCTGGCGTCATGGCCGATCGACGCCGCCGCTCATCGGCGTGGATTGGCCTGCGCTTTGGCAAGAGCCGCTCGATGCGGTGCGTGCGCGCCTTGGCGTTTCGCCCTTCGCCGCGCCCTATGCGCCGGACGCCCTGGAGCGGTTCTTCGCGTCGGCCTGATTTTCTATAATTCCTGGGCGTTCATGGGCAGGCCGAAGAGGGCGCGCCCGGTCAATTCATACGTGGCCGGCGCGATCATGATATGGGCCGTCATTGTTTGGGCGTCGCGCGCGCGCCGCTGCAAGGGATCGTCCGTGAACACGGCGGCGCCGCCCGCATAATCCTGCAAGGTGCGCGTCACCTCCGCGGCCGTGCGCGTGACATGCGTCGCGGCGAGCCGCAGGCGCGCGCGTCGGTCGATGCTGATCTCATCGAGATCTTGCGCATCGCGCCACGCGGCCTCCACAGATTCATATAGAAGCGCGCGCGCCGCATTCATGCGTGCATCGGCGTCGGCATACATCGCCTGGATGGTCTGGCGCTCAGCCATGGTGCGTGCATTGGGGGCAGGGCGTTTTTCGCGCGCGAAGGCGGCGAATTCGGCGAGCGCGGCGTGGCCGTTGCCCGCAGCCACCGACGCGATGCCAAGGCTCAAGAGCCCGAAGGCTGGGAATTTGTAGAGCGCGCCGGGTTCGCGCGCGCGGTCAGTGATGAGCGAGGCCGAATGCGTGATCGGCGCACGCGCGCTTTTCACCGCCATGTCGCCGCTGCCCGTGCCCTTGAGGCCCCCGGTTTTCCACGTGTCGATGAAGGAGGCCTCGCTGGCGGGAAAAAACACCATGCGATGCATCGGCGCGCCATTCTCGAACGTCTTCATGGCGCCGTCCTCGAAAAGGAGGCAGCCGCCACCGAGCCATTTGGCGTTCTGTCCGCCGCTGTTCCATTTCCAGCGGCCGGAAATCTCATACGCATCGCCGTCGCGCACCGCCTTGCCGCTGGGCGCATAGACGCCGCAGACGATGGCCGTGGGATCGCCATAAATCTCTTCCGCCGCCGCCCGCTCCATATAGGCGCCGAGCGCGCTCGACGTGGCGCCGATCATCACGCACCAGGCGGCCGATGCGTCCGCCTCGGCCAGCGCTTCCAGCGTTTGCGCCATGATGCGTGGATGAAGCTCGGCGCCGCCGATGCTGCGCGGCGCGCACAGGCGGTAAAAGCCCGCTTCAGCCAGCGCTTGGGCGAGCGCGTCGGGCAGGCGGCGCGCGGCATCCATGCCGTCCTGGTGCGCGCGAATTGTGGGCTTGAAGCTGCGCGCGATTTCCACGGCGTCGGCGGCGTTCAGCATTATTCGCCTCCATAATTCGGCGCGCGCTTCTCCACGAAGGCGGCCACCGCTTCACGCCGATCTTCTAGCGTGTTGGACACGATCTCATACGCGATCGCGGCGTCCGATAGCTGCGCGGCGAGGGCGCGCAGCGGGATGTTCGCGGTGGTTTTCGTCCACCGCACGGCCCAGCGCGGATTGGCGAGAATCTTTCCGGCGATCTCGCCCACCTTGGCGTCAAGCGCTTCAGGCGCCACCACGTGCGAGATGAGACCCAGCCGTTCGGCCTCGCGCGCGGGCAGCATGTCGCCGGTCATCAGCAATTCCTTGGCCTTGGAGAAGCCGATCAGCTGCGGCCAGATCAAGGCCCCGCCATCGCCCGCGACAAGCCCCACCTTCACGTGCGGATCGCCGATGACGGCGTTTTCCGAGGCGATCACCACGTCGCAGAGGAGGGCGATGGTGGCGCCGAGGCCCGCCGCCGCGCCGTTGAGGCGGCAAAGGATCGGCTTTTCCATATCGAGCAGCGAGGTGACGATGCGCTTGGCCTCCGAGGCGAGCGCGCGGAACTGCGCCGGGTTCGCGATCTGCTCCTTGAACCAGGCCATGTCGCCGCCGGCGGAGAAGGCGCGGCCTGCGCCGGTGAGCACGATCAGATCGCTGTCGGGATCGTCCTGCGCGTCGAGAAACACGCGCGCGAGGTCCTCATGCATCGCCGCGTCGACCGGGTTCATCGCATTCGCGCCCGTTAAGCGGATCGTGGCGATGCGCCCTTCGCGGACGATGTCGATGCGCTGATAAGAGCCAAAGCCGCGCATGGCGCTCACTCCGTCAGGATGATGCGTCGCCCGAAGGATTGTCCGGTGAACAAGCCGCAGAAGGCGTCGATGGCGCTGTCCACGCCGATGAAGCGCTCCTCGCGATAGGCGAGGCGGTCATGTACGATCCAATCGGCGAGCTGCGCCTGCGCGCGCGGGAAGGAGGCCAGATCGTCGAACACCACAAGCCCCTCCATGCGCAGGCGATGCGTGATGAAGGGCGCGATATTGCGCAGGGCGGGCCGATCGGCGAGGGGCGTGTTGTAATCGGCCACTTGGCCGGACGCCACGATGCGCCCGCCCGGGCGCATGAAGGGCATGGCCGCTTCGATCATCGCCGCGCCGACATTGTCGAACAAGATGTCGATCCCTTCGGGCATGGCCGCGCCGATGGCGGCGCCGAGATCGTCCGCGCTCTTATAATCGATCGCCGCATCGAAACCGGCTTCACCCGTGATCCAGGCGCATTTGCGCGCGCCGCCGGCCACGCCCACGACACGCGCCGCGCCATGGCGCTTGGCGATCTGGCCAGCGGTCGCGCCCACCGGCCCCGCAGCGGACGTGACGAGCACGCGCTCGCCCGCCGCAAGGCGCGCGACGCGCTCCAGCCCGAACCATGCCGTCATGCCCGGCACGCCGAGCACGCCGATCCAAAGCGAAGCGGGCAGGCGCGCGTCGCTAATCTTTTGCAGATAGCCGCGTCCGGGAAACAGCACATGGCTCGCCCAGCCGCCGCCGACGGCGACGAGATCGCCCGCCGCGCACCGTGGGCTTTTGCTCTCAATCACCTCGCCCACGCAGAAGCCGTCGATCACCTGTCCCGGCTTCAGCGCCGCCGCGTATGACGCAGCGCCCGAGAGGCGCGAGCGCGTGCCGGGATCGACGGAGAAGCAATGCGTGCGGATCAGCGCCTGGCCGTCCGCCACGGCGGGCAGGGGCGCCTCCTCGATGCGGAAATGATGCGGCGCGGGCGCGCCGGCGATCGGCTCGGCGAGCACGATGCGTCGGAGCGTTCCCGCGCCCATCCGTTAGGTGTTCGGCGGCGGCGAAACTTCGAGCAACAGCTTGCCCTCATTGCCGCCCGTAAACAGAAGCCGCAGCGCGTTGATCGCGTTGCCGATGCCGCCCTTCTCGATCTGCGTCTTGTATTTGAGCTTGCCCGACAACACCCAGCCGATGAGCTCCTTCGTCGCCTCCTCGAAGCGCGGGATGTAATCGATCACGATGAAGCCGCGCACATTGATGCGCTTCATCAGGATTTGCTGAAAGTTCTTCGGCGGATAGGGCTCTGAATTATAGGTCGAGATGAGACCGCACAGCGGCATGCGCGAGAAATTGTTCATCCGCGCCAGCACCTCGTCCATGATCGGGCCGCCGACATTCTCGAAATTGACGTCGATCCCGTTCGGGCAGAGCCGGTCGAGCGCCGCGCCCACGTCCTCGTTCTTGTAATCGATGGCGCCGTCGAAGCCCAATTCCTCGGTGATCCAACGGCACTTGGCGGGGCCGCCGGCGATGCCGATCACGCGCGCGCCCTTGATCTTGGCGATCTGGCCCACGATCGAGCCGACCGCGCCGGCCGCGGCGGAAACGACGACCGTCTCGCCGGGTTTGGGCTGGCCGATATCGAGGAGGCCGAAATAGGCCGTCCATCCAGTCGCGCCGATCACCGACATGCCCGCATCGATCGGCAGGCCGGGCGCGGTGATGGCGGGGCGGATCATGCCGCCGGGCGAGACGGTGTATTCCTGCCAGCCGCCGAGGAAGGGCGTGACGATGTCGCCCACCTTGAAATTCGGATCGCGGCTCTCCTCCACCACGCCGACCGAGCCGCCGCGCATCACCGCGCCGATTTCGACGGGCGGCATGTATTGATCCATGTCGCTCATCCAGATCCGATTGGTCGGGTCGAGCGACAGATAGATCGTGCGCACCAGCACCTCGCCCTCCTTCAAGGGCGGCACGTGCACGCTGACGAGGTCGAGATCGTCGTCGGAGATTTCGCCCACAGGGCGGCGCTTCAGCACCCATTGGCGGCTGGTCAGGGCCATGTGCGTGTCCTTAAGCGGTCGCGGTCGCGCTGGGACGCGCATTCATGCGCGCCATCCAGGCGGTGAGGTTCTTGTTGGCCGGATCGAGCGGCTGACCGACCGCCGCGCCGAAAGCGAGAAAGCAGTAGAGGTGGATGTCGGCGAGGCTGATCTTGTCGCCGGCGATGTAATCACGCCCGGCGATGAGCCCGTCGAGCCAGGCGAGCTTCTCGCGCGCGATGGCTTTGAAATCGTCCGCCGCCTGCGGAATCGTCCGCATGCGGTTCTGAAAGATCGGAAGCCCTTCAGCGTAGCGGAAGCCGGACGCCAGCGTTTCGCAGATATTGAGATCGATCCGCCGGGTCCACATGCGCACATTGGCGCGCTCTTCCGGCGTCTCCCCGATGAGGGCGGGCTTGGGGTGTTTCTCTTCGAGATATTCGCAGATCGGGATGATCTCGGAGAGCATGAAGCCATTGTCGAGTTCGAGCGTCGGCATCTGGCCGGCGGGATTGCGCTTCAAATGGTCCGGGCCGCGATTTTCGCCGCCCATGATGTCGACATTGTGCAGCGGAATCTCCACGCCCTTTTCGGCCAGGAACATCCGCACCACCCGCGGATTGGGACCCAAAGACGTGTACAGCTTCATCGTGATCGCTCCCTTTTATCAGGCCGGCATGGAAGCCGCCTTTTGGGGGCGCGCGCAAGTCGTTTCGGGGCGCGGGCGATGCGACAGACCCTCACCTTGAGGGGAGGGGGCAGGGGTGGGGAGTCGCTCAGACTTTGAGGTCTGTGAGGAATGCAGCGCGAACGATCAATCTGCGCGGCGACGCATGGAAGGATTTTTTCGCGTCAACGCTGCACCCCGCCCCTCTATCCCCCCCTAGAGGGGAGGGACGCTTCTAGAAATGCCGCGTTAGGGCGAAGCGCGGGAGTTCGCGTTACGCCGCGGCGATGGCCGCGCCGTTTTCCTGCGGGTCGCGCAGCACGTAGCCGCGGCCCCAGACGGTTTCTATATAATGTTCGCCGGCGGCCGCCGCGAGCTTCTTGCGGAGCTTGCAGATGAAGACGTCGATGATCTTCAGTTCCGGCTCGTCCATCCCGCCATAGAGGTGGTTGAGGAACATTTCCTTGGTCAGCGTGGTGCCCTTCCGCAGGGAGAGCAGTTCCAGCATCTGATATTCCTTGCCGGTCAGATGCACACGCTGGCCGCTCACCTCGACCGTCTTGGCGTCGAGATTGACGGTGATGTCGCCGGTCTTGATAACCGAATGCGCATGGCCCTTCGAGCGGCGGACGATCGCGTTGATGCGCGCGATCAGCTCGTCCTTGTTGAAGGGCTTGGTCATGTAATCGTCGGCGCCGTAGCCGAGGCCGCGCACCTTGGTGTCGATGTCGGCCGCGCCGGAGAGAATGAGGATCGGCGTGTTCACGCGCGCCACCCGCAGCTGCTTCAACACGTCATAGCCGTGCATGTCCGGCAGCGTCAGGTCGAGCACGATGATGTCGTAATCGTAGAGCTTGCCGAGATCGATGCCTTCCTCGCCGAGGTCGGTCGAGTAGATATTGAATCCCTCGGACTTGAGCATCAGCTCAATGCCCTGCGCTGTGGCGCTATCGTCTTCGATCAGCAGAACGCGCATCCGGCCCTCTTAGAATCTGTTCAGCGCTAAGCGCCTACGCCCCCAGCGATAACCTTACCGACTCACCATTTAACGAAGCAGGTTACTGCCACGTAAATATTGATTACCGCTGCACACTTTTTGAATCGTGTTCGACGCGGGTCGCAAGAGTCTCCCTGAAAAAGTCAGCAGATAAAATTTATGGTAGCCCGTAGCTTTTGGTGCGGCGGCGCAACGAAATCTTGTTGTGAAGACTGCAGATTTGGGCGCAGCCCCCACTTTCATCTTCGAATGCGCGATTCAATGCGCGCGATCTGGTCCGCGCCGCGCATTAACCCACGATCAACCATGTCAGCGCCTTCTCGCGCCCATGTCCCGCATGCTCGCGCGTCTCGCAGACGACATCGCCGCCTTGGAGCCGCGCACCTTTGGCGGGCGCGTCGCCGGAATCAGCGGCTTGCTTGTCGAGGCGAGCGGTCCGCACGAAGCGCTGGTGCTCGGCGCGCGCGCGACCATTGCGGGGCCGAAACCGATCGGCGCCGAAATCGTCGGCTTCAAGGGCGATCGCGCCTTGATGGCGCCGTTCGATCCGCCCGATTGGGTGCGCCCGGGCGCGTTGGTCGCGTTCGAAGGCGCTCCGCCCATGGCGCGGCCATCGACATCGTGGCTTGGCCGCGTGATCGATTGCTTCGGCGCGCCGATCGACGGGGCCGGGCCGCTGATCGACGGGACGAGGCCGCGCACGACGCGCGCGCCGCCCCCGCCCGCCCATGCGCGCGCCCGCGTCGGCGCGCGGCTCGATCTTGGCGTGCGCGCGCTCAACATTTTCGCCGCGCTCTGCAAGGGCCAGCGCATGGGCATCTTCGCGGGCTCGGGCGTGGGCAAATCGGTGCTGCTGTCCATGCTGGCGCGCAATGCGGCGGCGGACGTGATCGTCATCGGCCTTGTCGGCGAGCGCGGGCGGGAGGTGCAGGAATTCCTCCAAGAGACCTTGGGCGAGGAGGGCCGCCGCCGGGCCGTCGTCGTTGTCGCCACCTCCGATGAATCGGCCGCGCGCCGCCGTCTCGCGCCGCACATGGCGTGCGCGGTGGCCGAACATTTTCGCGACGAAGGCAAGAATGTCCTCTTGCTGATCGACAGCGTGACGCGCTTCGCGATGGCGCAGCGCGAGATCGGCCTCGCCGCCGGCGAGCCGCCGACCACGAAAGGCTATACGCCCTCCGTGTTCGCTGAATTGCCAAAACTGCTTGAGCGCGCGGGGCCAGGCGAAGCGGGCAAGGCGGGCGCGATCACCGCGCTCTTCACCGTTCTGGTCGATGGCGACGATCACAATGAGCCGATCGCCGACGCCGTGCGCGGCATTCTCGACGGCCACATCGTGATGGAGCGCGCCATCGCCGAGCGCGGCCGCTTCCCCGCGATCAATGTGCTCAAATCGGTCTCGCGTTTGATGCCCATGTGTCATGCGTCGGAGGAAATGGCGCTCGTCACGCGCGCTCGCGCCGCGCTCGCTCTGTACGCCGAGATGGAGGAGCTGATCCGCATTGGAGCCTATCGTCCCGGCGCGGATCCGGAGACGGACGAAGCCATTCGCGTGCGTCCCGCGCTCGAAGCGCTTCTGGCGCAGGGGCGCGATGAGAGCAGCGATTTCAAGACTTGCTTCGCCATGCTTGAAGCCGCACTCGCATGAAGGCGCTGCCCACGCTCATCCGTCTCGCCCGCCAGGCGGTCGACGAGGCGCGCCTTGAACTCGCCGACATCGAGCGCGCGCGCGATGAGATCGTCCGGCGTATCGGCGCGCACGATGACGCGCTGGCCGCCGAACAGCGCGCGGCCATGAGCTCCTACGAAAGCGGGCGCGCCTATGGCGGCTATGCGATCGCCGCGCTCGCCCAGCGCCGCGCGCTCGTGGCGCAGGCCGATGCGCTGGCCGCGCAGGCCGATGGCGTGCGCGTGCGGCTCGGCGCGGCGCATGTGGAGCTCAAGAAGGTCGAGCGTCTCTTGGAATTGCAGGAGGAGCGCGCCGCGCGCGAAACACGGCGCCGCGAGGAGGCGATGCTGGACGAAGCGGCCACGCTGCGCGCGGGCCGAAGGCGCTGATTATTCCGATCCCAGCGCTTCGACGATGCGGATCACGTCCTCGAACGCCTGCGATTGCGGATGGCGGATCGGCAGCGGCGTCTGCGCGCGGATCGAATCCGGCACGCGCGGATCGCGCGTCACCGCGCCCGAGAAGCGCGGCTTGACGCCCAGATATTCGTTACACGCCATGGCGAATTGATCGAAAATCTTGCGCCCCTTGGTGCGGTTTTCGGCCATGTTCACCACCACCCAGGGCGCGATCTTCGCGCCCTGCAGGTGCAGCAGCTTCACGACGGCGTAGGCGTCTGTCAGCGCGGTCGGCTCCTCGGTGGTGACGATCACCAGCCGGTCCGCCGCGCGCGCCAGGCGCAGGAGGCTCGCATCGATGCCCGCCGCGAGATCGAGGATGATGCGGTCATAATGCGGCGCCAGCATTTGCAGGCCGTTGAGGATGCGGGTGATGTCCTCGGGCTTGAGATTGGCGAGCGCGCCGGAGCCGGAATGGCCGGCCAAGAGGTCGAAGCCGCCATTGCGCCCCGGTCCGCCCAGCACGGGCGTCACCGCCGCGTTCAGCTCCAGCCAGCCATTGATGACGGCGCGAATATCCTGCTGCGGGCGCACGCCCAGCTGCACGTCGACATTGGCGAGCCCCAGATCGCAATCGACCAGCAGAGCGCGCGAGCCCGCGCGCCCGAAGGCGCAGGCCAAGGTCGTGGCCAGCCAGGTCTTGCCCACGCCGCCCTTGCCCGACGCGATCGCCATGATCGGCGCAGGCTTGGCGCGTGGAACGGGCTGTGTTCTGACGGCGGGCGCCGACATGAGAAGCCTCCGGCGTTCCGCGAATCGCAGCGCCGCTGGCCGCACTGTGCGCCGACATGCTTGCCGAGTCGTGAACGCGGGGGCGTCATGCGCTGCTTAACAAAGCGCAAATTGGCTAGCCGGCGCGCGACGTTTCTGTGAATCCCCCCCGCCGTTCCAGCGTCGCGGCGAAATCGCGGAAGCTCGCGCGCGAGGGGGCGAGGCGATAGAGGTCGAAATAGCCGTCGAGCCCATAGGCCCAGATGCGCAGCGCCAGCTTCGGGTCGTGCTTCTTAATCAGGAAGAACGCGCCATTGAGGAGGGCGCGCGCGAGGCCGCGCAGCGCGCCCTTGTCGCGCCGCGTATTATGCGCCTGGTTGCGATAATAGATGTGCAGCCGCTCGGCCGGGCTGATCACGAACGTGCCGAACCGGCCCCAGCGCACCGTGTCGGAGAGGATGCGCCGGTGATAGCCGATCGCGCCCGGCGCCACGCGCCAGCGCACGCCGGCCTTCTTGAGCCGCAGCGCGTATTCGACCTCCTCGCCCCAAACGAGGCATTCGGTCTTGAACGGCCCCAGCCGATCGAGGACGTCCATCCGCACCAGCGAAAAGCCCCAGAAACTCGGATGGCGGTTCACAAGATCATAGCCGTCGCGCAGCACGCGCGTCGTGTCATAGGTGAGCGCGCCGTCCACTTCCCAGGGCACGAAGAGATCGCCCGAGCCGTCATCGGCCAGCACCAGCGCGGAGGTCACGTCGAGCTCGCCGCGTTCGATCGGCGCGATCATGCGCTCCAGACAATCGGGCGGCACATGGCCGTCATCGTCCATCATCCAGACAAGCTCGGCCCCGAAGGCGCGCGCGATCTTGAGCCCTTCATTGAGCGCGCCCGCGGCGCCGACATTGGGATCGATGCGCAGGATAGTGAGCCGCGGATCGGCGATATCGGCCAGCGCTTCTGAAAGGTGAACGCGCCCGCCATTGTCGACCACGATGATCGAGGTCGGCGCGCGTGTCTGGGCGAAAATGGCCTCCAGGCAGCGGCGCACCTCCGCCGGCCTGTTATAGGATGGCACAAGCGCGCAGATATGCGCCCCGTCCCGCATGGTTTCCGCCCCGATCTTGCGCTCAATCTGCGCGTCGGGCGTCCTCCTTGCAAATCCCGGTGCGGCGCGGGGGCGCTAGACGTAGGACGCATCGAGCCCCATGTCCTGGCCGTGCCGGCCGAGCCAGGCGAGCGCGGCCGTCACGTCGGGTTCGTTCAAATCATAGGTGTCGATCATCAGGCTGATCCTGTCGCCGCGATAGAACCATTGGCCTTGCGCGGAAAACTGAATGACGCGTTCGCCCTTGATGAAATACTCACCATGCGCGCGGGCGCTTATCCCGTTCGGCGCCGCAAGCCGCGGCGCGACGGCCCGCCATGTGCGCCGTTCGAATTTGCGGTCGAAGCCGCGCATGGATTTCGCGAACCCCGCGAGCACCGCGTCGCGTCCGCGCAGTTCGCACGCGAAGGGCGCGCCGGCGACGAGATAGATCGCATCCTCGGTGAGAAGCGGTTCAAGGCGGCGCCAATCGTCGTCTAGCACGCGCGCCTCGAACGCGTCGATCCAAACTTTCCAACGGTCGTACATCACGCGCTCCTTTATTTGGTCGCGCCAAGTGCCTTTGCGGAGGTCATGAATTCAATTACCAGCGGATCATAAAGCGCGAGGCGCCGATGTTTGGACTTATGCTGTCGCGTCTGCGGCGCGCGCGCCGGCTCTCGCAGGCCGAGCTTGCGCTGCGCTCGGGCGTGTCGCAGCGGCACATCAGCTTTCTGGAAACCGGCCGCGCCAAAGCCGGGGAACAGACTGCGTTGAAGCTCGGCCATGCCCTGGCGCTCGACTTTAACGCCCTCAATCTCTTGCTTGAATCGGGCGGCATGCGGCCGCGACGGCGCGCCGTGTCCTGGGATTCCCCGGAATTCGCGCTCGCGCGCAAGGCCGTGGGATTGATGCTCGCCAAGCACGAGCCTTATCCCGCGCTGGCGATGAACCGCGCCGGAGACATTTTTGAGAGCAATAAGGCGTTCGAGAGATTGCTGCGCCTCACCGGCGATGAGGATGCGCTGTGGCGGGCCACGTGCGGATCGCGTCCGCGCAATCTCTACGACCTGTCGCTGCATCCGCGCGGCATTCGGCGGTTCCTGGTCAATCCGGAGGAGGTGATCCCGCATGTGTTGCGCCGGCTCGAAGCAGCCGCCATGGGCGATGCGGACGCCGCGCGGGTGCTGGAGCGCGTGCGTCGGCACGCGCGCGCGACGCGCGAGGCGGCGCCATCGCCGCAAAGCGTCGTCGTGGAATCGTACAAGATCGGCGCGCACGCCCTCGCCTTCGTGTCGGTGCTGGCGCACCTCGCCAATCCCGAGGACGTGACGGCGCAGGAATTGATCACCGAATTGTTTTTCCCGGCGGACGCGCGCACGGATGAAAATCTGCGGCGCCTCGCGGGAACCGGGAAGACCGAGAGTCGCGGATAAGCCAGTCCCAATCCGAAAAAGTACGAAAAGGTGACACACGCTTTTTCGGCTTTCGCCACGAGGCGCTCGACGCCTTTAACGAGGCGGATGCCGCCATGCGGCTGCGGGCAGAGGAGCTGACCATAGCGAGCGAGCGCAACCGGCGCACGCTTCTGCGCGCGCCGGCGGACGGCGTGGTGCAGCAGGTGCAAGTGCATACGATCGGCGCCGTGGTGCGCCCGGCGGACGCGCTGATGATCGTCGTACCGGATGGCGCGCGCCTCATTCTCGAAGCGAACGTGCTCAACCGGGACATTGGCTTCATGCGCGAAGGCCAGGACGTGCGCGTGAAGTTCGAGGCGTTTCCGTTCACGCGCTATGGCGTCATCGATGGGCGCCTCGTCTTCGTCAGCCGCGACGCGGTCAATGACGAAAATTTAGGCCTCGTTTTTCCATCTCGCGTTGAACTGTCACGCACCGCGCTTAGTGTCGATGGAAGGTTCGCGCCCATTAGCGTCCGGCATGGCGGCGAGCGCGGAGATCATGACGGGCAAAAGGCGGATCATCGAGTTTCTGCTCTCGCCGCTCGCACGGCGCGTCGGCGAGGCAAAGAGGGAGAGGTGAGGATGGCTAAGCGCCCAACTTTTTACTACATATGGCCTAACTACAATCAGCGTTTGCCCGAACGGCTTGACAGCACGATGGCGCGTGCGGACCCAAAGGTAGGCCCCTTTGCCGCGCCGCATCTCGAGCGTATCGGTGAAGGCTATCGGTCGTTCGGGTCGGGCTTTTTGCGCGATGCGCCACCGGATCGATCTGTATACGCGTTCGACGCGCGCTGTCCGCTGCCGGATTTTTTGCATGGAAACTGGTGGAGCATTTCCAGCGCTGCACGCGATGTTCTAACTCGTTACGCCGCAGGCGCGATCGATCTCGCGCCGCACGAGGTATTCTATCGCTACAAGGGCGAGGATCGGCCAGCTGCGCCACGCTGGCTGTGCGACGTGATCCGGTTTGAAGATGCGGTGGATCCAGAGGCATCGGAAATTCACTGGACTCCGGACGGCACGCAATATGATCGCAACTCGAAATTGGTGTTCAAGTCTGTTTTACCGGAAGGTTTGCACCTCTTCCGCATTTGGCACGATCCTATGGCGATCGTCTGCAGCGAGGAGCTTCGCCCTGCGCTACGCGCGGCGAAGCTGAGCGGCATCGTATTTGAGAAAGTCGGGGGGGAGCCATGACAACGCTAAGTGGTCACCACATCATTCCGCAGGGCAGATCGACCGTAGACGCGCTAGCAGACGCTTACAGCAGAAAATTTGCTAGCTTAGGCGTCACCGCCTCGCAGGCGCAGGATTGGGCGCGGTCGATCATCAACTCATCAACTCGAAAAAGGTGACACACACCTTTTCCGATGCGCCGCCCCCTCACCCTGACCCTCTCCCCCGATCGGGGGAGAGGGAAAACGAAATCCGACCGGGCTTGAACCGCGCTTAGTCTGGCGCGCATGAGATTGCCGCCGCC
>CAZLWK010000012.1:0-20406 GCA_964563395.1 uncultured Caulobacteraceae bacterium
CGATGACCTTCTGGCACATGTCGCGCGCGATCGGCAGGCCGAAGCCCCCGCACACAACGTCGCCCAGAAAATCGAGCAGCACGTAGTCGAAGCCCCAATCATGGAAGCCGAGCTTCTCCATCAGCTCGAAGCCATGAATGATGCCGCGCCCGCCGCAGCCGCGGCCGACTTCCGGTCCGCCCAGCTCCATCGCGAACACGCCGTCGCGCATGAAGCACACATCCTCGATGCGCACCTCCTCGCCGGCGAGCTTCTTCTTGGCCGAGGTCTCGATGATGGTGGGGCAGGATTTGCCGCCGAACAAAAGCGAAGTCGTATCCGACTTTGGATCGCAGCCGATCAAAAGGACGCGCTTGCCCTGCTGCGCCATCATGTAGCTGAGGTTGGACAGCGCGAAGCTCTTGCCGCTGCCGCCCTTGCCATAGATGGCGATGATCTGCGTTTCCTTGGTCGCCTCGCCGACATGAACGGGATCGGGTTCGATCGCGGCCTCGTCGCGCAGACGCTTATCGATGAGTGTGACGCTCATCAGCATTCTCTCCAATCAAGGACCATTTTCAGACAGGCCTGGTCCGTGAAGGCGGTGCGGTAGGCTTCGCCCGCATCGGCCGCCGCCCGGCGGTGCGTGATAAGGCCTTCCAGCGACAGCGCGCCGCGTGCGATCAGATCGCTGACGGCCGCGATATCGTCCGGCGCCCATTCAGCGGCGATGCGCATGCGCGCCTCCTTCATGAAGGCGGGCGGAAACGCGAAGGAAATGCGCTGATCGTAGAAGCCCGCGAGCACGATCTCGCCGCCCTTGGCGAGGCGCCCGATCAGCGTGTCGATCAAGGCGGAATCGCCGCTCGCATCATAGATGGCGCGATAATCGCGGCGCTGATCGGCATCGGGCGCGATCACCGGATAATCGGCCTCGCCCTCGGCGCGCAGCGGATTTGTCTCCCACACGGTGGGCGGGGGCGCGCCTTGCGCGATCGCGATGCGCGCAAGCAAACGCCCGAGCACGCCATGGCCGACAATGAGATCGGGCGGCGCTTCGCCCGCGAGCGCGTGCGCGGCGGTGGCCGCGAGCGCGATGAGCACGCCGCGATCGGCGAGATCCTCGCCAATGGGAATGACGCGCGCGCCGGCCGTGACCAAGGTGCGCGCCGCGCCGCCGAAGAGGCCGCGCGCATCGACGAAGCAGGACGCGCCCGGCACGAACACCGTCTCGCCCACGGCCCGCGCCGCCTTGGCGCCGGCGGAGACCACGCGTCCGACCGATTCATAACCAGGCACCAGCGGATAGCCCATGCCTGGGAAGGGCGGCATGCGCCCGCTCCACAAGAGGCGCTCCGTGCCCGCGCTGACGCCGCTCCACTCCACCGCGACGACCACGTCCTCGGCGGAGGGCTCGTTCAGATCGAGCTGGCGAAGCGAGAGGCGCTCCGGTCCCTCGAGCACGACGGCGACAGTGTCCATGCGGCGCTCCGCGCCGGAGGAATGCCCCAGCGCACAAGTGTCACTCTAGATTGACGTTTGTTGATGTCAAAGAAAATATACGCCTCTCAGGCGGGTCGGCGCCTAAACCTTCGCCACCACGGCCCGCAAAAGCGCCGGGGTGCGCGTGCGCAACAGACGGGCGCGCGAGAACCCACTTTCTCTCGTCAATTCAATGAGTTCAGCCGGCGTTCGCGTGCGTCCGCGGCCCATCGCGGCGAGGTAGAAGCCGAAATAGGCGTCGCCCATGCGCGCCGGACGCGCGCCGCCGGCCATCGGCTCGGCGATGAGAAGCGCGCCGCCGGGACCGAGGGCGGCCCTGCTGGCGCGCACCAAGGCCGCGGCGCCAGAATCGTCATGGTCATGCAGAATGCGGATCAGCGAAATGAGATCGGCGCCCGGCGGCAGCGGATCGGCGAGAAAATCGCCGCCATGAGTCTCGATCGGCGGCCCCTGCGCCGCCGCCGCCCGCGCCGCCACCGCCGGCAAATCGAACAGGCGCAAGCGCAGATGCGGCCAGCGCGCGCCCGCCGCGCGCAGGAACACGCCCTCGCCGCCGCCCACATCCATCAGCACGCGATGGCCGCGCATCGGATAAGCGGCGAGCACGTCGGCGGCCACCGCGGGCTGCGTCGCCGCCATCAGCGCCGAATAGGCGCCGACGGCCTCAGCATCGAGCGCGCGCGGGGCATCGTCTGTCGCATAGGGCCAGAAGGCGGCGAGCGCGTCGGCGCGGCCCGCTTTGAGCACGGCCAACGGATCGGCCATGTCGCGATAGAAATGCGCGTGATGACGGATCATGGCGCCAAGTCCGGGCTGGCCCAGCAAGGCCGCGCCTTGCGCGCCGAGCGCCCAGCGCGGTCCCAATTGTTCGACAAGGTCCAGCGCGGCGGCCGCGCGCAAAAGCCGCTCGCATCCCGCCGGATCGAGCGGCGATCCGGCGGCGAGTTCGGCGGCGGAGAGCGGGCCCGCGCGCAAACGCTCCAACACGCCGAGCGTGACGCACAGATACAGCGTCTGCGCATAGACGAATCCGGCGACGATATCGAAAAGGCTTTCGGCCCTTCGGCGCGCAATGGCGCGAAAAGGCGGAAAATCCGCGGCGAAACGCTGAAAGCGCGGCGCGCCGATCAGCGCGTTGCGCCACGCGATCCAGCGCGCGCGCAGAACCTCTTGCATCGCTTAGGCGGCGCTGAGCGCGGCCTGCTTGGGCGCGAGGCGCAGCGCCATCAGCCGCACCAGATCGCGCAGATCGTCGGCGCCTTCGCAATCGGGAATCGATGCCGAGGCTTGCGCGATGAGGTCGTGCAGGCGGCGCGTCGCGCCCTCCACGCCCAGCGATCCCACCGCGCTCGGGCGCGCGAGCGCTGCGTCGCGCCCGACCGGCTTGCCGCACTCTTCCGCGCTGGACAGCGCATCGAGCAGATCGTCCGCCACCTGATAGGCCGCGCCCAGATGCGCGCCGAGCGCGCGCCAGGGACCTGCGTCCGCGCCGGCGGCGATGGCGCCGCCCGTGGTGGCGGCGACGAAGAGCGCGCCGGTTTTGGCCTGATGATAGGCTTCGAGCGGAGGATCGCTCTCGCTCTCCCAGGCCTGGCCCGCGACGATGCCGGAGGGCGCGCCGACGCTGCGCGCCAGGACGCCGACGAGCGGCCCCACGCGCAGCGGCGCGTGCACGCCGGCAGCGGCCAAGCGCTCGAACGCGAGCACGATGAGAGCATCGCCCGCCAGGAGCGCGATCGGCTCGCCGAAGGCGGCGTGGACGGACGGACGCCCGCGCCGCGTGGCGGCGTCGTCGAAACAGGGCAGATCGTCATGCGCGAGCGAGGCGCAATGCATCAGCTCGATGCCGGCGGCCATGGAATCCGACAGGGCCGGCGCATCGTCGCCGCACGCATGGGCGACCGCCAGGCACAGCATGGGGCGCACCCGCGCCCCGCCCGGAAAAACCGCATGGCGCATGGCCGCGCTGAGAAGCGGCGGCGCTTCCGCCGGGCAGGCCCGCTGCAAGGCGGTCTGAAGCGCTTGTTCGACCCGTGACGCGAGCTGCATCGCTCCCTCCGGCCTTGTCTGCGGCCATTTGTCCAACAAGCTGGACACATGTTAGCGTCAAGTCAAACGGAAGTTTTGGAGGCCCATGGCGACGGATAGGGTCATCGTTATCGGCGCGGGGGTGGGCGGGCTCGCCAGCGCCATCCGCCTCGCCGCGCGCGGGGCGCGCGTCACCGTGCTGGAGCGCGCGAGCGGGCCCGGCGGCAAGATGCGCACGGCGGACGGGATCGATTGCGGCCCCACGGTTTTCACCATGCGCTGGGTGTTCGATTCCTTGTTCGCCGAAACCGGCGCGCCGCTGGACGAGGCGCTCGCCCTCACGCCGCTGCGCATTCTCGCGCGCCATGCCTGGAGCGAACGCGAACGCCTCGATCTCCATGCCGATCCGGCCGAGACGGAGGCCGCGATCGGCGCCTTCGCCGGCGCGCGCGAGGCGGCGGGCTATCGCGCGTTCCGCGCCGAAGCGGCGCGCATGTTCGCGACCTTGGACGCGCCCTTCCTGCAGGCGCCGCGGCCCAATCCGATCTCGCTGTCGCTGCGCATCGGGCTGCATCGCCTGCACGACCTCCTCGCGATCCGCCCGTTCGAGACGATGTGGTCAGCGCTGAAGCAGCACTTCAGGGATCCGCGCCTCGTGCAATTGTTCGGACGCTTCGCCACCTATTGCGGCGCCGCGCCGATGCAGGCGCCGGCGACGCTGATGCTGATCGCGCATGTGGAGGAGCGCGGCGTCTGGAGCGTCGATGGGGGCATGCAGCGTCTCGCCGACGCGCTGGCGGCGCGCGCGCGCGCGCTTGGCGTCACCATCCGCTATGACGCGGAGGTCGCGGCGCTCGATGTGCGCGGAGGCCAAGCGCGCGGCGCGCTCCTCGCCTCCGGCGAGCGCATCGAAGCGGACGCCATCGTCTGCAATGCCGATCCCCACGCGTTGGCGACGGGTGTGTTCGGCGCGGAAGCCCGCCGCGCAGCGCGCGCCTATCGCCCTGACGCGCGCTCGCTCTCGGCGATGACATGGGCGGTGCGCGCGCGCGTGCGCGATTTTCCGCTTGCGCGTCATACCGTGTTCTTCTCACGCGATTACGAGGCCGAATTCGCCGCGATCGCGCGCGGCCAGATGCTCGATCCGCCGACAACTTACGTCTGCGCGCAGGACCGCGTGGACGATACGAACGCGCCCGACGAGGAGCGCCTTTTCTTTCTCATCAATGCGCGCGCGGACGGCGATGGGCCGGATCGCGCGCTGGAGCCAGAAGAATGCCGAGCCAGGATGAACGCCCATCTGACGCGATGCGGCTTCAATTTCGAACCGACGCGCACGCCGATTCACACGGGCCCGCGCGCCTTCAACGCGCTGTTTCCAGCGACGGGGGGCGCGCTCTACGGGCGGGCCTCGCACGGCTGGATGGCGTCGTTCCAACGGCCGCAAGCGCGGACGCCGATCCGGGGCCTCTATCTGGCGGGCGGGGCGACGCATCCGGGACCGGGCGTGCCGATGGCGGCGTTGTCGGGCATGTTGGCGGCGCAGGCCTTGATGCGCGACCGCGCTTCGACGCGCACGTTCAGCCCGGCGGCTATGCCTGGTGGTATGTCGACGCGCAAAGCGACGACGGGCGATATGGCCTGACCATCATCGCCTTTGTCGGCAGCGTGTTCTCGCCCTATTATGCGTGGCGCGGCTGGGAATCGCCGGAGGATCATTGCGCGCTGAATATCGCGCTTTACGGGCCGCGCGGATCGCTCTGGGCGATGACGGAGCGCGGCGCGGGACGCATTGCGCGCGACGCCGATCATTTCGCGATTGCTTCGAGCGCGCTCACGTGGCGCGACGATTCCTTGACCATCGATTGCCGTGAATGGAGCGCGCCGCTGCCTTATCCGATGCGCGGCCGTGTGCGTGTGCTTCCAGAAGCGCTCGCGCGGCGCGGCTTCGCGATCGATGCTGATGCGCGCCATGTATGGCGACCGATCGCGCCGCGCGCGCGGATCGAGGTGGCGTTCGACAGCCCGCGCCTTGCCTGGACGGGCGAAGCCTATCTCGATTCAAATTTCGGCGAAGAGCCGCTGGAGCGCGCCTTCAAATCGTGGAGCTGGCAGCGCGCGCATCGCGCCCAGGATAGCCTCATTCATTATGACACCGAGCCGCTGCACGGCGACGGCGTGGCGCTGGCGCTGCGCGTTGCGCCGGACGGCGCCATGACGGAGACCGAAGCGCCGCCTTTCCACGCCTTGCCGCGCGGCCTTTGGGGCATGGCGCGCAAGGCGCGCGCGGATGCGCCGCCGCGCCTTGCGAACACCTGGGAGGATGCGCCGTTTTATATGCGCAGCGCTCTTGAAGGCGAGATGATGGGCGCGCCCGCGCGCATCGTGCAGGAGAGCCTATCGCTCGGTCGGCTCGCGCATCCCGTCGTGCGCGCCATGCTGCCCTTCCGCATGCCCCGGCTCGCTTGATGCTTGCTTCTTCGCTGCGTCCTTGCCGGGACGGACGGACCAATATTCCCAGATGCCCCAGGCAAGCGCAACGCCGCTAAACAACACGATCTCGATCAGAAAAAGCGTGTTCGTATCCATGAGCTCACGCGACACGCCGTGGGCGGGTCTCCAACGACGCGAACAGATCGACTACCCATGCCGCGTCCGCGTCGAGCCCGCGCGGCGCTTCGCGAAGCGGACGGGGAACGGGCGCGGCGGCGACCGCCTCGCACAGGAAGATGATCTCCGGCACGGGCGCGAGCATGCGGTGCGGCGTCGGCGGCGCGTGCGCGCGCCGCATCGCCTGCGCGGCCAAGGCCAGCTTGCGCGGCGTGGACACGCGCGCGCGGACGGACATCGAATCGTAGCGATTGCGCGCCACTTGCGCGCCGATGTCCGCATAGAGCAGGCGCGCGGCCCAAATGCCCGGGCGATACGGCGCGGCGAGCGCGCCGATGCCGATATCGGCGCGCGCATAAAGCGCATCCGCCGTGTCAAGAAGGCGCGCCACCACGCCGGCGAGGCGCGCATCGAAGATCGGGCGGGCGAGCCAGGCATCCGGATCGAGCCCAGCCTCGCGCATCCAGGCGCGCGGCAGATAAAGCCGTCCGAGCGCCGCGTCCTCGCCCACGTCGCGGGCGATATTGGTGAGCTGCATGGCGAGGCCAAGCTCGCTCGCGCGCGCGATCAGCACGGGCGTGCGCGCCTCCATCAGCACCGCCATCATGGCGCCCACGGCGCCGGCCACGCGGGCGGCATAGGCGTAAAGATCGCTCAGCGTCTCATAGGCGCGGCCCTCCACGTCCCACGACAAACCTTCAAGCAGCGCATCGAGCAGCGCGCGCGGCAGATGATAGGCGGCGACGACATCGGCGAGCGCGCGATCGACCGGCGCATCCATCGGCGCGCCGCGATACATCGCATCGAGCCGCGCATTGAGGCGATCGAGCGCGCCGGCGCGGCGTTCCTCCAGATCGATCATGTCGTCCGACAGGCGGCAAAAGCCATAAAGCGCGTAGGCGGCGCTGCGCATGGCATCCGGCAGCATCAGGGACGCGGCGTGGAACGATTTCGAACCGCCGCGGATCATTTCGCGGCAGGCGGCGTGATCGGCGGGGGTTGCGTGCTCAAACATGGTCATGGGCATGGGTGAAGAGCGCCGCGTCCGGAACGATGGAATCGAGCACGCGCGCCGACGATAAAACGCCGGGCACGCCCGCGCCGGGATGGGCGCCGGCGCCGACGAGATAAAGCCCTTCGGCTTCCTCGCTCCTGTTGTGCGGCCGGAACCAGGCGCTTTGCAGCAAGGTGGGTTCAAGGCCGAAGGCGGCGCCTTTGACGGAGAGCAGACGCTCCTCGAATTCGAGCGGCGTCGTCACATGCGATGTGACGATATCGGCCTCGAAACCGGCGCCCAGGGTGCGTTCGAGCCGGCGCGCCACCTTCTGGCGATAGGGTTCGGCCATGGTGCGCCAATCAATGCCCGCATCGAGATGCGGCACGGGCGAGAGCACGTAGAACGTATCGCAACCCGGCGGCGCCAGGGTGGGATCGGTCGCGGTGGGGCGATGCAGATAAAGGCTCATATCGTCCGCCAGGCGCTTGCGGTCGAAAATGTCCTTGATGAGGCCCTTATAGCGCGGCCCGAGCAGGATCGTGTGGTGATCGACATGATCGAAGCGCCGCTTCGTGCCGAAATACCAGACGAACAGGCCCATCGAATAGCGCGCGCGTTTGAGCTTGCCATCCGTCCAGCGCGTGCGGCGATGATTGCGCATGAGCGTGCCGTACGTATAGGCCGCGTCGGCGTTGGAGACGACGATGTCCGCGCCGATCGTCTCCCCGCTCGTCAGGCGCACGCCGCGCGCCGCGCCGTCGCGGACGATGATCTCATCTGCCTCCACGCCCAGACGCACGCGCCCGCCCTGGCCTTCGATCAAGGAGACGAGCCCGTTCACAAGCGCGCCCGTGCCGCCCATGGCGAAATGCACGCCCCAGCGCCGCTCCAAATGCGAAATGAGACAATAGACAGAGGTGGTGCGGAACGGATCGCCGCCGACGAACAGGGGATGAAAGCTGAGCGCGATGCGCACGCGCTCATCCTTCACGAAGCGCGCGGCCATGTCGTGCACGCTGAGGCGCCCGCCCAGGCGCACGAGATCGGGCGCGACGCGCGCCATGTCCCACAGCGAATTGAAGGCGGCATGGCCGAGCTCTTCAAAGCCGATGCGATAGATGTCCTCGCTGCGCGCCATGAAGCGGCGAAAGCCTTGCACGTCGCCGGGCGCGACGCGCGCGATCTCCGCCTCCATGGCGGCGTGATCGGCGCCGCAGGTGATCGTTTCGCCGTCGTCGAAGACGAGCTTGTAGAAAGGATCGAGCGGGACGAGATGCACGTCGTCCTCGAAGCGGCGGCCGGCGAGGCGCCACAATTCCTCGAACAGGAAGGGCGCGGTGATGATGGTGGGGCCGCAATCGAAGCTGAAGCCGTCCTGCCGGCGCACATAGGCGCGCCCGCCAGGGGCGTCCAAGCGGTCGATGATCGTCACGCGCCAGCCGCGCGCGCCGAGCCGCACCGCCGCGGCGAGCCCGCCAAAGCCCGCGCCGATCACGAGCGCATGGGGCCGCCCGTCCTGAACGGCGCCCTCGACGGGCCGCATCGGCGCCTGTGTCAACATAAGTAGACAGCTAAGCCTGTAAGGCCGCCCTACGCAAGCGCCGCTTGGATGAGGGCGGCGGCGTCGGCCGGGCGCTCTTCGTGCGCGAGATGGCCTAGCCCATGCAAAATCTCGATGCTCGCTTGGGGAAGACGCGCGCGGACCGCTTCGGCGACGGCGGGCGGAATGGCGCGGTCGTTCTCGCCGACGATCAAGGTCAGCGGCGCGCGCACCTTGTCGAGATCGCGATCCAGGGCGGCGAGGTCCCAATGCGCCATCATGGAGAGCGCGCCGGCGATTTGCGCGTCGGTGCGCAGGAGCGC
Source organism: uncultured Caulobacteraceae bacterium (assembly GCA_964563395.1). Lineage (GTDB taxonomy): Bacteria > Pseudomonadota > Alphaproteobacteria > Caulobacterales > Aquidulcibacteraceae > JBEVOS01. The sequence goes on from CAZLWK010000012.1 coordinate 8,981, forward strand.
CGCGTAATGCGCAAGCCCCTCCGCGTCGATGCGCGAGCCGGTGCTGCGCATCAGCCGCTCCACAGCGCCGGGCTGCGCCGCGCGCCGCGCGAACATGCCCACGACGAAGGGATTGAGGAAAAAGAGCCGCGTCACATGATGCGCGACGCCGCCAAAGGCGCCGGGAAACGGCGCCAGCGCGCCATTGATCGCGATCAGCGCGCGCGGCGCGGCGAGCCCGTTCAGATGCATGCGCAGCGCAATGGCGGCGCCGGCGGAATGGCCAATGATCGCATGCGCGTGCTCGCCAAGAGCGCCCAAGAGATCACGCAAGCCTTCGCCCATGCCTTCCATGGTCATGGGAAAGCCGGCGGGACGCGCGGTGAATCCATGACCAGGCAGATCGGGCGCGATCACGCGATGCGTGCGCGCGAGCAGCGGGAGAAGATCGCGCCAGGAATGCGTCGCCGCGCCCGTTCCGTGCAGCAGGAGAAGCGCGGGCCCTTCGCCCAACACCTGAACATGCCATCGAAGCCCGCCCACCTCGACGAAGCGGCTCGCCGCGCGATTGGGCCAAGCGCGGCCTTCCTTTTCCCAGGCGGGCGCGCTCATGAACATCAAGCCGGCGCGTGCGCGCGCACAAGGCCCGCCATCGCGCCGCCGTCCAGAAACGGCAGATGCGCGTAGGGCGCACCGAGCGCGCTGGCGAGCGCAGCGGTTTCCGGCCGTGGGCGTTGGCCGGTGTCGATGAAGATCGCCGGCAGCGCATAAGTCTTGAACAGGCGCGCGGCCAGATGCGAATCCTCGCCCGCGCGCACGCGATCGGGCGCGCCGTCGCGCGCGATATTGCCGCGTCCGTCCGACAGGAACACGACATGCGGCGTGCGTCCCTTGGCGCGTTCGCTCATCGCCAACGCAGCGCCGGTTTCGATGGCGGCGGCGAGCGGCGTACCGCCTCCGCCCGGCAGATCGGCGAGCTTGCGCTTGGCGCGCGCGAGCGAACGCGTCGGCTCCAATAGAATCTGCGCCTGCGTGTCGCGAAAGGCGATGAGCGCGACGCGCGCGCGCGTGACATAGGCCTCCGACAAGAGCTGCTCCACCGCGCCCTTGGCTTCGGCCATGCGCTGAAACGCGGAAGAGCCGGAAGCGTCGACGACGAAAATGGTGGTGGATTCCAGTCTCTGCTTGAAGCGGCGAATGCGAAAATCGCCGCGCCGAATCGCGATGCGCCCCGCCCCGGCGCCGCGCAGCTTTTGCAGCGGCGCCGCCGCGCGCAAGGTGGCCAAGAGATCGAGCCGATCGCCGGCGCGCAGCGCGCCGGGCCGCGCGCCGATGGGCCGTCCGCGTCGCGGCGCCTTGGCCCGCGCGCCCGCGCCTTGCGCACGCGACGCCGCGCGCCTGGCCGCGCCAGCGGCGATGCGCGCGATGAGATCGGGCGGCAGCGCCGCCTCCATCGCGGCGACGAGCCGCTCTTGCGGGCCCGCTTGCTGCTCGCGGTCTTGCCCAGCACTTTCCGAATCCTGCGAGTCTGGGGGCGGCGGCGGCGATTCTTCGGCTTGTGATTGCGGCGCGATGCGCGCCCGCGGCGCGAGCACAAGGCGCGCGGCGACGATGAGATCGTCTTCAACGATTGAGGCGCGTCCCATCAAGGCGGCGTGCGCCCGCGCCGCGCGCGCGGCGAAGAGAATGGCGCGCGCCGAAGCGATTCCAATCTCTTCGGCGGCGCTCGCCAGCGCGGCGATGGCGTCATCGTCCGGACCCGCGACGCGCGCGAAACGGCCACGCGCGGCCGCGACGGCGCCGACATGAAAATCCTCCGCGCGCGCAAGCTCAAGATGAAAGGCGAGCCGATCGCTCAAGCGCTCCGCGAGCGCTTCGTCGCCGGCGACGCTTTCATCGAGCGCGATCAGCATGAAGCGGCGCGCATCGAGCGCATGGGCGATATGCGCGCTCATCGCGCCCTGCGCGCGCTCGGCGCCGCTCAAGATCAGCACGCCGCCTTCGGCTTGGCGCAGAGCGCCGGCAGCCTCGATCGGGCGACCGGCGGCGAGCGTGGCCGCCAGATCGAGCCCGCCGCGCAAGCGTTCGTCCTCAATATGCGCGGGAATAGCGCGAAACGGCGCATCTTGCGCCAAGGCCGCGCGCAACGCGGCGAGCCAGCAATCGCGCGCCTCGCTGGGCGGGCCGCGCAGCACCGCGCCGCCCAGGCCAGGGTCGATGGCGAGCAAGGCGCACGCAAGCGCGGCCTCGCTCACGCAAAAATCTCCGCGAGCGCGCGCTCGACGCGGACGCTGGAGCCGACATCGTCGAGCGGATTGCGGCGCAGGCGATGGCGCAGCGCCATCGGCGCGACAGCCTTGATGTGCGAATCATTCACCGCGTCATCGCCATCGAGCGCGGCGCTGGCCCGCGCGGCGCGCATGATCGTCAATTCGCCGCGCAGACCGTCCGCCTCGACGGCGGCGCAGAGCTGGGCGATGCGGCGCAGGCTCGCCTCGCTTATCTCTACGGAATCCAAGCGCGCGCGCGCGGAAAGCAGCGTGTCGCGGATTTTCAGATCCCGCTTGCGCCATTTGCGCAGGAAACCCTCCGGATCGCGGTCGAACGCGTCGCGCAGGCGAACGATCTCCACGCGCGCGGAGATGTCCCTCGGCGTCGTCACCTCGACGGACAGGCCGAAGCGATCGAGCAATTGCGGGCGCAGCTCGCCCTCTTCCGGATTGCCGCTGCCGATGAGCACGAAGCGCGCCGGGTGGCGCACGCTCAAGCCTTCGCGCTCGACCAGATTTTCGCCGGACGCGGCGACGTCGAGCAAAAGATCGACCAGATGATCCTCGAGAAGATTGACCTCGTCGATATAGAGAAAACCGCGATGCGCGCGCGCCAGAAGGCCGGGCTCGAAACGCTTGATCCCGCGCGTCAACGCCGCCTCAAGATCGAGCGCGCCGACGACGCGATCTTCGGTGGCGCCAAGCGGCAAATCGACGACGGGCGTGGGCGCGCTTTCGATACGCGGCGCGGCCTTGCCCGCGCGCAGCACGCAGCCTTCGACGCAGGTATCGCGCGCGCTTTTCGGATCGCATTGATAGGCGCAGCCCGCGACCACATCGATGGGCGGCAACAGCGCCGCAAGCGCGCGCACGGCGGTGGATTTGCCAGAGCCGCGATCGCCGAACGCCATCACGCCGCCGATGCGCGCATCGACCGCGGCGATCAGAAGCGCGCGCTTCATCTCCTCCTGACCGACGATGGCTGAAAACGGATAGACCGAAGACGCGTGGATCGGGCGCATGGTGCTCCAAGGCCGGTAGCGGCGCGGCTGTATGGCATGTTAGACAGACATCGGTGTCAAGCTGCAACAGCCGACACGCGTGTCCGGGTGCGCCATGAGCTTAAACGTCCCAACTTGGCGCTTCCACCCCGCGCGGGACCGCCTGATCGCCGAGGCGCACGCCCGGCCATCGACGCCGATCGCCGCGCCGGGCTTGGCCACGCGCATCGTCACGCTCTCGGGCGAGGCGGGTCTCGCCGCCGACCGCGCCCACATGGCGGCGCTGTGCGCGATGCTGGGCGCGCCCCAGCCGGGCGAAGGCTCACGCTGGTGCGTCCTGGACGCCGGCGGCTGGATATTGCGTTGGGAGCGGCACACGGAGGCCTCCACCTGGAGCTTTTATCGCGGCGCCGTCGAGCCCGATCCTTTCTCCTTCAACGTGACCGCGCTCGACCGCGCGCCGCGCGATTGGCTCGCCGCGTTGCCGGGCGAGGTTTTGGCGGCGGCGCACGTGGCGCTGGTGCGCGATGCGCCCCAGCGCACGCCCTTCGCCGACGCCGACCTCATCGCCGCCGACATTCTTCACGGCGCGATGCGCGTAATGACGGATTTTCGCGCCGGCCCGGACGGCTTCACGCAATTCATCGTCGTCCAAGGCGAGGAGAACGACGTTCAGGCCGGACGCGTGGTGCAGCAATTGTTCGAGATCGAGACGTATCGGCTGATGGCGCTGCTGGCCTATCCGCTGGCGCTCGAAACCATGGCCAAGCTGAGCGATCTGGAGCATGCGGTGGACGCGGCCGCGCTCCATGTCGCCAATGAAGGCGGCGTTGAAGCCGATCGCACGCTGCTGGCGCGCCTCGCCGCGCTCGCGGGCGAAGCGGAAGCCTCGAGCGGGGCGACGATGTTCCGCTTCTCGGCCGCGCGCGCCTATTATGGCATCGTGGAGGAGCGCCTCGCGCAATGGCATGAGGCCAGCCACGCCGGAAAGCCCACGGTGCGCGAATTCATGGAGCGGCGTCTCGCGCCCGCCATGCGCACCTGCGCAGCGGTTTCCGAGCGCCAGCGCGACGTGATCAACCGCATCGCGCGCACCACGCAATTATTGTCGACGCGCGTTCAGGTCGAAGCGGAAAAGCTGAACGCCGATCTGCTTGCCTCGATGGACCGCCGCTCGCTGATGCAGTTTCGTCTGCAGCAGACGGTGGAAGGCGTCTCCGTCGTCGCGATTTCCTATTATCTGCTGGGCTTGGTGAAGATCGGCTTCGACGCGGTGAAGACGCTCGCGCCATCGGTGAACGCAACGCTGCTCACCGGCCTATCGGCGCCAATTGTGGTCTATGTGGTGTGGCGCTTCCTTCGCCGCCTGCGCGAGGCGGTTGAAAAAGGTCGATGATCAAAAGCCGGTCACGCGCACGCCGACCGTGACCGCCCGCCCCTCGCCCGGAAAATAGCGCTCATCGCCGAAGGCGAAATCGGCGCGGTCGGCGTAATCCTCATCGAGCACATTGCGCATCGCAGCGAAGAGAACGAGCCCCTCGCGCGCGCGCCAATCGAGGCGCGCATTGAACACGTCATGGCCCGGATAGGTGCGCGTATTTTCGGCGTTGGTGTAATATTCGCCCATGTGCGCCCACTCGATCTCGCCCTCGAGGCGCGGCGTGAACACATAGGCGGCGCTGATATTGGCGATGGTGCGCGGCGCGGTGTCGACATCGGCGCCCGAGCGTATCGTTTCCCCATCGCGGCTTGAGGGATCGTCGAAGCGATAGGTATGGCGCGCATAGGTCGCCCAGCCCGACAGGGTGAGGCGCGCATTGATCGGCGCCGACGCGGAAATCTCCACACCCTGATGGCGCGTGGCGCCATCCGTCACGGTGAAGCCGTCGGCGTTGCGAAACGAGGTGTCTTCCTTGTCCATGTGATAGAACGCGATCTCGCCGCGCACCGGCCCGAGCACGCCGCGCCAGCCAAGCTCGACGGAATCGATCGTCTCCTCGTTCTGGCCGCCGGCCGTTTGATTGGTCTGCAGCGAATAAAGATCGGTGATCTGAGGCGGGCGCGCGCCGCGCGCGAGATTGAGCCAGAAGGCGCCGTTCTCATGCGGCGTCCACACAAGGCCGAGCTTCGGCGTCACGGCGCTGAATTCGTCCGTGCGATCCGCCGCGCGGCGGAAACGGCCGACATCGCCATCGGGAGCGTTGTTGTCGTAATCGTAGCGCGCCTGCTCGCCGCGCAGGCCGGCGGTGAGCGACCAATCGGCCGCGAAGCGCCAGCGCGCCTGCGCATAGAGCGCGGCGGTCTCCATCGTCACGTCGTAATCGTAATGCAGGCCCTGCACATAGCCGTTCGGCTGATCGGGCAGGAATTGCTCCTCGCGCAGCGAAGCATCTGTGCGATCGAGATCGATCCCGAAGATCATCGAAAGGCGATCGTGCGGATCCCAATAGGCCGCGGCCTGCAGCCCCGCACCGCTTTGGCGCGTCTCCTCACGCGCGCGCGAGGGCAAAAAGAAGAGTTGAATCTGCGCATCGATGGCGCGGGCATAGGGCGTCAGCGCCACGCGCCAATCGGCGCCGATCTCGCGGCTGAACGTGGCGCGCGCCCGCGCCAGTTTTTGATCGCGATGCGCGCCCGGCGTGGGATTGGTGCGCGCCAGCGCGCGATCCTCATAGGCGTTCTCACCGATGATGAAGCCCGCTGATTGCTGATTGAGATTTTGCAGGGCGAGACGGGCATCGACGCGCCATGCGCCAAGGCCGAAGGCGGCGCCAACGAGCGCGCTCTGCTGATCGAGGCTCGCCGCGTCACGCCAGCCGTCGCTGTGCAGCGCCGAGGCGCCGATCAAGACATTCTCATGCCCGCTCAGCGCGGTTCCGCGCACACGGCCGAAATCGCCCGCTTCGAGGCTGGCGCGCGCGCCCTCGCCTTCGCCGAGCGCGGGCGTGATCACATTGACAATGCCGTGCACGGCGTTCGAGCCATAGAGCGCGCTGCCCGGACCGCGCACCACCTCGACCGCGTCGGCTAAATCGAGACTCGTTTCAAAGAGCGCGTTCACATTGGAGAAGCCGGCGGCGCGGATCGGCACGCCGTCCTCCAGAAGCAGGAACGAGCCGGCACTCTGCCCGCCGGTGAGCACGGGCGAGCGGATCGCCGGCAGACTGTCCACGCCATTGTTGCGATGCACGCCCACGCCTGGCAGGCGGTTCAGCGCCTCGGCCGGATGCTGCGCGCCGATCCGCGCCAAGGCTTCGCCGTCAAGCCGCGCGGCATTGCCGGCAAGCGTCAGCACCGATTGGCCGCGCCGCTCGGCGGTGACGACGATCTCGCTCTCTTGCGCGAACGCGGGCGCGCACAAGACAGCGACGCCAAGGCTGAACCACGTCGCTGTTCTCATCGCCGCTCCAAACGCTCCGCTTTAATTCTGCGCGGCGCGTTCGGCCAAGTAGAGCGCTTGCGCTTCGCTGGCGACATAGGCCCGCACCGCTTCCGCGCCGCGCGCATCGAGCCATTGGCTGAAATCGGGCATGCCGCGTTCCGCCAGATCGCCATGCACCGCGCCGCGCCAGGCCGCTTCGTCCGCCAACAGCGCAGAGCGGCGCAGATCCGGCAGCACGCCGCCGGAGACGGCGCCCGAGCCATGGCAAACCGAGCAGAATTGGCCGAAATGCGCTTCGCCCGCGGACATTGTCGCGGCGGTGGCGCGGATGCGCGGCGGCTGCGGCGTCTCCAGACGCGCGATGTCGAGCGGCGGCAGCGACCCCGTGGCGCCCAGCTTGAACACGTTCACGCGGCCGGGAAGATTATGGCCTTCGCGCGGCGCGGCGAAACCCGCGGCCAGGAAGAACGCCCCGCCATAGGAAGCGAGCGTGGCGACATATTGCTCGCCGTCGACCTCATAGGTCATGGGCCCGGCGAGGGTGGCGGCTTGATTGTCGAACTCCCAGAGTTTTTCACCCGTGGCCGCGTTGTAAGCGGTGATCTTGCCATCGGCGGTGCCTTGGAAAACGAGATCGCCCGCCGTGGCAAGCGTGCCGCCATTCCATGCGCCCGCATGCTGCACGCGCCACGCTTCGCGCTGATTGACCGGATCCCAGGCCAGCAAATAGCCCTGCACGGAATTGCGCACCGCCCTGCGGGCGCCCTCATCGCGCGGCAATTGCGCGTGCGTGGTGCCGGTGTTCCAGCGGCCTGGACGATACACGAAGGCGGAATCGGTGGTGTAATCGAGCGCCAATTCCTGCGCCGGAATATAGACGAGCCCGGTTTCGGGGCTCATCGCCATCGGATGCCAATTGTGCGCGCCATAGGCCGAGGGCGCCACGACCGCCGTGCCCGAATGGAAACGCGCGCCATCATTCTCGATGGGTCGGCCCGTGTCGGGATCGACGCCGCGCGCCCACGTCATCGGCGCGAAGGCCTGCGCCGAGATCAGGCTGCAATCGCTGCGGTCGAGCACGTAGAAGAAGCCGTTCTTCGGCGCCTGCATGGCCACGCGCCGCTCCTGCCCGCCGATCTCCAGCGTGGCGAGCATGATTTGCTGTGTGGCGGTGTAATCCCAGGTGTCGCCCGGCGTGGTTTGATAATGGCATTTGTATTCGCCGGTGTCGGGATCGAGCGCGACGATCGAGGACAAGAAGAGATTGTCGTTATTGGTCACGTTCGGGCCCGACGGGGACCGCGTTTGATGGTTCCAGGGCGAGCCATTGCCCGTGCCGATCCAAAGCGTGTCGAGTTCGGGATCGTAGACGATGGAATCCCACACCGTGCCGCCGCCGCCGCTTTGCAGCCACGCGCCCGCTTCGCGATTCCAGGTGGCGAGCGCGGTGTCGCGCACGCCGTCGGAGGCAGCCCCGTCCGCCTCGCGCGGATTGGGCGTGGTGAAGAAGCGCCATTTCAGCGTGCCGTCGTCCACGTCATAGGCGCTGACATAGCCGCGCACGCCATATTCGGCGCCGCCATTGCCGATGAACACAAGGCCGCGCGCGACACGCGGCGCGCCGGTGATGGTGTAGGGCTCGTCCTGATCGACGGTGACGACGTCCCAGAGCTTCTCACCGGTGCGGGCGTTGAGCGCGATCAGGCGCCCGTCGAGCGTGGCGGTGATGATCTTGCCTTCCCAAAGCGCCACGCCGCGATTGGCGACGTCGCAGCAGGCATATTGGCCCCGCGAGCGCGGCACTTCGGGATCGAACACCCAAAGCTCGGCGCCGGTCTTGGCGTCGAGCGCATAGACGATGCTCCAGGCCGAGGTGACGTACATCACGCCGTCGACGACGATGGGCGTGGCTTCCGCCACGCGGTTTTCGCGCAGCTCATACGTCCAGGCGAGGCCAAGCTGACCGACATTGCCGGCATTGATGCGCTGGAGCGGCGAGAAGCGCTGTTCGGAATAGGTGCGCCCATGGCTAAGCCAATTGCCGGCTTCGGAATCGGCGTTGACGATGCGCGCCTCGTTGACCGTATCGAGACCGCCCTGGCTGCACGCCGCCAACGCGCATGCCGTCGCCGCGGCGAAAAGCGCCTTCAAGCCCCGCATCGTTCCGCTCCCGTTTATCGTTCTGCTTTAAGCCACAATAACGCGCATGCGCCGTTGTGGAAGGGCGCCGTAGCGTGCGGTCGCGACGCCCCAAAAGCACTACGGCCGCAACGGGGGCTTCCCGGTGCGGCCGCATGCGTGTTTCGCCTTATTCTTTTTATTTTCTGGGCGTCTCCTCCCCGAAACGCGCGCCCGGCTGCGTCATTTGCGCTCACCAGACTTGAACAAACAATCGTGTCGAACTTGCGAAGTCAAGCGGCGACTTGCGCATTTTTCGCCCTCAATGCCCCAAAATTTCGCAATCGGCCGGCGCGTGCGCTTTCAGGACACGCTCGGCGCGACAAGATATTGCAGCGCAGCAGAATTTATGAGTCAGGCGTCACGCATTGCGCGGAACGCGGCCTGCAGCGGATTGGGCCGCTCAAAGACGAAATCTGCCTGAAAGACGCCGATCGAGCCGCCGATCAATTCCTGCAACGCCGCGCAGACCGCAAAGACGTTCTCTTTCGGGCAATAGAGCTCCAGGACGGCGCCCTCCGCCGAACCAGCCAATTTGCACCCGAGCGCCGAGGCGCGCTCGATCATCGCCTCTACGCTGAGCGCGCCGGGCGCCACGCGCAGAAGCCGAAGATTTTTCGCCCGCGCGCGCGCCGCGATCACGTCCAGCACTTGGCCGAAGGCGCGATCGGCCGCGTCCGACCAGGGCGCGCGCCGGCTGGCGGCCAGATTGGCCTGGCTGCGCAGAATCACCCCGTCCCGCAGCGGGCGCAGATGATTGGCCGCGAGGGTGGCGCCGGTGGTGGTGATGTCGATGATCGCTTCCGCCGCGCCGGCGGCGGGCGCGCCCTCGGTGGCGCCGGCGCTTTCCACGAGCCGATAATCGGTGACGCCGCGCGCATCGAGGAAGCGGTGGCCGAGTTCGAGATATTTGGTGGCGATCCGCAGACGCGATCCGGTGCGGGCGCGCCAGCGGCGGGCCGCGTCCGCCAGATCCTCCACCGTCTCCACGTCGAGCCAGCTTCGCGGCGTCGCCACGACCAGATCGGCGTGGCCGAAGCCCAGCGGCTTCAGAAGGATGGAATGATCGAGCGCGGGATCGGCTTCGCGCAGGCCGTCCTCGCCGACGAAGCCGGCGTGGACCTCGCCCGCGCGCAGGGCCCTGGCGATCTCGCCCGCCGAGATGAGGCGCACGGAAACGCCCTCGATCCCCCTCAGCCGGGCCGCATAGCCGCGCGTTCCGCCCTCTTGCACGAGCGAGAGGCCGCAATCGGCCAGATAGGCGGCGGCCTGTTCCTGGAGGCGCCCCTTGGAGGGAATGGCGAAGACGAGCCCGTTCATGACGCGCCGCCAAAGCGGGTGGGCGTCAGGGCGAAGCCGGCCGCCCGCAACGCGGCGGGCGCGGCGCGGCCGGCGGGCCAGAGCCGGCGCGCCAAGCCATCATAGCGGCCTCCGCCGCCCAAGGCGGCGATTGCGCCGCCGGGCGGTTCGAGTTCGAAGACGAAGCCGTCATAATAGGCGACGGCGCGGCCGAGGCCGGGCGCGAACAGCGTTTCGGCCGGCAGCTTGATACGCCGCGCCAGCGCCGCCATCCGGGCCTCGGCGGCGTCCAGGGCGGCGGCGGCGCGCGCGGGATGGGCGAGCGCGGGCGCCTTGGCCAGCGCCGCCGCAATCGTCAGGCCATCGGGCGCACGCGTTTCGACCAATTTCTGCAACAGGGCGCGCTGGGCCGCGCTGGGCGGAGCGGCTTCGGCGAGGGAGCCGCGATCGCGCAGGCGCTCCACGATTTCGCTCATGGGGCGCTCACCCACGGCGACAATGTCGGCCAGCGCGAACACGTCCTCCAGAACCGCTTCGGCTTCGTCCACCGGCAGGCGCGCGAGATGGGCGGCCAGGCGCGCGCCGCCGTCGGCCTGCGCCGCGGCGCCGGGCGCGAACAAGGCGGCGAGCCCTTCGCGCCGCTCCAAGGCGTGCAGCACGCGCGCGCGCCAACTCTCAGCGAGCCCGCACGCATCCACGAACGCCGCGCGCAGCGCCACATCGCCCAGCACAAGGCGCGGTTCGACGCCCGCTGCGCGCGCCGCCTCCACCGCCACGGCGATGATTTCGGCGTCCGCCTCCGGGCTTGGCGGATCGGCGCCCAGCCATTCGACGCCGATCTGCGAAAACTCGATATCGACGCGCCCGCCCGATTGGCGGCGAAACACCTTGCCCTCATAGGCGACGCGCGCCGGCGTTTGGTCCGCGGCGAAAGCGGCGCGCACGGCCGGGACGGTCATGTCCGGACGCAGGCAGCGTTCGTCGGCGCCGTCCTGATCGGCCACCAGGAACGCGCGCCGGCGCAGCGCCTCGCCCGCCAGCTCCAAATAGAGCGCGGCCGGCTGCAGCACGGGCGGATCGACCCAGACGGGCTTCAGCGCCTCGATGGCGGCGCGAATGGCGTCGCGCGCGCTCATGCGCCCTCCAGCATGGCGCGCGCCACGCGCGCGAGATCGCCGCGCGGCGCTTCGATCTGGATGCGCGCCCGCGCCTCTTTCCAGGCGGCGCGGTCATCGCCGATTTGGGCGGCGAGCTTCGCGCCCAGCTTCAAATTCTTGATCGTGACGACGCCTTTGGCGCGCTCGTCGCCGCCTTGAA
>CAZLWK010000012.1:20416-95695 GCA_964563395.1 uncultured Caulobacteraceae bacterium
CCTTGAATGATGGCGAGCGGGGCGTTGCGCTTGTCGGCGTATTTGAGCTGCGCCTTCATGCCCGCCCCGCCGAGATAGACCTCGGCGGCGAGGCCGGCGGCGCGCAATTCGGCCGCCATCGCGAAACATTCGGCGATGGCGTCCTTGTCCATCACCAGGACGACGATCGGCCCATCGGCCGCGCCCGCCGCGCGCCGCTGCGCCTCAAGCGCCGCCGCGAGGCGCGAGACGCCGATGGAGAAGCCGGTGGCGGGAATGCGCTCGCCGCGAAAGCGCGCGACGAGATCGTCATAGCGCCCGCCCCCGCCGACCGAGCCGAAGCGCACGCGCGCGCCGCTTTCATCGACGATGTCGCCGAGCAATTCGGCCTCGAACACGGGGCCGGTATAATATTCGAGCCCGCGCACGATGGTGGGATCGAAGCGCACGCGCTCCTCCGCCACGCCGAGCGCGGAAAGTACGGCATGGATCTGGCGCAATTCCGAAAGCGCGGCCGCGCCCGCCTCGGTGTCGGCCACGCGCGCGAGGGCGGCGAAGGTGGCCTCGGCGCTCTCGCCGCCAGCGGAGACGAGATCGAGAATGGCGCGGGCCTGCGCATCGGTCAGCTCGGCGCCCTTGGTGAAATCGCCGGATTCGTCGCGCCGCCCTCGGCCCAAGAGATCGGAAACGCCCGCGAGCCCGAGCCGGTCATATTTGTCGATGGCGCGCAGCACGACGAGGCGCTTCGAGAATTCGCCCTCGCCGACGCCGATCTTCGCCAGCACGGCGTCCAGAAGACCGCGCGTCGATACGTTGAGCCGATAAAAGCCCCGCGCCACGCCCGCCGCCTCCAGCGCCGCGCAGGCCATGGCGATCATTTCGGCGTCCGCCGCCGGCGAGGCCGCGCCCACGGTGTCGGCGTCGCATTGCCAGAATTCGCGGTAGCGGCCCGGGCCGGGCTTTTCGTTGCGCCAGACCGGGCCCGCCGCCCAGCGGCGATAGGGCTTCGGCAAAGCGTCAAAATTCTCCGCTACGAAGCGGGCCAGCGGGGCCGTCAAATCATAACGGAGGGCCAGCCATTGCTCGTCGTCGTCGGTGAACGCGAAGACGCCCTCATTGGGCCGGTCCTGGTCGGGCAGGAACTTGCCCAGGGCGTCGGCGTATTCGAACGCAGACGTATCCAAAGGCTCGAAGCCCCAGGCCTCATAAACGCCCGAAACGGCCGCGATCAGCGCCCGCTCGGCGGCCAGGATAGGCCCCCGGCGATCGATCAGACCGCGCGCGCGGCGCGCCTTGGGGCGAAAATTGCTTGTCTCGTCGGACATGAGTGCCAGCCCCCAGCCTAGGCTGGAGGGGTGAAGAAAGCGCCTAGGGAGGGCGTGGACGTACCGGAACGGGCGCCGCGCCGCAACATGAAGGGATAATTCCCGATGGAGAAGCGTCAGGAAGCCGAGCCCGCCGTGCGGGAGGATGGCTCGGTGCCGGTGCCCCGACGCGTGGCCGCGCGGCTGGGGCTCGCCCCGGGCGTGCGGGTGCGGTTCGAGCTCAACGAGCTTGGCGAGGTGGTGCTGCGCCGGGCGGCGGAGACCCCGGGGGCCGCGCTGCGATAGGCGGACGGGGACCTCTTCCCCCGTTTGCGGGGGAAGTCCCGAGCAAAGCGAGGGGATGGGGGAACCGGCTCATGCCACACCGCCCCCTCCGTCTCGCTGCGCTCGACACCTCCCCCGCATTGCGGGGGAGGAAAGGCGGCGCCTAGCCCAGCCCCTTCAGCGCGTCGACAAGGTCGGTGCGCTCCCAGGAGAAGCCGCCCTCGGCGTCGGGCTGGCGGCCGAAATGGCCGTAGGCGGCGGTGCGGGCGTAGATCGGTTTGTTGAGCCCCAGATGCTCGCGGATCGCCCGGGGCGTGGCCCCGCCGATCATTTCCGGCAGCACGGCTTCGAGCTTGGCCGGATCGACGGTGTCGGCGCCGTGCAGGTCCACATAGAAGGAGAGCGGGCGCGAGACCCCGATCGCGTAGCCGATCTGGATCGTGCACTTATCGGCAAGGCCCGCGGCGACGACGTTCTTGGCCAGATAGCGGCAGGCATAGGCGGCCGAGCGGTCGACCTTGGTGGGGTCCTTGCCCGAGAATGCGCCCCCGCCATGGGGAGCGGCGCCGCCATAGGTGTCGACGATGATCTTGCGCCCGGTGAGGCCGCAATCGCCGTCCGGGCCGCCGATGACGAAATTGCCGGTCGGGTTGATGTGCCAATCCGTGTCGGCGTCGATGAAGCTCGCGGGCAGCACCTTGCGGATATAGGGCTCGACGATGGCGCGAATGTCGCCGGGCGAGAGGCCCTCCTTGTGCTGGGTGGAGAGCACGATGGACGTGGCCCGCACCGGCCGGCCGCTTTCATATTGGAGGGTGACTTGGCTCTTGGCGTCCGGCTCAAGTCCAGGCTCCTTGCCGGAATGGCGCACGGCGGCCAGCTCGCGCAGGATGTTGTGCGAATATTGCAGCGTCGCCGGCATCAGTTCGGGCGTTTCATTGGTGGCGTAGCCGAACATGATGCCCTGATCGCCCGCGCCCTCATCCTTGTTGGAGGAGGAATCCACGCCCATGGCGATGTCGGCCGATTGGGCGTGCAAATGGCATTCATAATGGGCCGTGGCCCAATGGAAGCCTTTCTGGTGGTAGCCGATGTCCTTGACCGCGGCGCGGACCTTCTCTTCCAGCCCCTCGATGATGGCGGAGATTTTGTCGTCCTCGGCGCGGACCTCGCCGGCGAGGATGATGCGCTGCGTCGTCACCATCGTTTCGCAGGCGACGCGCGCGACCGGATCGGCGGCGAGGAACGCATCGACCACGGTGTCGGAGATGCGGTCGGCGACCTTGTCGGGATGGCCCTCGGACACGCTCTCGCTGGTGAAGATGTAGTTTTCGCGCATCCGCCGGCGCCCCTTGCAGTGCGGCCTAGCCGCTTGAAGGGTGCGCTCTAGCGCAGCTTTTCGCCCGATCCAATGGGCGCCCTCGCTCGCGCCTGCTTGAAGCGCTATAGCCGCGCGCCATGAGCACCGACGCCGACGACCAGCGCGCCCCAGCGAGCGCCCATCCCGCCTATCTTCTGACCCTCTCCTGCCCGGACCGAATCGGCATCGTGGCCGACGTGTCGCGCTTCTTCGTGGAATATGGCTGCAACATCCTGGAGAGCGCCCAATACAACGATCCGGGCAATGGCATGTTCTTCCTGCGCAACGCGTTTGAATCGACGCGCGGCGTGACGCTGGAGACGCTGCGCCTGGCGTTCGAGGGCGTGGCGCGCAAATACGGGATGAATGTCGAATTCCATGACAGCGCGCGAAAGACGCGCACGCTGATCCTGGTGTCGAAATTCGGCCATTGCCTGAACGATCTGCTTTATCGCACCCGCATCGGCGCGCTGCCGATCGAGATCGCGGGCGTGATCTCCAACCATCTCGACTTCAAGGATTTCGTCGAGAAATCCTATGGCCTGCCCTATCATCATCTGCCGGTGACGAAGGCTGACAAGGCCGCCCAGATGGAGGCGATGGGCGCCATGTTCGAGGAGAGCGGCGCCGAACTTATCGTGCTCGCGCGCTACATGCAGGTGCTGACGCCGGCTTTGTGCGCGCGCTTCGCGGGGCGCATCATCAACATCCACCATTCGTTTCTGCCGAGCTTCATGGGCGCACGCCCCTATCAGCGCGCGCACGAGCGCGGCGTGAAGCTGATCGGGGCGACGGCGCATTATGTGACGTCCGACCTCGACGAAGGCCCGATCATCGAACAATCGGTGGAGCGCGTGCGCCACAATCAAACGACGTCGGATTTCATGGCGGTGGGCCGCGACGTGGAATCTTTGGTGCTTGCGCGCGCGGTGAAATGGCACGCCGAGCGGCGGATTTTGCTGAACGGGAATAGGACAGTGGTGTTTGGGTAGGGGTGACGCTATCGACGCATCGCAGAGCCAAAAGGTGAGAGTCCCCTATTCCCATTCTAGATGCTTGTTTTCGGCAACTGGTTAGAGAGGTCGACGGTCTGGATACTCTCCTGGAGTGCATCGCTTTTCAGCACGTGATAAGCTGACAACTGCGAGGGTCTTCTACGGCCCTGTGAAGGCATGTGGATGCGGTGTGCAGGTAGCCGGATGCAATGGTTCCTCTTAGTTGGGGCGCTCGGCGTCCTGCTGGGTCTGATCGTGTTCCCTCAAGTGCAAAAGGTAGCACTCGTTTTCGAGCTTTGGTCATCACGGGGCAACTGGGTTCCGGCAACGTCATTTGTGCTGGCTTTTTTCTTTTGCTGTCTTTTCTTATGGTCGACCCAGCTGACAATTGAGAGTGCGTGGGATCTAGAGCAACGGAGGATCGAGCAGGAAACAAGCAGCAAAGAACGCGAGAAAAGTGAGGCGCAGACACGCGAAAACCAACTTCGTGACGCACGCGCGCAAGCCGCGGAACGCCGTCAGGAATCTTTTGCAGCCGAGCAGCGTGCGCAAGGCAATCGAGTTGAGGTGCTGGAACTCGAGGTGGGTCGGCTAATTACGCTCGTTAGCGGCACGAGCCAGTATGGCGATTCTGTTCGAGCGGAGACTGTAACTGCGTACCATTCAAACCCAGACGGACTTCCGGTGCCCTTTGCGGTATTTCACTTCTTTAAGGACACCGCATTTTGGAGATTTGACGACTGGATAGCTTTTGAAGACGCGAATGGGAACGCTTTCGACTTTGCGGGCTACATCGGCAATGCCGCATTCGTGGACCATCTGCGCGAGTATGAAATAGTAGTCGGAATAGGTCTCGCCTCGAATACACAAAACCAAGTTCCTAGGATCGCTGATCGTCGTGCAGCCACACTGTGCGGAATTCTGTACGCGCACACGCTAGGGCAGCGGCAGCCTCGAATTCTTGGTCTCTCGATTGGTCAGCGGACCAGTGGGACGCTCGATACGCGGCGCGCGCCGCAGCGGATGCAGCGCGTAGCTGCTATAGTGGGCGTGAAGGTTCAGCGGCTTGATGGAACGGAGAGAGAGCTGCTCGAGCAGATCGCTAAGCATGTAGAAATCGACGGGGTGTCCCTCTCGCAATATAAGGGAATCGCAGGCGAATCTGAACCATCATGGGTCGAAACAGCGGAATGCCGGCCGATGGCTCGCTAAAACAAAGTCTGATAGCGATCTGATTCCATATCTCCCTCGTAAAGACTCTCGCGCGCTCCCCGGCCGAAGAGAAGCGGAGGGCCGGGGGCCAAAGCAAACGTGCTTTCGCTCGCCCCTAGGGCCCGGTTAACGCGCTGGCGCGCGTTTCCGGGGAACATGATCAGGTTTTTGTCCCGAAGCGCGTTAGGGCTCTGCGTCCGGCAGATGTCGCGAGACTTCCATGCTGTCATGGAGGATGCGCACGATCGTGATCGTGTCGTCGGTGGCCGTATAAACGAGCATATGCCGTCCTCGCCGTCCCGGCTTCGCCATGTGAAGCGTGCGTATTCCAAGGGCGATCTCGTCGCGCGCTTTGCTGCGGCCCGGCTCATGCGACGTAAGCTCCTCGATCGTATCGAGGATGGCGTCGATATAGACTTCGGCTTGCTTGGCTCCGAAATTTTCAGCGGTCCACGCGGCGATGTTCGTCAGATCGTCCTCGGCAAGCTGACCAAGAACGATTTTCGTGTGCAGCTGGCTCACTTGCCATGCTTTGCGTTCGCAATCGCCTTGGCGGCGACGTTCCTCAAATGGCGCCGCAATGACGCCGCATCGAAAAATGTGCGCGCGTCGCCATTCTCGATCCTGGCGATTCCAAGGGCCGCCGCCTCCTTGAGCGCCGCAAGCTTCGCGGCGTCATGCGCTTCGCGCTGCTCCACAAGGCGAAGACCTTCGCGCAAAACTTCGCTCGCGTTCTGATACTTTCCGGCCTCGACCAGCGTGTCGATGAGCTTCTCTTGCCGGTCGGTGAGAACGACGTTGCGGGTCGCCATGGCGCATGCTCCGATTGGCAGAATATGCCAATAACGCGCGATGGGGTCAATCCTGGCGGAAACGCACCCCTTCCCAGTCAGCGCCACGCCCCCTCACCCTGCCCTCTCCCCCATGCATGGGGGAGAGGTTTCGCGACGCCTCACGCCAACTCGATCAGCACCTCGTCGGCCGCCACGCTCGCGCCCGCGGCGGCGTTGACCTTGGCGACCACGCCGTCGCGCTCGGCGCGGATGATGTTTTGCATTTTCATCGCCTCGACGATGGCGACGCCCTCGCCGGCCTTCACCTCTTGTCCCGCCACCACGTCGATCGAGACGACGAGGCCCGGCATCGGCGAGACGATCAGCTTGGATGTATCGGCCGGCGCTTTCTCGGGAATCTTCTTGTGCAATTCGGCGCCGCGCGGGCTCGCCACGATGGCGCGCAGCGCCACGCCGCGCAGGCGCATGAAATAGCCCTCCGCGCGCGGGCGGATTTTCACCGCGAACGGCTCATCGTTGAACGCGCCTTCGAGCACCGGCGCGCCGGGCGTCCAATCGGTGCGCAGCGCGAACGTCTCGCCATTCATGGCGATGTCGGCGCCGCCGTCCTTGAGGCGCACCGAAACCGGCAGATGCTCGTGGCCCAGAATGACGACCCAATCGGCGCGCGGTCTTGAGCCGATGCCGTTCATGCGCCCCGAAATCGTCACCGCGCGCGCGGCCTGCGTGGCGTGTGCGAAGGCGGCGCAGGCGGCGAGCAGCAGCTTTTGCCCATCGGTCGGCGCGACGCCGTTAAAGCCCTCGGGAAATTGCTCCTTGATATAGGCGGTGGTGAAATCGCCGCCGCGGAAGCGGCCCTCCTCCATCACCGCGCCGAGGAAGGGGATGTTGTCCTGAATGCCTTCGATCAGAAAGCCGTCGAGCGCGCGCGCCTGCGCGTCGATCGCGGCGAGACGATCGGGGCCGTGCGTGATCAGCTTGGCGATCATCGGATCGTAGAACATCGAGATTTCATCGCCCTCGCGCACGCCGGCGTCATTGCGCACTTTTATCGCCGCGCCCTCGGCGCCGGTCCGCGCGCCCTCCTGCGGCGGGCGATAGGTGCGCAGGCGGCCGATCGAGGGCAGGAAATTGCGATAGGGATCTTCCGCGTAGATGCGGCTCTCAATCGCCCAGCCCTTGATCTTCAAATCCTTCTGCTTGAACGCCAGCTTCTCGCCGGCGGCGACGCGGATCATCTGCTCGACGAGATCGAGCCCGGTGATCATCTCCGTCACGCAATGCTCCACCTGGAGGCGCGTGTTCATTTCGAGGAAATAGAAGCTCTTGTCGGCGCCGGAGGCGACGAACTCCACCGTGCCGGCGCTGTCATAATTGACGGCCTTGGCGAGGGCGACGGCCTGGGCGCCCATCTCGGCGCGCGTCTTCTCATCGAGCAGCGCGGACGGCGCCTCCTCGATGACCTTCTGATTGCGGCGCTGGATGGAGCATTCGCGCTCGAACAGATGCACCACATTGCCATGCTTGTCGCCGAGCACCTGGATCTCGATGTGGCGCGGCCGGAGCACGAATTTCTCGATGAAGATGCGGTCGTCGCCGAAGGAGGCCTTGGCCTCGGCGCGGACGGCGGGAAAGCCCTCCTGCACGTCGCGGCGGTTTTCGGCGATGCGAATGCCCTTGCCCCCGCCCCCGGCGGACGCCTTGATCATCACCGGATAGCCGATCTCCTCGGAAATCTGGATGGCGTGGTCCACGCCCTCGATCTCGCCGATGAAGCCGGGCACGCAGGAGACGCCCGCGCCCTGCGCGGTGCGCTTGCTCTCGATCTTGTCGCCCATGGCCGAGATCGCGTGCGGATTGGGCCCGATGAAGACGATCTTCTCATCCAGGCAACGCTGGGCGAACTCGGCTTTTTCCGAAAGAAATCCGAAGCCTGGGTGGATCGCCTCGGCGCCCGTGCGGCGCACCGCGTCGATGATCTTGTCGGCCACCAGATAGGATTGGGCGGCCGGGGCCGGGCCGATGAAGACGCTCTCGTCGGCCATGTCGACGGCCAGGCTGTCACGATCGGCCTCGGAATAGACCACCACCGTCTTGATGCCGAGCCGGCGCGCCGTCTTGATGATCCGAACGGCGATCTCGCCCCGGTTGGCGATCAGAATTTTCCCAAACATTCAGCCTCTCCGCGCGTCGGCGCGTTTCCTAATGACGTTGCGCGGATTGAGCAAATTGCGGCTTGGGTGGCGTAGCGTCAGGCCGGGCCGCCGGGCGCGGCGTGGGGGGGGCGCCCGCGCCGTCACCAAACCTGCAAATGTTTGTCATAAAAGCTTTGACTGACCGTCGCTCTGTGACACTTTCCGGTCAATGGCATTACAGAACAATTTCACGGCACGCGCCCTGCCGCTCGCCGCCCTCTCGGTCCTGGCCGTGCTCTCCGTGGCGCTCTGGAACGATCCGGCGGTCTATTTCCGCGCGCTTTCCTCCGAACTCGGCCTGATCGAAAGCGCCACGGTGGCGTTCGCCCTCGTCGGCGCGGCCGGCGCGTTCTGGCTTTTCGCCAATCGCCGGCGCCTGCCCCACCCCCCGCTCGGCTGGTGGTTCGGGTTTTTCGGCCTGGGGCTCGTCTTCCTGGCCGGCGAAGAAGCAAGCTGGGGCCAGCACTGGTTCGGCTGGGACACCGGCGAGACGTTCGAGGGCAATCTCCAGAACGAGACCAATTTTCACAATATGAGCCAGATCGCCGAGCAAGTGCCGAAGAATCTGCTGGCGCTCTCGGCCCTGATCGGCGGCATCGTCTGGCCGATCTACGCGGCGCTGAAAAAGCGCGCGCCCGTGCTCGGCGGCTGGTTCGGCTGGGTGTTTCCCGACGCGCGCATCTGGATCGCGGCGGCGATCGCGTGGAGCCTGCGCATTCCCGATCGGCTCTTGGTCGCGTTCGATCTCGACGACGGCGCGCTGCGGCCGCTGTTCGTGGCGAACAAGGAAGCGATCGAACTCTTCCTCGTGCTGTTTCTCGTCGCCTATGTCTTTTCGATCGTCGCGCGCATGAACGCGCCGGCGGCGGCGCTCAATACTCGAACAGTTTCCGATCCCGCTCCACACGCCGCGCCGCGCGGTCGAGGATAAGGGCGACAAGCTCCGGCGCGTCGTGCGCGGCGCTGTCGCCGCCCGGATCGAGATTATGCTCTTCGATCAGCGCGCGCAGCGCCGCCTCATCCACGTCGGGCGCCTCGAGCGCGGCGCGCAGAACGTCCGCGCCGGCGCGCTGATAAAGGCCGACCGGATTGATCTCGGGCGGCGCGGGCGCGTGCGTGGGCGCGCCCTCCATCGGCGTTTCAATTTCGGTGCGCACCGCCTCGTCGATAGCGCGATTGGATTGATGGCCCTGCAGCACCGCGTCGAGCCGCGCCGCGAATGCCGGATTGCGCTTGGCCTCGCGGCGGATTTCATCGAACAGACGATCGAGCGTCCGGTTCAAACTCATAGAGCCGGCGCCATTTCGAGCTTGGCGATGAATTCATCGCCAAGCCGGCGCACGATCGGGGCCATGTCGCCATATTTCTGTTCGAACGAACGCGGCCGCTCCGACCATTCGGCCGCGCGGGCGATGTCGACATGCTGCGGGATGCGCACATCGAACATGGCCGCGCCGAGATTTTCCTTGAGCAGCCCGGCCTCGGAGCGATGCAGCGACATGTCCTCATCGTATTTGGTGGCCAGCACGAAGAGCTGCGAGGCGCCGCCGCGTCGCTCATTGATGAGGCGCAGCGCCCGCTTGCGGAACGTGATGAGGCCGAGCCGCGAGACATAATCGGGAATGGTGGGCACCAGGATCGCATCGGCCGCGATCAGGGCGGCCTCCGCGAACAGCGAAATGCCGGGCGGGCAATCGACGAGGATCACGTCGAACTCGTTGATCACGGTCTTGAGGCCGTTGGCGAAGCGCTCGCAAATCCATTTCTGGATCATGTCGATCTTAAAGCCGCGATTGACGAAGCTCTCGATCATGTCGCGTTCGACGATGCGGAACTCGGGCGCGGCCGCGCAGAGCGCGACGTCCGGATTGCCTTTCAGGTCGGTGATGTTGCGCGCGATGAGGCTCTTGAAGGGCTTCGGCTTCTCCTGGGCCACATAGGCCTCGAAATAGAAATCGAGCGTCTTCTCCGCCTCGCGCAATTCGTTCCATTTCTCGGGGCCTGCCGCCATGATCGAGGCGTTGGTCTGCGGATCGAGATCGATCAGGAGGATCCGGCGACGATGATGATAGGCCAGCGTCTCCGCGAGCGAGACGGAGGTCGTCGATTTGCCGACGCCGCCCTTCATATTGATGACGGAGACAAGCTTAGCGGGCATGGCGTTCTGGCCCCCAGAAAATACGCTCGGCCGGGCGCCGGCCGAAAGCGGACGGTTGCGATTGAAGCGTCACTTTTTGGTTAAAATCGGACAACACTTTCGGCGCCGTCCCCTGGAGCCGTTCCGCCCTCAGCTTTTTTCCTTGAGCAGAACGAGCTCCTCCGCCGCCGTGGGATGGACGGCGGTGACGCTGTCCCATTGCGGCTTGGTCAGCCCGGCCTTCACCGCCACCGCGGCGAGCTGAATGAGCTCGGGCCCTTCCGGCGCGGCGATATGCACGCCGATGACGCGCTGATCCTCGGCGCGAACCACCAGCTTCATGAAGGAGCGCTCTTCATTACCGGCCAGGATGTTCTTCATCGGCCGGAACTTGGTTTTGTAGATGTCGATCGCGCCGAATTCGGCGCGCGCCTGCGCCTCGGTGTGGCCGACCGCGCCCACCGGCGGGCGGCCGAACACGGCGGTCGGCGTCTCGCGATAATCCACGCTGGTGGGCCGGCCATGATATTCCGTCTCCACGAAGGCGACCGCCTCGCGGATGGCGACAGGCGTGAGATTCACACGATCGGTCACGTCGCCCAGCGCGAAAATGGAGGGCGCGCTGGAGCGCGAATAGGAATCCACCGCCACGGCGCCGCGCTCGTCCAGCTTGACGCCGGCTTCGATGAGGCCGAGCCCTTCCGTGTTCGGCTCGCGCCCGATGGCGAACATGATCTGTTCGGCCTCGAGCCGTTGGCCATTGGTCAAGGTGGCGATTTTCAGTTCGCCGGCGGCGACGATTTCCGCGAACACCGTGCCGAGGATGACGCGCACGCCGATGCGTTCCAGATTGTCCTGCACATGGGCGCGGATATCTTCGTCGAAGCCGCGCAGGATGCGCTCGCCGCGATAGAGCAGCGTGGTGTCCACGCCGAGGCCGGCGAAGATGGTGGCGAATTCCACCGCGATATAGCCGCCGCCGGCGATGATGATGCTGGCGGGCAGCTTCTTCAGCAGAAACGCTTCGTTCGAGGTGATGCAGAGCTCTTCGCCCTTGAGCGTGGTGGGACGCGACGGGCGCCCGCCGGTGGCGATCAGAATGCGTTCGGCGGAGATCGCGCGCGCGTCGCGGCCGATCTTGACGCCGTTCGGCCCGCTCAAGACCGCGCGCTCCTCGATGATGTCGGCCACGCCCGCCTTGTCCATGTTCGCGGCATAGATGTCGGACAGGCGCTGCACCTCGGTCTGCACGTTTTCGCGCAGCGTGTTCCAATCGAACGAGGCAAGTTCGACAGTCCAGCCGAAGCCCTTGGCGTCCTTGAAGGCTTGCGAATATTCGGAGGCGTAAACCAACAGCTTCTTGGGCACGCAGCCGCGGATCACGCAGGTGCCGCCGATGCGGTATTCCTCCGCGATCGCCACCTTGGCGCCCGCCTGCGCGGCCAGACGCGCGGCGCGCACGCCGCCCGAGCCCGCGCCGATTACGAAGAGATCATAGTCGTATTTGGCCATCAGCGGTTCCGCCTCAGCCCTTCATATAGGCGGGCAGCCAGCCTTCGTGGAGGGCGCGCAGCTCGCTGAGCGCGACCCCGGAGAAGGCGCCGCCCTCGGTGACGAAATGCACGCCCGCCCCGCCCGCCTCGCCGACGATCACGAACGGCGCGCCCGCCGCGCGCGCGCGCGCGATGAACTCGCCAAGCCGCGCCTGATCGAGCGCGATCACATACCGGCCCTGGTCCTCGCCGAACAGAAAGGCGTTGTGCGGCAGGCCGCTCGGATTGGAGAAAGACGCCCCGACATTGGACGCAAGCGCCAATTCCGCAATGGCCAAGCCAAGCCCGCCATCGGAAAGATCGTGCGCGCAATCGACGATCCCGTCAGCGATGAGCCCGCGCACGAAATCGCCATGCGCCTTCTCCGCGGCGAGATCGACCGGCGGGGGCGGCCCTTCTTCCACGCCGGCGCACACGCGCATGAACAGCGATTGACCAAGATGGCCGCGCGTTTCACCGACCAGCAACAGCTGATCGCCGGGCCGCATGGCGGCGAGAGATGTACGCCGATCCATGTTGTCGATGAGGCCGACAGCGCCGATCGCGGGCGTGGGCAGGATCGCCTCGCCGTTCGTCTCGTTATAGAGACTGACATTGCCGCTGATGACGGGAAAATCGAGCGCGCGGCAGGCTTCGGCCATGCCTTCGATCGCGGCGACGATCTGGCCCATGATCTCCGGCTTTTGCGGATTGCCGAAATTGAGATTGTCGGTGACGGCCAGCGGACGCGCGCCGCTGACACTGAGATTGCGCCAGGCTTCGGCGACCGCCTGCTTGCCGCCTTCATACGGATCGGCCTCGACATAACGCGGCGTGACATCGCACGTCATGGCGAGCGCGCGATTGGAGCCATGAATGCGCACGATCGCCGCGTCCGCGCCGGAATCCGCCAGCGTGTCGCCCATGACGTGGCGATCATATTGCTCCCAGATCCAGCGCTTTGAGGCGATGTCCGGCGCGGCCATCAGCGCCTTGAGCGCATCGGGGAATTCGATCTTCGGCGCGGCCACGGCGCGCCCAGCTGCCGCGCTCTTCGCCGCCGCGCGCGCGACATGCGGGCGATCATATTTCGGCGCTTCGTCCGCCAGCGGGCCAAGCGGCAGATCGCACACGATCTCGCCATGCCAGCGCAGCACGAGACGGCCCGTATCGGTGGTGCGCCCGATGACGGCGGCGTCCAATCCCCATTTGTCGAAGATGCGCTTGGCGTCGGTTTCGCGGCCGGGCTTCAACACCATGAGCATGCGCTCCTGGCTTTCCGACAGCATGAATTCATAGGGCGTCATGCCCTCTTCGCGCGCGGGCACCGTATCGAGATCGAGTTCGACGCCGGCGCCGCCCTTGGAGGCC
Source organism: uncultured Caulobacteraceae bacterium (assembly GCA_964563395.1). Lineage (GTDB taxonomy): Bacteria > Pseudomonadota > Alphaproteobacteria > Caulobacterales > Aquidulcibacteraceae > JBEVOS01. The sequence continues at coordinate 33,581 of CAZLWK010000012.1, forward strand.
ATCTCCACCGAGGACGAGGTGAGGCCCGCAGCGCCCATATCCTGAATGCCGATGATGGAATCGGTGTCCATCAATTCGAGGCAAGCCTCGATCAGCAATTTTTCCAGGAACGGATCGCCGACCTGCACGGTCGGCCGCTGCGCCTCGGCGTCTTCGTTGAATTCGGCGGAGGCCATCGTCGCGCCATGGATGCCGTCGCGCCCCGTCTTGGCGCCGACATAGACGATCGGATTGCCCGCGCCCTTGGCGGCGGCGGTGAAGATGCGGTCCTTGCGGGCGATGCCGAGGCAGAACACGTTGACGAGGATGTTGCCGTTATAGCGCGGATGGAAATTGGTCTCCCCGCCCACGGTCGGCACGCCGACGCAATTTCCATAGAAGGAAATGCCGGAGACGACGCCGTCGATCAGCTTGCGCGTCTTGGGATGGCTCGGATCGCCGAAGCGCAGTGCGTTCATCAGCGCGACGGGGCGCGCGCCCATCGTGAACACGTCGCGCAAGATGCCGCCGACGCCCGTGGCCGCGCCCTGGAACGGCTCGATGAAGCTCGGATGGTTGTGGCTCTCCATCTTGAAGATGGCGGCCAAGCCCTCGCCGATATCGATGGCGCCGGCATTCTCGCCCGGGCCGTAGATCACGTGCGGCGCGCTGGTGGGAAATTTCGCCAGGTGCAGACGGCTCGATTTGTAGGAGCAATGCTCGCTCCACATCACCGAGAAGATGCCGAGTTCGGTCACGTTCGGCGTGCGGCCGAGCTTCTGCACGATGAGATCGTATTCCTCGCCCGCAAGACCGAATTCCTGCGCCAGCGCGCGGTCGCCGGGATCGAGGGGGCCGTGTTTCATGCGGCGCTCTTAAAGCGGCTCGCCCGGCCCGGCAATCGCGGCTAGCTTCCCGCCGTCAAGGGGATGTCTGTGGATAAATTGCTGTTCAAACTCGCGCCCGTACTGATCGCCGGCGCGCTCTTGGCCGCCACGGCGGGGGCGCAGACGCCGTCTTGCGCGCCGGAGGATCTGGCCTGCCGCGTCGCGCTTCTGGAGGCGCGGGTGGCGGCGCTGGAAGGGCGCGCGAGCGCGGCCGCGCCCCGCGTCGTCTATGAAGCGCCCACCCAAACCATCGCTGCGCGCCGGGTGTGCCGCGGCACGTGCGAGGCGGAGGCCGAAGCGCTGTGCCGCGAACGCGGCTTCACTGGCGGGCGCCCCGAGGATTGGGAGCGGCCGCGCTCGGGCCCGCTGACGCTGACGCGCGCGACCTGCGATCGCCCGACCTGATCGATCAGACGGGCGGTTCGGCGCGTTCGCTCTCGACGCGTTCGGGCGCGCCAAGACCGGGCGTATCGTCCGGCCGGATCGTGAAGCTCGCCGCCGCGCGCTCCTCGAATTCGCGCGACGCCACCGTCGACACGATGAAGAAATCGGCGCGCGCGAGATCCTTCGTCAGCGTCAGCGTGAAATAACCGCGATGGCGCTGATCGGTCCATTTGACATGCGGATTGCGCCGCTGAATGGCGGCGTTGAGATCGAGGCGCGGATCGCGGAACACGTCGCCATAGCCGGGCGAGGTGACGCTGGCGCCCGCGAGCTCCACCGCCACGCGCTGGTTGTCCCGCGTGAGAATTTCGTTGACGAACGCGCTGTGGCTGTCGCCGGTGAGCACGATGGCGTTGCCGCCCACCTGGCGGAAGATGTCGATCAGCCGCGCGCGCGCCGCGCCATAGCCGTCCCAGCTGTCGGTGGTGAGCGGCACGCCGAAGCGCGAGAAGAAAAGCAGCTTGCCCGCGCCCGGCTGCATGCGCTCCAGCGTGTCGACGAAATCGCGCGGCAGGCCGCTGAGATCGGGCGCGAGCATCGGCGCCATGAGCGTCTGATTGCCGATCAGCTGCCAGGCCACGCCATTGCGATGGGCGGTGTTGAGCTGCTGCTGCAGCCATTGCTCCTGCGCTTGTCCGAGCAATTGGCGCTCCGGCCGATCGAGCAGCGCGCGCAGCTTTTCCCGATCCGGCACGAAGTAGATGCCCGGCCCCGGATCGCCGGGATTGGCGGTAGCCGCCTGAACGCGCCGCCATTCCCAAATCGGCACGAGCTCCGAACCGATCAATTCATACGGCACCGGCACCATGCGCACGCTGTCCGGATAGCGCGCGGCGGGCGACACGGGACGCGGCGCGGCAGGATTGGAAAAATCCCACGGCGTCTCATAGAGCGGCATTTCCTTGGTCAGATCGATCTGCTGGCCGCGCGCGAGAAGGCGCGTCTCCAACATGCACAGCGTGAAGAGATCGCCGAACTGAAAGACTCGATTGATGGCTTCGAACGCGGCGCCGGGCGCGGGATCGCGGATCGGCATCCATTCATAATAGGCCTGCATCGCCGCGCGCTTGCGCTGATCCCAGGCGCCTTCGCCGGCCGGCGTGGAATGGTTGAGCGCGCCGCCTGACCATGCATCGTCGGCGATTTCATGATCGTCCCACACCACGATCCACGGACACGCCGCGTGCAGCGCCTTGAGCTCGGCCTCCTCCTTCGCTTGCGCGTGGCGCAGCCGATAATCGGCGAGCGAGGTGCATTCGATCTCGGGCTTTGGAATGCGTCCGAGCGCGACGCCCACATCCCCGCCATACCCGCCAAGGCCGTATTCGTAGATGTAATCGCCAAGATGCACGACGAGATCGATGTCCTCACGATCCGCGATGGCGCCATAGACGTTGAAGAAGCCGTGCGGATAGCTGGCGCAGGAAACGACGGCGAGTTTCAATTGCTCCAATTCGCCGCGCGGCAGCGTGCGCGTCTTGCCAATTGGCGAGGCCTGGTCGCCGGCGAGGAAGCCGTAAAAATAGGGCGCGCCCGCGCGCAGGCCCGTCACGTCCACCTTCACGGTGTAATCGCGCAGCTCGCTCGTCTCGATGATCCCGGTCTTGACCACGTTGCGCAGCTGGCGATCGCGCGCGACCACCCAGCGCACCGGCACCGGCCCGTTCTGCGCCGGCGTCACGCGCGTCCAGATCACGACGCGGTCAATGCCGGGATCGCCGCTCGCCACGCCATGGGCGAATACGACCGCGCCCGCATAGGCCGGCGCCTCCGGCGCGCGCCCGCACGCCGCGACCGCCCCGCTCGACGCAAGCGCCCCCAACGCGCCCCGACGCGTCCAACCCCGTCTCGCCATGCCAAACTTCTCCCGCCGCCACCTCTAGCGTCCCCCTGGCTTTGGTGGGAGGGGGAGAGGCATGGCCGCTTATGACGATGATGACGACCTTGAGGAGACCCGCGTCTTCACGGCCCCGGCGGACGCCGTCGGGCGGATCGATGCGGCGCTCGCGCTCGCCTGGCCGGACCTGTCACGCGCACGCATCCAAGGGCTGATTGGCGAAGGGCGCCTCAGCGCGGACGGCGCGCCCGCCGCGCTGGCCTCCGGCAAGATCAAGCCGGGCGCGCTCTATGCGCTGCGCCTGCCCCCGCCCGCCCCCGCCGCGCCGGAGCCGGAGGCCATCGCGCTCGCCATCGCGTTCGAGGACGCGCATCTCATCGTCATCAACAAGGCCGCCGGCATGGCCGCCCATCCCGCGCCCGGCGCCATGCGCGGCACGCTGGTCAATGCGCTCCTGGCCCATTGCGCGGGCTCGCTCTCCGGCATCGGGGGCGTGGCGCGGCCCGGCATCGTCCACCGCATCGACAAGGACACGACCGGCCTCATCGTCGTCGCCAAGCACGATGCGGCGCATGCCGGCCTCGCCAAGCTGTTCGAGAAGCACGATCTGGAGCGCGTCTATTACGCGGTGACGCGCGGCGCGCCCGTACCGCGCAGCGGATCGATCGACGCGCCGCTCGCGCGTTCGCACGCCGACCGGCGCAAAATGGTGCGGGCCGAGAGCGGCAAGCGCGCGGTCACGCATTATTGGACGATCGAAACCTTCGGCCAGATCGCGGGCCAGAGCGCTGGTCGCGCGGCGGCGGCTTTGGTGGAGTGCCGTCTGGAGACGGGGCGCACGCATCAGATCCGGGCGCACCTCGCCGAGTTCGGCTGCCCGCTGATCGGCGATCCGCTCTATGGCAAGAACCGCGCTTTCAAGCTGGAAGGCGCGAGCCCGGCGCACGAGGCCGCGCGCGCGGCGGCGGAGGCGTTTCCGCGCCAGGCGCTGCATGCCGGCGTGCTGGGCTTCAAGCACCCGATCACGGGGGAAAGCTTGCGCTTCACAGCGCCGCTGCCGGCGGACATGGAGGCGCTGCTCGCGGCGTTGCGAGCCATCTAACCGAAGCGCTCCCAAGCGGCTTGGCGCGATACGCCCATCGCCTTGCCGATCTTCTCCCAGGAGACGCCGCGCGTCCTCAGCACCGACACATGGGCGTGCAGCTGGTCGCGCATGTCGTCGAGCGTGGCGAGGCCGGGGCGCAAGAGCGCGAGCAGCTTATCGTCCGCCATGCCCTCGAACGGGGCCGAAAGCGCGGCCGGCGGCGGTGTCGCGGCGTCGGCGTCCAGAATGGCCACGCAGGCGCGCACGCACGCCCCGCAGATGAACACGGCCGGGCCGGAGATCAGCTTCTCCACCTCCTTCTCCGACTTGCGGCAGAAAGAGCAATGCAGCGGCGGGCGGGCTTCCATCGGCATGAGCGCCTCCGTCAGGAAAATCCTGGCAGTCAGGTAGACCTTGACAAGCGTGTCGTCAAGCACCACTTGACGTTTCTGCTGACATTGTCGCGCGGGCGGGCCGACACCATTCCGCCTTGCGCGACGTATAGAAGATGTGAAGGCGCTTTAACGCGCCCGGCTCTGGGGAAACCAATCCCGGCTCCCCATATGGCCACGAGGTCCGCATGGACCAGAGGGGATGAAGATGGCGTCGACCGCACTGACACTGGCGCTTTCGCCCGAGCAGGGCCTGCAGCGGTATCTCTCGGAGATCCGCAAATTCCCGATGCTCGAAAAGGACGAGGAATTCATGCTCGCCAAGCGCTGGCAGGAGCATCAAGACCCCGCCGCCGCGCATAAGCTCGTCACCTCGCACCTGCGCCTCGTGGCGAAGATCGCCATGGGCTATCGCGGCTATGGCCTGCCGATCGGGGAAGTGATCTCCGAGGGCAATGTCGGGCTCATGCAATCGGTCAAGAAATTCGACCCGGACAAGGGCTTCCGCCTGGCCACCTATGCGATGTGGTGGATCCGCGCGGCGATCCAGGAATACATCCTGCGCTCGTGGAGCCTCGTGAAGATGGGCACCACCGCCGCGCAGAAGAAGCTATTCTTCAATCTGCGCCGCATGAAGAGCCAGATGTCGGCCTTGGAGGAAGGCGATCTGCGCCCCGAACAGGTGGCCGAGATCGCACGCAAGCTCGCCGTCACGGACGAGGAAGTTATCTCCATGAACCGGCGCCTCTCGGGCCCGGATTCGAGCCTCAACGCGCCGGTGGGCGCCGACGGCGACGCCGAATGGCAGGATTGGCTGTCGGACGAGACCCAGGAAACGCAAGAGACGACGATCGCCAATTCGGAAGAGTTCGGCGCGCGCATGGATCTCCTGCAAACCGCGATGGCCGAGCTGACCGAGCGCGAGCGCCACATCATCCAGGAGCGCCGTCTCAAGGACGAGCCGGCGACTTTGGAGGAGCTGTCCAAGGAATATGGCGTCAGCCGCGAGCGCGTGCGCCAGATCGAGGTGCGCGCTTTCGAGAAGCTGCAAAAGGCGATGATGCGCGCCGCCAAGGACAAGGGCCTTCTGGAAACGGCGGCGTGAGCGAAGAGGCGCCGCGCCTCTATGGACATCCCCGGCACGCGCTGAGCGAGAGCGACGCGCGCGCCGCGCTCGCCGCCTATGACCGCGCCGCCATCCTGGTCACGTCGGGCCCAAGCGGCCTGCGCGCCACGCATCTGCCGCTCTTCATCGAGGACGGCCGCGCGATCGGCCACGTCGCGCGCGCCAATCCGATCTGGCGCGAGGCGCCCTGCCCCGCCCTGCTGATCGCGCCCGGGCCGGAGACCTATGTCTCGCCCGGCTGGTACGAAACCAAGAAGCGCGACGGCCGCGCCGTGCCGACCTGGAATTACGAGACGATCCAGGCCTGGGGGGCGCTGACCATCTTCGAGGACGCGCAGCGCTTGCACGATGTCGTCGCGCGCTTGTCGGCGCGGCACGAGGACGGGCGCGCCGAACCCTGGCGGATCGAAGACGCGCCCGCCGACTATACCGCGCGCCTCATCGCGGCGATCGTCGGCGTGGAGATCGCGCTTGAGCGTGTGGAGGCCAAGCGCAAGCTCAGCCAGGAAAAGACCGCGCCGGATTTCGACGGCGTGCTCGCGGCGCTGTCGCGGAGCGAGGATCCGCGCGATGGGGCGGTCGCCGCCGCGATGAAGCGCGTCAACCAGAGCTGAATCTTCCTCCCCCGTTTACGGGGGAGGTGGCTGAGCGAAGCGAGGCCGGAGGGGGCATTCCCGCGCCCCCTTCCCCGCGCCTTCGCGCGGGACTTCCCCCGCGAGCGGGGGAAGTAAAACCGCCTTCAATAGCGATAATGGTCCGGCTTGAACGGGCCTTGGGCGCCAACGCCGATATAGTCGGCCTGCTCCTTGGAGAGCGTGGTGAGCTTCGCGCCCAGCTTCTCCAGATGCAGCATCGCCACCTTCTCATCGAGATGCTTGGGCAGCGTATAGACTTGGCGCTCATATTTGGCGCCATTGGTCCATAATTCGATCTGCGCCAGCGTCTGATTGGTGAAGCTTGCGCTCATCACGAAGCTCGGATGGCCGGTGGCGTTGCCGAGATTGACGAGGCGGCCCTCGCTTAGAACGATGATCTTCTTGCCGTCCGGAAATTCGACGTGGTGGACCTGATCCTTGATCTTGTCCCACTTATAATTGCGCAGCGCCGCGATCTGAATCTCGCTGTCGAAATGGCCGATATTGCAGACGATGGCGTTCATCTTCATCTGGCGCATGTGATCGAGCGTGATCACATCCTTGTTGCCGGTGGCGGTGACGAAAATGTCCGCGCTTCCCGCCACGTCCTCCAGCGTGCGCACCTCATAGCCTTCCATCGCCGCCTGCAGCGCGCAGATCGGATCGATCTCGGTGACGACGACGCGCGCCCCGCCATTGCGCAAACTCGCGGCCGAGCCCTTGCCGACATCGCCATAGCCGCACACCACGGCCACCTTGCCCGCGAGCATCACGTCGGTGCCGCGACGGATGGCGTCCACAAGGCTTTCGCGGCAGCCATAAAGATTGTCGAATTTGGATTTCGTCACGCTGTCATTGACGTTGATCGCCGGGAACGGCAATTCGCCGCGCTGCGCCATCTGATAGAGGCGATGCACGCCCGTGGTGGTCTCCTCCGAAACGCCTCTGATCGCGTCGCGGATCGCCGAATAGAAGCCGGGCTTTTCCTTGAGATAGCGCTTCATCACGGCGTAGAGCGCTTCTTCCTCTTCGTTCGTCGGATTGGCGATGACGCTGGGGTCTTTCTCGGCCTTGGGGCCGAGCACGCACAGAAGCGTCGCGTCGCCGCCATCGTCCAAAATGAGATTGGGATAGCCGCCGTCGCTCCATTCGAAGATGCGATGCGTGTATTCCCAATATTGGACGAGGCTTTCGCCCTTGAAGGCGAACACCGGCGTGCCGGCCGCGGCGATGGCGGCGGCGGCGTGGTCCTGCGTGGAGAAGATGTTGCACGAGGCCCAGCGCACATCCGCGCCGAGCGCCTTCAGCGTTTCGATCAGCACGGCGGTCTGGATGGTCATGTGCAACGAGCCGGCGATGCGCGCGCCCTTGAGCGGCTGACGGGCGGCATATTCGGCGCGCGTGGCCATCAGGCCCGGCATTTCGGTTTCCGCGATCTCGATCTCCTTGCGGCCGAAGCCAGCGAGACCGATATCGGCGACGACATAATCCTTGAATTCAGCAGCGCTCATCGCGCGCCCTCCTCGACGAAAGAAAGCCCGCGAGCGCCGTTTCTGAAGCGAAACGCGCCGCAAGCCTGGCGGCCCGTGCCTAGGGCCGTCGCAGCGCTCCTTGCGGCGCGGGCGCCTCATAGCAGCAGCCGCGCCCAGGATCAAACAGCGCGCGCCCACGTTTCGGCATCGGGCGCGAACCGCCCTGGAGACCCGCCATGCACACCCAGCAAATGATCGCGGCGCACCCCGACGTGCGCGGCTCGACCAATCCGGACCTCATCCGCTGCATCGAGGAATGTTTGGACTGCGCGCAAATCTGCACGTCGTGCGCCGATGCGTGCCTCGCGGATAGCATGGTCGCCCATTTGCGCCAATGCATCCGCGTCGATCTCGATTGCGCCGACATCTGCGTCGCCACCGCCTTCGTCGCGGGACGGCGCACCGGCTCGAACGAGAATGTCATTCTCGGCCAGCTGGCGGCCTGCGAGAACGCCTGCATGATCTGCGCGGATGAATGCCGCCGCCATGCCGACGCGCACGAGCATTGCCGCATCTGCGCCGACGCCTGCATGCGCTGCGCCGAGGCCTGCCGCCGCGCGGCCCAATCCATGGGTGCGCGGCACTAGCTTGGCATTGGCTTCGGTCTAGGCGCGATATTTCACGCTGCAGCCATAGGGCGTGGTCTGCGCGACCTGCACGGAACGCCCCGCGCCCAGATCGGCGAGCGCGGCGCGGACATAATTGGTGGCGCCTTCCAGCGAGGACGGCGCGGCGCGCGGGCGATCGTCGATCGCGCCCTGATAGACGATGCGCCCGCCCGCATCGATGATGAACATGTGCGGCGTGGTGCGTGCGTCATAGGCGCGGCCGACGCGGCCTTCCGGATCGAGCAGGATGGCGCTGGGCGCGGAATTCTTTTGCTGCGCGATGGCCCGCGCTTCCGGACCCGTCACATGGCCCTGCTCGCCCGGCGCGGAGGAAATGATGGTGAGCCAGGCCGCGCCCGCCGCCATCGCTTCGCGCTGCACGGCCTGCATATTGCCGCTGTCATAGTGCTTCTTCACGTACGGGCAGAGATGGTTGGTCCATTCCAGAACGATGGTGCGCCCGGCGAATTCCTGCAGCGTGCGCGCAGCGCCGTTCGCGTCCATCAGCGAGAAGCCCGGCGCCTGCGCGCCATTGGCGATGGCGGCGGCGGCCGGCCGCGTCAGCACGTAGCCGCCCGCGAGCGCGCCCGCGCCGAGGCCAGCGGCGCCAAGGATCACATTGCGACGGGTGAAGATGCTCATGTGGTGCGCTCCTCGATCGTGATGGCGTTGATGATGAAGTCTTCGGTCAGCACTTGCGGCAGCACGCGCGCCTCGGCCGCGCCCGGCGCGTAAAACAGATAAAGCGGCACGCCGTCGCGCCCATAGGCGGCGAGGGCCGCGGCGATGTCGGAATCGGGATTGGTCCAGTCGGCGGTGAGAAACACCACATCGTTCGCCGCGAACGCCTCGCGCACGCGCGCGCGCTGGAACACGGTGAGCTTGTTGACCTGGCAGGTGACGCACCAGGCGGCGGTGAAATCGACGAACACGCCTTTGCCTTCCGCGCGCAGCGCCGCCACGCGCGCCGGCGACCAGGCTTCCTCGGAGATCGCGGCGGTTTGCGTGGGCGTGGGCGGCGCGATCAGCGGGCGCGCGGCGAGCGCGACAACGACGAGCGCGATCGCGGCGCCGGCGACGCCCCAGCGCGGCCCCCAGCGCGCGACCGTCACCGCGAACGCAAGCGCCGTCAAAAGCGCGAGCAGCGCCAAGAGGCCGTTCGGCCCCGTCTGCGCGGTGAGCACCCAGGCGAGCCAGGCGACTGTGGCGAACATCGGAAACGCGAGAAGCGTGCGCGCGCGCGTCATCCACGGCCCCGGCTTGGGCAGGAAGCGACGCAAGGCCGGCGCGAACGCGAGCAGCGCGAAGGGCGCGGCGAAGCCCAGCGCCAGCACCGCGAACACGAGCAGCGTCACATACCAAGGCTGCGTGACCGCGAAGCCAGTTGCGCTCGCCATGAAGGGCGCGGTGCAGGGCGTGGCCGCCACGACCGCGAGCGCGCCGGTGAAGAACGAGCCGGCGTCGCCGCCGCGTGCGGCGAGACCGCCGCCGACATTCTGCAACGACCCGCCGATCTCGAACACGCCAAGGAGATTGAGCGCGATCAGGAAGAAGAGCGCCGAGAGCGCCGCGATCATCAGCGGCGATTGCAGCTGAAAGCCCCAGCCGACGGCCGCGCCGCCGGCCTTGAGCGCGATCAGCGCGCCCGCGAGCGCGAGGAACGCCGCGACCACCCCGGCGGTGAAGAACACGCCCGTGCGCCGCGCATCGCCCGCGCCGATCTTGGCGAGGTGCAGCGCTTTCAGCGACAGCACCGGAAAGACGCAGGGCATCACATTGAGGATGAGGCCGCCGACGAAGGCGAGCGCGAGCGCCAGCGGCAGCGTGAGCGCGCCCGCGGCCAAGGCCGCGCCCGAAGCCCCCGTGCCCGGCAGCGGCGGTCCAGGCTCGGCGCGCACCGCATAGGCCGCCCGCGCGCCGTCCGCGCGGGTGACGGTCAAGACGCCTTCGAGCGCGTCTTGCCCGAGCGCCCCGGCGGCGCCGGCTTTCAAATCAAGACCGATCCCTTCGGGGCCGATGGTGAGATTGGTCGGCGCGGCATGATCGATCACATCGCCCCGATACGGAAAGAAATGCGCGGCGCGCACGCCGGCGACCGGGGGACCCGCGAAGCTGATGCGCGCGGGCGCACCGGCGCTGATCCGCGCCTGCAAGGCAGGCTCGGGGCTAGGCAAGGCTGCGCGGGCGGCGGCGATGCGGGGCGCCCAAACGGCATCCTCCACGGAAGCCGCCGCGATCGGCAGCACCAAGCTCAACGTGGCGTTTTCCGGGATGCAGATATCGGAACAGACGAGCCAAGTGACGTCGGCGCGGAGCGTCAGAGTTTCGCCAGGCCGCGCCGAGGCCGGCACGTCGAGCGCGATCGGGAAGAGGATTTCGCCCGAATAGCCGTAATTGACGAGGATATCGAAGGGGATCGCCTCGGGCGCTGGGAATTGAAGCGGCCCGACGACGACGCCCGCCGGCGCCGCCCAGATGACCTCCGTCGGCTCGCCGCTATCGCCCGGATTGGACCAATAGGTGTGCCAGCCCTCGCGGATGTTTTGGCGCAGCGCGAGATCGACACGCGCGCCCGGCGCGGCGGCGCTGAGCGCGGCGTGCAGTTCGGTTTCGACATTCTCCGTGCGCGCGGGCGCGGCCAAGGCAGGCTGCGCCAGCGCGACGAGGAGCGTCAGGAGAGCTGCGAACCAGGACGCGACGGGCAAGCGGGCGGGCCCCTTCTCAAATCTGCGCCGATACGCCTTCTACGGCGCGGACGGGCGCTTGGGTTACGCGGGACATAGCCCCGACGCCCCCGCGCGCCAACTCTCTTCGCCCGTTTGTGACCCCCGCTCAGGCGCGCCGCTTAGGGCGTCACCGCGTATACCCGCGTCGTGGACGAGACCTCATAGGTCACGACCAAAAGGTCGCGCCCGTTCGGGCTCTCGGCGGCGGGGATAAACATCACGCCCTCCGGCCCGAGATCGCCGGCGGCCGGCGTTCGCGGATCGGCGCGGAAATCGCGCGTGGTTTCATAATGAACGAGGCTCGCCTCGCGCGGGGCGGTCACGTCGAAGACGGCCACGCCGCTGTCGCGTTCCAGGCCGACGAAGGCGTAGGTGCGCCCGCCGACCGCGCCGACCGCCACGCCCTCCGGCTCGGGGCCTTTGTCATCGGAGCGATTGTCGATCGCGTTGTCATTGTGGTTGGCGTTGAAATGGCGCGGATGGCGCCGCGCGATCTCGCGCTCCAGCGCATCGCCGGAATCATAGACGAGCGCCGCATTGGCGTCCCAAATCGACATGGAGCGCGCGCCGAACAGGTAGAGCTGCTCATACGCCGCCGCGCTGGTGGAATAGCCCAGGCCGCGCAGCAGCTTCACGCGGCGCAGGAAGCTGCCACGGCCGGCATTGACGCGAGCGGTGAGCTGCGGGCCGATCGTGACGTCGCCGCCGCGCGCCTCATTGGAGAAGGTTCCACCAGCCTCGGTGAGGTCCTTGGAATCGCCCTCGTTCGCGGTGACGAGGTAGAAGCCGCCATCGGCGCCGACGAAGCCGGCGATCGCGTCGGGCTGATAAATGCCGAACACCGGATTGGGGCCCATGTGCAGGCCGCCGTCCCGATCGTCGAGATCGGTCGTCGATTGCGACCAATCCTTGAAGCCAAGGCCGCGTACCGCCGTCACGCGCCCGGCGGCGATGTCGATCGTGGCGACGGCGTTGACTTCCTGCAGCGTAACGTAGGCGGTGCGCCCGTCCGGCGAGAGCGCGATATATTCGGGCTCGGCGTCTTGCGCGAAGGTCGATCCTTGGCGGCCGATCGGCGCGAGGCCAGGGGAGGATTCATATGTAAAGGCGCGGAAATCGGCGGTGCGCACCACCGCGCCGGCGACACCGCCGACGAGATCGATGATCGACACGCTGCCTTCCGGATCGGTGGAATAGGCCGCGTTCGGCTCGCCCTCGTTGGCGGTGAGCACGTGCGCGCCATCCGGCGTGAAGGTGAGCATGTCCGGCATGGCGCCGACGCTGACCGCGCCCTGCACGGCGAGATCGGCGGCATTGAAGAACACGACCTTGCCGGGCGCTTGCTTATCCGTCGCGGTCATCGCCGCCGCGACGAGGCCGTTATGCACATCGACGCTGTTGGGGGTCGAGCCGTATTGCGAAAGATCGACCGAGCCGATCAGCGTGAGACGCGCGGGATCGGCCATGTCGAGCACGTCAATGCGGTGCGACTCGCCATTGACCACGAAAAGCCGCTTCGACGCGGGATCATAGGCGGTGATCTCGGCGGCGCTGGATTCAAAGCTGCCGTGCCGATACTGGCCGAGCGGCTCAAGATCGATCGCCGCCGCCGCCGGCGCGAACGCCAAAAGAGCGGCCGCGGCCGCGCCATACATCCAATTCATCGCAAATCCCCGCACGCAAAGCCCGCTTGAGCGGCGTACGCGCGCGACGCCGCTGAAAGAAACGCGCTCTTTCAGCAGAATTTCGCGACAGTTTGATTACGCCCTTAGGCGAGCGGCGTGGCCGCCTGGAGCCGCGCGGCGCGCGAGAGGATTTTCGGCCAAAGGCCAAGCGACAGAAGATGCGCGTGCATGACCGCGCTGACGCCGCGATCGCGCAATTGCATGTATTTGTCCTGCGGCAGCGCGTTCAGCTTCTTCTCGTCGATGCGCAGATATTCGCCGATCTTCTGCGGCTGATCGGGCGAGCCGTCCGGCTTGGCGCGCGGCAGCGCGAGCGGCGTCAGCTCGAACAGGCCATGCTCGTCCATCAGCTTGATGAATTCCTGCGTGCGCCGTCCGAGCACGTCGAACTCGCGGCAGAATTGGATGGCCTCCTGCGTGTAGCGAGAAGGCTTGTCGCCTTCGAAGAAGGGCAGTTCCGGCGTGGCCGAGACCATCTTCGCGGCGCGGTCGATGCAGACCAGCACGCGCTCGCCCTGGTCCTGCGGCGCGGGCTGTTGGGGATTGTTGATCACCGGCAGGAACGGATAGCGGCGCGCGAACGCGGGCAGATACACTTCCGGATCGAGCGCGCCGTCGGCGGTGAGGAACACGTTCATGCCGGGGCGCAAGCCCATGACCGCAAGCGGCGTCTTCGATTGGGTGTCGAAGATGATCGGATAGCAGACGGCCGCGAGGCCGAACTCATCCACCGTCAGCGGGATGAGATGCGTGTCCTGCAGGAACGAGAACGGATTGGCGACCTGGCTGACGCCCAGCCCTCTGTGCTTCTCGGCGGAAAGCGGCTCCAACTGCCGATAGAACATGATCTGGCCTAGGGATTGGGCGCCCTGCCCGGCGGTCGTCATGAGGGTCTCCGCGAAAATTCGGTGGACGGCTCTCAACCACGAAAGGCCGCCCGCCGCAAGAATGCGCGGGCGCCGCCACGTGATTCCTGGCGCGGCTGGAAATCAGCCGGCTAGAATGGCGGCGACAAACAGATCATTGGCACAGCACTCAATGGGAGGCGGACATGCCCTTCAACCTCGCCGACGTGGAAGCCGCCCTGGCGCGCCCGCCGGAGCCGAAACCCTTCTCCTACAGCGACAAGGACGTGATGCTGTACGCCTTGGGGATCGGCCTCGGCGCCGACCCGATGGACGAGACGGAGCTGCCCTTCGTCTATGAGCGCGGCCTTAAAGTGGTGCCCACGGCGGCCACCGTGCTGGGCTATGGCGCGGGCGGGGGGCGCATGCTCGACATCAATTACGCCATGATCCTGCATGGCGAGCAGAAGCTGACGCTGCACAAGCCGCTGCCCGCCTCGGCGCAGATGACCGCCGAATCCCGCCTCGCCGGCGTCTATGACAAGGGCAAGGACAAGGGCGCGGTGATCATCACCGAGACGCTCTGGCGCGACAGCGCCGGCGCCCCGGTGGCCACCCTGACGGGGGCGACCTTCGCGCGCGGCGACGGCGGCTTCGGCGGAACCTCCAGCGGCCAGCCCGAACCACACCCCACGCCCACCCGCAAGCCGGACCTTGAGGTCACCATCTCCACGCGGCCGGACCAGGCGCTGATCTACCGCCTCTGCGGCGACCGCAATCCGCTCCATTCCGATCCCGAAGCCGCGCGCAAGGCGGGCTTTCCCCGGCCCATCCTGCACGGCCTGTGCACCTACGGGATCACCTGCCGCGCCGTGCTGGCGACCTTCGCCGATTACGATCCCACACGGATCAAGGCCCATGACGTGCGCTTCTCCTCGCCCGTTTATCCGGGCGAGACCATCGTCACGCGGATGTGGAAGGACGGCGAGACGATCTCCTTCGAGGCGTCCGTGAAGGAGCGTGACGTCACCGTGATCAAGAACGGGCGCGCGGTCGTTGTCTAATCCGAGGGGCTGGGCGGGCGCGCGAATTCGGGTAGAGCGAGGCCATGCGCATCCTTCTGCCGGCGTTTCTCGCGCTCTGCCTCACCGCTTGCGGGGCGGCCCCGCCCCGGCCGCAAAGCGCCTTCGACGGACGCGTGGAGGATTGGGCGCGCGAGATCGTCGCCGACGATCCTGAATTCGCCACGCGCGCCGGTCTGCGCGCGGACGTGGCGGGCGAAGGCTTCGAAACGCGACTGACCGATCGATCCGTGGCCGCGCAAGAGCGCGCGCGCAGCGCCGCCGAACGGCGCCTCGTGGAATTGCGCGCGGTGGACGAAGCGAGCCTCACGCCGGAAGAGGCCGTGACCTACGCCGCGCTCAGCGCCCAATTCGAGACCGCCGCCGGGGCGGCGCGCTTTGGCTTCGGCGCGTTTCATCCGCTGGGCGGCGCCCAGCCCTACGTGATGACGCCCATCACCGGCGCCTATCTCGACCTCGCCGATTTTTTCGACACCGCGCATACGATCGCCACGCTCGCCGAGGCCGAGACCTATGTGGCGCGGCTGCGCGAGGCGGCCGGCGCGCTCGACGCGGAAGCCGCGCGCGCGCGCGCCGACGCCGAAGCGGGAATCGTGCCGCCCGATTTCATCCTGGACGGCGCCATCGCCGCCTTGGACCGCGCGGCCGCCACGCCGCTGCAAGCGCAAACCTATGTAAGCGCGCTGCGCACGCGGCTGATCGCGCTGACGCCCGCCGGCGCGGACGGCGCGCCCCATCCCCAAGCGGCGCGCGCGCAATCCCTGCTGGCGCAGGCCGAAGCGATCACGCGCGACGCCATCGTGCCGGCGCACCAGCGCGCGGCGGCGACGTTGCGCGCGCTGCGTCCGCGCGCGACGCATGAGGCCGGCATATGGCGCTTGCCGAACGGCGCGGTCTATTACGCGGCGCTGCTGCGCTTCGAGACGACGAGCACGCTTTCAGCGGAGGAGATTCATCAGATCGGCCGCGCGCGCGTCGCCGCGCTTGAGCAGGAATTGGACGTGGCTCTGCGCCGGCTCGGTCGCGCGGAAGGCAGCGTGGGCGCGCGCCTCGCGGCGCTAACCGCCGATCCGCGCTATCAGTATGAAGCGAGCGATGCGGGCCGGGCGAAATTGCTGGCCGATGTGCGCGCGCGCGTGAACCGCGTCATGCAGCGCGCGCCGGAATGGTTCGAGACCTTGCCGCGCGCGCCCTTGGAGGTGCGCCGCGTGCCGCCGATCGCGGAAGGCGCGGCCTCCGGCGCCTATTACGATCCGCCCTCCTTGGACGGCGCCAAGCCCGGCATCTATTACATCAATCTGCGCAATCTGGCGGAGATGACGCGCATTGATCTGCCGACGCAGGATTATCACGAGGCCGTGCCCGGCCATCATTTCCAGGTCGCGCTCGCGCGCGAGCGGGGCGATCTGCCGCTGATGCGCCGGCTCTTGTCGTTCACCGCCTATGGCGAGGGCTGGGGCCTTTACGCGGAGCAATTGGCCGACGAACAGGGACTTTACCGCGAGGATCCGATCGGACGCATCGGCTATCTGCGCTGGCAATTGTGGCGCGCGGCGCGGCTCGTGGTGGACACCGGCATTCACGCCAAGCGCTGGTCGCGCGAGCAGGCGATCGCCTATCTGCTCGAAACCACGGGCGATTCGCCGGGCGTGGTGATTTCCGAGGTCGATCGCTACGTGGTGCTGCCGGGGCAAGCGTGCGCCTATGAACTTGGCCGGCGCGAAATCGTGCGCCTGCGCGAACTGGCCCGCAACGCGCTTGGGCCGGATTATGATCTGCGCGGCTTCCACAGCGCGATCCTGGCCGAAGGCGAATTGCCGTTCAGCGCGCTCGAGGCGCGCGTGCGCGCCTATATCGACGCGCGCCGCGCGGCGGCGCAGCGCTGAGGCCGCCACGCCGCGCGCTGCGCGCCCCTAGAATCGATAGCCGATTCCGGCCGAAATCACCCATGGATCGATGTCGACATCGGCCGTCACCGCGCCGTTATTGATCGACACATCGGTGTTGATCCAGACCTTGCGTGCATCGAGATTGATCGCCCAGCGCTCATTGAGGCGAATGTCCGCCCCGACTTGCAGCGCGGGCCCGACGCTGTCGTCATACGCGATATCGGTCACGACGCCGCCGGCGGGCAAATCCTCGTTGAAGAAATGCGTGTAGTTCACGCCCGCGCCGACATAAGGCTCGATCGCGCCGAAATTGGTCCAGCGATATTTGACGGTCAATGTCGGAGGAAACAGCGTCACCTCGCCGAGATCGACATCGTTCAAGATCGTGCCGACGGCCTTCACTTCGTGCGGCGCCACGCAGCACAAAAGCTCCATCGAGACATGCTCGCCGAAGAACCATTCAAGTTGAACGGAGGGAACATATTCGTCCGATATGTCGGGCCCTCCGCCGATGGAGGTCTCCCCGCCCTCGTCCGGCAATACGCCGATAACACCCAGCTTGATCTGCAAGCGATCCTCGAACACGCCCGCTTGCACAGGCGCCGCGAGCGCGCCGAACAGCACGACGGCGGCGGCCGCCGTCTTCAGAATCCACATGCCCTTCTCCCTCACTATCCCCGCGGCGGTGAAAGAAGGTCGCGATGCGGCGTGCGCATCGTTGATCGTCGTCAAATCGATTGCGGCGCGCGGTCGCAGGACCGCCATAAGAGCGCCCCGATCGAGGCGCGACCTGAACGCAAGACACAATTCAGGGGAGCGGACGATGATGCCACGAGCGAAGCGTTGGCGCGCGGCGGGCGCGGCGTGCCTCATGCTGGCGGCCTGCGCGACGCCGCCTGCGCAACAGACCACGCGAAGCGATGCGCCGGAGGCGCGCATTCCCCCACCCAGTGTCGCCGCCGAAGCGCGCGACCGCATGGGTCCTCCCCCGCCGCCGCCCCCGCCCTCCGCGCTCCCCACGATTGGCGGCGCGTTGATGTCTCAAGCGCAACGCGCGCCGCAGCCCATGCCCGGCGATGTCGACCGCGAGCGGTATCAGCACGAGGACACAAATCCGGTGCGCCAGGTCGCGGAGGCGCCGGTCTCCACCTTTTCCATCGATGTCGACACGGCGTCCTACGCCAATGTGCGGCGCATGTTGAACGCGGGGCGCCTGCCGCCGCGCGACGCGGTGCGCACGGAAGAGCTGATCAATTATTTCCGCTACGATTATCCCTTGCCGGCGCAGCGCACGCAGCCGTTCTCAACCTTCGTCGCGGTCGCGCCCTCGCCCTGGGCGGAGGGGCGTGAAATCGTGCATATCGGCCTGCAAGGCTATCACCTCATTCCGCGTGAGCGGCCGGCGCTCAATCTCGTGCTGCTGATCGACGTCTCCGGCTCCATGGGCGAAGAGAACAAACTTCCGCTCGCCCTTCGCGGCTTTCGCGAACTGGTCGATCAATTGCGTCCGCAAGACCGCATCGCCATCGCCGTCTATGCCGGCGCGGCGGGCGAAATCCTGCCGCCAACGCCCGGCAATGAAAAAGCGCGTATCATCGCCGCCTTCGAAAACCTTCAAGCCGGCGGTTCGACCGCGGGTGGCGAGGGGTTGCGCCTCGCCTATGCGCTGGCCGAACGCCATTTCAACCGCAACGCCATCAACCGCGTGATGATCGCCACGGACGGCGATTTCAACGTGGGCATCAACGATCCGCAACAGCTGGAGGATTTCGTCACGCGTCAGCGCGAAACCGGAATCTATCTCTCCGTGCTCGGCTTCGGCGGCGGCAATTACAATGACGCGCTGATGCAGCGCCTGGCGCAGAACGGCAATGGCGTGGCCGCCTATATCGACACCTTCGCCGAAGCGCGCCGTGTGCTGCGCGACGAAATCGCCGCGCAGATGTTCCCCATCGCCAATGACGTGAAGATCCAGGTCGAGTTCAATCCGCGCGCGGTCGCCGAATATCGCCTCATCGGCTACGAGACTCGCATGTTGAACCGCGAGGATTTCAACAATGACCGCGTCGACGCCGGCGAGATCGGCGCGGGCCACGCGGTGACGGCGATCTATGAGATCACCCGCCCTGGCGGGCGCACGCTGACCGATCCGCTGCGCTACCAGGCCGCGCCGACGCCCAGCGCGGGCGGGACCGAGATCGCCTTCCTGCGCGTGCGCTACAAGCTGCCGGGCGAGAGCCAGAGCCGGCTGATCGAGCGCGCGATCACGCCCGCGGACCGGCACGCGAGCCTCGCGGCCGCGCCCGAGGCGACGCGCTGGGCCGGCGCGGTCGCCAGCTTCGGGCAGATGCTGCGCGAGGACCCCTTCCTCGACGAGGGCTTCGCCTATGACGACGTCATCGCCTTGGCCCAGGGCGCGCGCGGGCGCGACGAGGACGGCTGGCGGGCCGAGTTCGTCCAACTGGCGCGGGCGGCGCAGAGCGCGGCGGGGCTGCCCAAGCTCCAAAGCCAGGTCCGGCCCGAGCCGCCGCGCCCCATACCCGCGCCAAGGCCAAGATAAATTAGCTTTATCAGGGATTTAGAACGGAGCGTCCGGATTGCGTCGGGGCCTGTGCGTTGGGGACAAATCGCCGCCCCGCGCTTGCCCGGGGCCTTGACGCGGGCGCGCCGTGCGCCTAAATCGCGCCCGTTAGCAACCGACCGAGGTGAGTGCCAATGGCTCTGCTTCGCTTGTTTGTAAACAGAAATCATCCTGCGAACGGAAATCAAAAGGAGACCAGCGTGGCCAGCTTTCGTCCGCTGCACGATCGCGTGCTCGTCAAGCGCGTGAAGGAAGAAGAGAAGACCAAGGGCGGGATCATCATCCCCGACACCGCCAAGGAAAAGCCCCAGGAAGGCGAAGTCGTCGCCGTCGGCCCCGGCGGACGCGACGAGGACGGCGAGCGCATCGCCATGGACGTGAAGGTCGGCGACCGCATCCTGTTCGGCAAGTGGTCGGGCACGGAAGTCACCATCGATGGCGAAGAGCTCCTGATCATGAAGGAGAGCGACATCATGGGCGTGATCGAAGGCAAGGAAGCGAAGGGCAAGAAGGCCGCCTAAGGGCGCCGCGCTCTTTCTCCCCCTTTCATATTTCAAGAGGAAAACATGGCAGCGAAACTCGTCAATTTTGGCGCCGATGCGCGTGAGCGCATGCTTCAAGGCGTCGACATCCTCGCCAACGCGGTGAAGGTCACGCTCGGTCCCAAGGGCCGCAACGTCGTTATCGAGAAATCCTTCGGCGCCCCGCGCACCACGAAGGACGGCGTCACGGTCGCGAAGGAAATCGAGCTGGAAGATAAGTTCCAGAACATGGGCGCCCAGCTGATCCGCGAAGTGGCGTCCAAGACCAATGACGAAGCCGGCGACGGCACCACCACCGCCACCGTGCTGGCTCAAGCGATCGTCCGCGAAGGCATGAAGGCCGTCTCGTCCGGCCGCAACCCGATGGATTTGCGCCGGGGCATCGACAAGGCCGTCACCGCCATCGTCGCCGACCTCAAGTCGAAGGCCCAGAAAGTGAAGGGCTCGGCCGAAATCGCGCAAGTCGGCACGATTTCCGCCAATGGCGACACCGACATCGGCAAATTCCTCGCCGACGCGATGGCCAAGGTCGGCAATGAAGGCGTGATCACGGTCGAGGAAGCCAAGTCGCTGGAAACCGAACTCGATGTCGTGGAAGGCATGCAATTCGACCGCGGCTATCTCTCGCCCTATTTCATCACCAACGCCGACAAGATGGACGCCACGCTCGAAGAGCCGCTGATCCTGCTCTTCGAAAAGAAGCTGTCCTCGCTGCAGCCGATGCTGCCGATTCTGGAAGCGGTCGTGCAAAATGGCCGTCCGCTCCTGATCATCGCGGAAGACGTCGAAGGCGAAGCGCTCGCCACGCTGGTGGTCAACAAGCTGCGCGGCGGCCTCAAGGTCGCGGCGGTGAAAGCCCCGGGCTTCGGCGATCGCCGCAAGGCCATGCTGGAAGACATCGCCATCCTCACGGGCGGCCAAGTCATCAGCGAAGACCTGGGCATCAAGCTCGAGAACGTCACCATCGACATGCTCGGCAAGGCCAAGAAGGTCGTCGTCAAGAAGGACGACACCACCGTCGTCGACGGCTATGGCGACAAGAAGGACATTGAAGGCCGCATCAATCAGATCCGCGCCCAGATCGAGGAAACGACGTCCGATTATGACCGCGAGAAGCTGCAAGAGCGTCTCGCCAAGCTGGCGGGCGGCGTGGCCGTGATCAAGGTCGGCGGGGCCACCGAAGTCGAGGTGAAGGAGCGCAAGGATCGCGTCGATGACGCGCTCAACGCGACCCGCGCCGCGGTCGAGGAAGGCATCGTCCCCGGCGGCGGCGTGGCGCTCCTGCGCGCGGCGCTGAAGCTCGACGTCAAGGGCGACAACGAAGACCAGAATGTCGGCGTGGCGATCGTGCGCAAGGCGCTCGAGGCGCCGATCCGTCAGATCGCGGAAAACGCCGGCGTGGAAGGCTCCATCGTCGTCGGCAAGCTGCGTGAATCGAAGGACGACAATTTCGGCTTCAACGCGCAGACCGAGCAATATGTCGACATGATCAAGGCCGGCATCATCGACCCCGTGAAGGTCGTGCGCACGGCGCTGCAGGACGCGGCCTCGGTCGCCGGCCTCATCATCACGACGGAAGCCTCGATCGCCGAAGCGCCGAAGAAGTCCTCGGGCGGCGCGCCCGGCGGCATGCCCGGTGGCATGGGCGGCATGGGCGACATGGATTTCTAAGGACATCCATCAATCGCCACGGAAACGGAAACGGCGGAGCGCAAGCTCCGCCGTTTTTGATTTACAGCAGCGGCGCCATCGCGGCCTCGGGCGCGGCCATGGAGACCGCCAGTCCAAGGGCGATGAGGGCGAATGCGCTGGTGAGTATCGGCGAACGGCGCGCAAGGCCCGTGGCCAGGAGCGCCGCAACGGCGCCCGCGTTCGAGACGAGCCCCATGATCGTCACGCCCCATGGGAATGCGCCGCTCGCGAGGACGAAAAATCCGGACGCATAGCCGACAAGCAGCGCATTCACCGCCACGCCATAAAGGCGCAGCCAGGCGATCGCCTCCCCGCCTAGTCCCGAGCGCTTCGACAAATATGCCTGCGGCGCCAAAACCAGCGGCGCGGAGACACCCACCAAAGTCACGCCAATCTTGAACGCGAGCAGCAAAGCAAGATAAGACATCCCCACCTCCATTCTAAGTTCGAACTTAGGACTTACAATGCCCCTCAAGTCAAGCTCGCCTCGGATTGAGCGCTCTCCGATCCCAATGGAGACGTGCGGCATGGCCCATGCGGCGGACGTCATGGGGGATCGATGGGTGCTGTTGATCCTGCGCAGCGTGCTCTATGGGGTGAGCCGCTTCGCCGATCTGCAAGCGGAGTTAGGCATTTCGCGCGGCATCCTCAGCGAGCGGCTGGAGCGGCTCGTTCAAGCCGGGCTTCTCGAACGCCACGCCTATCAGGAAACGGGCGCCCGCCCGCGGGAGGAATATCGCCCGACGAAAGCAGCGCGCGCGCTTACGCTGGCCTTCGCGGCGCTGCAGCAATGGGGCGATGTGTGGCTCCGCGCCGCGCCCCCGCCGGCGCGACCGAGATCGCGACTTACGGGCGAGCCGCTCAAGGTGGCGTTCGTCACCAGCGACGGCGTCGTCACGCCTGAGCGGGACGTCATCATGGGATGATCAAAGCGTGCGGCGGAAGCGCAGCAGCGCGAGCGTCGCCAGCGCGAGCATGATCGCGGCGAGCCAGGCGAGTTCGCCGCCGATCGCGTCGAGCCCAGAATCCTTCAACATCACCGCGCGCACGAGTCGCACGAAATGCGTGAGCGGCAGCGCCTCGCCGATGGCTTGCGCCCAGGCGGGCATGGCCTGAAACGGAAACATGAAGCCGGAAAGAAGGATCGACGGCAGGAACACGAAGAAGGTGAGCTGCATCGCCTGCATCTGCGTGCGCGCCACCGTGGAGATGAGATAGCCCAGCATCAGATTGGCGAAAATGAAGACGACGACGCCCAGCGTGAACGCCAGCCAATCGCTGGGCATCGGCAAGTCGAACAGGAACGCGCCCGCGAACAGCACCAGCACCGTCTGCACCATGCCCACGAGCACGTAGGGCGATGTCTTGCCAAGCATGATTTCAAGCGGGCGCGCCGGCGTGGCGAGCAGCGTTTCCATCGTGCCGCGCTCGCTTTCGCGCGTGAGCGCGATCGACGTGATCATCACCAGGGTCATGGTGAGAATGACGCCAAGAAGACCCGGCACGATATTGAACGCGGTGATCGCCTCGGGATTATAGAAGCGCTGCGCCACGATCTCGTAGGGCGCATCGTTGGGCGCGAGGCGCGCGAGCGGCCCCTCGAAGGCTTGTGCGAAAGCGCTTTGCGCGATGCCCGGGAGCGCGGCGAGCGGCCCGGCCGTGGCGGTGGGATCGCTCGCATCGGCGGCGATAAGGATTTGCGGGCGTTCGCCGCGCACCAGGCTTTCCTCAAAGCCGCCCGGCAGCGCGATCATGAAGGTCGCGCCTCCCTCCTGCAGCGCGCGGGCGCCCTCGCTCTCGGTTGCAACGACGCGCTCGATCCGGAAATAGCGCGAGGCCTCCAGCGCGGACACGAAGCTGCGCGTCATCGGCCCCTCTTCGCGCTGCACGACGATTGTCGGCAAATTACGCGGATCGGTGTTGATGGCGTAGCCGAACAGCAGCAATTGCATCACCGGCATCATCACCATCATGGCGAAGGTGAGCCGATCGCGGCGCATCTGCACGATCTCCTTGAGAAACACCGCGCCGAGCCGCATCGGAGACAGCGCGCCGCGCAAAGTCGCGATCATTGGAAATTATCCGCGCTCTGGCCCATGAGATGGATGAAGCTCTCTTCAAGGCCGACCTCCATCGGCTCGGCCTTGAGATCGGGGAGCGCGCGCAGCGCCGCCTTGAGGCGCGCTTCATCGCGTCCGCACACATGCACTTCCGTGCCGAAGCGCGCGACGAGTTCAACGCCCGGCGCGGCGCGCAGGGCTTCTTCGGCGGCGTCCAGATCGTGCGCTCGCACGCGCCACGCGAAGAGCCCGGTCATCGCCGGCACGCTTTGTGTCGGGGCGTCGATCAATTTTCGGCCATAGGCGATGTAGGCGATGGAATCGCATTGCACGGCCTCGTCCATGTAATGCGTGGAGACAAGCGTGGTGACGCCCTGGCGCGCATAGGCGCGGATCTGATCCCAGAAATCGCGCCGCGCCTTGGGATCGACGCCCGCCGTCGGCTCGTCGAGCAGCAACAGATCCGGCTCATGGATCATGCAGGCGGCGAGCGCCAGGCGCTGCTTCCAGCCGCCGGACAAGCTGCCTGAAAGCTGCGTCGCGCGCTCCTTGAGGCCCAATTGATCGAGCGCGGCGCCGACGCGCCCGCCAATATCGTCCATCTCATAGAGGCGCGCGACGAATTCCAGATTCTCGCGGATCGACAAATCCTCGTAGAGCGAGAAGCGCTGCGTCATGTAGCCGGTGCGCGCCTTGATGCGGTCGCTCTCGCGCAGCACGTCATAACCGAGCACGCGCCCGCTGCCCGCGTCTGGCTTGAGCAAGCCGCACACCATGCGGATGGTGGTGGTCTTGCCCGATCCGTTGGGGCCGAGAAATCCGTAGATCGCGCCGCGCGGCACTTTCAGCGCCAGATCGTCGACGACGATCTTGTCGCCGAAGCGCTTGGTGAGGCCGGCGACGTCGATGACGTCGCTCATGACGCGCGCTCAGGCGAAAGGCGCACATCCACCGGCAAGCCCGGACGAATGGCGGCCGGATCGCTGGGCGCGGCCTCGACCAGGAACACAAGGCTCTCGCGCGTGTCGCGGCTATAGATGATCGGCGCGGTATAGCTCGGCTCGCGCGCCACGAAAGTGACACGCCCGGTCAAGCCGTCGGGGCAGCCGTCGCATGCGATCGCGACGCGCGCGCCCAGCGGCAGAGCGGCGATCGAAGCCTCGGGCGCGAAGAAGCGCACCTTCATGTTTTGCGGCGGCAACAGCGCCAGGATCGGCTCGCCCGCATTCACCACCTCGCCCTCGCGGCGGAATATGCGCTCCACGCGCCCGGCCATGGGCGCGCGCACGGCGGCGTCCGCGCGGCGCACGCGCGCCAGCCGCTCATCCGCGCCCGCCGCGCCGGTCTCGCGGGACGCGGCGATTTGTTCGGCGCGGGCCTGCGCGAGCTGCGCCTCGGCGGCGCGGAGCGCGGCCTTGTCTTCATCGAAGCGCGCGTCGGCGATCCAGCCCTCGGCGTGCAATTGCGCGGTGCGCGCGAAGGCGAGCCGCGCGCGCTCCGCCTCCGCCGACGCGCTGCGGATGGCGGCGGCGCGCACCGAGGCGCTGCGGGCGCGCGCGGCCTCGGCGCTAAAGCCGGCGGCGGCGAGCGAAGCGTCGACCCGCGCGGAATCGAGCCGGGCGAGCGGCGCGTCGGCGGCGACCTCATCGCCCGCTTCCACCAGGAGCGCGTCGATGCGCCCGCCCTCCACCGCGCTCAAATAAAGATACTCGCCCTCGCCATAGCCGGTGAGCGTGGGCGCGGTGTCCGCGTCGCACGCGGCGAGCATGCCGAGCGCGACCATGGCGAATGCAGAAAAAACTCTCATGCCTCACGCCTCCTTTGGGCGGGCGCGCAGACCGTCGAACACGACGTCCAGCACGGCGCTTGCGTCGGCGAGCGCGGGCGGCGTCTCGAAGATGTGACGCATCAAACCCTCCATCAGAAACGGCCCCATCAAGAGGCGCACGGCCGCCTCCGGCTCGATCGGCTTGAACTGCCCTTGCGCGATGCCGGCGGCGACGATCGTGCGGATTGCGGCGCGGGCGCGGTCGATCACCTCGGCGCGGTAAAAGGCGGCGATCTCGGGAAAGCGGATGGCGATGGAGAGCACGATCTTTGGCGCGGCGAAGACGCGCGGATCGGACAATTGCGTCAGCGCGAAGCCCAGGATCGCGCGCAGCGCCCCTTCTGGATCGGGGACTGGCGCGTTCGCCATCGCCTCGGCGCGGGCCGCCACCGGCCCCACGGCGCGGAGCACGAGCGCCTGCAGGAGGGCGGCCTTGCTCTCGAAATAGAGATAGATCGCCGCCTTCGACACGCCGGCGCGCTTGGCGACATCCTCCATCCGCGCCGCGTCGAACCCGACGGCCGTGAACTCGGCCAAGGCGGCGTCGAGGATTTCGTCCGGACGGGCCTCGGCGCGGCGGCGCCAGCGGCGCGGGTCGGCGGAAGGCGCTTGGGTCATGGGCCGTATATAACTGACTAGTCAGTTACATACAAGCGGATTTTGAGAAGCGGAAGAGAGATCGGCTAGGGGATGGCGGCAGGGATCACGGGGCGTCGCGCGGTGAGACGGCCCCTCTGCGCAAAGAAAAAGGCGCGGCGGATGTCTCCGCCGCGCCCGAACTGGCGAACCAGTTTCTTGTCTTAGTAGGTGTAGCGGAGCTGGACGCCGCCATACCGCGTGTAGTCGCGGCCATAGATGTTGTACTCGCGGCTCACAGAACCGTCGGCCGCGGCGGTCGTGGAGATGATCAGCTCGTCCGTGAGGTTCTTGCCGAACAGCGTCAAATCCCAATGGCCGTCGTCCGAAGCCAGCGTGATCGAGGCGTCGAGCGTGCCATAGGCCGGAACGATTGTTTCGGGGTTGCCGTCGATGGCGCCCGGCATTTCGTCCTGCCACGCATAGCCGAGGCGCGCCGACAGGCCGAACGGAATGAACGTCAGCTGACGATCATAGTTCAAATTGACCGTGTAGCGCGTTTCCGGCGTGTTTTGCGGCTTCAAGCCCGTGAGCTCGATCAGATAGCTGCCCGGCGCGTCCGGATCCTCGAAGCAGCGCGGATCGGAGCCGTCCTGAATCCAGCATGCGTTTTCGCCGCCGACATGCTCGGCGTCGATGTAGGCGACGCCGCCATCGATCGAGAGGTTATCAGTGAGCGCCGCGCGGAACTCGATTTCCACGCCCTGAAGATCGAGATCGCCTGCATTCAGAAGCTCGGTGCGGATAGTGTTCGGCACCGTGGTCGAGACCTGAATGTCTTCGATCGTCTGATCGAAGATCGCGACGTTCAACAGCAAGCGGCCGTCGAACAGGCGCTGCTTGGCGCCGATTTCCCAGGCGATGCCCTGCTCGGGATCGATGATGACGGTGTCGCCGCTGACAGCGTTGTCTACGTCGAGCGCCGGGCCCTTATAGGCGCGGCTGTAGGAGATGTAGAAGTTTGTGTTGGCGTTCGGTTCCCACTGGGCCCCGACGCGGCCGGAGAGATCGTTGAACGAATCTTCGAACGTGAAGGCCAGCGGCGTGCCGGTCACAAGGAATTCGCCGGTAACCAGATCGATGGCGTCGAACAGATTGTAGAACGAAGTGTCGTTCGGGCGAATGCGCGCGCCGTCATAGAAACCTTCGATCTCTTCATGCGTGTAGCGCAGGCCGCCGAACACGGACACCGTTTCCGTGACTGCGAAGGTCAAGTCGCCAAAGACGGCCCAGGTATCGTTCTCGTAGCCGGTTTGGCCGAAGGCTTCGTTGCCGGTCGCCGGCACGAAGCACCAATCTGTCGCGGTCGTGCCGCAGGTGGCGCCAAACGCGATCAAGGCAGCCAGATCGTTTACCGCGAGACCGGTGCCGCTTTGGCCGCCGCTTTCGAGTGTTTGATAGAAGAGGCCGCCGACGAAATCCATGCGATCGCCGGAGAAGTTCACCCGCAGTTCCTGCGAGGCGTAATCGACGACGCCTTGATTGTTGAACGGGCCGTCGACCGTGTTCGGCGCCCAGATATAGCCGAGATAGGGCACGCCGTTCGGAATATTGGTGCCCCCGACGCCGCCGAGATTAACGCCGGTGGGCGCGGAATCGACGTCGAAATCGACATCTTCCTGATAGCGGCGCATGCCTGAAATTGCCGTGATCGTCCATTGGTCGGACACGTCCCACGTCAATTCGGAAATGATCCCGCCGTTTTGAACATTGTTGTTCGGCGGCGAGTTCACGTTGACATGGGTGGTGTCGAGAGTGGGCTCATAGCCGAGAAGGCCGGTCTGAATGGTGCCGGCGAGTCCGCGGCTGCGTACGGTGGGCGTAAGCTGGCCGAACGTGTTTTGGCTTTCGCGATAATTGGCGGTGACGAGCCAGTTCAGATTGGGGCTGAACTCATGATTGACCTTGATCGCGGCGCCCCAAGAATCAGACGATCCAAGGTCTTCACCGCCGGGGAAGCGGTTTTCGAAGATCGGCTGCAAATCGCGCCAGAAGCCGTTGACGCGCACCCAGGTGTCGCCGCCGCCCGCATTGATCATGGCGCGAACGCTCGCTTCGTCATCGGTCGTGTAGCCGACCTGGGCGCTGGCGCCGAATTCGTCCTGGGGCGATTGCGTGACGATGTTGAGCACGCCCGCGGTCGCGTTCTTGCCGAACAGCGTGCCTTGCGGGCCGCGCAGAACTTCGACGCGCTCGATATCGGCCAATTCAGCGACGAACTCGCCCTGGCGCGCGAGCGGCATGTTGTCGACGACGATCGCCGCGCTCGGCTGCGTCGTGCCGGTGATGACGCGCGAGGAGACTCCGCGGATCAGGAAGCCCGAGGACGAGGCCGAGAAGCCCGAGGAGAAGTTCACCGAGGGCGAAATCCGGACGAGGTCCGTGACGTTTTGGACCTGCGCCTGCTCCAGCGCCGAGCCCGAGAACGCCTGCACCGAGACCGGAACCTCGGTCAGCGTCTGCTCGCGGCGCTGGGCGGTGACGATGATTTCGTCCCCGGCGCTCGCGGAAGGGGCGTCCTGGGCGGCCGCCACGCCGCCGCCGCCGGCCATCAGCACCGCCGTCGAAGCGCCCATGACGAGCCAATCACGCGTTGTCCGGAAATTCATGTCCTACTCCCCGTTCGCGCCGCCTTGGACGCACTCTTTTTGACATATCTTGGCGCCGCGCCCCTGTCCGCGCGTCGCTAAATCATCTGGATGAATGGCCGATCCAGTCCGGGCCGGCAAGTCGCTTGTCGCAGACGCGGCAGCTTCAAGGCGCCGGTGTGGCGGAATGGCCGCACCCCGTGACGCCGTGAGCGCGCTCTTGACAAGGATTGCACCGCTTTCCCAGCTTGAGCGCGATGAACCGCACCCGGAGCCACCCGTCCGCCGCCGGCGCCGAGCCGATCCGCGCCGCCGCCCGTCGCCTCTTTTGCGAGCGCGGCGTGGAAGGCGTGACCGTGCGCGAGATCGCCGAGGCGGCCGGGCAGAAGAACCACGGCGCGGTCAGCTATTATTTCGGCTCCAAGGAGGCGCTCGTCCGCGAGATCGTGATCGAGGGCGCCAGCCTGATCGGCGAGCGGATCGAAGCCGCGCTCGACGCGCTGGACGCCGCGGGCGGACCCAGCACGCCGCGCCAAGTGATCGAGGCGATGGTGCGCGCCAGCGTCGATTTCGACGGGCCCGACGGCGAGGCCGACACCTATATGCGCCTCTTCCACATGCTGGACCTGACGCACAAGGAATTGCTGCTCTCGGCGGTGGGCGGGCTGTGGAACGCGCCGTTCCAAAGGTGCCTGGCGCTGCTGCGCGACCTGATGCCGGACATGAGCCTCAACGAGAAAAACCAGCGGCTCATTTTCATGAGCACGGCGCTGGGCAGCGTGCTCGCGCTGCGCGAGGCGGCGCTCGCCGATCGCACGAAGCCGCACCCGATGTGGGCGTCCGAAACAACGCTCCGTCAGCTGATCGCGAGCCTCGAAGCCATGCTGACCGCGCCGGCCGCCTAGCCGGGCGGACAGAAGGACGGGCGCTGCACCGTCTCGCCTGGCGCGCGCTGGCGCCATTGGCCGGACTCAGTGCGATAGCGCTCACCCACGGCGATACGGCTTGCGAAAATCTGACACGCCACCGCGGCGGCGAGTTCGTTCGCGCTCGCCCCGCTCTCGGCGGCGCGCTGCGTATAGGCCGCGCGACGGCGGATATTGATCTGCTCGACACGGGCGCGCACGTCCGCCGAGGCGGCGGAGCCGGGCGGCAAGCCGAGATAACCGTCCGCCTGCTCGCCGACCTGGCCCGCGGCGCGGGCGGCCTCCACGACCGGATCGGCTTGGGCGTGCGCGGGGGCGCCGACGAAAACGAGCGTCGCCGCGGCTGCGCACAGGAGGCTCAAAATCGAACGCTTCATGGAATTCGCCTCTGAATGTGCTGCGAGGATGCGTCAGCGTGTCTGAACGCGCGCTGAGCGCGCCCCAAACGCGGCTTAGAAGAGCTCTGGATTGTCCTGCAGGAGATCGCGCGCCTGGCCCTCCAGCCGGACGATGACTTCCTGGCGGATATTGACGTTGAGATTGATCTCGATCGGGCGATCGGGCGCCTGCACCTGAACCGGGATGCACGCGCCGAGCGCGACGAAGGCCGCGCATGCGGCGGCGAGGTTGATGTTCGGTCGCATGGCGCCTCCTTGCGCTTTATCTGGGCGAAGCGGGTGCTTGGTCAATCGCGGGCGGCGGCTCGGGGGTTTGGGTCTCTCCGTTCTGTCCGGCCTGATCTTGTCCCGCCTGATTTTGTCCTGCTTGGCGAATGGCGGCGCGCGGATCGAAAGCGCCGGCCGCGATCTCGCCAAGCCGGCGAAACGGCGCGGTGACGCGCACATTGAAGATGAAGGGCACGCCGGCCACGCGCGTTCTGATCGGGCCTGGCCCCGCGCCAAGCTCCACCGCGCTCGCATTGCGCCCGCGAAAATTGATCGCCGTCACCAATTCGCCGGCGAGATCGCCGTTTATTTCGAGACTTAGATCGTCATAGCGAAATTGCGTCAGCGCATCGAAAGCGAGCTTGGCGGGCCCTTGCGCGTCCTTGCCGGCGGCGCCCGCATAGACGATCGTGCCGCCCGCCTCGGAGGCGGCGAGTTCGCCATTCTCAACGAATGCGCCGGTCGTGGTCAGCCGAAGCGGGAAACGCCCGCCGACCTCGCCGGTTGCGACAAGGTCGGGCACGTTGAGCTGCGCCAGCAGCGCGGCCACGTCCACCTTGCGCAGCACCAGATTAAGCCGCGTCTCTTCCGCGCCCAGTGTCAGCCGCGTCGGCTCGATCGAAAGCTCGCCGCCCGCGAATGGCCAGGCGGCGTGCTCAAGCGACACCGCGCCCTCTCCCAGAAGCTGGAAACGCAGCGCGCCGTCGCGCACCTCCACGCCCGGATTGAGGCGCGCGATGGTCAAGCTCTGCGCCGGCGGCGTCGTCAGCAAGAACAAATCGTCGAACGCGACGGCGCCGGAAACGCCTTCGATCACCGGCAGCGTGGAGGTCGCCAGCGACAGCCCGTCGAGAATGAATTGACCGCGCGCGCGCACCTCTTCGCCGCGCCATGTCGCAATCACCGCGCCGCCGACGGGGCCGCGCACATTCTCCACCACGCCGCGCGCGAGTTCAGTGATTTCGAAGGGTTGCAGAGTCTCATCGAACCGCAAGCCATCCAGGCGAATCCGCGCCTCGCCCGCATTGGCGTTGAGATCGTGGGAAAGGTCGAACGCGCTCAAACGGCGCGCGCCTTCCGCCAAAAGCACGACGCCGTCGGCCGTCAGCACGCCGCCGCGCAAGACGCCCTCGATGTCGCGCGCCTCCATCGGATTGAAGGCGCGTCGACGATCCGCCGGGGCGTTCGGCGGCGGCGCGTCCTGAAGCGCGGCGAAGCCATTTTCGAAACGGATGATCGCCTCATCGCCTTCGGGCGTCGCACTCCAATCGGCGCGCGCGCCCCGCACGCGCGCCGGCAGGGTCGGATCGTCAGCCTCGCCGCCTTCAAGCACGCCGCGCGCGCTCCAGGTTCCATCGGCCGCCAAAAGCTTTGCATCGATCCTGCTGCCGCGCAGGCGCAGCACCGCGTCGCGAGCGCGCAGCACATCAAGGCGCGGCTGGTCGATGGCGGCGTCCATCACGAATTGCGACGCCGCGCCGCTAAAACGCGCGTCGATACGCGCCGCCGCGAAATCGGCGCGTTGGGCGGGCGCGCCCTCCACATGCCCGGCGAAGCGCGGCGCCGCGAGCGTGACGCCGCCGCGCGTTTCGCCGACCCTATTCTGAGCGAAAAACACATCGCCCTGCATGCAGAGCGGCGCCGCGCCATTCTGAAAGACAAGGCCCGGCGCGCTCAGCGTTTCAAAGGTTGCGTTCAGGCATCGCCCATCCGCGAGCGACACCGAAACGCCATCGCCCCAGCGCAAGAGAATGTCGTAAGGTGCGGCCAAATCCTCGACGAATGCCGCGCCCAAGGGCCCGCTGATGCGTGCATCGCTGGTGAGGCGCAGCGTGCTTCGCCCGCCATGCTGCTTGAAATCCCATGCAATCGCCGGCGCATCGAGACGCGCGCCGCCCGCGCTCCAATCCGCGATGGAAGCGGCGCCAAACGCGGAAACGGCTCCCGCGGAATCTGACTGCAACCGTTCGAGCTCGATGCGCGCGGGCGGGGCGCCAGGACCTGCGATCTCCAACGCGCCCGCGCCGCTGACGCGAACCTCGTCACCGAGCGAAAGCGTTACGAGCGGCGCATCGCCCCGCGGCTGGGCGAGCGCGCGCACGCCCGCCGCCGACTCCACGCGCACGCGGCCCGGCGCGCTTACCCTAAGCGCCTCACCGAAAACGACGCGCAAAGGCGCGCTGACGCGCGCGTCTTCAAACGCGCGCAGGACGGCGTCGCGCGCCGAGGCGGACAAGGGACCGAGCGGCAGCGCCTCCAAGGCCGGCCAGCCGCGCGCGAATGCGCGCGCGCCGGACGGCGTCAAGGCGAGACGATCGATCCGCGCTTCGCCGCTCAGCATCGGCGTTTCCGCGATGACGAGATCGGCCGCGTAACGCGCCTCGCCGAACCGCCATGTCTCACTGAGCGCGCCGGAAACGAGCGACAGCGCAACGTCGCCGCCCCAATGGCCGGCTTCGCCGCGCGAGAGCGCGGCGCGCGCGCTCATGCCTTCAACCAGCGTGTCGCCGATCCGCGCTGAACCGAGGTCGGCGTCGATGCGTGCGCTCAAAGCCGCGAGATCGGTCCCGGAGAGGTTCACCTGAACGGCGCCGCCTTCGAACGCGAGGTCGTCATCGCGAAACGCGGCGAAGCCGCCGCGCGCCTCCATATGAAGGCCGGCGCCGTCAGAACGCGCCGACGCTTCAAGACGCACGTCCTCGCCGTGCGGCGCGAACGCGCCTTCGTTCAAGAGCGCGCGCGCGGCGAAATCCTCGCCGAAGCGCCCAGCCGCGCTCAGCGCGAGCAAGGCTTCGCCGTACGGCGTTCGCACAAGCGCCGCGCCGTCGGCGATGTTGAGCGCGAGATCGGGGAGTTCGGCTGCGCCGTCGTCGCCGCGCGGCAAGAGCGCATCGAGCGCGCCGAGCGAAAGGCCCTCTTCATTGAGCGTCGCGCGCAGGACGAGGCCGTCCAGACGCACCGCGTCGAGCGCGGGCGCGGGGCGCCAGGCGAAATCGACCTCGACACGGCGCGCGGCGAAATCATTCTCGCCGAGGGAGACATCCCGCAAGGATGCGCCGGCGAGATCGAGCCGCTCGACGATGAATTCGGATGCGATCCCGCGCGTTTCGAGCGTTCGGCTGATCGCCATGTGCGCGAGCGGCATGCGAAACGCCCATACGCCGCCCAGAAGCACGAGCGCGCCCCCGCCCGCCACGCCCGCGGCCAACAGCAAGCGCCGCGCGCGC
Organism: uncultured Caulobacteraceae bacterium; assembly: GCA_964563395.1. Lineage (GTDB taxonomy): Bacteria > Pseudomonadota > Alphaproteobacteria > Caulobacterales > Aquidulcibacteraceae > JBEVOS01. Next base: position 67,077 of record CAZLWK010000012.1, read on the forward strand.
AGCGGACGCGCCGGAGAGTCCTCCGCGCTCACGCGCCGCTCAATCGCGCCGGGGATAGATGATCACGCTGAGATAGACGCACGGTGTCTCCGCCAAAGATTCAGGCCCATGCGCCGAATTGGAATCGAAAAAGAGGGAATCGCCGGGGCGCAGATCGAACACGCGATCGCCATGGCGATAGGCGACAGCGCCAGACAGCATATGGATGAATTCGACGCCCTCATGGCGAAAGCTCGTATAAGCCTGCGCACCCTCCGCGAGCGTGATTAAATAAGGCTCAACCGCAATCGGGCCCGACATGGAATGCCCCAATAATTGGTAATCGTGGCCCGCGCGCGTGCCGCGCCGCTCGATCCGCATCCCCCGCCCCGCCGGCACGAAAGAGCAATCGCGTCGCTCGTCGAATTCGGCGAACAGAGCGCTCATCGGCGCATTGAGCGCCCGCGCCAGGCGCTTGAGCGTGGTGAGCGAGGGCGAAATCTGGCCGTTTTCGATCTTCGAGAGCGCCGAGGCCGAAAGGCCGGCCTGGGCGGCGAGCTCGGCCGCGTTGAGCCCCACTTGCAGGCGCAGACGCCGCACTTGCGCGCCAAGCGCGGCCTCCACCGAGCGCTCGGCCACGGGCGGGGGCGCGTTAGAGGGGGTTTCCGCCTCCGGGGCGGGCGGGCGCTTGGACTTGGCGGGCACCGGACTTTCCTCCAAGGGCTGAAATCGCCCAATCTCTAGGCATTTATTTCTCTTCAGGAAATAGAATTTCTTGTGATTGACAGGCGTGCATTCGGCGGCCAGTTTCCGCGCCATGTGCGGCATTGTCGGTCTTTTCCTGCGCGATCCGGCGCTCGAGCCCCGTTTCGGCGCGCTCTTGGCGGCGATGCTGGAGACGATGACGGATCGTGGGCCCGACAGCGCCGGCTTCGCCATCTATGGGGCCGACACGCCTGGAGCGCTGAAAATCACCGTGCGGATGGAGGCGTCCGACCCCGCCGCCGTCGCGGCCGCGCTCGCGGCGCGTATCGGGGTGCCGGTGGGCGCGGAGGGGCGCGCCGGCCATGTGGTGTTCTCGGCGCCGAAAGCGGCGGAGGCGGCGTTTCGAAGCGCACTCGCCCAGATTTTTCCCGAAGCGCAGATCGTCTCCACCGGCACGCGCATGGAGGTCTATAAGGAGGTTGGCCTGCCGGCCGACGTCTCCCGCCGCTTCGGCCTCGCCGCGATGCGCGGCACGCATGGGCTTGGCCATACGCGCATGGCGACGGAATCGGCGGTGACGACCAAGGGCGCGCATCCCTTCGCCACCGGGCCCGATCAATGCCTCGTCCATAATGGCTCGCTCTCCAACCATAATGGCGTGCGCCGCAGCCTGATCCGCGAGGGGCTCTCCTTCGAAACGGACAATGATTCGGAGGTGGCCGCCGGCTATCTCACCTGGCGCATGGCCCGCGGCGACACGCTCGATCAGGCGCTCACCAAGGCGTTGGACGACCTCGACGGCTTCTTTACGTTCGTCGTCGGCACGGAGCGCGGCTTCGGCGTGCTGCGCGATCCCATCGCGTGCAAGCCGGCGATCATGGCGGAAACGGACTCCTACGTGGCGTTCGGCTCGGAATATCGCGCGCTCGCCGTGCTGCCGGGAATCGACACGGCGCGCATTTGGGAGCCGGAGCCCGCGCACGTCTATTTTTGGGAGCGCGCGGCATGATCGACTTCGATCTCGCCGAAAAGCCGGTGCGCGCGCTGAACGAAGCGCTGCATCGAGCGCCGCTTGCGAAGGCGTGGCGCATCCGCAATCCGCGCGGCGCGCACGCGATCGCGGCCGGCGTGGACGGTGAAACGGAGATCAGCATCGAAGGGCCGGTGGGCTATTATTGCGGCGGCATGAACAAGCACGCCTCGATCATAATCGAAGGCTCAGCCGGCGTCGGCGTCGCGGAAAACATCATGTCCGGCATGGTGCACGTGAAGGGCGACGCCAGCCAATCGGCGGGCGCGACCGGGCGCGGCGGCCTCCTCATCATCGACGGCTCGGCCTCGGCCCGCTGCGGCATCGCGATGAAGGGCGTCGATATCGTCGTTAAAGGCCATGTCGGCCCGATGTCGGCGTTCATGGGGCAGGCCGGCAATCTGGTCGTGCTGGGCGATGCGGGCGACGCCTTGGGCGATTCGATCTACGAGGCGCGGCTGTTCGTGCGCGGAAACGTCAAAAGCCTTGGCGCCGATTGCATCGAAAAGGAGATGCGTCCCGAACACCACGACGCGCTGCGCGCGCTCTTGGACAAGGCGGGCCTCCACAACGTGGCGACAAGCGCCTTCCGCCGCTACGGCTCGGCGCGCACGCTCTATAATTTCCACGTCGATCATGCGAGCGCCTATTGATGGATATGGACGGCGCCCCCCGCACGCGGCCGCGCGTTTCAGCGACCTTCGACGAATACACGCTATCGGAAATCCGCCGCGCGGCCGCCACCGGTATCTATGACATTCGCGGCGGCGGCGCCAAACGCGCGCTGCCCCATTTCGACGATCTCTTGTTTCTCGGCGCTTCGATCTCGCGCTATCCGCTGGAAGGCTATCGCGAGAAATGCGCGACGGATGTGTGGCTGGGCACGCGCTTCGCGAAGGAGCCGCTGCACCTCAAGATTCCCATCACCATCGCGGGGATGAGTTTCGGTTCGCTCTCGGCGCAGGCCAAGGAAGCGCTGGGGCGCGGCGCGAGCCTCGCGGGCACATCGACGACGACCGGCGATGGCGGCATGACGCCCGAGGAGCGCGGCCATTCGCAAACGCTCGTCTATCAATATTTGCCCTCGCGCTATGGCATGAATCCGGACGATCTGCGCCGCGCCGACGCGATCGAGATCGTCGTCGGCCAGGGCGCCAAGCCTGGCGGCGGGGGCATGCTGCTCGGCCAGAAGATTTCCGACCGCGTGGCGGACATGCGCACGCTGCCGAAAGGCATCGATCAGCGCTCGCCCTGTCGCCATCCCGATTGGACAGGGCCCGACGATCTTGAAATCAAGATCGCGGAATTGCGCGAAATCACCGACTGGAAAAAGCCGATCTATGTGAAGGTGGGCGCCACGCGCCCCTATTACGATGTCGCGTTGTCGGTGAAATCCGGCGCGGATGTTGTCGTGCTTGATGGCATGCAGGGCGGCACGGCCGCGACGCAGGACGTGTTCATCGAACATGTGGGCCTGCCGATCCTGGCCGCGATCCGCCCCGCCGTGCAGGCGCTGCAGGATTTGGGGCTGCACCGCAAAGTGCAGCTGATCGTCTCGGGCGGCGTGCGCAATGGCGCGGACGTGGCCAAGGCGCTTGCGCTCGGCGCCGACGCGGTCTCGATCGGCACGGCCGCGCTCGTGGCGCTCGGCGACAACGATCCGTGCTACGAGGACGAGTATCGCGCGCTCGGCACGCATGCCGGCGCCTATGACGATTGGCACGAGGGGCGCGATCCGGCGGGCATCACGACGCAAGATCCCGCGCTCGCCGCGCGCCTCGATCCGATCGCGGGGGGCCGGCGCCTCGCCAATTATCTCGCCGTGATGACGCTCGAGGCGCAGACCATCGCGCGCGCGTGCGGCAAAAGCCATCTGCACAATTTGGAGCCGGAAGATCTCGTCGCGCTCACCATCGAGGCGGCGGCGATGGCGCGCGTGCCGCTGGCGGGCACGGATTGGATTCCAGGCAAGGGCAATTATTGAAGCCACAGCCGCGGGGGTGATCATGGCGAACGAATTGGCGGACATCGCGCGGCAAAAGGGCGTCAAATATTTCCTGATCTCGTTCACCGATCTCTTCGGCGTGCAGCGCTCGAAGCTGGTTCCCGCGAGCGCGATCAACGAGATGGCCAAGAACGGCGCGGGATTCGCCGGCTTCGCCACTTGGCTCGACATGACGCCTGCGGATGCGGACATGTTCGCCATTCCCGATCCCAAGAGCTTCATCCAATTGCCTTGGAAGCCGGAGACGGGCTGGCTCGCCGCCGATTGCTGGATGAACGGCAAGCCGGTGGAGCACGCGCCGCGCAACGTGCTGAAGCGGCAGATCGCGGCCGCCGCCGCGCAGGGCTTCGAAATGAAGACCGGCGTCGAGTGCGAATTCTTCCTTTTGTCGGCGGATGGCGCGGGCTTGTCGGATGCGGGCGATCTCCAAGCCAAGCCCTGCTACGATCAACAAGCCCTGATGCGGCGCTATGGCGTGATCACGGAAATCTGCGACGCCATGCTGGCGCTAGGCTGGAAGCCCTATCAGAACGACCACGAGGACGCGAACGGCCAGTTCGAGATGAATTGGGAATATGACAACGCGCTCGTGACCGCCGACCGCCACGCCTTTTTCAAGTTCATGGCGAAATCGATCGCCGAAAAACACGGGTTCCGCGCAACATTCATGCCGAAACCCTTCTCAAATCTCACCGGCAATGGATGCCACGCCCACGTTTCGCTCTGGTCGACCAAGACGCATAAGAACGTGTTCGAGGATGCGTCCGGCGAATTGGGCCTGTCCAAGATCGCTTATCATTTTCTCGGCGGGGTGCTGCATTCGGCGCAAGGACTGGCCGCGATCACCAATCCCACGGTCAATTCCTACAAGCGCATCAATGCGCCCCCGACGCTGTCCGGCGCGACCTGGTCGCCGCAATCGATCACCTATACCGGCAATAATCGCACGCACATGGTGCGCATACCCGAAGCCGGGCGCTTCGAATTGCGGCTCGCGGACGGCGCGGCCAATCCGTATCTGTTGCAGGCCGCCTTGCTCGCGGCCGGGCTTGACGGGATCGCCGTCGCGCGCGATCCAGGCCCGCGCTCCGACATCAACATGTATGTGGACGGCCACACGCTGAAGGACATCAAGCGGCTGCCGCTCAATCTCATCGATGCGCTGAGGGCGTTCGAGGCCTCGCCCGTGCTACGGGCGGCGCTGGGGGAAGAGTTCGTCAACGCTTATGTCAAGCTCAAGACCGCCGATTGGAACGAATATGCGCGCCATCTCACGCTCTGGGAGCGGGAGACGACGCTCGATTGCTGAATTCAGCCATGCGCTATAACGCGTTCACGCTTTTCGCGAATGCGCTCAGCGGCCACAAGCATTGGCCCCAAGCGTGGCGCGCGGCGCAGCCGAGGGCGTCCACCTATGACGCGATCATCGTGGGCGGTGGCGGCCATGGCTTGGCGGCGGCCTATTATCTCGCGAAAAATCACGGCCTCGCCAACATCGCGGTATTGGAAAAATCATGGATCGGCTCGGGAAACGCGGGCCGCAACACCACGATCATCCGATCCAATTACCTGTTGCCCGGCAACATTCCATTCTACGAGCTTTCGATGAAGCTCTGGGAAAGCATGGAGGCCGATCTCGATTACAACACGATGGTGAGCCAGCGGGGCGTGCTCAATCTTTATCATAGCGATGCGCAGCGCGACGCGTTCGCGCGGCGCGGCAATGCGATGCGCATGCATGGCGTCGACGCCGAATTGCTTGACCGCGAGGGCGTGCGCAGGCTTGCCCCGCACCTCGATTTCGACAATGCGCGCTTTCCCATTCAGGGCGGATTGTTGCAACGGCGCGGCGGCACGGCGCGCCATGACGCGGTGGTCTGGGGCTATGCGCGCGCCGCCGACACGCGCGGCGTGGACATTATCGAGAATTGCGCCGTCACCGGCGTGCGCGTCGAGAACGGCAAGGCGATCGGTGTCGACACCACGCGCGGCTTCATCGCCGCCAAGAAGATCGGGCTCTCCGTCGCCGGCCATTCAGGGCTTCTCGCCGGCATGTGCGGCTTTCGCCTGCCGATCGAAAGCCATGTGCTGCAGGCTTTCGTCTCGGAGGCGGTCAAGCCGATGCTCGACACCGTGGTCACGTTCGGCGCGGGGCATTTCTATATCAGCCAATCGGACAAGGGCGGCCTTGTCTTCGGCGGCGACATCGACGGCTACAATTCCTACGCCCAGCGCGGCAATCTGCCGATCGTGGAGGATGTGTGCGAGGAAGCGGTCGCCGTTCTGCCGATGATGGGGCGCTTGCGCGTGCTGCGCCATTGGGGCGGCGTGATGGATATGAGCATGGACGGCAGCCCGATCATCGATCGCGCGCCGGTGGAGAATGTCTTTATCAATACGGGCTGGTGCTATGGCGGCTTCAAGGCGACGCCCGCCGCCGGCTGGTGTCTGGCGCATCTGATGGCCACTGGACAGAGCCACGACGCGGCGAAGGATTATCGGCTGGGTCGCTTCGCCACCGGCGCCTTGATCGACGAAAAGGGCTCGGGCCCGCAGCCCAATCTGCACTGAGATGCGTTTGCCCTGCCCCCATTGCGGCCCGCGTTTCAGCGAGGAATTCACATATCGCGGCGATGCGGGCGTTGCGCGTCCGGCGGACGATGCGCCGCTCGATGCCTGGATCGAGGCCGTGCATCTGCGCGACAATCCGGCCGGCCCGCATCGCGAGCTCTGGTATCATGGCGCGGGGTGCCGCGCCTGGATCGTGATCACGCGCGATACGCGCACGCATGAAATCCTAGGCGGCGAGCCGGTCGCATGAACACGCACCGCGCCGCCGAGGGCGGGCTGATCGATCGCGCGAAGCCGCTGCGCTTTCAATTCGACGGCCGCGCCTTCGAGGGCTTCGAGGGCGACACGCTCGCCTCGGCCTTGATGGCCAATGGCGTTTCGCTGCTTGGGCGTTCGTTCAAATATCATCGTCCGCGCGGCCTCTTCGCGGCGGGCTCGGATGAGCCGAACGCGCTCGTCACCGTGCATGACGGCGCGCGCGCCGTGCCGAACACCAAGGCCACGCTAGTCGAGGTGTTTGAGGGTTTGAACGCGCACAGCCAAAATCGCTGGCCCTCGCTCGCTTTCGACGTCTTGTCTGTGAATTCCCTCTTCGCGCCGTTCTTTGTCGCGGGCTTCTATTACAAGACCTTCAAATGGCCGTCCCAATTCTGGGAGCCCTTGTATGAACCCCTGATCCGGCGCGCGGCGGGCCTGGGCGCGGCGGCGCCCGCGCCCGATCCTTATCGCTATGAGAAGGCGCACGCCTATTGCGATGCGCTCGTGATCGGATCGGGCCCCGCCGGCCTTCTCGCGGCGCGCACCTTGGCGCGAGCCGGCGCGCGCGTGATCCTGGCGGAAGAGGATTTCCGCTTCGGCGGGCGCCTCCTCAGCGATCAGAGCGAGATCGAGGACGCGCCCGGCCTCTCCTTCGCGCAACACGTGATCGAGGAACTGCAGAGCCTTCCCAACGTGCGCCTTTTGCCGCGCACCACTGTGTTCGGCGTCTATGATGGCGGCGCCTATGGCGCGATCGAGCGCGTGGCCGATCATCTGCCGCAGCCGCCGCCCTTCGCGCCGCGCCAGCGCTATTGGAAGATCAGCGCGCGCCACTGCGTTCTCGCCGCGGGCGCGGGCGAAAAGCCAATCGTGTTCGCCGGCAACGATAGTCCAGGCGTGATGCTGTCGTCCGCGATGCGCACCTATGCGCGCCGCCACGCCGCGCTCGCGGGGCGCAACATCGTCGTGTTCACCGCCAGCGACGACGGCTGGGACACCGCGCGCGCGATGAAGGCGGCGGGCGCAGAGATCGCGGGGATCGTCGATGCCCGCGCCGAGTCGAAGAGCGATCCAGCCGTTGGGCCGGCGTTCATCGGCGCGGTCGTGCAGGAGGCGCAGGGCGGCAGGCGCGTGCGCGGCGCGCGCATCGTCACGGCGAACGGCGCGGCGAGCGATATCGAATGCGACGCCATCGCCGTCAGCGGCGGCTTCGCGCCGAACATCGCGTTGACCACGCATCTGGGCGGCAAGCCGCGCTGGCGCGAGGACATCGCCGCCTTCGTACCTGGCGACACGCCGCCTGGAATGATCGTCGCCGGCGCGGCCAATGGCGCGTTCGGCCTGTCGGCTTGCCTGCGCGAAGGCCTGGAGGCTGCTTCGCGCATCGCCGATGCGCTTGGGCTTTCCGCGCACGCGTCTGCCCCGCCGCGCGCGAGCGATACGCCCGCGTCCGCCGCACCGATCTGGCGCGTGACGGGCGGCAAGCGCAAAGCCTTCGTCGATTTCCAGCACGACGTGACGGACAAGGATTTGGAGCTGGCCGACCGCGAGGGCTATCGCGCGATCGAACACGTGAAGCGCTACACCACGCTTGGCATGGCCACCGATCAGGGCCGCACATCGAGCCTCGCGGGCGCAGGCGTGCTCGCGGAAATGCGCCGCACGCCGGTTCCGGATGTCGGCGTATCAAAGTTTCGCCCGCCCTATGGTCCCGCGACCATCGGCGCGCTGGCCGGCGGCCATGGGGGCAAGCATCTGCGCCCCACGCGTCTCACGCCCAGCCACGAATGGGCGCGCGCGCACGGCGCGGTGTTCGTGGAGGCGGGCCTGTGGCTGCGCGCCTCGTATTTTCCAAGGCCCGGAGAGGCCGATTGGCTTGAGACGACGACGCGCGAAGTGCGGGCGGTGCGCGCGGGCGTGGGCGTATGCGATGTGTCCACGCTCGGCAAGATCGACATTCAAGGGCCGGACGCGGTCGCCCTGCTCGACCGCGTCTATGTGAACAGCTGGCGGAGCCTGCCGATCGGCAAGGTCAAATACGGCTTGATGCTGCGCGAAGATGGAATCGTGTTCGATGACGGCACGACCGCCCGGCTGGGGCCGCAGCATTATCTGACGACGACGACGACGGCCAATGCGGTCAAGGTGTTCGAGCATCTCGAACATGCGCGCCAAGTGCTGTGGCCGAACCTCGATGTCGAGATCGCCTCCGTCACCGATCAATGGGCGCAATTCGCGGTGACGGGCCCGAACGCGCGCCTTCTGTTGCAGCGCATCCTCGATCCCGCGCACGATCTTTCAAACGAAGCCTTTCCCTATCTCGCGGCGGGCGCGATTCTTTTGCGCGGCGGCGTGCAAGGGCGGCTCTTCCGCGTCTCGTTCTCGGGCGAGCTTGGGTATGAGATCGCCGTGCCCACGCGGTACGGCCATGCGTTGGCGCATGCCCTGATGGAGGCCGGCGCCGATCTCGGCGTCACGCCTTACGGGCTTGAAGCGCTCTCTGTCATGCGTATCGAAAAGGGACATCCCGCCGGCGGCGAACTCAATGGGCAGACCACCGCGCTCGATCTTGGGATGCGCAAGCTGATCGCCAAGGCGACGATATCCATCGGTCAGAGGCTGCTTGAGCGCCCCGCCTTCCACGCCCCGGATCGCTGGGCGCTCGTGGGCCTCAAACCGCTCGACACGCGCCAACGCCTGATGGCCGGAGCGCATGTGGTGGCGCGCGGCGCGCCGGCGGACGCCGCCCATGACGAAGGCTATCTCACCTCGGTGGCCTATTCGCCGCACGTGGGCGCCTGGATCGCGCTCGCGCTGGTGCGCGCGGGACGCACGCGGCATGGCGAAACCGTCGAGATCGTCGATCCCTTGCGCGGACGCGACGCGATCGCCGCGAGCATTTGCGATCCCGTCTTCATCGATCCCGAAGGAGCGCGCCTGCGTGCCTGACATGCTTCCTCCGCGCGCGCCCCTGCACGGCCTTGACCGCCCTCAGCGCCATGGCGCCTTGAGCGAACCGCCCGGCGTGACGTTACGCGTGCTCGATCCGGCGGCGGCGAGCGTGACCGTGTTCAAGCACAGCGCCGCGCGCGCGATCACGGCGCTCGGCGAAGAGATGGGCGTGGTCGTCCCGCTCAATCCCGCCATGGCCGCCCATGGCGAAAACCGCCTCGTTTGGAGCGGACCGCGCAGCTGGCTCGCGCTCTCGCTCGATGCGGCGCCGGGCGCCTTGAGCGCGCGTCTGGCCGCGCGACTGGGCGCGGACGCGGCGATCGTCGAGCTCAGCGATGGACGTGTGTTCATCCGCGTGGCTGGGGCGAAGGCGGAGGCGGCGCTGCAAAAGGAGATCCCGCTCGATCTTCACCCCTCGGCGTTCGCGCCGGGCGCGGCCGCCTCAACGCGCATGGCGCATTTGCCGGTCCAGCTCTGGCGCCATGGCGATGGGTTCGAAATCTGTACGCCGACGAGCTATGCGCGCGATCTGTGGCGCACGCTTCTGTTTTGCAGCGAAGGCTTCGGCGCGGCTGTTCTCGGCGCTTAACGCGTTAGGGCGTGCGCGATGAACACAATCGCCATCCAGAACAGTAGGCTGGCCCCCACAAGCCCGGCATAAGCGGCCACCCGCAGGGGCGACAGCATGACGGGCCGGGTCACCACCGGCGCGCGCTCGGCCCCGCTTTTCGGCGCTTGCGGGCGACGCAGCCACGCAGCCGCATCGAACCGGCGGCGCGCCCCCGCCTCCTCCCATTCCGTTCGTCCGCCCTCGTATCCTCGCTCCGGCGCAGGTCTTGCAGCCCGCTCTCAACGCCGCCGGCTCAGAGCGGCGTCGAACCCTGTATTTACCATCGCGCGCGGCGAGCGCCCAGCCTTGAACGCGAGCGGAGAAAAATTCACGCAGTCCGAGAGCCGAAATGAACGATCAAAATGGCACATTCGAAAGGTTCCGGCCGCGGCGTCGCACGCGCAGCGCCCCTGCTGGTGCTCCTGCCGCTTCTTGCACTAGAAATAGCACAAGCGTCCGGCTCAACGCCTAGGCGGGTGGGGGTTCGGGGGGAGCGCTCCAAATGATGCGATTGGCCGTACTGAACAAATTGGTCGGAAAACGCGCCGCCGCGCGCGGCGACGCCGATGGCGCGCCCACGCCCGACGCCGAGGCAAGTTCGGATACAGGCTCGAGCGCCAATCCGCTCGCCGCGCGCGTGGTTGAAGCCGCGCACTCCATCAAGCAGCGCGTGGCCAACACGCCCGCCGTGCAAAAGGCCAGCGAAGCGGTGCGCGCGCGCATGGCTGTGGTGGAGGAATTTTCACAATCGGTGAAGGCGTCGCAGACCTTGCAGGCGGCATGGTCGGGCTTGCGTTCGCACCTTTATCTCATCATCGCCTTCAGCGGCTGCATCAATCTCATCTATCTCGCGCCCTCGCTCTACATGATGCAGGTCTATGACCGCGTCTTGCCGACGGGCGGCTATCTCACGCTGATCCTGCTGAGCGTCGTTCTCGTCGTCAGCCTTGCGGTGATGGGCACGCTTGACGCGATGCGCTCGCGCCTGCTCGCGCGCGCCGGCTTGCGGGTTGAACGGCTTGCCTCGGCCGCGCTCATTCGCGAGACGCTGACGCTGCGCCGCGCCGGCGCCCCGCCCGCCGCGACAGCGGGCATGCGCGATCTCGATACGTTGAAAACCGGGCTCGCCAGCCCGGCGATGATCGGCGTCATCGACCTGCCTTGGACGCCGCTCTTCATCATCATCTCGTTCGTGATCCATCCCGTGCTTGGCTTCTTGGCGTTGGGCGGCGCGGCGCTGATATTCGGCCTGGCGCTGATCAATGAACGCGCTTCCCGCGCGGGGCTGCAAGCCGTCTCGCAGCGCGCGCCCGGCTTTTACGCCGCGCACGAGAGCGATCTCAATTCGGCCGAGACCATCTATGCGCTGGGCGCCGAGCCCGCGCTGACGCGCCGCCGCCTCGCCGCGCGCGAAGAGCTGAACGAAGCGCAGACGCAATCGGCGTTTGACAATGCGGGCTATTCGGCGACCACCAAGGCGGTGCGCATGGGGCTGCAATCGGCGGCGCTTGGCGTCGGCTGTTATCTCGCGATCCAGCAGGAAATATCGCCGGGCGCGATCATCGCCGCCTCGATCCTGACCGCGCGCGCCTTCGCGCCGGTGGAGCAGATCGTCGGCGGCTGGCGCCAGCTTGGCCTCGCCTTCGCCGCGTACAAGGCGCTGCACAAAGTGTTCACCAGCGCCGCGGGCGAGCAGGAGCGCACGCCGCTGCCGGCGCCGGAAGGGCGATTGCAGGCGGACAACCTCGCCGCCGCCGCGCCCGGCGGCAGGGCGCTCGGCGTGCAGGGCGTTTCGTTCAGCGTGCAGCCTGGCGAGATCATCGGCATTATCGGCCCGAGCGGCGCGGGTAAGACCACGCTCGCGCGCGTGCTGGCCAATGCGACGCCGCCGCACGCTGGAACCATCCGCATCGACGGCGCCCGCTACGCCGATTGGGATCATCGCGCCCTGGCGCGCCATATCGGTTACATGCCGCAACGCATCGATCTGTTCGATGGGACGGTGGCGGAAAACATTTCATGCTTCGCGCGCAGCGAAGGCGAAAGCATGGAGAGCGTGGGTGAAAAGGTCGTCGCCGCCGCCAAGGCCGCCGGCGCGCACGAGCTGATCCTCGCCTTGCCGAACGGCTATGAAACCATGCTGGGCTTTTCCGGCTCGGGCGTTTCGCCTGGCCAGGCGCAACGCATCGCGCTGGCGCGCGCGCTCTATAACGATCCCACGATCATCGTGCTCGACGAGCCCAATGCGCACCTCGACAATGACGGCGAGAACGCGCTGATCAAGGCGCTGGAAGGCGTGCGCGCGCGCAAGGGCGTGGCCTTCATCGTCGCGCACCGCGCCGGCGTGATCGGCATGGTGGACAAGATCCTCGTGCTACGCGACGCGCGTCTGATCGAGTTCGGTCCGCGCGCGGAGGTCATGGCCAAGCTCGCCGCCGCCGCGCAACAGGGCGCGCCGCCCCAAGGCCCACGCCCCGGCCCCACCCTCACCAGCGTGAGCGCGCCCCGATGAGCGACACCGCAGCGAAATCCGCCCCGCGCGAAGACGGGCCCTGGCGCGAAGGCCGCGCAGGGCTTCTCGTCATCATCCTCTTTTTCGGCGTGTTCGGCCTGTGGGCCGGATGCGCGCCGCTCGATGCGGGCGTCGTCGCCGCCGGGGAAGTGAAGGTCGCGGGCAATCGCCAGGTCGTGCAGCACCCAGCCGGCGGCGTCATCTCCCGCATTAATGTCGCCGAAGGCGATCGCGTCGCGCAGGGACAAATCCTCATCGAATTGTCGGCGGTGGAATTGATCGCGCAGGAATTGGCGCTCGCCGGCCAAGCGATCGAATTGGAAGCCTCGCGCGAGCGCTTGCTCGCGGAAATGAACGGCGCCGATACGGTGCAGCGTCCCGCCTCGTGGGCCGATCTTCCACAGGAGCACGAAGCGCTGGCGGCGGATGTTCTCGCGCGTCAGCAGGCCGAATTGGAGACGCGCACGCAAGCCATCATCGCCCAGCAATCCGTGCTGGCCCAGCGCCAACGTCAGAGCGCGGCGCGCATCGAGGGCTATACGGCGCAGATCGCCTCGCTGGAGCGCCAATCGGCGCTGGTCTCGGAGGAATTGCAGGGGCTTGAGGCGCTTTCGGAGGAAGGCTTTGCGGCGGAAACGCGCGTGCGCGCGGTGGAGCGCACGGAAGCCGAATTGATCGGCCGGCGCGCCGAGCTTGGCGGCCTGATCGAGCAGGCGCGCGAGGCGATCGGCGAGTCGCGCATGCAGAGCCTGTCCTTGCGCGAGGATCGCGCGCAGCGCGTGGCGGAAGAATTGCGCCTCACCGAAACCCAGCTGGCCGACGTGCTGCCGAAGCTGCAAGCGGCGCGCATTCAATTGGAGCGCACGCGCGTGCGTGCGCCCACGGCCGGCGTCGTCGTGGGCTTGAGCTTCTTCAATACCGGCGCGGTGGTCAGCCCCGGCGAACGCATCCTCGAACTCGTGCCCGACGAACAGGACATGATCATGGAGGTGCGCGTGCGCCCGATGGACGCCGACAACGTCTCTCCGGGCCAGCGCACGCAAGTGCGCCTCGCCGCCTTCGAAGGCCGGCAGATGCCGCAAGCCTATGGCGTGGTCGAGCGCATCAGCGCCGACCGTTTCGAGGACGAGCGCTCGGGCCAGCCTTATTTCAAGGCCGAAGTGAAGGTGGAGCAGCAAGAACTGCAACGTCTCGCGGCCGCCGTCGGGCGCGCCGAGCTTCCCCTATCGCCCGGTCTTCCGGTCGAAGTCGTCATTCCGCTCCGCAAGCGCACCGCGCTGCAATACCTGGTCGAGCCGCTGCAACAAAATGTGTGGCGCTCCTTCCGCGAGAACTGATCCCATGCGCGCATTCACCTTCATGGCTTTCGCGGCGGCCGCCGTCGCGGCCGCGCCCGCCGGCGCCGAAACCCTGGCTGAAGCCACCACGGCGGCGCTCGAAACGAGCCCCGCCCTCGCCGCCGAACGCGCGCGCCTTGAGGCCGTGCGCGAGAACGAGCCCTTGGCGTGGTCGGAGGCGCTGCCGCAAATCACGCTGGACGCGACCGCCTTCGACAGCCGCTCCACCGAGCGGACATTCAGCACCGGCGTGCGCACGGAACGCAATTATTGGGTCGGCACGATCCGCACCTCCACGCTTCTGTTCGGCTCGGGCCGCATCTGGTCCTCCACGCGCCAGGCGCGCGCGGAAATCGCCTCGGCGGTGGCGCGCTATCAGGACGCCGCGCAGAATCTGATGCTCGACGTCACGCGCGCCTATAGCGACGTACGCCTCGCGCAAGCCACGCTGGCCGCGCAGGAGCAGGCTGTCGCCAATCTGTCCGAGCAGCAGCGCTTCGTGGACGCCAATGTGCGCAACGGCTTCCTAACACGCACGGATCTGGCCCAGGCCGAAGCCCGCCTCGCACAAGCGCGCGCGGATCTCGCCAACGCCAATACGCGCCTCGTCGCCGCGAACGAAGCCTATCGCCGCCTTGTGGGGCGCCCGCCGACGGACTTGACGCTGCCGAACCGGCTCACCGATCTGCCTGCCTCGCTCGACATGGCCACGGAAGAGGCCGCGCGCGAAAATCCCGCCATCGTGGCGCAGGAAGCGACCTATCGCGCGCGCGACGCGGCCGTGGGCCGCGCCGATGCGCAGGGGCGTTTGCGCGTGTTCCTGGAAACCAACAATTCCCAGCTCGACGTGATCGACGACGACATCAATCGCCGCGAAGAGGCCGAGGACACCGCCTCGGTGCGCCTGTCCATGCCGATCTTCAGCGGCGGGGCGACCCGCGCGCGCATGCGCCAGGAGCGCTATGAGCGGCAAGCGGCGAGCTTCGACGTCGTTGAAACGCGCCGGCGCGTGCACGAGGCGGTGAATGTCGCCTGGTCCGATCTCAATGGCGCACGCGCGCGCCTTGAAGCCTCGAGCGCGCGTCTGGAAGCAGCCGAGCTCGCCAATCGCGGTGTCAGGCGCGAACAGGAATTCGGGCAACGCAGCGTGTTCGAAGTGCTCGATCAGGAACAGGAATTGCTGGCCGCGCGCGTGGCCTATGCGCAGGCGGAGCGCGATCTGGTGGTGGCGGAACGCGAGCTCGCGGCGCGCGTCGGCCGCATCGCGGTGTTGAGCCAGCAGGCCGAGGAAAACACGCCGGCCTATAAGCTGGAGCACCGCCCGTCCGTCACCCGCTTCCTGAGCCGCGGGCCAAGCGCTAATCCGCCCCCGCATGGGCAGTAAGGAAGAGCATGCCGGCATAACCGCTGCGCACCTCTTCCTCCACCAGACCGATGGGCGCGACGACAATATCGCGCGCCACGCCGGCGAAGGCCTTGCGCAAGGCGTCCGCATCGACTGAAACGGCGGGAAAGGCCGTGTCCGCCACGACATAGCCGCGCGAGCCGGCGAGAAACGCCGCAGCCAAAAGCCCGCCTGGACGCACGGCGCGGGCGAAGCAATGGCAGGCGCGCTCGAATTCCTCCTGCCGCTCGGTGATCGATTCCGCGCAGAAGAACATCGTGGCCGCATCGAAGGCGCGCGGCGGCAGATCGAAAATCGAGCCTTGCCGGATGTCGGCCTTGCGCTTCAATTCGGGCAAGGGATCGGCCTGCGCCTCCGGATTGACGCCGCGCACGATCTCCCAAAAGTGCGGCCAGGGCGCGCGAAGACTGTCACGCGCCAGCTCCGCCCGCAGCCAATCCACGTTCGATTGCGCATATTCCCACGCCGTCACCCGCGCGGCGCGCGGCAAGGCGGCCATCAATGGAAAAAGATTGGGACCCGTGCCGACATCCAGAACTTCGCGCGGCGCGCGCGTCGCATCGCGCAGCGCCTGCGCCGTGCGGCGCACAACGTCGTCATCGTCGGGATGGGGATCGGCGTAATAATGCGCCACATAGGATTCCGGATCGAAATCCGACCAGGCGAAATCCGCGTTGCCGCCGGACATGATCCATCTCCCCCGCTTGCTAGAGCATCATCCGACTGCTCTGAATCGCGTTGCGCTTCAGAGCAGTCGGATGAAGATGCTCTAGAATCAAAAGCTATAGAGCGCTTTCATCCGATCGCACGATCACAAGAATGATCCAATGCGATCGGATAGCGCTCTAGCGCCGCCTTCTATGCGGCGCGTCGCCCAGCTTGGGAAGAGCGCGCGGGCCCTTATGCGCCTTCGCGCGTGATGGGACGCAGGAAGCGGCGACGCACCTGCGCGGGGCTCGCCTCGCCGTCGCGGCGATCGGATTCGGAATCGAACGCGGCGATAAGCCCGGAGATCGCCTCGGCCGGCGCCGGGCGCGCGAAGAAGAAGCCCTGCAATTCGTGGCAGCCCGCCAAGCGCAGAACGGACGCCTCGGTCTCGGTTTCAACGCCCTCGGCGACGATTTCCATGCCAAAGCCGCGGCCGATCGAAACGACGGCCTGAATAACGCTCATATTCTGCTTGCCGGCGCTGACGCCCTGCACGAAGGCGCGATCGATCTTGATCTTGTCGAACTTGAAATCGCACAGATAGGACAAGCTGGAGAAGCCGGTGCCGAAATCGTCGAGCGCGGTCTTGAAGCCCATCTCGCGCAGGTCGTCGAGCAGGCGCCGTGTGCGCTCGGTGGATTCCAGCAGCACGCCTTCGGTCAATTCCAGCACGATCTGGCGCGGATCGGCGTCATGCTTGCGCAAGAGATCAACCAGCAGCGGGCGCAGATCGACGTGACGCATCTGCACCGGCGACAGATTGATCGCCACCTGCAGCCCGGGCCAGCGCTTGCTGTCGGCGAGCGCGCGATCCAGCACCCACGCGCCGAGCGCGGGCATGAGGCCCGCCTCCTCCGCGATGGGCACGAAAAGGCCCGGAGAGATGTCGCCGCGCGTGGGATGGCGCCAGCGCAGCAAGGCTTCAACGCCCGTGATCTTGCCGGTGCTGGAGGAGATCAGCGGCTGATAATGCAAACGCAGCTGATCGGTTTCGATGGCTTCGCGCAAGGCAAGTTCGATGCCGCGCCGACGCTCCACGTCCCAAGCCATGTTGGCGGAGAAGAACATGGACCGGTCACGGCCGGCCTTCTTGGCCTCGTAGAGCGCGATATCGGCATGGCGCATCAGGGCTTCGGTGGTGCGGCCATGATCGGGGGCCATGGCGAGGCCGATCGAGGCCGTCATCCTGATATGCTGGCCGAAGATCAAGAACGGCTCGGCGAAGGCGAGCCGCAGCGCGTCGGCCAGCGCATCGCCCGCATCGAGCGTGGCGGGCGCGCGAATGATCGCGAATTCGTCGCCGCCGAAACGCGCGAGAAAGTCATTCGGCGACATGAAGGACGAGAGCCGGCGCGAAAGAACCTTGATCAATTCGTCGCCGGCATGGTGGCCAAGCGTGTCGTTGATGTCTTTGAAGCGGTCCACGTCGATATAGGCGACCACCGCGCCCGCGCCATGCTCGGCGCTCTTGTCCAGATTCTGCTGCAGCACATCCGCGAAATGGTGGCGGTTCGGCAGGCCGGAAAGCGCATCGTGCTGCGCTTCATAGCGCGCCCGCTCTTCGCGTGTGGCGAGCTCCGTCGTCGCGCGCTTCAGGCGGCTCAGCATGTGCGCGGTCATGGCGCCGACGCCGGCCACGCCCGCGATCACCAGCGGCAGGATAAACACGAGCAGCGATTGTCCGGGCCGCTTCGTGGTCCACACCAGATAGCCGAGCGGGGCGCCGTCATCGGCGGCGAAATCCTGCGCGGCGAGGCGCCCATCGGTCGAGCGATCCGCGCGCAGCGCCAAATCCGGCAAGAGGAGGCTCGCGCCGATATCGCTCATATAGGCGTCGTCCACATGGACCACGCTGACGAGGATATTGGGCACTTCCGGCACCAGGCTCACATCGACGTTCGGGACGATGGTGATCGCGGAGACGACCGCGGCGGCGCCCTCGACATTGAGAATGTGACCGGACCAGGCGGCGTGCTGCGCGCCCAGAAGCTCGCGATAATTGCCCTGGCCGGCTTCGAAATCGAGCGCGCGCTTGCGCAGGGCGCCCTCGGATTGCCCGCGCGTCTCGGCGATCACGGTCGCCACGCGCGCGCTGCGGCGCGCGAACGCTTCGACCGGCTCCACGCGCGCGCCGTCCACATAGGCGTAGATCGGTTCATTGGCGGCGTTGAGGATGAAGATCTCGTCGTGGCCGTAGGTCTCGTTGAGGAAGGCGCCGACTTGAATGTCGGTCCATTCGGTGTCCACGCTCGGGCCGCCGGCATAGATCAGCGCATCGTCCCACCAGGCGATCGATTTCTGCTCGTCGAGCACGCGGCTGACGCTGTCGTCGAGCGAGTTCTCAACCTGCTGGCGCTCGCGCTGCACGGCCTGGCTGTTCGCTGACCAGCCGGTGGCGGCGACGATGACGATGAGAAGCGCCCCGAACAACGCCAAGGCGGCCGCGATCAGCCGCGTGAGCCGATGCAAATTGCTCTGGTATTGAACCGACGTTTCTTCGGCGGCGAACATGACTAACCATTCGTGGACAAATAAAGAGAAGTCCAACTGCGAGAATATCCATGACAATCCAAATATAAGGTTAGTGACGGCGCCCAGATCGCCATCGAGTCCAGGCATAGAATCCGTTAACCATAATCAGCGTTAACGATTTTCCCTTGCTAAATTAATAAAGATGAACGCAGTTTTAGTATTGCCTAATGAAAGTTTACCCTTTATTGGGGAAAGCATCGCGGCGCGCCTTCGGCTTGGGGGAATTCCACCTGATCGGGCTCAAGCGCGCCGCTCGCTGCATTTGGTTAATCTGATCGAGGGGTCGGTTCATGAGCCGCTACGCCGTGAAATCGCGCGCGGACAGCCCAGTCTTGCGCAAAGCCGCCATGGCGGTTGAGGCCTCGGCTTGGAACGCGCTGGGCTATCTCAATTTCACGCGCGCGCATTTCGAGTTCTACGAGCAAATCCTGGAAGAGCACGCCGACTGCCAGCTCTGCCTGGTGGACGAGGAGACGGGCTATCCCGTCGCCGTGGCCACGTGCGCGCCGGTCGCATGCAAGGATCTCGACCAATTGCCCGCCGAGGGCTGGGACTGGATCGTGCAATCGGCCGGCGAGAAGAAGACCGCGCCGAACCTTATCGGCGGCCTCGGCATTTCCGTCTCACGCGCCCACCGGTCCAAGGGCCTGGCGCGCCTGATGATCAAAGCGATGGGCGTGCTGGCGCAAAAGCGCGGTTTTGACGGCGTCGTGATCCCGGTGCGCCCCACCGCCAAGACCAAGCATCAGAGCGTGCCGATCCACGATTATATCGGCTGGACCGACGAGAACGGCCGCGCTTACGACCCGTGGCTGCGCAGCCATCTGGCGGCGGGCGGCAAGATCGTCGGCGCGGCGACGAAATCCATGGTCGTGAACGAGCCGGTCGCCTTCTGGGAGACGTGGTCCGGCCGCACGTTCCCGGAATCGGGCGCCTACGAGATCGACGGCGCGCTGACGCCGGTGATGATCGATGTGGAGAAGGACCGCGGCGCCTATGAGGAGCCGAACGTCTGGTTCGCCTACGCCGCCTGAATGCGGCCTTGAGCCGTCGCGGCGACGATGGGATGGGCCGCAGGCGTTCCGAACAAATAGCCTTGCGCGAGCGCGCAGCCCCGCGCGCGGAGCGCCTCGGCCGTTTCCACGCATTCGACGCCTTCGGCGGTGACCTTGAGCCCAAGCGAGCGGCCAAGGCCGACGATGGCGTCAACGATCGTGGCGTTGGAGGCGTTGTGCAGCATGCTGGAGACGAAGGAGCGGTCGATCTTCAGCTTATCGATCGGCAATTCGCGCAGCAGCAGCAGCGAGGAATAGCCCGTTCCAAAATCGTCCAGCGCGATCTGAACGCCCTGGTTCTTGAGCGATTGAAGCGCGCTCTTGGCGCGATCCATATCGCCCATCATCGCGCTTTCCGTCACCTCGATCTCAAGGCGCCGGGCGGGAAAGCCGGTCTGCTGCAAGGTGCGCAAAACCTTCTCCGGGAACCATTCGTCGCGCACCTGGCTCGGTGAAATGTTCACCGCGAGCATGAATTCGCCCTGCGCATGCAAGGAAGATTCGCACGCTTTCGTCAGCAGCGACCAGAACATCGCGTCGATCAGGCCCGCTTCCTCGGCCACGGGAATGAATTCGTCCGGGGGCACCATGCCGCGCAAGCGGTGCGGCCAACGCGCGAGCACCTCGAAGCCCACCGTCTCTCCGGTTTCCAGCGACACGACGGGCTGGAAGAACGGCACGATCTCATTTGCCGGGATGGCGGCGCGCAAATCCGATTCAAGCGAGGCCTTGGATTTGAGCGCCTGATCGATCGAGGCATCGAAGAAGCGGAATTCCCCGCGCGTGGCCTTGGCGCGCAGCATGGCGGCGTCGCCATTCTGCAAGAGATCGGCGGCGGTGACGCCGTCTTGCGGATAGATCGCGATGCCGATGGACGCGCCGACCGTGAGCTTCAGGCCGTTGATCGGAATCGCGGCGGCGATTTCGTCGGCGATGCGGCGCGCGGCGGCGGCCACGCCGTCGCGATCGCCCTGCCCTTCGACCAGCACGGCGAATTCGTCGCCGCCCAGGCGCGCCGCGAAACTGTCTTCGCGGATGCAATTGCGCAAACGCCCGGCGATCACTTGAAGCAATTGATCGCCGATCAAATGGCCGTGAACGTCATTGATCGGCTTGAAGCGATCCAGATCGATGAAGAGGAGCGCGAAGCCCTCATTGTCATGAGCGGCATGGCCGAGCCTGCGCTCCAATTCCTCAAGGAAATGGCGCCGATTGGCGAGGCCGGTCAAAGGATCGTGGCGCGCCAGCGATTGCGCGCGCGCTTCGGCCGCTTCGCGTTCGGCGATCTCGGCGGAGAGATTGGCGTTCGCGGTCAAAAGATCGCGCGTGCGCTCCTGCACGGTATGCTCAAGGTCGTTGCGGATCGCGTCGAGCGCCAGAACGGCGGCGCGGCGATCGAGCTGCACCTTCAGCCGCGCCAGCAGCACGCGCAAATCGATGGGCTTGGAAATGTAATCGTTCGCGCCCGCCTCGAGCGCCTGCGCCACCACGTCGCCGTCATCGAGCGCGGTGACCACGATCACCGGCAGGTGCTCCATGTCGTATTGGGCGCGCAAGCCGATCAGGGCCTCCAGGCCCGAGCGATGCGGCATCATCCAATCGAGCAGAACGACATCGATGTTTTCGGCGACCACGTCCCGCTCGATGGTGAGCGCGTCCTCGCGCAGCACCACCTCATAGCCGCGCCGCTCAAGGCGTCGGCCGAGCATGTCGCGATTCTGCGGCTGGTCATCGACCAGCAGCACCCGTCCCAGCCGCAAGGGCGGGGCAGGCCCGATCGCCTCGACTTTCGTCGACAATGACATGCGGCTCCCTTTTCCGCGGTCCAGCCTCGCACGCTATCAAAATCAGGTTGAACTGCTGCTAACGGCGCAGGCGCGATGGCGCTTGTTTTGGCCGATCGTGCTTAAGCGTCATTAAGCCTTAGGCGGCGCGGCGCGCGGCCGCGACCGATTCAATCGTCGCCAGCAAGCCCGCGAAATCGACCGGCTTGGTGGCGAAGGCGTCGCAACCCGCCTCCATGCATTCCAGACGCGCGGATTCCATGGCGTGCGCGGTCAGCGCGACGATGGCGATATGTTGGGTGGCGGGAATGCGGCGCAAGGCGCGCGTAGCCTCAAGGCCGGACATGACCGGCATGGAAATATCCATCAGGATGAGGTCCGGCGCGCATTCCTTGGCGCGCTCCACCGCTTCCGCCCCGTTCTCCGCCGTGAACACTTCATAGCCGCGCCGCTCCAGCCGCCGCGTGAGCATCTCTCGATTGTCGGGGTGATCTTCCGCGATCAGTATTCGCATGGCCGGCCTCTTGATCAGGCAATCTTGCTGATTTTGGTTTCTGGATCATTGTCGCGCGGCGGCGCCTCGCCCCCGCGCGCGAACCGCGCCACCGCGGCGCTCAAAACATCGCGCTCCACCGGCTTATCGAGCACGGCGCAGACGCCCAGCGCGCGGGCGCGCTGATGATCGCCTTCAACCGAATGCACGATGACGGGGATATCCGCCGCGCCTGGATCGGCTTTTATCGCTTCGATCAACGCCCAGCCCTCGCCATCGGGGAGGCGAATATCCACAATGGCGAGGTCGGGGCGGCACGCGCGCGCCAGGGCGAGCCCTTCGGCGACGCTGGCCGCGCTGACCGGCGAGAAGCCGAGCCTCTGCACCGCGCGGGACGCCAGATCGCGCGCGCTGTCTTCATCGTCGACGATGAGAACGATGCGCCGCCCCGGCCCCTGTTCCGTCCGCGCGACCGGTTCTTGCGCGGCGAGTTGCGCAGCGACCTTCAAAGTGAACACCGACCCTCGTCCCGGTTCGGAGCGGGCGCTGACGGCGCCGCCGAGCATCGCCGCGATCTTGCGCGTGATGGCGAGGCCGAGCCCTGTGCCGCCGAATTTCTCGCTGACGCTCGCATCGGCCTGAACGAACGGCTGGAACACGCGCTCAAGATCGGACGGCGACATGCCGATGCCGGTGTCCTCCACCTCGAACACGATGTGCGCCTCTTCCCGGCGCGCGCTCAGACGAACCACGCCGTCGCTGGTGAACTTGGCCGCGTTGGAAAGAAGATTGTTCAAGCATTGGCCGAGCTTAAACGCATCGGTTTGCGCCGCGCCCAGATCGGGAGCGATGTCCAAGCGGAGCCGATTGCCGTTCTTTTCGATCAGGGGGCGAACCGTATCCACCGTGCGCGCGATCAGATCGGCGAGATCCACCTCGCCCGCGCTGACCTGCATGCGCCCGGCTTCGATCTTGGACAGATCGAGAATCTCGTTGATCAAGTGCAGAAGCTGGCGCGCCGCCGATAGAATGCGCTGCAGGTCCGCCGCCTCTTCGGCGCGCGATTCAATGTGCGCGTCCTCCAGCAAAATCTCCGTGTAGCCGATCACCGCGTTCAGCGGCGTGCGCAGCTCATGGCTCATGCTGGCAAGGAAGCGCGATTTGGCGACATTGGCCGCCTCGGCCGCCTGGCGCGCATCGCGCATGGAGGCGAGCGCCTTGGCGAGGACCACGTCGCGCGCGTCGATTTCAGCGAGCAATCGGTTCAGACGCGCCAGCATCTCTGGCGCGCCCCCGCGCGGCGCCGATGGTGCGATTGCGGCACCTGTCGCGAAGGACTCGGCCGCGAAACCGTCTTGCGTCAAGGCCGATTGCAGCAGGGCGCGCTTCTGATCGAGCGAGGCCTCGGCGCGCCGCATCGCAGAGACGATCGCGTCGGCGTCACGCTTCTGCGCGGTGATGTCGCGCGCCAGCACAATGACGCGAGCCACACGGCCGCTTGCGTCGCGAATATTGCGCACGGCGGATTCGATCCAGCCAATCTCCCCGCCCGACCGGACGATGCGGCATTCGAACACGCAATGATCGGGGCGTTTGCGGAGATCGAATATCTCCTCGAGCATCGCCCGATCCTCATCGAGGAAGAGCGGCGAGGTGGCGGGGATCAAGTCGTCCAGCGTGATCGTGCGCCCATAGACCGGCTCGAAATCCCCATGCGTGAGCAAGGCGCCGCTGCGCAAATCGATCTCCCACACGACCGACCGCGATACGTGCAACGCGATATCGAGGCGCTGCTCCGATATCTCACTGGCCCGGCGCGCCGAAACATAATCGCTGACGTCGAGCGCGCACACCATCACGCCGCGCACGCCGCCATCCTCGTCGCGCCACGGCAATATCTGCCCGGTGAGATACACCACCTCCTCGGGACGAAGCGCGGCCTCGTCATGGAAATCCACCGCCTCCCCGGCCAGGGCGCGGTTCATGCGCTCCATCCAGCGATCGGGGGTGGCGCCGAGCACGTCGCGCAAATGCCGGCCCACGACCTGATCGTCGCGCACGCCCATGAGCACGCGCCAGCGCGCATTGACGCCAACGATAAAAAGATCTCGATCGTAAAGGCACGTCGCGACCATGG
The DNA here is from genome assembly GCA_964563395.1 of uncultured Caulobacteraceae bacterium. Classification (GTDB taxonomy): domain Bacteria; phylum Pseudomonadota; class Alphaproteobacteria; order Caulobacterales; family Aquidulcibacteraceae; genus JBEVOS01. The sequence goes on from CAZLWK010000012.1 coordinate 91,150, forward strand.
ATTGCTCGAACATGAGCCGCTTGATCGAATCCACCTCTCGTCCGCGCGAGACCGCGGTTTGCAGGTGCGCATTCTCATTGGCCGCGCGCCGCAAGAAGCGCGACGCATAAGCCAAGGAAGCGAGCCCCGAGGCGATCGCGATTCCGGCGATCAAGGCGTCCGCCTGCGCCGAGACCATCGCCCGCGCCAAGGGCGCGCCGATCATGATGGCGACGACTGGCAACGCGCCGGCGAGCGCGCGAAGACCATGCGCCGTCGCAAGATGCTGCATCGCGGCCGCGCACCACATGGCCAAGGCGGCCGCCGCCAGGGGCGCGCGGCCGTCCATCCAAAGCATGGCGGGCAGCAAGGCGAACCAAAGCGATTGGATGGCGGTCCATGCGATCAAGGCGCGTTCAAGCTTGGCCGAGGCCGGCGCGGTGCGGTCAGCGAGGCGCTGATAGATGTGCGCGTCGATGGTGAGCAGGACAAGGGTGATCGCCGCCCAATGCAGCGGCAGGCGCGATCCCAGGACCAGGGCCGCGGCCGCCCCGCCGAACAGCACCAGCGCGAGCGCGAGCGGCAGCATACGCCGACGGCGCTCCCACGCTTCGCCGAAACTGTCGAGCACGATGCTCATTGCGTCCCGCGCCGGAAAAATCCAGCGCGCACTGTGCCCCGCTAAGGTGAAGATTGCGCCAATCGTCCGTTAGCTTCACGGCAACGGAGATTTCGATGCCGTCAATGCGCGATTAGGATTTTGTCAATCACGGCGTCGGCGGCGCGCCGCCATGTGAAAATCTGACTTTGGCGCAGCGACGCCTCGCGCATGGCCGCCTCGGCGCTTGGCGCCATCGCTTTCTCGAGCGTTTCCTTGAAGCTGTCCTTGCTTGTCGGATCGAAATAGAGCGCGGCGCGGCCGCCCACCTCCGGATGCGCGCCCCGATCGGACAGCATGAGCGGGGCGCCCTCGAACAAGGCTTCCGCCGCGAAGAGACCAAACCCTTCCAACAGCGAGGGCACGATGACGAGCCGCGCCTGCGCGTAAAGGGCGCGCAAGGTCGGATCGCTCAGCATTGGCAAAATCAGGACGCGCGGATCGGCGCCCCGCGCGCCGCCGCCCGCATAAGGACCGGCCTGGCTCATGCCGACGACCGCGATCTTCAAGGAGGGATCGAGCGCTTCGGCGAGCGCCTCGATAGCGAACGGCATGTTCTTCAGTTTCGCCGGACTGCCCATCACAAGTACGAAGCCGCGCGGCGCGAGTGCGTAAGTTTTCAGTGCGTTCGGATCGGGCGGCGCGGCCAGCAAATGATCGCCGCCATTGTGGATCACCTCGATCCGCGCGGCGCTGAGGCCGTGCGCGATCAAGCGCCCGCGCGAAAAATTCGAGACCGTGACAATGCGAAAGCCGCGCAGCTTCGCCGCCGCGAACATGAAGCGCGTCCAGGCGCGATAGGCCGGCGAATAGGTTTCGGGCGCGTCGAATGTGTGCGCGTCGTGCAGCCACAAGACCGAGCGCGCCAAAAGAACCGGGGTGGTGTTGCAGAAGGAAAGAAAGGTCGCGCCCGGATAGCGCAGCGGCAGGACCTGCTCGCCCAAGAGCGAGGCCGGGCCTGCTGCGGCGATCAAGGCTGGCGAGGACGGGCGCCAAGCCGGCGGCGCGGCCACGCGCAGCGGCCCCAAGCCCCGCGCCTCCAGCGCAACACCCAACGCGCGCAGCAATTCGCGTCCCACGCGCGCCACGCCGCCCACGGGCTTGGCGAGAAACCGTCCGTTCACGACGATGGAGCGATTGATCCCGGTCATTGCGCTCTTCACATCTCCGCGTGGGACTTGCATTTCAGGACGCATCGGGGCCTTCAAGCGACGTGCCAGAAACTCGTGAACAAATCAGCACGGCGCCGCCGGCGCGCGAAGGCGGCGTCGACATCGTCGCGCTGGTGGGCGATCCCCCGGGCGCGGGCTGCGGGATGGGCGATTTCGTCGGCGTCATGAACCCGGAATTGGAACGACGCGGCTATCTCACCGCAACCGTGCTGATCCCCGGCCTCAACGGCGCCGCGCTGCCGGAACTGCGCCGCCGACTTAAGCTGCTCGCGCCGAAAATCATCCATTTGCAGTTTCCGTCGATGTCGCTTGGGCGCGATCCCATCGTTTCGGTGCTGCCGCTGATTTATCGCGAGGCGCCCTGGCTGATCTCCCTGTGCGAGTTCGAGGTGCTCAATCCGCTGCGCCAAGCGAGCCTCGCGCTTCTGCCGCGTACTTTCGACGGCTATATCTTCACCAGCGCGCGCGAGCGCGATTATTGCGCCCGCCTCGCCCCTGGCTTGCCGAAGCGCGCGGAGATCATCCCGGCGCTCTCCAACATTCCCGTGGTCGAAGGCGCGGCGCGTGCGCGCGAGGACGAGCGGCTTCGCCGCGTGGTGTATTTCGGCCAAATCGTGCCGCAGCGCGGGATAGAGGATTTCCTCACGCTCGCCGAGCTCGCGCGCACGCAGGCGCCGGATATGGAGTTTCATCTCGTCGGCGCAACGCCCGCATGGGCCCGCGCCTACACCGCCGAAATCCTCGCCAGCGCCGCAACGCTGGACGTGATCACCCATCTCAACGCCAATGACCGCGCCGCCTCGCAGCTTCTGAGCAGCGCCGCGTTCGCCTATTTTCCTTATCCGGACGGCGCGACGCTCAAGCGCGGCACGCTGCCGGCCGCGCTTGAGCACGGCATGCTCCTGATCACGCGCTGGAGCGAAAAAACCGAAGCGGACGTGCGCGCCGCCACGATCGAGGCCGCGGGACCGAGCGCGGCGCTCGCGCACATCCGGACATTACGCGTCGACGCGGCCGCGCGGGCGCGACAGATGGAGCGCGTAGAGGCGTACAAAGCGCGCTATTCGCTGCAAGCGCTCACGGATCGCTACATCGCCTTTTATGCGCGCTTCGGCCTCCCGGTTATCGCCGGGTGAGCGGCGGGCCCCCGCCAAAGGCGCGATAGACGGCGATTCCGGCGCGCGCTTGCGCGGCTTCGCTGTCGATACGGATAAGCCGCGCATCGATCGTCTGCTGCTCGGCGCGCAAGAGATCGGCGAGGCTGAAAAGGCCCGCGTCATAGGCCGCGCGCCGGCCGCGCAGCGCCGATTCCGCCGCCTCCTCCGCGATGCGCGCCGATTGCAGCGCGCGCGCGCCTTGATCGAGAGAGACGAGCGCCTGCGTCGCCTCCTGCACGCCTTGGAGAACGGTGAGGCGATACTGAATGAGCGCCTGCTCGAATTGCGCGTCGCGCTGACGGGCCGTGGCGATGCGTTGGCCCCAATCGAACAGCGGAATGGAAATCAGCGGCTCGGCGGTGACGCGCGTGAAGCCCGGGCCGATCGCGCGCCCGACGACATTGTCGGTGACATTGATCGCGCCGGTGAGATTGAGGCTCGGCAGAAAATCGGCGCGCGCCAAGGCGAGCGCGGACGCCGCTTGCAGCGCTTGCTGCTCGGCGGCGGCGATGTCGGGGCGCAGGCGCACGAGATCGGCCGGCGCGGCGGGCGCTTGCGTGATCGGCAGGGACGGCACCGGCCCGGGCGCGGACAGTGCGGCGAGCACCGCATCGCGATCCGCGCCGGGCGCATAGCCGCGCAGGACCGACAAAACGCTTTCGGCTCGCCGCGCCTCGATTTGAAATCCCGGCAAGCGGGCGCGCGTCGATTCCGCCTGCCTGCGGGCGTCGTCGGCGTCGGCGCGGGCGGCGAAGCCGGCCTCGGCGCTGATATCCAAGATCGCGGCGAGCCGGTCGGCGGCCACGATAGATTCCTCCAACGCCGCGCGCGACGCCTGGGCGGCGCGCAGATCCACATAGGCCTGGGCGATATCGGCGGCGAGCGCGACCTGGGCGGCGCGCTCATCGGCATAGGCGGCGCGGGCGACGGCGCGCGCGCCTCGGGCGGCGGCCTCCGCCTCGGCGAACAGCGGCACCTCCCACGACACCGCCCCGCCGGCGCTGGCGATCCATTGCTCGGTGTCGGCGCCGCCGGCGACATTGGTCAGTTCGGGCCCTTCCACGGCGCGCGTGTATTGGCCGGCCCCGGTGGCTGTGAGCTGGGGAAGGTAGCGGGTGACCTGCGTGCGCGAGAGGGCGCGCGCCTCGCGCACGCGCTCGCGGGCGAGTTGGATCGTCGGCCCGGCCGACAAACCCTCCGCGATCAATTCATTGAGCGTGGGATCGTCGAAGCCGGCCCACCAATTAATGAGGCCGCCCGTCTCCGCCCCCGCCGGCGCGTCGCGCCAAGCCGAGGGCAGATCGCCCGCTTCGGGCCGACGGTCCGGCATGGTGCTGCAAGACGCGGCCGCCGCGCCGAGCGCCAGCGCCGCGCCAAGCGCCCGGAGCGAAACGCCGCGTCTCGCCCTGGTCGTGGCCTGCACCATCCCGCCTCCGCCTCGCGCCATCCGCGCCGCCTGGGCGCCTTTCTGAGGGCCGCCCGCGCATCCGCCCTTGACGCCTATCCTTGAATTAACATTTAAAGAACGAACGTTCGCTTTATATGCACCGCACCTAAATCGTTTCAAGCCTTTCCGAGGG
>CAZLWK010000013.1:0-83835 GCA_964563395.1 uncultured Caulobacteraceae bacterium
CGCGCGCACCTTGCCGCGTTCAAGGCGCCAAAGCGCGTGCTGTTCGTTTCGGAGCTGCCGCGCAACGCCATGGGCAAGGTGCAGAAAAACCTGCTGCGCGAGACATATGCGGCGCTGTTCGGCCCATCTTGAGGCCGAGCCATGCTGAACCTTCTTGTCCGCACCGGCATGCGCTCGATCTCGCCACGTTCGTGGACGGCGCTGGCGCTCGCCTTCGTCACATCGCTCGCGCTCGGCGCCACTTTGCTGTGGCGGCTCGATCTCGCCAACGACGCCGAACGCGCCGCTGACGCCGCCTATGAGCGCGCCTTTTCGGCCGCGTTGATCGGCGTCGATGCGGCTGGCGTAGACGCGGATGCGAATTTGCTGCGTGCGCGTATCGCGCCGCTCATCGTCGGCGATCCGAGTTTGCGCGCGCCAGCGGAAGCGCTGATAGCGGCCGCCGCGTCGCCCGAAAGTGATCGCCTCGCCGCCGCGCGCGCCTTCGTGAACGCGGCGAACGCCGCCGCCGCCACGGCCGAAGCGGCGGGCGACAGTGTCGATACGCGCGGCGACGCCATCGTATGGGCGATCGCGCCGCTTGCGGCCGCGTTCATCCTCTTCTCGCTCGCATCCGTGCTCGCCGACAGGCGCGCCGCACTGCGCGGAGCCGCTGCATCCGCACAAGCGCGCGCGCGCGCCGAAGACGACGCGGCCATCAAATCCCTCATGCTGGCCGCCGCCAGCCATGACGTGCGCCAACCGCTGCACGCCATGGCGCTTCTGCTTTCGGCGCTGAAGCGGCGCGTTCCGGATGGCGAGGCGACCGAGATCGTCGAGAAAATCGAACGCGCGGCGGCGGCGCTGCGCCGGCTTTTCGCTTCGCTGCTCGATGTGGCGCGCCTTGAAGCGGGCGTGGTGCGCGCGCAGGCGCGGCCTTTCCCGCTGGCGCCCCTGCTCGATCAGCTCGTATCGGAGGCCAATGAAATCGCCGCCGCGCGCGGCAATTCCGTGGTGGCCGAGCCGTGCCCGCTCTGGCTGAACACCGATCCGCAATTGCTTGAAGCGGTGATCCGTAATCTGCTCTCCAATGCCGTGAAGGTCTCGCATGGCGGGCCGGTGCATGTGGCCTGCGTGTCCGAAGGCGCGCTGGCGCGGATCGACGTGCGCGACAGCGGCCATGACACCACGCAAGACGCGCTCGATCGCTTGTTCGCGGCGCGTCCCGCGCCGCGCGACGCCACCGGACTCGGCCTCTTCATCGTGCGCGAGATGGCGGCGATCCTGCGCGCGGACGTGCAGGCCGCCTTGGCGCCCGGCGGCGGCGCCATCGTCAGCGTGCGCTTGCCGCGCATCGATCCTCCGTCAAGCGATGACGAAACCGACACAGCGCCCGCCGCGCCTTCATAAGGATTGCTCCATGACCCGACACGCTCTCCTGGCCCTCCTGTGCGCCGCGCTTTGCGCGTGCGCCTCCGCGCCCGATCCACGCGCGCTGCATGAATCGATCCTCACGCTCGACACCCATCTCGACACGCCGGCGGTGATGGTGCGTCCGGGCTGGCGCATCGAGGAGCGCCACGAAGCCGGCCGCGATTTCTCGCAAGTCGATCTGCCGCGCATGATCGAAGGCGGGCTCGATGGCGGATTTTGGGTGATCTACACGCCGCAGGGGCCGCGCACGGCGGAGGGCAATGCGCGCGCGCTTGAAGCCGCACTCGAACGGGGCAGGATCATTCGCGCGATGGTCGATGCGCAGCCGCATCATTTCGCGCTGGCGCTTCGGGCGGACGACGCCGCCGCGATCGCCGCGACCGGCAAACGCATCGTCTATATGAGCATCGAGAATTCATACCCGCTCAGCGGCGATCTTTCCCGGATCGCGGACTTCCATGCGCTCGGCGTGCGCATGGTTGGGCCCGTTCATTCCAGCAATAATGATTTCGCCGATTCCGCCACCGATCCGAATGGGCCGGAATGGAATGGGCTTTCGCCGCTGGGCGAACAGCTCGTGCGCGAGGCCAACAGGCTGGGCATGATCCTCGACGCCTCGCACGCCTCTGACGCCGCCTTCGACGACATGCTCGCGCTTTCGGCCGCGCCCATCGTGCTCTCGCACAGCGGGCCAAGCGCGGTGCATGCGCACCCGCGCAATATCGACGATGGGCGTCTGCGCGCTCTCGCGGCGAAGGGCGGCGTCATTCACATCAATTCGCTCGGCGCTTATCTCCGCGAGCTGCCGCCGACGCCGGAACGGCGCGCGGCGCTGCAAGCGCTGCGCACCGAATATGGGCCGGAATCGCAATTGAGCGCGGAGCGGCTCGCGGCCTTTCTCGCGGCGCGGCGCGAAATCGATGCGCGCCATCCGCCCTCGCTCGCCGATTTCGAGGATTTCATGCGCCATCTGCTGCACGCGCTGGCCGTGGTGGGGCCCGATCATGTCGGCATCGGCGCCGATTGGGACGGCGGCGGGGGCGTCGCCGGCATGGAGGATGTCTCGGACCTGCCGCGCATCACTGAGCGGCTGATCGCAGCCGGCTATGGCGCCGAGGACATCGAGAAGATTTGGAGCGGCAACCTCCTGCGCGTGTTGCGCTCGGTTGAAACCCAGGCGGGACGATAGGAACCGGCGCCGTCTCCTGGCGTTGAGGGCGTGAGTGAGGATGAGGCTCCTCTACCACAACGCAGGAGAGACTAGATGAAGCGTCTCAATGTGAAGGCGGTTCCCCTCGCCGTGGCGTTCGCTTTGATCGGGGTGACCGGCCTGACGGCGTGCAACACGGTTCGCGGCGCGGGTCAGGACATTCAGGGCGCGGGCGAAGCCGTCCAGGAAGGCGCGACGGACGTGCAGCGCGACCTGAATGACGGGAATCCGACCACGCCGTAAGGCATCGACCGCACAAAGCAAAAGCGCCGCGCAGAACGCGCGGCGCTTGAGTGTGTGTGTGATGTGCGCGCCGCCTATCGGCCGCTGGGCAGATCCTTGTAGGGAACGCCCTTATCGACGCGGACATCCTGCGGCAGACCGAGCACCCGCTCGGCGATGATGTTGCGTAGGATTTCGTCCGTGCCGCCGGCGATGCGCAGGCCTGGCGCCCACATATAGGAATTCTGGAAGATCGCCTGCATCGGCGCGGCCTTGCCGTCATTGATGATGCCGAAATGATCCTCGGCCTCGATGGCGGCGTTACAAATGTCCTGGAGACGATTGGCGTTCAGGATTTTGCCGATCGAGGATTCGGGGCCAGGCGTCTGCCCCTTCGAAAGCGCCGTCATCGTGCGGTATTTGCCGAGCGTATAGCCCTCGGCGCTGACATACCATTCCGCCAGACGCTCACGGAACGCCTGATCCTGCAGGAGCGAGCCCTTGCCGCTGGGCGCGGGCGTGCTGCGCGCGAGTTCGAGAATTTCAGAATAATCGGGGCCCGATGAGCCGCCCACGGCGAGACGCTCATTCATCAGCGTTACGAGCGAGACGTTCCAGCCATTGCCGACCTCGCCAAGACGCTGGCTGTCGGGAATGCGGACATCCTTGAAATAGACCTCGTTGAAATTGGAGCCGCCGGACATCTGGTGGATCGGGCGCACCTCCACGCCCGGCGTCTTCATGCTCAAGAAGAACATGGTGAGGCCCTTGTGCTTCTCCTTTTCCGGATTCGTGCGCACCAGGAGGATGCCATAATCGGAATAATGGGCGCCGGAGGTCCACACTTTTTGGCCGTTGATGATCCAATCATCGCCGTCCTTCACCGCGCGCGTCTTGAGGCCCGCGACGTCGGAACCGGCCGAGGGCTCGGAAAAGAGCTGGCACCAGATTTCTTCGCCGCGCAGCGCGGGGCCCACATAACGCTGTTTCTGCTCTTCCGAAGCGAACGCGATCATCGTGGGGATGCACATGCCAAGGCCGATCGCGAACGGACCGCCGGGCGCGGCGAACTTGGCTTCTTCCTGATTGAAGATGACCGAATAGATCGGCGGCAATTCGCGCCCCCCATGCTCTTTCTTCCAGGTGAGGCCGACATAGCCGGCCTCGGCCTTCTTGGCCTGATAGGCCTTGGCGAGCTTCAAGCCGTCGGCGTCTTCAAGGCGCACGACATTGGCGCCTTCGGGCTTCTTCAGCGTCTTTTCGAGCCAGGCGCGGACCTCGGCGCGGAACTTGGCTTCCTCGGGCGTATCGTTGAAATCCATGGTGCGTGAATCTCCTTACGCTGCGTTCTTGAGTTCGAGACGACGGACGAGCTTCTCTTTCCATACGGCCGGCGCGCCGGCTTGGACCGAGAGCAATTTGGCGCGGCGATAGAAGAGGTGGCAGTCCACCTCCCAGGTGAAGCCCATGCCGCCATGGGTCTGAATGTTTTCCTTGGCCGCGTAATAATAAGCGTTGGAGGCGGCCACGCGGGCCGCCGCCGCCGCGAGCGGCAATTCGGCGGCGTCGGTGGAGATCGCCCAGGCGCCATAGAGACTGTTCGAGCGCGCCACCTCGATCGCGACGTACATGTCGGCGAGCTTATGCTTGATGGCCTGGAACGAACCGATCTGGCGCGAGAAGGCGTAGCGGTTCTTGGCGTAATCGAGCGCCATGTCGAGGCAGGCTTGCGCGCCGCCGATCTGCTCGAACGCGATCAGCACGGCGGCGCGGTCGAGCACGGCCTCGGCCTGCGCCCAGCCTTCGCCCGCCTTGCCGAGGCGCTCGGCCTTGGCCTTGTCGAAGCTGAGCTTGGCGTGGCCGCGCGTGGGATCGAGCGTCTTCAGCGTCTCGCGCGTGACGCCGGCCTGTCCGAGATCGACCAGCACCAGTGAAAGGCCCTGCCCCTCGCGCGCGAGCACCACGGCGTGCGTGGCGATCTCGCCGTCCGTCACCGGAATCTTAACGCCGCTCAAGGTCGCGCCGTCGAAGCTGGCTTGGATCGCGGCAGGCGTGGGCGCGCCGGGGCCCTCGCCGATCGCGAATGCGCCGATCACCTCTCCGGCCGCCACCTTCGGCAGCACGGCGGTCTTTTGCGCTTCCGAACCGTTGGCCAGCACCGCCTCGGCGAAGAAATAGACGGTGGAGGAGAACGGGATCGGCGCGATCGCGCGGCCCATTTCCTCGGCCAGCACGCACAATTCGAGCTTGCCGAGTCCAAGGCCGCCATAGGCTTCCGGGATCGCCGCGCCAAGCCAGCCCATCTCGGCCACGCCCTTCCAGAGCGCCGCGTCGAACGTCTTGGACTCGTCATTGAGGATCGCGCGGACGGCTTTGATGTCGGACCGGGCGGCGAGGAATTTCCGCGCCTCGTCCTTCAGCATTTTCTGATCGTCGGAAAAGTCGAAATTCATGAGCCGGGGGCCTCCCACTTTTTCGGCACCTTAACGCGCGCGTCAGCCAGGAAAAGGGCGCCGCTGGGTCATGGCGGCAGCGTCATTTGTTCACGTCTTCGCAAGGGGGCGCGCTTAAGGGTGGAGGGCTAGGGTGAAGGAGCAGGACCATGGCCAAAGCGGCGTTCCACAAGGGCCAAAGGGTCTATGTGAAGCCGGTGGGAACCTGGGCGAATGTCGAACATGTTCTGCCGCAATGGGTTAAAGGCGTGGAGGAGCCCCTGCGCGTCCAATACGACGTGGGCCTCGGGCGCGAATTCCAGGCCCATGAACTCACGCCGGAAGAGACCTCCGCCGAGGCGCCGGACCTGATCGAGACCGAGGTCTGGCGCATCATGCGCGCGCAAAACCGTATGCGCCCCATGCAGAGCGAAGGCCCCTTCCCCGGCACTTTCCCGGTGGTCGTCACGGACGAGCGCGATTGGGGCGGCTGGCGCGTGCCGATGGCCGAATATGAGCGCAATCCGGAGCGCATCGAATTGCAGGCGCGCATGATCGCCAATTGCGTTCGCCTCGTGCGGATCGCGCGCGAGCTGATCGAATTCGCCAAGGACCAGCCGCACGAAACGGCGCCGCAAATGGCCGAATTGGCGCAACAGGCCGAGCTCGTTCTTGCGGCGGTCTATCGCCCGCCGGGCTCAATGGCGCCGCCCTCCATCGCGGCGGAATAGGATCGCAGCCTGCGCGATTGATTTTGCCCGCGCGCGCCTCCAAGCAGGTGAACCGCCTCTTGGAGCCCGCCCATGCGCGACGCCGATAGCGTTCAAATCCGCCTCGCCGATTATCGCCCGCCGGACTATCGGATCGACGAGATCGCGCTCGATTTCGATCTCGCGCCAAGGGACACGATCGTGCGCGCCCGCTCCAAGGTGCGCCGCGTCGCCTCCGGCCCCGTTCCGCTCCGGCTCGACGGCGTGCGGCTCAATCTGGTCTCCATCGCGATAGACGGCGCGCCCCTCGATCCGAGCGCGTACGCGCTGGACGAGGAAGGCCTCACGATCCACGCCCCGCCCGCCGCGTTCACGCTGGACGTGGAGACGAAGATCGCGCCGGCGGACAACACGCAGCTTGAGGGGCTTTACCAGTCAGGCGGTCGATTTTGCACGCAATGCGAGCCCGAGGGCTTCCGCACCATCACCTATTTCCTGGATCGGCCGGACGTCCTGGCGCGCTACCGCGTACGCATGACAGCGGACAAGAGCGCCTGCCCCACCTTGCTGGCGAACGGCAATCCGATCGAGGCCGGCGATTTGGAGGGCGGGCGTCATTACGCGGTGTGGGACGATCCTCATCCGAAGCCCTCTTACCTGTTCGCGCTGGTGGCCGGCGCCTTCGACAGCATCGAGGATCGCTTCACCACCAAATCTGGCCGCGAGGTGCGCTTGCAAATCCATGTCGATCCCGGCGAGGCCCGGCGGGCGAGCTACGCCATGGATGCGCTCAAGCGCTCCATGAAATGGGACGAGGACGTGTTCGGCCGCGAATACGATCTCGACGTGTTCAACATCGTGGCGGTGCGCGATTTCAATTTCGGCGCGATGGAGAATAAGGGGCTCAACATCTTCAACGCGGCCTATGTGCTGGCCGATCCCGAGACCGCGACGGACCTCGATTACGAAGGCATCGAAAGCGTCGTCGCGCATGAATATTTCCATAATTGGACTGGCGACCGCATCACCTGCCGCGACTGGTTTCAGCTCTGCCTCAAGGAGGGGCTGACCGTGTTTCGCGATCAGGAATTCTCCGCCGATCAGCGCTCACGCCCGGTGCAGCGCATCAAGGACGTCAAGCGTCTGCGCGGGCGCCAATTCGCCGAGGATGGCGGCCCGCTCGCCCATCCCGTACGGCCGAACGCCTATGTGAAGATCGACAATTTCTACACCGCGACCGTCTATGAAAAGGGCGCGGAAGTGATCCGCATGCTGAAGGCCTATGTCGGCGAGGACGCCTTCGCGCGCGGCATGCAGCTCTATTTCGACCGCTGCGACGGCACGGCCGCGACGGTGGAGGATTTCATCTCCTGCTTCGCGGAAGCGAGCGGAAAGGATCTGAGCGTTTTCGCGCAATGGTACGAGCAGGCCGGCACGCCCCATCTGGAGGTTCAAGGCGCCTACGATGCCGGAACGCGCACCTATGAAATGCGCGTCACGCAGAAAACGCCGCCGACGCCCGGCCAGCCGAATAAGCGCCCGCTGCCGATCACGCTGCGCGTCGGCTTCATCTCCAAGGACGGCGCCCTGCTCGCGGCGCGTCTGCCGGGGCAGCCGGCCGCGCGCGAGGAGCATCGCCTCGTGCTGGAGGGCGAAAGCGCCACGTTCCGCTTCGAGGGCGTGGCGCGCCCGCCGATCCCGTCCGTGCTGCGCGGCTTCTCCGCGCCGGTGATCTTGAACGCGCATCAAGGCGTGGAGGATCGCCTCGCGCAGATGGCGCACGATCCAGATCCGTTCACGCGCTGGGAGGCCGGGCAAGCGATCGCGCGCGATCTCATTCTCGCGCTCGCCGCCGGCCAGCCCGGCGTCGGCGAGGAAGCGCTGGCGGCCGCCCTCGCCCGCGAGCTTGACCGCGCGCAGGAAGACCCCGCCTTCGCCGCGCTCGCCCTGCGCATGCCGGACTTGGCCGACCTCATCCAACTCGCGCCGCAGCCCGATCCCGATCGGCTCTATGAAGCGCGGGTGCGGGTACGGCGCGCGATCGCGCTGAAATCGCGCGCGCGGCTGGAGGCGATCGCCTCGGCGCCCAGCGAAACCCCCTTTTCGCCGAGCGCGGACGCCGCCGGGCGGCGCGCGCTCAAGACCGCCGCGTTCGACTTGCTCGCCGCGCTCGGCCCGGAAGCTGAGACCGTGCTCTCCGCCGCCTTCGACCGCGCCGCGAACATGACCGAATCCATCGCCGCGCTTGAGGCGCTGGGCGCTTCGGGCGCGGCCAGCTTCGATGCGGCTTTGGATAAGTTTTACGCCCGCTGGCGCGAGACGCCGCTTGTTGTGGATAAGTGGTTCATCGCCCAGAGCGCGGCCCCCCGCCCCGATGCGTTGGCGCGGGCGGAGGCGCTGCGCCGCCATGCGGATTTCGAATTGCGCAATCCCAATCGCGTTCGGGCGCTGGCGATGGCGTTCGCGTCGCGAAATCTACGCGCCTTCCACGCCAAGGACGGCTCGGGCTATCAATTCCTTGGAAAAATCATCCGCGACGTCGACCCGCTCAATCCCGCCTTGAGCTCGCGCATGCTCACCGCCTTCGAAAGCTGGCGCCGGTTCGACGCCGAACGACGCGGCCATGCGGAGCGCGAATTGCGCGCGCTCTTGGATATCCCCAGCCTCTCCAAGAATGCGCGGGAAATGATCGAGCGCACGCTGGCGTGATCGTCGTGCGGCGCCATGTCTTGGGACAGCGCCGCACACGCTCGACAGATGGTTTAGAGTTTCTTTACGATTACCTTTCTTCGTCGATTCCGGACGCTTGCTCCGGAGCGCGTCGGCCATTGGCATGGTGTGAGGCGTGCGCGTCCTGGGCGGGGCTGACGCACCGAAGCGGACGAGGAATGCGCAAAGAGACATGGTTGGGGCTGGCGATGGATATGCAATTAAGTTTTTGGACGCCCACGCGGCGACCGAGTGTTTCGCGCACGGCGCGCGCGATCGTTGCGCGATCGGTTTGAAGCCTCGCCAGAGGCTTCGTCTCATCATGTTCAGGCGCCGCGAGGACCATCCGTGCGGGGAGAACTGAAGGACCGATCCCCGACAAGCGCGCCGGAGGGGCGCGCCGCGAGCGACAGCCAGCGCTCGACGCTGGTGCTCGTCTGGATTTTTCTCGCCGCCTTCCTGCTCGCCATCGTCTTGCAGATCGACGCGCGCCGACGGGCCCAGGCGCTGGATGCGCTGGAGACTCAATCGGTCGCGGCGGCGCTGCTGGGCGAACGCGCGAGCGCCAATATCGCGCTTGCCTGGAGTGCGGCGGCCGGCGCGGCGGAGCTTGGCCGGACGAGCGGGCTCATCGAGTCCAATCCGCAGGCGGTGGCGCGCGCTGCGGCGCATGCGCGCCCTGTGCGCGGCGCGGCGGTGGCGACGGCGAACGGTGCGATCGTCGCCATCACCGAGCCCGCGCTCGCGCCCTTCGTCCAGGCCGCGTTGCGCGCGGCGGGCGGCGAGACCACATGGGCGGGCGCGCCCGACATGGGCGGACTTGAAAGCGCGCCCGCGCTGGTGCGCCGCGTCGGCGACACGCGCATCGTTTCGATCCTGAACACCGAGGCCCTGCTGCCGGAATTGAACGCCGGCGCGCGCGTGCTCGTCGCCTCGGACTCAGGCGCGGTGCTGTTCGCCTCGCAATCGCTCCACGATGCGGGTTTGCGCGTGCAGCAGGCGATGATGAGCGCGGCGACGCCGGGCGATGCGGCGCGCGGCGGCGCCACGATCACGGATTCCTTCGGCAAGGTATGGGCGGTGGGCTCAGCGCCCGTGCTGACAAGCGGCCTGCGCATCTACACGGCGGCGGCCGCGCCCGATCTCATCGAACAAATCTTGCGCGCCATCGCCGAATTCGCGCTGCTCGCCGCCGCGCCCTTCGCGGCGGTGGCGGTGTTGTTCCTGCTGCTTCACCAGAACCACAAGCGCGCCGAGCTCGCCGAGGCGGACGCCCATCGCGCCGAAGCCAATTTCCGCATCGCCGCGGACGGCGCCAATGCGGGCGTTTTCGAGTGGCGCATCGACACCGATCAAATTCAATTGTCCGAGCAGGCGGTGCGCCTCTTGGGCGCGCCCGCCGACACGCTGCACCTGACCAAGCTGTGCGGCATGGCCACCACCGACGACCGCTTCGGCCTGGAGGAGGAATTCCGCCGCGCGCGCCAGAGCGGCTTTCTCGACGCGCGCTTCCGCACCGGCGCGGGCGCCAGCATCGCGTGGATCGAATTGCGCGGCACGCTGATCGAGAACGATCACGGCCAGCAGCGTCTTGTCGGCACCGTGCTCGACGCCACCTCGCGCCACGAGGCGGCCGCGCAAGTCTCGCGCCTGGAGCGCGCCTTGCGCGCGGCGATCGACGCCTATACGGGACCCTTCGCGCTGTGGGACGCACGGCGCCGTCTGACGATGTGGAACCAGACCTACGCGCAAGTGTTCGGGCTTGGCCCCGACCTCTTGCGCCCGCGCGCTTCCTACGCCGCCATCGCGGCCGCGGCCGCGCAGCGCATCCGGCGCGAGACCGTGAACGCCAGCGAAACCGACGCCCGCACCATCGAATTGGTGAATGGCGAATGGTGGCAGATCGTGGAGCGCCGCACGCCGGACGGCGGGCTCGTCACTGTTGGCGTGAACATCACCGAGGTGAAGAAGAAGGAAGAGCAGATCGCCCGCAACGAACAGCGCCTGACGGCCGCGCTGAAGCGCGCCGAGCTGCAGGAATACGAGATCAAGGCGCTGGCCGAGGAAGCCGAGCAGGAACGCAAGAAGGCGGAAGACGCAAGCCGCGCCAAGAGCGCGTTCCTGGCCAATATGAGCCACGAATTGCGCACGCCGCTCAACGCCATCATCGGCTTCTCGGAGATCATGGACAAGGAATTGCTCGGCCCGATCGGCACCGAGCAATATAAGGGCTACGCGCACGACATCTGGGAGAGCGGCAATCACCTCCTTCTGTTGATCAATGACATCCTCGACATGGCCAAGATCGAGGCCGGCAAATTCACGCTAACGCCGCACCCGCTGCAGGTTCTCGACCTGATCGAGTCCGCCGTGCGCATGAACAAACCTGGCGCCGACAACAAGAACATTCCGATCATGATCGATGCGGAGAATTTGCCGGATATCGAGGCCGATGCGCGCGCGCTGAAGCAGATGGTGTCCAATCTGCTCTCGAACGCGGTGAAATTCACCGACAAGGGCATGATCGTGGTGCAGGCGCGGCCTACCGATCGCGGCATCGTCATCCGCGTGGCCGATACGGGCTGCGGCATCCCGCCCGAGCACATGAAAGACCTCGCCACCCCGTTCAAACAGGTCGAGACTGAACTTTCGCGCAATCATCAGGGCACGGGCCTGGGCCTCGCCTTGACGAAAACGCTGGTGGAAATGCATGGCGGGGACATGCACATCAAAAGCAAGGTCGGCGAAGGCACGATCGTGAGCCTTTATCTGCCGCTCAAGTTCGACGCGGCTCGCGCGGCGCGCCGCGAGGACGATGACGGCGCGACCGACATCGCGGCCGAATAATCATTTCTCGTCGAAAGGCCCGCCGGCGCGCTCGCCCCGACGCAGGCGCGCCTTCGTGAGCGCGTCCACCGCCTCGGCGCGCTGCTGCGGCGTGAGGTCCGCGAGCGCTGCGGCGACGGCGTCGTGAAACTGGGTCTGCAACGCCGTGTCCGCCGCGCGCATGCGCGCGAACGCCGCGCGCACATCCTCCGCCCCCGCCGCCGGATCGCGCGCGGCTTCGGCCAGGGCAATGCGCGCCTCCCGCACCGCGCGCCGTTCGTCATCGCTCTGGCGCCAGGCCGCGATCAGATCGTCGCGCATCGCCGCGCGCACATCGCCCGGCAGGGCGAAATAGAAGCCGCGCGGCGAGAAAGGCTGGAGCGCCTGCGCGGCGGGCGTGCGCTCAAGGCGCGCCCCAGCGGCGAACGCGCCGACGGCCAAACCGACCAGGAGGAGATTGATCGCCAGCGAGACGAACAGCGCCGTGCGCCAGGGGAAGCGGGCTTCTTCCATCACACATCGCCCTCCAAGAACGACATTGCGAGCACGAGATCGACCACATCGCGATCCGGCGCGGAGAGACCGGCGCCATAGCCGAGCGCGAGGCCGAGCAGCGCGCACGCCGCCAAGGCGAGCCCCGGCCCCACTATTCGCGCAGCCGCGACACGCGGCGCGCGCGTGGGCGCGGTGTTGAGGATGCGCCGCGCCAGCGCAGCATCCGCGCGCGCGCCCTCCTTGTCCAAGACGAGCGCATCATCCAAGGCGCGCGCGCGCACCAGGAGTTCGGGATACGAGGCGGCGAGATTAAGCGCGTCGGCGCGCTCCGCTTCAGGCCAATGCGCGGGGTCGGCGCCATACGCGTCCAAGATCGCGCGAAAACGAGCTTCGTCCATGATTATCCGTGCGCCTCCTCGACAAGGGCGGCTCTCAAGGCGCGGCGACCGCGCGCCAACAAGGATTCAAGCGCGTCCACGCTCACGCCCAGCGCTTCCGCCGCGGCGATATTCGAGACGTCCTCGAAATGGCACAGCACGATCGCGGCGCGCTGACGCTCGGGCAAAGCGGCGATCGCGGCGCGCACGGCGGCGGCGCGATCGGCGCTTTCGCGCACGAGATCGGCGCGGGGCGCGGGATCGATCTCGGCGGCGCCGGCGTCCGGATCGGCGATTTCGCGTCTGCGGCGCAAGCGGTCATAGCAAAGATTGAGCGTCACGCGGTGCATCCAGGTTTCGAATTTCGCCTGGCCGGGCCGCCAATCGGCGGCGTGACGCCAGACGCGCAGGAACACCTCCTGCGCCACGTCCTCCGCCTCCGCCGCGTCCGCCAACATGCGCCGCGCGATGGCGAGGATACGCGGCAAATGCCGGCGCACGAGATGTTCGGCCGCCCGCGCTTCGCCCGCGCCGGCGCGTCGGACGAAATCCTCGTCCGGATCGAGCATCGGCGCGCGCCGCCCTACCGCGCGGCTTGCGCGCGCGCAGCGGCCAGCTCGCTCTGCTCCAGCACGTCATTTCGGTTCGCATCGTAGCGCTCGAAGAGGGCGTAAGGCTGACCCAGGAATTCCGCGCGGCTGATCGCGCCGTCATTGTTGGAATCGGCCTCGGCCAGACGCTCGACCGCCCGCCCAGCGAAACGGGAGAGACGCTGGCGCTCTTCCGCGCTGATCGATCCATCGCCGTTCTGATCGAGCCGGTTGAACATGGCGGCGCGCGCCTCGTTGGCCTCCGCGCGCGTGATGGCGCCGTCATTGTTGGCGTCCGCGCGCATGAGGCGGCCAAGGTCGCCGCTATCGGCGAAGGCCGGGGCGGCGCCCGAGAGAAAAAACGCGGCGGCGATAAAGGCCGATCGAAAGGACATGAGATGGCTCCCGTGTGCGATATGTGAGCTTTAACGCGCGGCCGCGCCCGCTCCGTCGTCGTCAAGGCCGATCAGCGCGCGATAGACAGCGCCCGCCTCGGCCTTGGCGCGGACAAGGGCGGCTTCGGCGGCGGCGAAATCGGGAACGCCCAGGGCGGCGGCGACGCGACCTTTCAGGCTTTGCGAGGCGCGCGCGGGGTCGAAGCCGTCTGGCGCGCTGATGCGCAGGAGCTGCTGCAAGGCGCCAAGCAGCGTCCAGGCGCTCCGCAGCGCCGCGGCATGGGTTTGGTTAAGCAGGCCCGCCGCCTCCAGGCGGTCGAGCGCGGCGCCCGTATTGGCGGCGAGCGCATCGGCGCGGAGCGCCAAGATCTGCAGCGTCTGCACGATGAATTCGATATCGACGAAACCGCCGCGATCGAGCTTCAAATCCCAAACGCCCGCGCTTGGACGCTCCTTTTCCATCAGCGCGCGCATGGCGCGCACATCCTTGAGCACCGTCGCGCCGTCGCGCGCGCGGGACAACGTCGATCCGGCGATGTCCGCCACGCGGGCGCGGAGCGCTGCATCCCCCGCCACCGGGCGTGCGCGCGTGAGCGCCAAGAGCTCCCACGTCCATGCGTCTTCGCCATAATAGCGCGCGAACGCGCTTAAGCGCACCGCCACCGGGCCCGAAGAACCGGACGGACGCAATTGCATGTCGACCTCATAGAGAAGCCCCTCCTCCGTCGGCGCCGACAAGGCCGCGACGAGGCGCTGCGTGAAGCGGGTGTAGAAATCGGCGGCGCTGAGGCCACTCTCGTTCACTGCTTCGGCCGGCGCGTCATAGACGATCATCAGATCGAGATCGGAGCCTTGGCTCAATTCACGCCCGCCGAATTTGCCGAGCGCCAGCACGCAATAGGCGCCGGGCGCGGCCCCGAAGCGGCGCTCCATCTCTTCCTGCGCGGCATCCGCAAGCCGCGAGACGCACGCTTCGGCGAGGTCGGCATAGGCCGCGCCCGCGGCGCGCGCATCGGCCTTGCCATCGAGCACTTGCATGCCGATGCGAAACGCCTCGTCGCGATGAAAGCGCCGCGCCGCGTTCAAGGCGCCTTCAAAGCCGCCAGCGGCGCCGATGCGCTCGGCGAGTTCGGCCGCGCGCGCGCCGGGCGCGTCCGTGTCGATCGGCTCTGAAAAGCGCGGCTCGATCATGGAATCGATCAGCGCGGGCCGACGCGCGAGCGCTTCGGCCAGTTGCGGCGCAAGGCCGAACGCGCTGGCGAGTTGGTTGAGCAGGCGCGGCTCGGCCGCCAGCAGAGACAACACCTGCACGCCCGCGTTCAGCCCGGCGAAGAACGCGGAGAAGCGCGCGAACGCGATGTCCGGCTCGCCGCTTTGCGCGAGCGCGCGCAGAAGTTTCGGCGTCAGCGCCGTCAAAAGCTCGCGCGCGCGTTCCGCGCGCATCGCGCGGATGCGGCCATGATGCCAACCGCGGATCGTCTGGCTCACGGTGGCGGGCTGCGCGAAGCCGAGCGAGGCGAGCGTTTTCAGCGTTTCGGGATTGTCCTCAACGCCCGTGAAGGAAAGCGCGCCCAAGGGATCGGCGAGGCTCTCGCCGCGGCCGAACAGACCGCGGTCGATTTCGGAGACGATACGCCGACGTCGCAGCAATGCGTCCTCAAAGACGCCCAATTCGGAAAAGCCGCAGAGCGCGGCCAGACGCGTGCGCGCTTGCGGATCGGCGGGCACGTCGTGCGCGTGCGCGTCCTCCATCATCTGCACGCGATGCTCCACGTCGCGGTAGAAGCAATAGGCCTCGATCAGCGCGTCGCGCGTCTCGGCGCCGATCGCCTTAGCCTCGCAGAGCGCCTCGAGCGCCGCCACCGTGCCGCGCGCGCGCAAGCGCGGATTGCGCCCGCCGAGGATCAATTGCTGCGTCTGCACGAACAATTCGATGTCGCGAATGCCCCCGCGCCCGAGCTTCACATCAAAGATCGGCGTATCGAGCGCGGCGCCGCCATGGGTGGTGAGGATTTGCCGCTTGATCGATTCCACATCGGCGACGGCCGCGTAGTCGAGATGCTTGCGCCATACGAATGGAACAAGGCTGCGCAAGAAGTCCTCGCCCAGCGCGCGGTCTCCGCCCGCCACGCGCGCCTTGATGAAGGCCGCGCGCTCCCAATTCTGACCCAGGTGCTGGTAATAATTCTCCGCAGAGCGGATCGAAACGGCGGCGGGCGTGGCGCCAGGATCGGGGCGCAAGCGCAGATCAGTGCGAAAGACATAGCCGTCGGCGGTCTTTTCTTCGAGCGCGCGCACGAAGGGCGCGATGAGCCGGACCGCGACCACGCCGGCTTCGCGCCGCTCTCCGACGCGCAATTCGGCCGGATCGTAGAAGCAGGACACGTCGATATCGCTCGAATAATTGAGCTCGTGCGCGCCCATCTTGCCCATGGCGATCAGCGTCACGCCCTTGAGCGCGCCGTCCTCGAACGCGTCCGCGCGAAGATCCCCGCGGGCGATAAGCGTGCGCGCGGCGAGCGCAAGGCTCGCTTCGGCGGCGGCGTCCGCGAAGGCGCTGAGCGCGGCCGTGATCGCATGAAGGGGCGCTGCGCGACTGAGATCGAGCATGGCGAGCGCCAGATGCGCTCCGTCCTTCGCGCGGCGCAGCGCGATCATGCCCGCCTCCAGATCGTGGTCGTCGCGCGCAAGCGCCTGCGCTTGCTCCATCGCGGCGGCCATCATGCGCTCGGGCCAATCGGTCGCGTCGGCGCCGTCCATCAGATCGGGACGGCGCGCCATCAAGCGGCGCAGATAGGGCGCGTGCGCTTCGGCGGCGACGATCGCGCGCCCCCATGGTCCGCCGCGTCCTTCGCTCGGCGCGAGCGCCGGGCCGATGGTCAACGGGTCAGCCATCGGCGCGCACGCGCACATCGCTGCGCGACACGACAAGCGTGGCGGCGAGACCGGGCGCTTCGCCGATGCCGAGCCCGTCGCCCAATTCAAGGCGGCCCTTGTGCAAGCGCGCCACCGCCGAAACGAGGCTGAGGCCGAGCCCCACGCCCTGCGTGCTGCGCGCCGATTCAAGGCGCACGAAGCGCTCCGTCACACGCTCGCGATCCTCGAATGGCACGCCGGGTCCATCGTCGAGCACCGACACGCGCAGCACATCGCCGCCCGCGCGCGCGCGCACAGCGACGCGGCCGCCGGCGGGCGTGTATTTCAGCGCGTTCTCGATCAGGTTCGACACGGCGTGAGCAACCAGCCCCGGATCGCCGCGCATGTCGAGCTTTGTGGGGATTTCAGCGTGGAACGATAGGCCGGCCTCTTCCGCCGCCGGCTCGTAGAAATCGACGAGTTCGCGCAAGGTCTGCGCCAAATCGAACGATTCAAAGCGCCAATCCGACGCGGCCTCGACCCGCGAGAGCTTCAAGATCGCTTGGAACATATCGAGAATGCGATCGGTCTCCTCCACCGCCTTGCGCAGCGCCTCGCGATCCGCGTCCGTGTCGGGCGGGGCTTCAAGCGCCGATTCAAGGCGCTGGCGAAATCGCGTGAGCGGCGAGCGCAGATCGTGCGCGATGGCGTCGCCCGCCGTGCGCGTCGTGTGCAAGAGCCGCTCGATGCGATCGAGCATGGCGTTCAAATCTTCCGCCAGCGCGTCGAATTCATCGCCGCCGCCGCTCAGGGGCGCGCGGCGCGTCAAATCGCCGGCCATCACGTCGCGCGCGGTGTTGGAGAGCGCCTCGGCGCGGCGCGCGGCTTGGCCGCTGGCCAGAAGCCCGCTGACCACGGAAAGCACCACGCCGAGGATCGCCACCGTAAGCAGCACGCGCGTGATGCGATTGGCGATGGCGGCGTTTTCGCCGAGATCGCGCGCCACGAGCAGGATCGGCCCGCCCAAAAGGCGCCCGACGCGGCCCACGGCGCGCGTGCGCTGGCCCGCACCGTCCTTATCGGCGTCGCCCGCGCCCTGATCGCGCGGGAAGGTGAAATCGATCCGCTGCGAGGTTTCGCCCGGAATGGCGGGTAGACTGTCGAAGGCGCCCGCCGTCACCTCACCATTGGCGTTGGCGACGACATAGATGAAGGCGCTCTGCCGCGCCGCGCGCTCCACCACTTCCTGATTGAGCCGGCGCACGCCGCCTTCGGCGTAGGCGCGCTCAAGGAGCGCGTATTCCTGATCGGCCGCGTCGGCGGCGTCCCTGGTCAATTGTCCGGCGGTGGCGAAATAGACATAAGCCAAAAGCGCGACAACGAACGCCAGCACCACGCCCGCCTGCACGATGGCGACGCGGAACGTGGTGGTGCGCAAAAGCGCTTCGATGCGCGGTCTAAGACTTGGACGCGCCATTCAGCCCCGCCAGCACGCGTTCGCGAGGGCGCGCCGCGCGGCTCACGCCTCCAGCCGGTAGCCCGAACCGCGCACGGTGTGCAAAAGCGTGCCCTCGAAATCCTTGTCGATCTTCGAGCGCAAACGCGAAATATGCACGTCGATCACGTTGGTCTGCGGATCGAAATGATAATCCCAGACATTCTCGAGCAGCATCTTGCGCGTCACCGTCTGGCCGGAATGGCGCATCAGATATTCCAAGAGACGGAACTCGCGCGGCTGCAGATCGATCTTCTTGCCGTCGCGGTGCACGGTGCGCTGGAGGAGATCCATGTCGAGGCCGCCGACATTGAGGCGCGTCTGCGGGCTCTCGCGGTCGCGCCCATGCCACAGCGCGCGCACGCGCGCCTGCAATTCCCGCGCGGAATAGGGCTTGCCGAGATAATCATTGGCCCCGGCGTTCAGCCCTTCGACGCGGTGATCCTCGTCGTGCAGCGCCGACAGCATGAGCACGGGCGTGGACACGCCCTTTTCGCGCAGCGTGCGGATCACCATCACGCCCTGCTTCTTCGGCAGCATGCGATCGAGCACGATCACGTCATAGGCGCCCGACAGCGCGCGGTTCTCGCCGTCCTCGCCGTCCCGCGCCCATTCAACGACATGATCGTCGGTTTCGAGCGATGAACGGATCGTCTCGGCCATGTCCGCGTCGTCTTCGACCACAAGCACGCGCATGCGTCTTCCTCGCTTTTCGTGTCGATCGCCTCGCCGAAGCCGGCGCGTATCAGCCCTGGCCCGGATCGGCGGCGACGTAGCGGCGCCCGCCCCGGCTCTCAATCTGCATGAGAAGGGGCCGTCCGTCACGCCGCGCCTGCGCCACGGCGCTTTCCAGATCGGCGGCGCTTGAAACGGGGCGCCCGCTGGCGAGAAGGATCACATCGCCCACGCGCACGCCCTTTTCGGCCAATTCGCTCTCTGGCGAGACGGCGGTGATGATGAGGCCCGGCTGATTGCGCTCCAGGCTGGTGAGGCGGGCGCGATCTTCCGTCGTGATCGGACGCACGCTGAGACCGAGCGAGGCCTGCGCGGTGCTCGCGGGCGCCTCCGGCTCGTCCTCGGCGCCGCCGCCGTCGCGCGCGGCGAGCACCTGCTCGGACGGCCGCTCCGCGAGTTGGATGGAGAGCGTGCGCCGCTGGCCCGCGCGCAGAATCTCCATCCGCGAGGCGGCGCCGATGCGCGCGGCGCCGACGCGCTGGGTGAGATCGCGCGAGTCCTGCACATTGTCGCCGTTGAAGGTGAGGATCACGTCGCCTTGCTGCAGGCCGCCGCGGCTCGCCGGGCTGTCGGGCACGACGCTGGCCACGAGCGCGCCCTGCGCCTCATTGAGGCCGAGGCTGCGCGCGATATCGTCGTCGAGCGGCTGCACCTGCACGCCAAGCCAGCCCCGCGCCACGCGGCCATCGCGCAGCAATTGATCGACCACGCGCGCGGCGGTGTCGGCGGGGATGGCGAAGCCGATGCCGACATTGCCGCCGGTCGGCGAGAAGATCGCGCTGTTCACGCCGATCACGTTGCCGCGCAGATCGAAGGTGGGGCCGCCCGAATTGCCGCGATTGATCGGCGCGTCGATCTGCAGGAAATCGACATAGGCCGAGGAGCCGGCGTTGCGCCGATCGATGGCGGAAACGATGCCGGCCGTGGCGGTGCCGTCGAGGCCGAACGGATTGCCGACCGCGACCACCCAATCGCCGACGCGCACATCGATCTGACGGTCGAAGGTCACGAAGGGAAACCGGCCCCCGCCTTGAATACGCAGCACGGCGATATCCGTGGGCTCGTCCGAGCCGACGACGGTGGCGTTGACTTCGCGCCCGTCGCTCAAGCGCACGCTGATGGATTCCGCGCCTTCCACGACATGGTGATTGGTGACAACGACTCCTTCGGCGCTGATCAGAAAGCCCGAGCCGAGCGACAGCGGCGATGGGCCCCGCCCGCGCGGCCCACGGAAGAATTCCTCGAAGCCGGGAGGCGCGCCTTCGATGATCGGGCCCGATCCGCCCGGGCGCTGGCGCACCGAGATCGACACAACGGCGGGACGCACGCGCTCGATAAGATCGGCGAAGCTGATCGGCGCACCGGCCGGCGGCTGCACGCGGATTTCCTGCGCCGCCGCCTCTGGCGCGGGCGCGATGGCCGCCGCGCCGAGCGCGAGGGCGAGCCCCGCCCCACCGGCGAGAAGAGTGCGATCCAGGCGTATGCTCTTCGACATGAAATCCTCGATGTTTCAACGGCCGGGGCGATGCGAGGCCCAATCCGGGGGCCGCCTTCCGCCGCTTTCACGGCAGGCTTATGGGCGGTTTGAGGCGAAGTTGGGGAGGCCGGCGGGCCTAGCGCTCCTCGTCCGCCTCTGGCTCGAGCGCGTCCGCCGGGCGACGCAGATTGCGCAGCGCGATGAAGCCGATCAGCGCGGCCAGCGCCGCCGGCGCGGCCCAAAGCGCCAGAGTGTGCGCCGCCAGGGGCGGGCGCAGCAGCACGAAATCGCCATAGCGCTCGCGGAAGAAGGCGCGGATTTCAGCGTCACTCTCCCCTTCGGCCACGCGCGCGCGCACCAAGGCGCGCATGTCCGCCGCGATCGGCGCGGTGGATTGCGAGATCGGCTCGTTCTCGCATGCCACGCAGCGAATTTCGCGCTCCAGAGCCTGCGCGCGCGCTTCGGCTTCCGGATCGGCCAGCGGCGCGATCGCCGCTGCCAAGAGCGCCACGAGCGCAATCATCGCCGGCGCGCCTTGCGGGCGAACGCGATCAGGGCGAGCGCGCCGCCCAAGGTCATCATCGCCGCGCCAAGGAAGATCATCTGCACCATGGGATTATGATAGAGACGCAGCGTCCAGCCTGAATCGGCGCGGTTCGGCTCGCCAAGCGCGACATAGAAATGCCCATCCCAATCGTTGAGGATGCCGACCTCCGTCGTCGGCGAGCCCGCGCCGGGATAGAAGCGACGCTCCGCCGCGAGCGCGCGCCCATCGACGCTAAGTTCGGCGCGCGTGGCGTAGAAATTGGGCCCGTCGCGCTCGACGATGTCGCGCAGCAGCACGGTGCGGCCGGCGAAATCGGCGCTTTGGCCGGGCGCGAGCGTCACCGCCAGTTCTGTTTTGTAAGCGGTCTCCACGACGGCGCCGATGGTGAGCACGCCAGCGCCGAGATGGGCGAGACTCATTGACCACACGGCGAGCGGCAGCGCGGCGATCTTACGCCAGCCGCCTGCGCCGCCGCGCTCGATGCGCGCGCGCAGATAAAGGAAGCCGCCGAGCACGAGCCAAAGCCCGACGCCCACGCCCAAAGCCGCCCAAGGCCCGCCGCGCATGAGCACGATCGCGGCCGCGAGGCCCGCAAGCGCATAGGCCGGCGTCAGCGTGACGAGCGCGGCGCGCGCATCTCCGCTGCGCCAAGCCAAAAGCGGTGCGACCGGCAGCGCGATCAGCAACAGCGCCAGGATCGGCGCGACCGTGAGGTTGAAGAAGGGCGGTCCCACGGAGATGAGCCCGCCTCCCGCAGCCTCCACCATCAGCGGATAGAGCGTGCCGATGAGCACGACGCCGGCGGCCGCCGCGAGGCCAAGATTGTTCCAAACGAGCAGCCCCTCGCGGCTGATGGCGGCGAAACCGCGCGCGCGCGCAAGGCTGGGCGCGCGCCACGCATAGAGGCCAAACCCCACGCCGAGCACGAGCACCAGCAGGCCGAGCACAGCGACGCCGCGGCGCGGATCGACCGCGAAAGCGTGCACGGAGGTGAGCACGCCGGAGCGCACCAGAAACGTGCCGAGCAGCGCGAAACCGAAGCCTGCGATGGCGAGCAAGATCGTCCAGCTCGCGAGCGAACCGCGCCGTTCGGTGACGATGGCGGAATGCACGAGCGCGCAGGCGGCGAGCCACGGCATGAAGCTGGCGTTTTCAACCGGGTCCCAAAACCACCAGCCGCCCCACCCGAGTTCGTAATACGCCCAATATGAGCCCAGCGCGATGCCGGCGGTCAGCGCGGTCCAGGCCGCGAGCGTCCATGGCCGCAGCGCGCGCGCCCAATTCTGATCGACCTTGCCTTCGATCAAGGCTGCGATGGCGAGCGAGAACGGAACCGAAAGCCCGACATAGCCGAGATAGAGAAGCGGCGGATGCGCGGCGAGCGCGGGATCCTGCAAGAGCGGATTGAGATCGCGTCCCTCGAAGGGCGCGGGATCGAGCCGCGCGAACGGATTGGAGAGCAGCAAGGTGTAGACGAAGGCGCCGAGCGTGACGAAGCCCTGCACGCCGAGCGCGCGCGACCAGAGCGGCAGCGGCAGCGCGCCGCGAAATGCGCCGAGCGCGGCGCCCGACGCGGCGGACACCAGACACCAAAGCAGCATGGAGCCTTCATGATTGCCCCATGCGCCGGCGACTTTGTAAAGCAGCGGCTTGGCGGTGTGTGAATTTTGCGCCACCACGGCCAGCGAGAAATCCGAGCGCACGAAGAGCGCGATCAAGGCCGCGAAGGCGATGGCGGTGAACAGCGTGGCGAGGAGCGCCATGGCGCGCGCGCTCTTGCCCATAACTTCATCGCCGCGCGCGCCGGCCAACAAGCCAAGCGCGCCCTGCGCCGCGCTCGCGGTCAAGCCAAGGATCGCGAGGAACAGGCCAAGCTCGGCGATCATGAGCGACGCTTACTCGCCTTTCCATTCGCCGCGCTGCTTGAGCGCTTCGGCGACTTCGCGCGGCATGTAGGTTTCGTCGTGCTTGGCGAGCACACGGTCGGCGACGAATTCGCCTCCGCCGCGCCAAACGCCTTCGGCGACCACGCCTTGGCCCTCGCGAAAGAGATCGGGCAGGCTTCCTTGATACGCGATCGGCAAGGCGCCCGCGCCGTCTGTGACGACGAAGCGCACCATGCCGCCAGTTCCATGTGCGACGCTGCCCGCCTCCACGAGGCCGCCGATACGCACGCGATCGCCAGGGGCGGCTTTGTCAGCGATTTCAGAAGGCGCGTAAAAATAGACGATCGAGTCGCGCAGGCCGAGCAGCGTCAAGGTCGCCGCGAGCGCTAGGAGCGCGCCCACCGCGCCGATCACGATCAGTCTTTGCCCGCGCTTGCGCATCCATCCCGATCCTTGCGCGAAGCATAGTCCAAGCCGGGCGCCTCAAGCACTGCGACCTTAGCGCTCGTTCTCCGCGATCATCCGCGCGGCCATGGCCTGGCGCGGATCGTCCGGGGCGAGGCGCGCCTTGACCTCGGCCCACAGGCGCGCGGCGTCGGCGCGGCGTCCGTCCTGCGTGGCTGCGAGCGCCTGATAGAGCCATGGCGTGGGATCGTCGGGCGCGGCGGCGGCGGCGGCGGCGAAAACATTGAGCGCGTCTGGCCCCACGCGCCCCTGATCGATCCGCACCAGCGCCCGGCCGAGATTGAGCATGGCGAGCGCCGAATTGGGATCGCGCCGCAGCGCCGCCTGGAAGGCGCGCGCGGCCTCCTGATCGCGGCCCAGTTCGGCGTAGAGGATTCCGGTGGCGATATGCGGGCGCGCGTCCGTGGGATTGGCGCGCGCTTCGGCCGCGAGACGCGCCAGCATCTCGCCTTCAGTGTAGCTTTCGATCGGACGCTGTTTCAGCGCGTCGATCCGCGCCGCATAGGGCTGGTCGGGCAGGTCGGGCCGGCCGATCGCCATATAGATCCCGAACGCCGACACGCAGAGCACGCCGCCCGCCGCCAGCGAAGCGATCGGCCGGGCGCCGCCGCCCTTGCGATAGGCGTAGAGCCCGGCGAACACGGCCAGCGCGGCGATCAAGGCGGCGAACACGAAAAACAAGGTCACGCGCTCAGCCTTAAACGCGCAGCCGCGTAGCTCAATCCGTGGCGGGAAGCCGCAGGCGCGCCTTGAGCCCGCCAAGGGCGCTGCGCGAAAAGTTGAGATCGCCGGAATAAAGGCTCACCGCCTCGGTGAGGATGGAAAGGCCAAGGCCTTGGCCGGGCGCGGCTTCGTCGAGCCGCGCGCCGCGCTTCAGCACGAGTCCGATTTCGGCCTCGCTGAGGCCAGGACCGTCATCCTCGACGATGATGTCCAACATGCCTTGACCCGGCTCGAGGCGCACCTCGACGCGGCTCTTGCCGTACTTGCACGCATTGTCGATGAGATTGGCCGCCATCTCCAACAGGTCTTCGCGCTCGCCGCGGAACGTGGCGTCCGCTTCCGCGATCAATTCGATGTCGAGCGCTTTTTGGTGGTCGTATTTCTGCTCCATCATGAAGACGAGATCTTGCAGATTGTCGCGCACGGGCGTGCGATAGCCGATCGTGGCGGCCTGGGCGCCCGCGCCGGATTCGGCGCGCGCGGCGACGCGGGCGCGGCGCAATTGCCGTTCCACATACGCCTCCATCTCCTCCACCGATTGCTTGACGAGGTCGTCTTCCGCGCCGCCCTGCTGGGCGGCGTTCTTCAACACCGCGATCGGCGTTTTGAGCGCGTGCGCGAGATTGCCGACATGGCGGCGCGCGCGCTCCACCACCTCGCGATTATGATCGATGAGGGCGTTGAGCTCCATCGCGAGCGGCGCAAGCTCGGCGGCGTAATCGCGCTCCAGCCGGGGCGCGGACCCGCGCCGCACATCGGCGATGTCGCGCCGCAGCCGGCGCAGGGGCTCAAGGCCCACCGCGATCTGCAATGCGCTCACCGCGACGACAAGACCGACACAGAACGCGATGAACGCCGCGAAGGCGAGCGCCAGAAGGTCGGCCGCGGGCCGCAGAATTTGGTTGGGCGCGATCGCCACGAAAAATAAAAACCGATCCTCCATGCCGCGAAACTGCAGCACGCGCGCGCCGATGCGCAGCGGCTCAAGGTCGGGCCCGCGCGAAAGATCGAGATAGCGCACGCCCGCCGCGTTCGCTGGCCCTTCCTCCAGCGCGCGCACGTCGTCTTCGGTCAAGTCGATTTGCACATCGAACAAGGATCGCGAGGTGATGCCCACATCCAGCGCGCCGTCCGGCTCGATGCGCGCCACCTGAAAATAGCGCCCGCTGGTGGGGCGCTCATAGCGCGGATCGAGCTGCGGATTGCGCATGTCCACGCCGCCGCCCTCGGCGGGCTCCGCATTGCTGGTGAGGGAATCGAGAACCGCCTCGATCTCGGGATCGATGAGCAGGCGCGTCAGTTCACGGTTGAAGCCGGCGAAAGCGACAAGCCCCGCGATCACCAGAACCAGCGTGGAGACGAGCGCGATCAGCGCAAGGCGCGCCGCCAGCGAAAAGCGAAACCAAGCCCGAATTTGCGCCCAAGCCGCACTCACGAACGCGCCCCCCGCGCGCGGCTCAGACACGCGCGCGCGCTCCCCTCATTGCGGGCCGGCGGCGGGATCGATGAGACGGTAGCCCAGTCCCTTTTCGGTGACGATCCGATCCGGGCCGATCTTGCGACGCAAAATGCCGATGAACACTTCGATCGTGTTGGAATCGCGCTCATGGTCCTGCGCATAGATTTTCTCGGTCAGCTCCGTGCGCGAGACGATCTTGCCGGCGTGGTGCATCAGATAATCGAGCACCTTGTATTGATAGGCCGTCAGCTTGACCGGTTTCCCCGCGACCGTCACCTGGCCGGTGGCGCTGTTGAGCGCGAGATCGCCGCATTCGAGCACCGCGCTCGCTTGGCCGGCCTGTCGGCGCACATGCGCGCGCGCCCGCGCCAGAAGCTCGGCCATGTGGAAGGGCTTCGTCACATAATCATTGGCGCCGAGATCGAGCCCCTCGACCTTCTCGCTCCAGCGGTCGCGCGCGGAGAGGATGAGGATCGGCGTCGATTTGCCCTGCGCGCGGAGATTCTTGAGCACGGTGAGCCCATCGACCTTGGGCAGGCCAAGGTCGAGCAGGATCAGATCATAGGGCTCGGTCTCGCCCATGAATTGGCCGTCCTCGCCATTGTCGGCGGCGTCCACGGCGTAGCCCGCATCCGTCAGCGCGGACGTGAGCTGTTCGCGAAGATTTTTATCGTCCTCGACGACGAGAATGCGCATGCGCCCTACCGACCGAAAACCTGACCGCTGCCGGCGTCGACGCGGAGGTTTTCCTCCGCCCCATCCGGATAGCGCCAGCGAAACACGTAAGAGAGCCGCCCGCCCCGCTCGTCGAGCCCGCCGACCACATCGACGAAACGGCCCGGACGGCTGGAAGAAACGATCCCGATCAAGGTGCGCAGAGGCAAGACCCGGGCCTCGCGGTTCTCGCGCTCTTCCTGGCGGGGCCGGTCGTCGCGGGGGCCGCGCCCAAAGGCGCCGCCCTGCGGCATGATCCAGCCCGGCTCCAGGACCTGCGCGCGCGCCGTCTCAAGCCCGGTGAGGGCGAGGCCGGCGGCGGCGATCAGCACGAGGGCGGTGCGGCGGAACATGGCGGATTGTGTAAGGAAGGGGCGCTGAATAGGCCCTGAACGCGGAATTCAGCGCCCGTCAACCAGGGCGTCAGCCGGGCCTCTGGGGCTTTGCGTCCCGCTTGGCCCATTTCTTCACGAATTTCTTGAGCTCGTCATCGCCGACATCGGGCACGGAAAGCACCAGCTTCACAAGCTGATCCCCCTGTCCGGCGACGCCTTTGCCCTTCAGGCGCAAAACCTGTCCCGTATTGGAGCCGGGCGGGATGGTCAGCTGCACCGGGCCGGACACGGTGGGCGCCTGAATGCGGGCGCCCTCTACCGCTTCGGTCAGCGAGATGGGCAATTCTACATGAATGTCCTGGCCTTCGCGGCGGAAAAAGGGGTGGGGCTTCACCTTCAGTTCCACCAGGGCGTCCCCGGGCGGTCCGCCCTGCACGCCTGGCCCGCCCTGGCTTTTGAGGCGCAGCACCTGGCCGTTCTCGACGCCGGCGGGGATGCCGATATCGAGCGTGCGCCCCTCGGCCAGTTGGACACGCTTGCGCGCGCCATTGGCGGCTTCGAGGAGATCGAGTTCGAGGGGAAAGCGGATGTCGCGCCCGCGCATCCGGCCAAACCCGCGCGGGCCCGAAGCGCCAGCGCCGGAGCCGAACAGGTCGGAGAAGATGTCGCCCAGATCGAAGGGCGGCGCTTCCTGGAAGCCGCCCGGCCCGCCCCCGGCATGGGCCGATTGGCGGGCATGGGTGCGCGAGCCGAACCCCATGCGTTCATTGCCGTCCGCATCGATCTCGCCGCGGTCGAACCGGGCGCGCTGGGCGGGCTCGGACAGGAGATTGAAGGCGGCGGTGGCGCGCTTGAACTTCTCTTCGGCCTGCCGGTCATTGGGGCGCACGTCGGGGTGCAGCTCCTTGGCGAGCTTGCGGTAGGCCTTGCGGATGTCGTCCGCGCTGGCGCTGCGCGGCACACCGAGCGTCTGATACGGATCCCAGCTCAACGTGACCTGTCGGCGGCTCGCCGCCGGGTCTGGCGGACGATTCTGGATATCGGGCCACTATAACGGAATTGTCGATTCCGTCTTCAAGCCCGGCAGCCCATCGGCGCCGATCTGCGCCGCCCGAAACCGGATCGATCCGCTGAGCGGGGCGCCGAAATCCAGCGTCTGAGCGGCCGCCGTGTAGACGAACCCGGGCGCCTCCACCGTTTGGCCGCGCCGCACCGCGCCCGATCCGTCGAGGATTTCGACCAAGTAGGCCTCCCGCCCCTCGGCCAGCGGAACCTCCCCCTCGCCCCAGAAATCGCCGCCGCGGCGGCTCTGCCTGATCCAGGCGAGTTCGATGTCGCCGCCGGCGCCGGCGCGCGCGCGCGGATGGACGGGACGGAATGGCCGGCGCGCGCGCGGCGCGACGGCGGCGTCGATACGGGCCGCGGCGGCGCCGGCCAGAAGCGCATCCTGCGCGGGCGCGAGGAAGGCCAGCGTCTGACCGAATTCATGCGCGCCGATCGGCACGCGCGCGAGGGCGGCGTCCAGCTTGACGATACGCCTTCCGGCCGGCGTCGGCGCCCCCATGGCGTGGCCGGTGTCGCACAGGCCGCGCAGAAACCCGGACAGCTCGTAGGTGTTGGGCGCGACGAGCGCGGCGTTGCGGGCCTGAAGGATTTCCCATTCGCCATCACCCTCAACGGCAAACACGTTGGCGCCGGCGAACAGCGCCTCTCGCGTGACGCCGGCCAGCGCGCCCGCGATCAGCTCGACGCGCACGACATTGCCCTCGTCCCAGCGATGGAGCGGGCCGGGATAAAGATCCCACAGCAAGGTTCCCATTGTCGCCGCGCGCTCGGCGCGTGCGCGCACCCGCGCCGCGCCAAGATCGGCGCCGACATAAATCCTGTGCGCGCCGCGCCACGGATCGGCGGCGAGCGCCGCGAGCGGCCGCTCATCGCTCTCATAACCTGGCAGCAAGGGCAGATCGAGCACGGCTAGGGCAGGCGTGGGCGCGACGTCGAGCACCGGCGCGGAAGGAATGGGCGCGAAGCGCGCGCCGCGCACGCCCGCATCGGCGCGCACCAGATCGAGCGTGCGCGCCGCGCCATCCTCGATGCGCGCGACCTCGAACACGCCGCCCGCGAAGGCGAGGCGATCGCCCGCCTCCAAGGCCAGACGCGCGGGCGAGATCGCGAGGGTCACGCTCTCCTTTTCCGCGCGGCGACGCGCCAAAAGGCGCTCGGCGAGATCGCGCGCCTGCGCCTCTTCGAGCACGAGCGGCGCATCCAGGGTTTCAACCCCGCCCTCGGCCGCGTCGCGCCGGCGCGCGCTCACCGCGCCCAACGCATAATCGCGCACAGGGTCGATGTAGCGGATGCGCGCCTCGATCGGCGCCGCCGCCGGATCGGCCCGCAAACGATAGGCGGACGCGCTCACATCGGCGGTGACGTCGTCAAGATCGAGCACCTGCTCTTGCGCATCGGCGCCGTGCGCGAAAACCAAGGCGCCGTCACGCTCGCTCACGCTGAAATCGAACGCCGCCATCAGCGGCTCCAACGCCGCGCGCGGCGTCGCGGGCGAGTCTACGACATAGCCCGCGACCAGACCCGATACTTGCGCGGCGTCGATGTCGACGACGCCGCCGCGCAGGCACAGATCGGCGACGACCTCGCCCAACATGGCGAGACCCGCGCGCCCATTCAGCCAGTGCCCGCGCCGCCATTGATCGCCGTCCGACCAGACATCGGCGCGCGCGGGAAATTCCGGAAACGGCCGCGCGTCCCAGCACCAGATGAACACGCCGTCCGGATCGATCATGCCCGCGCCATAGAGGCTGGAGATCGGGTTCGCCAGACCGTCCCAATGTTCAAGATAGGCCTCAAGCGTGCGGCGCTGGATGAGATCGTCCGGCGCGCCGGTTGAAAATGGCGGCGCCGCGCTTTCGCTGCTCTTGGGGTCGAGAAAGAGATTGGGGGCGTTGGCGCCCTTGTCGATCGCGGGGCAGCCCAATTCGATGAGCCAGATGGGTTTCGATCGCGCGATCCAGGCCGTCGGCGCGGCGTTGCGCACGCCGCCGGGGCGATTGTGATGCGCGTTCGACCAGAAACCGCGCAAATCCTTGGCGCGGAACACCCAGGGCTCGTCATAGGCGCCGTCCGTGATCGGCGTGCGCGCCTGCGCCGCGCGGGCGGCGTCGTCGGCGTAGTACCAATGATAATTTTCGCCGGCTTCGATGCGGCTTTTCAGATAGGCGCTGTCATGATCGGTGCGCGCCAGCGCGGCGTCGAGATGCGATGCGCCCTCGCGCCAATCGCTGAGCGGGGGATACCAATCCACGCCCACGCAATCGATCGCGCTGTCGGCCCAGAGCGGATCGAGATGAAAAAACACGTCGCCCGTTCCGTCCTGCGGGCGATGGCCGCCATATTCGCTCCAATCGGCGGCGTAGGTGAGTTTCGTCTCCGCGCCGAGCATGGCGCGCACATCGGTGGCGAGCGCGCGCAATTTCGCGACGGCGGGAAAATTCACCGCGCTGTCGCGCGCACTGGTGATTCCGCGCAATTCTGAGCCGAGAATGAAGGCGTCGACGCCGCCGGCGAGCGCGGCGAGCTTGGCGTTGTGCAAAATGAAGCGGCGAAACGACCATTCGGCGGGGCCGCCATAGGCCACCGCGCCATCGACGATGGTGAAATCGCCCGGCGCGGCGGCGCCGAAGAAGGCGTTCACTTGCGCGCTCGCGGCGCTGGTCTTGTCGGGCGTGCCGGGCGATCCCGGCGCGGGATGCAGCGTGATGCGGCCGCGCCAGGGATAGGCGCCCTGTTCGGCTTCACCATAAGGATCGGGCAGCGCATTGCCCGCCGGCACATCCATCAGGATGAACGGATAAAGGCCAACCTTGAATCCCCGCGCCTTCAATTCCTGAATC
This sequence comes from uncultured Caulobacteraceae bacterium, assembly GCA_964563395.1. Classification (GTDB taxonomy): domain Bacteria; phylum Pseudomonadota; class Alphaproteobacteria; order Caulobacterales; family Aquidulcibacteraceae; genus JBEVOS01. The sequence goes on from CAZLWK010000013.1 coordinate 29,977, forward strand.
GCGGCGACGATCGTCGCATCCGCGGGCGTGCCGCCGTAAGCAGGCCCGCCTTCGATCTCGCTGATGAGATGCGCGCCCGCGCGCGTCACGGCGCCCGCCGACCAGAGGATCGGCGTCGTTGATTTCGCGGCGCGCTCGACGCCCGGCTTAATTGCGCACACGCCCATGCGCAGATCCGTGCCGAACCAGGCCGTCACCAAGAGCACGTTGCGGCACTGGGGCAGATCAGCCTCGAGCTGATTGAGCGAAATCTTGAAATTGGCGACGCCGCGCGCGGCGTGCACATTCTCCGCCGCTTCGCGTCCCAAGCCCAATTGGCGGCGCACGGGCTCGGTCGCATAGACGAACTCGCCCGCGCCCGGAATGAGGCACACGCCCTTGATCCGATCCTCAAGGCGCGGTCCGAACGCGCCGGGCGCGGGGCGGATGATTTCAAACGAAAGCTGCGGCGGCGTATTGCCAAAATCCGCGAGAGGAAAATCCTCGAACACGACATAAGCCAGCCCCCGATAGGCGGGGGCGAACGCTTCGCCCTCGATCGCCTCGATCAAGGGATCGGGCGCCTGCGCTTCCGTGCCGCGATGAACGCGGTGCGCGTAGGCGGACAGATCGAGCAAGGCGCCATTGGCCCAGACGCGTCCGATGCGCGCGATTTCGCCTTCGCAAAGCCCCACCGCGAAGGAGAGCGAATAGGCGTAGGATGTAACGCTCGTGCTCGCGCCGCCGCCGCCCTTGCCGCCGCTTGTCTCCACCTCCTCCGTGGTCACGGTTTCACGAAAACGCGCGGCCCAGATCACCTGGCCCGCGACACGCGCGCGCCCATAAATAACGGGAATCGACGCGCCCTCGATGGAGGCTTGCAGGTGCAGCGCGTTGAGGCGCGGGCCTTCGATCGCGCGGCTCTCGCCGAACAGCGCCTGATCGATGCGCCCGCCGATCCATTGGCCCGCCGCGCGGCCCAGGATCGAGGCGAACGTCGAAAGGCCGGCGCCGGCGACACGCGATCCGATCGCCGCGCCGACGGATGAGAGAATTATGGACGCCAAGGCTCAACTCCGGGAAAGGCGAAGGCCGCCGCAAGCCGCGCGCGCCACCACGGCGCCAAGCGGCTTTCAACAACGGCGCGCGCCCAATAGGCATGGATCATGCGCTCGGACGAAACGAGGATCGCGGCGTGCTTGATCGGCGCGGACGGCGCCATGCGGAAGAGCAGCACATCGCCGGGCGCGGCCGCCATGATCGGCACGGATTGAAGATGGCGCGCAGCGGCCTGGAGCAGCGTCTCGGCGCCGCCGCGTTCGGCCCAATCGGGCGTGTAATTCGGCGCCGCTTCCGGCTCCGCGCCATAGAGCGCGCGCCAGACGCCGCGCACCAGGCCAAGGCAATCGCAACCCGCCCCCTTCGCGCTCGCCTGATGGCGATAGGGCGTGTCGATCCAAGTGCGTGCTTCGGCGATGATGGCGGCGCGCGCGAGGCTCAGCGCCACCGCGAGCTTCCATCATTGACGCTGGGGCCTGGCCCGGCCTGCAGCATGTCGTTGCCGGGCATATGGGGAAAGCCGCGGAAATTGGCGATCGCGCCGAATTTGAGCGCGCACGTCTCCATGCGCTTGTCGCAGCCCGCGCGCACGCTGAACGCCGCGCCGACGATGAGCGCGGGGCCCGGATCGTCCAGGAGTTCGATCACGACGCCGCTCGTCGACAAGGAATGGGCTGCCACTTCACCGGCGCCGCCGAGCGTCCAGGCGAGCACGCCGCGCGTGAACCAGCCATTGGCGAAGCCGCCAAGGCCGCTTGCGCGAAAGCTGCGCGCGCCGAGAATTTCCGTGACCGCGCCGAACCCGCGATAAGCCGGCGCATCAAGATCGACGCCGCACCGGGCATCGCCGACATCCGCGTCGCATGAGCGGGAAAAGACGCGGCCTGTCGGGCGATTGAGCGGCGCCTGCAGCCCCCGCACCTCCAGCTCAAATCCATGCACGCCGCGCCGCGCTTCGCCGAGCGCGCCGGCGAACATGTGCGCGCGCTCATGCGGCGCGCGCCAATCGACGCGGTAGATGTCGACGCGCGCCCCGTCCCAAAGGCCGCGCGCCAGATCGTCCTCGCTGATTGCGTCATCGTCAAGCACGCCGGAGACGCTCGCCGTGTCGACGGAAAGGCCGACGCTCTTTTCAAGCGCGCCGCCATCAAGGCCGCGTTGCGGCGCGGCGAGGAGGCCATCGAACAGGATGGGCCGGTCATGGTCGGTCAACGCGAACACCGCCCCATCCTTGCGCGCGATGCGCCAGACATGAGCGAGCGCGCCGACACCCGAGGCGAGGTGCGCGGCGAAGGGGACCGAGAGCGCGCGCATCAGATCATGATCTCGATCAGAGGGGCCGACAGCGCGCGTCCCGCATTGAAGCCGTCGAGCGCGATGTCGAGACGGTCGCTCTCGAAGCGAACAGGCGTGTCGAACAGAAAGCCGGCCGAGACGATCGCGCCCGGCGCGGGTGGTGCGGCCAGCGTGACAACGCCCGTCGCGGCGTCGAGCGCGTGCGTGACCGGCGCGCCATCGATCGCGACCAGCACGCTGCCGGCCACGGGCTTGCGAATGTCGCGCATCGCCGCCTCGGCGCCGGCGCCATACGGCTTCTTCAGCTGAAAACTCGTCGTCGTCCCGTCGCCAAGGCCGAGCTCGCAATCGAGCGCGGTCGGCGTCTCGCCAGGCGCGCACGATTTCCAATCAAGGAAATCGCGAAAGCGAAAGCCGTAGAGCGGGCCCCGCCGCGCTTCGAAAAAGGCGATGAGCGCGTAGAGATCGTCGCGCGTGCGCGCGGCGCCGCCAATATCGTAGCGCCTTCGCCCATGCGCCCAGGGCGTCGCGCGCCATTCGCGGCCGGAACCGAGCGTGACGATGTCGACGCGCCGTGTGGGCCCGCCCGTGGCGCTGAGCGAAAACGGCAGGGGCAGGAGAATGTCGTGAAAGCCGCTCACAGATTGCGCCTCCCATAAGCGACGGCGCGGGCGACGCTCGCGGCGATCTGACCTTGGTGACGCGCAAGGCCGCTCGCGTCGGCGCCCGCGCCAAGATGGAAATGCACGCTGACGGGACCGCTCGCTGGCGCGGAAATCATCCCCGAGGCGTGCGGTGTGAAAAGTTCAGGCCCGCGCTCGCCGACAAGATAGGCGCCGCCGCGATTGACTGTTCCGCCATTGGCGCGCGCACCGAAAAAATCGGCGCTGGCAGGCGTGCTGGCAAAAAGGCGCTCAACCGCGAGCTTCGCCAATTCCTGCAGGATCGTCCGCGCGAGCTCCTTCATGCTGACCGCGCCGTCCGCGCCGGCGCGCGCGAGCGCCCCGGCGATGCGGCCCCCGGCGCGATCGAACGCATCGGAGACGGTCTCGGCGGCTTCACGCGCGGGGCCTTGCGCGAAAGCGCGCAGCGCGGCCTCCGCCTCGCCGAGCTCGGCGTGAAAATCCTCGAACGTGAAGGGCGCGCCTGTCTCGTTCATCATGACCTCGTATCGGGAAAGCGCGCGGCGAGCGCGTGCAATGCAGCCTTGTCCATCGCGGGCGCGCCGTTCTCACTGGCGATCGCACGCCATTCGCGCATGCTGAGCCGCCAAAAGGCGGACGGCGCCAATCCCAGAAGCGCGGCGCGCCGCAGCCACGCCGCCCAGGGCGTGCGTTCAGCCATCGCCGAAGGCGAGCGCGAAGCAATCGGCGACGGCGCGCGCGGCCTCCTTGGGATCGATCTCCGCGCCCGCGAGCGCGCGTGCATCGCGGCGCGGCGAACAGAGCGCGCCCACGACGAGCAGGAGATCGGCGGCGCTCATCTTGGCGAGCCGCGCGCCCAATTCCTCGAACGAGACCACATCGAACGCGGCTTCAAGTTCGGCGAGCGCGCCGAGCGTCACGCACAGCCGCGCGGGCGCACCGTCGATCTGCAGGACAACTTCGCCGCGGGCGCGATTGGCGCTCATCGTCACAGCGCCGTAAAGCCGAGCGCTCCGGCGGAAGCGAGCGTCACCGCGAAGGCGGCTTCGCCGTCATGATCGCCGGAATAATCGAGCGCCTCGACCAAAAACGGCCCTTCAAGCACGCCGAAATCGGGAATGATCAGCTGAAACGTGCGCGCGCTTTGCAAGAAGAAGGCCGAACGCAACGCCTCGTCGGAGGCCGCATCCTTGAACACGCCCGCGCCGGAAACCGAAGCGGCCTTGACGCCCGCCCCCGCGATCAATTCACGCCAAGCGTTGGGGCTCTCCCCGCTTGTGCCGTCTATGGTGCGCGCGTTGAGCGCAATCGTCTTGGCGCGTACGCCGGCGATCGTGGTGAAACTTTCCGGCGTTCCGCCGTCGCCGATCTTGATGAGGACGTCGCGTCCCTTCTGGCCCGCCATTGTCTGCTCCTAATCGATGGGTTCGGTCACCGCGCGCAGGCGCAGGACGGCATGCGTGGTGAGGCCGTCGCCGGCGCGGAACACATCCGTGAAGACGACGAACAAGAGGACGAGACGTCGGCCGGCGATGGCGAGGTCGCCATTGTGCAGACGCGCGCCGAGCGCATGCGCGCAGGCCAATGCCTCCGCGCGTCCGCCGTGCCGTGACCACACATGGAGCGTCACCACATGTTCGCATGCGTCTTGCGCCGCGGCGTCGAGCGGGCGCGATTGAAAGCGGCCGAACGTGACATAAGGATAGGCGACGTCAGCCGGCGCGTCGTCATAGAAGCGCGCGCCGATCAAGGCGGCGATGTTCGTATCCGAGAGGCACGCGGCGCGCATCGCCGCGCCAAGCGCCCGGTCCGCGCTCATGGAGACACCTCCTCGCAGGAAAGGTTGAGCCAGGCCGCCTCATCGGCGCGCACTGCAAGGACACGGAAAACGCGTGCGCCCCAGGCGACGCGCCAGCCTGCGGCGATGGCGCGCCCCGTGCGTATCCGCACGCTCGCGGACACGCTTGGCCGCAAGGCGTCGAAGGCGGCGCTTTCGCTTGCGCCGGTTTCGACGATATGCGCCCAGATCGCGCCTTCATCGCTCCATGCGATGGCGGCCCCGCCCAGATCGTCGCTCGTTCGTACCGGCCTCAAGACCCGCACGCGCGCGCGCAGCGCGCCGATCGGATCGCTCACAGCCGCGCCGGCGCGAATGGCGCGGCGAGCGCGCGCGCCGCCTCTGGCAGCGCGACCGCGCCGAGCCGCGATTCATAGAGCGCCCCGAGAACGTGCAGCACGGCCTGCGTCAAAGTGGGCGGCACATCCTGCGCCGCTTCGGCGAGGCCGGCGTCGTAGTCGATTTCAACGCCGCCGCTGGAGCGCAGGATCGCGGGCAGCCCATGCTCGAAAACCAGGCGCGGGCGATCCCGCGCGCCATCGAGCCGATAGCGTGTCGGGTCGATCACGCTTTCGCTGCCATTGGCGGCGATGAGGCGCACCGTGACCACCGCGCGCGCGGGCGAAACCGAAAGATAGGCCCCGCCCAGCGCGTCGCGCCGCCAAAGATCGAGCGTTTCGCGCACGCGCCTCGCGATCAAGGCGCGCCCGCTCACATTTTCAACGGCCTCTCGCGCCGCCGCGATAAGCCGGGCGATGAGATCGTCATCGGCGTCATGATCGACGCGGAGAAAGAGTTTCGCCTCCGCGAGCGAGACGGGCTCGCTCGCGGGGGCGATGAGGATGGTGATGGACATGAGAGCTCCTTCCTCCCCGTGAGCGGGGGAGGCGCCTGAGCGTGCGGAGAAGCGAAACTTAGCTCGCGGCGAATTTCATCACTTTGACGGCGTCAAAATTCTGCACGCCGCCGCCCACGCGCTTGGTCACGTAGAAGAGCACGTAAGGTTTGGCCGAATAGGGATCGCGCAGCACGCGCACGCCAACCCGGTCCACGATCAGATAGAAGCGCGCGAAATCGCCAAAGGCGATCGCATGCGCGTTGGCCGCGATGTCGGGCATGTCTTCGATTTCCGCGATCGGGTAACCGAGCAGCGTGGCGCTCGATCCGTCATCGCCCGGATGCCAGATATAGCGCCCGTCCGAATCCTTCAGCTTGCGCACCGCCGCCACGGTCTTGCGGTTCATCACGAAGCGCGCGTTCTGACGGAATTGCGGCTTGGGCGCATAGATGAGGTCGATCAATTTATCGACCGGCGCGCTGGCGGCGAAGGCGCCGGCGGCGCCGGAGGCGATATAACCCACCTGACCCCAAGTATAACTCGCATCGGCCGCGATGGTGTAATTCAAGAAGCCCTTGGGCTTGTTGACGCCATCGCCATTTACGAAGGCGGCGCGCTCTTGCCCGGCGAACGCCTCCTCCACCTCCGTGGCGATCCATTCCTCGAGATTGACGAAGCTGTCATCGAGCAAAGTCTGCGTGGCGGCGAGATTGGCGTAGAGTTCCGCCGTCGGAAATTCCAAGAGCGCGAGCGTTGGCGTCGTCGTCTGATCGCGCGCGCCGGTTTCGGCGGCCCAGCCCGTGCCCGCATTGGTGAGGCTGATCGGCTTCTTGAACACGTTCGCGCCGGTGGTGCGCACGGTGGCGATGGCGCGCATCGGAGAGACTTGCGCGAGCCGGCTCTCGATCAGGCGATCGAGCTCGGGCGGGGCGACATAGCCGCCATCTGCGCCGCCGCTTGCCCCGATCGACATCGCCTTCTGCTCGAATTGCGCCAGCGCGCTCATGTCGCCGCGCCGCACATAGGCGTTCCAGGCCGATTTGTGCTCGGACTCTTGCGGCGCCTCAGCGCCCAAGGCGGGACGTCGGCCGGAAAGCGCCATACGCTCCATCATCGCCTTCTGCTCGGCGAGCGCGCGATCGATGCGATCGACTTTTTCATCGAGCAGCGCATCGCCGCGGCCGCGTTCGAGCGCGGCAAGGCGATGATCATTGGCCTCCTTGTAGGCCTCGAACGTGCGCGCGAGCGCATCCTGCGCCGGCGGCGCAGCCTTGTTTTCCCGTCTCATGTCTCTCAGTCCTTTCTCAAAGAGCGCGGCTTTCCCCTCGCGCATGGGGATCGCGCTCAACGTGAAACCGCGCGAGCGTCAGCATCGGAAGGCGCACAAGCGACACCTCCAAAAGTTCGACATCTTCAAGCACCCGGCCCGCGCCGGCGCGCTCATGGGCGAGGCGCGTGACGAATCCGATGGAGAGCCCATCGCCGCCGCGCGCGATCAAGCGGCGGGCGGCCGCCGCGCCAGGGGCGTCGGCTTCGATGGCGCCGCGCACCCAAAGGCCGCGCGAATCCTCCAACGCCACGGACCAAAATCCCGCGCGCAGCTTTTCTTCGTGCTCCACCAGCATCGGGACGGGCTGCGCGCGCGCGGCCAGCGAAGCCCGGAACGCGCCTTGACGGACGATATCCCCCGCTTGATCGGCGACGCCGAACAACGAGGCGTAACCCTGCACGTGAAGCACGGCGGCGTCGGCGCGCTTGGTCAGCCGCGCGCGCGGCGCAAGAGCAAGGCTCATCGCCGATCAAGACGCTGTTCGATGCGCGCGAGCGCGCGGCGCGCATCGAGGCTCTGCTCTTCAAGCCTCGCCAGACGTTCGCTCATTGCTGCGTTCGCGGCGCCGGCCGCCTCCACCGCGCTCAAGCGCGCCGAGGCTTGCCCCGCCCAGATGAAGGCGCCCGCCGTCTCCAGGAAGATCGCGACGATGAGCGCGTAGGTGATGCGCGGATCGAATTTCATGCGCGCGCCTCCTCCACGCCGGCGAGACGGCGCTGCTCCTCAAGCGTCAAGAAGGGCGCGCTCGCGATCCGCGCCCAATGCGCCTCGCGCTCGGCGGCGAGCGCGGGAATGGCGTCGAGATCGAGCGACACGCGCGCGGAATCGCCCTCCCAGCGGCGTCCCAGCCAGGCCTCGATCGCGCGCGCGGCCTTGGCCGCGAGCGGCAGCGCGGTGAGGCGCCAGAAGGCGAGGTTCGCCTCGCGATACGTGGCGTAGGTGTTGTCGCCGGGAATGCCGAGCAGCATGGGCGACACCCCGAACGCGAGCGCGATGTCGCGCGCGCTGGCGTGACGCGCCTCGGTGAAATCCATGTCCGACGGCGAAAGGCTCATCGGGCGCCAATCGAGCCCGCCTTCCAGGAGAAGCGGGCGCCCGGCATTGGCCGCGCCCATATGCGCTTCTTCGAGTTCGGCCTTGAGGCGCTGAAATTGCTCCTCGCTCAAGCGATCGGCGCCGCCCGCGCCGCTGAACACGAGCGCGCCGGACGGGCGCGCGGCATTGTCGATCAGCGCCTTGTTCCAAGCGCCGCCGGCATTGTGAATATCGATGGCGAAGGCCGCCGCCTCCATCGGCGAAAGCCCCCACCAATCATCGCTCGGGTGAAACAGCTTCAGATGCAGGATCGGCGCATCGCCGGTGAGCGGATCGCGCGCGAAGGCGCGCACCTGGCCGCCCACGCGATGCTCCCAGCCGATCGGCCAGCCATCCGCACCCGGCACGATGCTCATGCGGTCCGGCCGCAGCACGTAAAGTTCGCGCGGCGGGCCGTCCTCGATCAGAGCCGCTTCCAGGAAGGCGTTTCCGCTCACCTGCAAATGACCGAAGAAGGCTTCGATCAGCTCGACGCCGGTCTGCTCTGGATTGGGCCGCGCCAAGAGCTGCGCCAACGGATGCTCAATCGGAGCGACCTTCAAGGGCGCGCTCGCCGCCGCTTCCGCGATCAAACGCACGCAGCGATAGGCGATGGCGTTCTTGGCGTAGCCCTCGCGCGCGAAAATCTGCGGATCGCGCGCCGACCAGACCGGGCGTCCAAGCGGATGCCACGCCAAGAGCTTTCGCTCGACGCGCGGGGCGCCGAGACGTTTCAACCAATCGAGCATGGGAAAGTCCTAAAGCGCGCGCAAGCGTGGGCGCGGATCGTCCAGCAAGAGATGCGTGAGCGCCCAGACGAGCGCGTCCACGCGGTCCGGGCTGTGCGTGGACGGGCTTGCGCCGAACGCGCACATTTCATCTTCAAGCACCGGCATCGCGCAGGCGTGCGCGATGCGGCCCTGTTCGTAAAGCCACGCCACGGGCGAGGCGCGATCGCGCTTGCCGCGCCGCGCATGCACCAGGCGCACGGGCAAATGGGGGGCGGCGAGCCGCAACACGTCGCGCACGAGTTCGCCGCCATTATTGGCCTCGGCGATAATCTCTCCGGCGCCGACCGCTTCGGCCAGCGCCGCCGCGCGCGCGCTCCAGCCTTGCGGCGTCGCGCCGCGAATGCTCGCATCGGCGAGAACGATTCCGTGCGCCAATCCGCTTTCTTCATAGGCGCCCGCCGCGACGATGCCGCACGCATCGGCCTTCGCGCTGACGCTGACCGGCGGATCGACCGCCACGACGACGCGCGTGCACGCCCGCAATGGCTTGGCGCGCGCCTCCTCGATCATGGCGCGCCGCCAAAGCGCGCCTTCGGGATCGTCGATCAATTCGCCGTACAATTCCTGGCGTTCATAAGCGGTGCCGCCCCACCCTTCCTGCAATCCCTCGACGAAGGCGGGCGAGAGATTGTGCGCGTTGTCGAACGTCTTCGAACGCGTGACGGTCGTATCCTTGCGCGCGACGAGCAGCTTGAGCGCCGGAACGGGCCGCGGCGTGGTCGTCGCCAGCATCAGCGGCCGCACGCCAAGGCGCAGGCCGTGATTGAGCGTGCGCAACGCCTCTTCAAGGCGCGGCCAATAAGCGATCTCATCGCACCAGGCCGCGTCGAATTGCGGACCGCGCAGGCTTTCTGGGTCTTCCGCCGAAAAGCAATGCGCTTCCGCGCCGCTGCGCCAGAGAAGGCGCCGGCGCGTCGCCTCGTAGATTGGCCGCTCGCCCGGAAGCGCGCGTATGCCCGATGCGCCGTCGATCATGACTTCGCGCACATCGTGAAAAGTGGGCGCAACGAGCGCGATGCGGCGGAAGCGTCCGGTGCGCGCCTGTTCGCGCACCCATTCCGCGCCCGCGCGGGTCTTTCCCGCGCCGCGCCCGCCCAGCATGAGCCAGACCCGCCATTGCAGGCCCGTTGGTTCAAGTTGGGACGGATGCGCCCAAAGCGGCCAATCATCGAGCCATGTCCGCAGCAAGGCCGCCGGCAGCGTCTCCAAAAAAGTCGCCCTCGCCTTGGCCGGCCGCGAAGCGAGCAAGGCGCGCACGGAGCTCAGCGCGAAGGGCGTCGACATCATCCTCCTCGGGCGCTTGGCGATCGAGCGCGTACAATTCGGCAAGGTCGCGCGCGGCGCGCGCCATCAGCACCACCGCCTTGGCGCGGCGCTCGGCGTCCTCGCTATCGCCGGCGGCCAGGCTGGCTTCGGCGCGCGCGAGCTCCGTTTCGAGCCGGCTGGCCCAGGCGCCGGGGCGGCGCGGGCCCTTGGAAGCGGATTTTTCGACCATGCCGAACATTAGCCGCGGGACCGGCCCGGTCGGATCGTTTCGGGCGATGGCATTGCTTTCAAAGGGAAGCTAGCGCGCGGGGCGTGGGACGGCGTGGGGCTTTGTCCTTCGAACGGAACCAAGAGCGGCTGGCCAGATTTTGGCCATGGGGCTATGCCAAGGCTGTTTTCCCCGCCCATTTCTGAACGGAGCGACGAACGTGGCCGATGATCCGCGCCGCTTGGACTGGTCCAAGCTGCGCGCCCAGCTTTCGAGCGAGCATCTCGGCGCCCTCATGCGCCAGCGGGACAAGATTTCGCTGGCGTCGGCCGCGGGCGTTGGGGCGGGCTTGGCGCTCGCCGCGGTCGTCGCCGCCTGGTTTTGGATCTATTGGGGCCTGCCGCGCGTGCCCGACGCGGCCACCCTCTGGTCGCTCAACCGGCAGCCGGGAATCACCTTTCTTGACCGCAATGGCGCCACCATCGGCGTGCGCGGCGCCTTTTACGGGCGCCGCCTCTCGCTCGACGAAATGCCCGCGCACCTGCCCCAGGCGTTCCTGGCGATCGAGGATCGCCGCTTCTACGAACATTCGGGCGTCGACCGCATGGCGGTGATCCGCGCCGTATTCGCCAATATGAGCGCGGGCCGCACCGTCCAGGGCGGCTCCACCATCTCGCAGCAATTGGCGCGCAACCTCTTTCTCACGCCCGCGCAGACCGTGAACCGCAAGCTGCGCGAAATGGTGCTCGCCTCGCGCATCGAGCGGCGCCTGACGAAGGATGAAATCCTCGAACTCTATCTGAACCGCGTCTATCTCGGCGACGCGGCCTATGGCGTGGAAGCCGCCTCGCGCCGCTTCTTCGGCAAAGAGGTGGCGCAGCTCACCTTGGCCGAGGCGGCCATGCTCGCGGGGCTGCCCAAGGCGCCGTCGCGCTCGGCGCCGACGGAAAGCCTCGAGCGCGCCACCGCGCGCCAGCACGTCGTGCTCGCGGCGATGGTGGAAGCCGGTTTCATCACGCAGGAGGAAGCCGACACCGCCAAGGCGCAGCGCATTCGCGTGCGCCGTCGCTCCGGCAACGAGGATTCGCTCGGCTATGTGTTCGACATGGCGGCCGAGCAGGCCCGTCAGCTCATTCCCGAACAGGCGAGCGATCTCGTCATCACGCTGACGATCGACAATGATTTGCAGAGCGCATCGGAGGACGCGGTCAAGCGACGGCTGGGCAACCGCGCCTTCGGCCGGCGCCCGCTTCAGGCGGCGCTCGTCGCGCTCGATCGCGATGGCGCGGTGCGGGCCTTGATCGGGGGCACCAATTACAGCGCCACGAAATTCAATCGCGCCACGCAAGCCGAACGCCAGCCCGGCTCCACCTTCAAGGCCTTCGTGTACGCCGCGGCCCTCGAACGCGGTCTCGACACGGAAGACGTGCGCTATGACGAGCCGGTCGTGATCGACGGCTGGCGCCCGCGCAATTACGATGAAGGCCATCGCGGCCCGGTGACGCTGCGCACCGCGTTCGCGCAATCCATCAATACGGTGGCCGCCAGCGTGGTCGAGGAGGTCGGACCGCAAAACGTCGCGGAGCTCGCGCGCCGCTTCGGCGTGCGCACGATGCCCAATCGCGGTGAATTCGTGCCGCCCTCCATCGCGCTTGGCTCCATCGAGGTGACGCTGCTCGATCTCACGCAGGCCTTCGCCGTGTTCATGCGCGAAGGTCAGCCTGTCGACGCCTATCTGATCGAGCGCGTCGCCAACGCCAGCGGCGAGGAGCTTTATCGCCGGCCCGCGCCGCAAGCGCGCCGGGCCGTCTACGCGCCGGAATTGGCGCACGACATGACCAGCCTTTTAGGCGCTGTCGTGCTGCGCGGCACCGGCACGGGCGCGCAATTGGAAGGGCGCGACGTCGCCGGCAAGACCGGCACCAGCCAGGATTGGCGCGACGCATGGTTCGTCGGCTACACCGCCGATTATGTCAGCGGCGTCTGGATCGGCCATGACGATCGCTCCCCGATGAACCGCGTCACCGGCGGCTCCATCCCAACGCAGATCTGGGCCGATTCCATGCGCGCGGCGCATGAGGGCCTGCCGGCGCGCCCGCTCGTGGGCATCGAGCAGCCGCAGCGCAGCCCGCGCCAGATCGAGATGGCGAGCTTCTTCCAGGATCTGGCGGAAGCCTTCGGCGGCGCGGAAATCATCGACGAACTTGAACCGGAATCCGGCATCACCTTCGAGTTTCAATAGGCCGGCGCGATGAGCAAGGGGCGGGCGCTGGCGCAATTCAAGGACGTGCGCCTGATGATGGGCGCGGCGGCGCTGTTCGACGGCGTGAGCGCCGTGCTGGCCGAGGGCGAGTGCGCGTGTCTCGTCGGCGATAATGGCGTGGGCAAATCAACCTTGATGCGCATGCTGGCGGGCTATGTGGAGCCGGACGGCGGGGAGATCGTGCTCGCCAACGGCGCCGCCATCGCATTCGCCGCGCAAGAGCCCGATCTGTCGCCGTACGCCACGCTGCGTGACGCCGTGCTTGCGCCATCGGCCGCGCGCGGCGCGAACATGGCCACTCCGGCGCACGCGGCGGAGGCCGCGCTGCATTCTTTCGGCCTCGACCCCGCGCGCTCGCCCAAGGGTCTTTCGGGCGGCGAAACGCGGCGCGTCTCCTTGGCGCGCGCCTTCGCCGCCGACGCCGATCTCCTTCTGCTCGACGAGCCCACCAATCATCTCGACATTCCCGCCATCGAAGCGCTGGAGGAACGCATCAAGGCCCATCGCGGCGGCGTTCTGGTGATCAGCCACGATCGGCGCTTTCTGGAGCGCATCTCCACGGCCACGATCTGGCTGCGCCAGAAGCGCGCGCTGCGCCATGAGCGCGGTTTCGCTACGTTCGACGATTGGGCCGAACGCATCGAAGCCGAGGAGGCGCGCGCGCTCGCCCGCCTTGAAACGCATCTGGCCGCCGAGGAGCATTGGCTGCGCCGCGGCGTCACCGCCCGGCGTTCACGCAATGAAGGCCGACGGCGTAAACTCGAAGCGCTGCGCGCGGAGCGGCGCACGCGGCTGCGCGAAAGCGGCGGCGCGCGCGCATCGATCGAATCCGAACGCGGCGAGGCGCAATCGCGCCTGGTGCTCGAGGCGAAGACTATCGGCAAAGCCTATGGCCCTCGAACAATCGTGCGCGACCTCAATTTGCGTGTTCTGCGCGGGGATCGCATCGGCATTGTCGGGCCGAACGGCGCCGGCAAGACCACGCTCCTCGAAATCCTGCTGGGCCGCCTCGAACCCGATTCAGGAACCGTGCGGCTCAATCGCGCGCTGGAGATCGCCTACGTGGATCAAAACCGCGCCCTCCTCGATCCGAACGACACGATCTGGGAGGCGCTTGCGCCGCAAGGCGGCGATCAAGTGATGGTGCGCGGCCGCCCGCGCCATGTCGCCGGTTACGCCAAGGAGTTTCTTTTTCAGCCGACACAATTGCGTCAGCCGATCGGATCGCTGTCCGGCGGCGAGCGCAATCGCCTCGCGCTCGCCGTGTCCTTGACCAAGAAGGCCGACGTTCTCGTGCTCGACGAGCCCACCAACGATTTGGACATGGATACACTGGACGCGCTCGAGGACATGCTCGCCCAATTCGAGGGGACGGTCCTGATCGTCAGCCACGACCGCGCCTTCCTCGACGCTGTGACGACGCAAATTCTCGGCGCGCTCGGCGATGGCGCATGGGTGGAGACGCCGGGCGGTTGGCGCGACTTCGAGCGTGAATATGGCGGCTTTCGCCCGCGCATGGGCGAGGCGGCCCCAGCGCGCCCCGCCGCCGATCCGCGCGCGCCCCGCGTGCAGCGCAAGCTGAGCTACAAGGACGAGCGCCGCGCCGTCGAGATCGAGGCGCTGCTTCCGCGTCTCGACGCGGAAATCGCCGCGCTCGATGCGGCGCTTTCCGAGGACGGCGCCTTCGCGCGCGATCCGGCGCGCTATGAAAAGCAGGCGCGGCGCCTGGACGCGGCGCGTCTGGAGAAGGACGAGGCCGAGACAGAATGGCTGGAGATCGAGGCGCGGCGCGAGGCGCTGAAGGATTGAGCAGAAAAATTAAGGTTTGTTAACCGGTGCGCGATGGGATGGGATCATGCGCCCACTACTCGTGCTCACCGCTGCTCTCCTGCTCTCCGGCGCGGGACCGACGATGGAGCAGGACATCGCGCGGCCAGGCGGCGTCTATAGCTCCATGCCCACGCAAGACGCCGGCGCCTGCGCGCGCGCCTGCGCCGAGGATGGCCTTTGCATGGCTTGGACATTCGCCGCGGGCGCCTGCGATCTCAAAGCTATCGCGCCTAATCCGCAGGCTTATGTGGGCGCGATCTCCGGCCTTTCAGCGCGCGCGCCCGCCTTCGCGCGCTTGGTCGCGCCCCCTCCATCCGCGTCCCCGCCGTCCGCGCCGCCACTGGATGCGCAATTGCGCGGTCCCACGACGCCGCCCGACTGGCGCGACACGGCCGCGCCCGCCGCCCCGCCGGAGGATTATGGTCTGCTCGGCGGGCCAATCGCTTATGCGCCGTTAACATCGCGGTGACCTGTACGGATTGTTTACGACCCGCTTTTAGGGTCGTCCCGGATTTGGAGCCGCCTTATGACCGCCCAGCGCTTCGCCCGGCTGATGGACCTCGCCCACGCCAAGGATGGCGAGCAGCGGCGCGTCCTGTTGCGCGAGGTGACCGACCTCTTCTTTGAAACCAGCGACACGCGCAGCCATTCGGAATCCGATCTTTTCGGACAAGTGCTGCAATTGGTGGCGGCCGAAATGCAGGACGGCGTCTTGGCCGAACTCGCCGAACGATTCGCCGATGCGCCGGACGCGCCGCTCGGCCTGATGCGCGATCTGGCCAATCATTCGATCTCAGTCGCGGGCCCGGTGCTGAAGCGCTCAAAGGCGCTGGACGATTCCGCGCTGCTGCAGATCGTCAAATATCAGAGCCAGGGCCATATCCATGCCGTGGCGCAGCGCGAATCCGTGAGCGAGGCGCTTTCCGAAGCCATCGTCCAGTTCGGCGACGACAACGCGCTCGGCGCGTTGATCCGCAATGACGGCGCGCGCCTTTCGCGCGGCAGCATGGAGGTCGCGGTCGACCGCGCACGCCGGAACGTCGCGTTGCATGAAGCGGTGGTGCGCCGCGGGGACCTGCCGCTCGATCTCCTCAACGAGATGTATTTCGTGGTCGAGAGCCGACTGCGCGCGGAAATTCTCACGCGCAACGATTCCGTGGACCCAGCGGCGTTGGACGCGGCGCTGGCGCGCACGCGCGATCGGATGCGCAAAACGGCGGACCAGCTCAGCGACGAGGCGCGCAAGGCCATCGCCTTCGTTCGTCACAAGAAGCAAACCAACGAACTCAATGCGCGCCTGGTGATCGGCCTTTATCGCGAGGGAAAGCGCCAGCATTTTCTTCATGGCCTGTCGGAATTGATCCATCTCGACGTGGAGACCACCGCCGATCTCATCGACCGCAAGGACATAGATGGCCTCGCCATGGCGTGCCGCGCGGCGGAAATCGAGCGCCCGCTTTTCGTCACGCTGGCGGTGCTCGCGTGCGGCGGCGATGAAGCGATGGCGCGCGCGGAGGAATTCGGGCGTCTTTACTCCGCCGTGCCCGTTCAAGCCGCCCAGCGCGCGATGCGTTTCTTCAAGGTGCGCAAAGCCGCCGCCAAGGAAGCGGCCTAGAGCGTCTGGCCATCATCCAGCGTGAAGACCGAGCCGGTCACGGCGCGCGAGGCGTCCGAGGAAAGAAACACGATCGTCTCATCGAGATCGCTTTCCTCCATGAGGCGGCGACGCGGAAACGAAGCGATCTGTTTTTGCCCGCCCTCGCTGTCGAACCAGTCCGCATTAAGCTCCGTCCTTATATAGCCGGGGCAGACGATGTTCACGTTGACGCCGCGATTGATCCATTCGCGCGCCATCGCCTTCCCCATCATCGCGACGGCAGCTTTCGACGCGCAATAAGCGGCAAGGCCCGGCAGCACCTTCACCGCGCCGATCGACGCGACGAGCACGATCCGACCGCGCGCGCCCTCCTTCACGCCCGCGGCGATCATGCGCCGGGCGCCTTCCCGCGCCGTGAGAAACGCGCCGCGTACGTTCACGGCCATCACCCGATCGAATTCGGCGACGGGAATTTCAACGGCCATGCCTTCGCTGTTCATGCCGGCATTGGCGATCACCGTTTCAAGCGGGCCGAGCGCCTCTTGCGCCTTGTCGAAGGCGGCGATGACGGAGGCCTCGTCCGTCACGTCCATGCCGCAGGCGATCGCGCGCCCGCCGGCGGCCTCGATCTCCCGCACCAGCGATTGCAGCATGTCCGTGCGTCGCGCGGCCACGGCCAAGGCGGCGCCCTCGGCAGCGAGACGCAAAGCGAAGCGACGCCCCAATCCCGAGGACGCCCCCGTAACCAGAACCGATCGGCCCTTCATGCGCATGCGAAATCCTCCTGGCGGGCGGTCTTAACGCCGAAGCAGAATTTCGCCAGCGCTTTCCGCTTGCGCCCTCAGGCGGCGTGATCGGCGCCGAGCGTGGCCTCGAACTCGCCGAAGATTTCCATGGCCTCGGCCGGCTCCATCACGAGCTGACCGGTTTCGCCAAAACGAAACCGCCAGAACGATTCAATGTGCATGATCATTGACAGCGCCTCCCCCACGGAGAGGAACAGCGCCGGCGCGCGCATCAGGAAATCGCGAAACGCCGTCGGCTTGCCCGCGGCCAATTCTTCGAAGGCTTCGTTGTAACTGCGCAATCCCGTGCGCACCCGATTGGTGGCGCTGGTAAGCGCATCGACGATGCGCTGGCGCGTCGCTTGAAGATACATGCGCTCTTCAGGGGTCGCGAGCGGCGTCTTCGCGGAGAGAATTTGGCGGGCGAGATCGGAGAGGCGCGGCGCGAGTTCTTTCACCAGCCAATTATAATAGAGAAAGCCCTTCCAGGCGAAGACGCCCTCGCGATATTCCTCGCTCTGCAGCTGAAGCGTTTGACGCAAAGGCTCAAGGCTTTGCGCCGTCTCGTCCGTCATCAATTTTTCCGCCATGCGCGCGGACAGATTACGTCCCGGCGCGCCATTGCCATTGGCGAAGGCGAGCTCCACAAGGCGGCCGATCTCGCCTTCGACGAATTTGCGCATGCGCGCGCCGTCCGCCTCGGAGAGATCGAAATAGCAGCGCGCCGGATCGCGACCATAGCGGCGCAGGCGCTCGCGCAGCAGGAACGGATCGAAGGAGGGCAATTCGTCGATGATCTGCAGCACCTCGACGTCGGCCTCGAATTCCAGCTGATCCACATAGCCGCCCACGCTCGCGCGCATTTGCTTTTGAAAATCGCGCTGCGCGACGAAAAAGCTGGTGCCGCCGAGCGACAGATCCTCTGTCGAATAAGGCAGGATCACTTTCGTGACGGTGGTGCCGCGCTTGGAGATGAATTCGCGCTCGGCGTCGCGGATCGTGTGCTTGAGGATCAAGGCGCGGTTCAGGCGCCGGTTCTTGAACAGCGGGCGCTCCGTGTATTCCGGCGTGTCGCCGAAGCGCTGGGCGACCAGCGCGAGATTGAGCACGCGTGTGGTCGATCCGCTCTCGCGAATGAGGGATAGGTCTCGTCTGCCCTTTTGCGCCATGCCCCACCAAAAGAGCAGAGCGGCAAAGATTAGGTTAACGTTTCCCGAAAATCGCTCCAATTCGGCGCGCCGAAGAGGCTTTGGGCTGCGTGGACGCCGCGCGCGATGGCGCGCGCCAGGCAATCGGCCGCGTGTGCGCCGATCTCGGCCACAAGGGCGGGACGCGGCGCGTCAGCCGCGTCGCGCTGGGCGGTGGAAAGCGCGAACACCACGTCTCCATCGCCCGGCGCGAAGACGGGCCGGATCGCGCGCGCCATGCCCGCGCCCGCCATTTGCGCGACGCGCGAAAGTTCGGCGCGCGACAGCGCGATATCGGTGGCCACGACCGCGAGCGTGGTGTTGGCGCGCGCGCCCGGATCGACCCGCGCCGCGCCCCAGCGCGCTTGGTCGAAGGGCGGCATCTCCGGGCCGGGGCGCACGCCGCCGAATTCGCCACCCTGCTCGAACGGCCAGGCCCAAAAAGCGCGCGTGCCCGGAATGAGCACGGAGCCGAACGCATTCACGCAAGCCAGGGCGGCGATGGTCGCGCCCGAATCCAAGACGATGCTGGCCGCGCCCTGCCCGCCCTTGAGCGCGCCCGCGCGCGCGCCATAGCCTGCGCCCGCATTGCCGAGCGGCGTCTTCGCGCCCGCGCGCGCCAGCGCTTCGGCGCCCAGCGCCGCATAGGGCGGCGCTTCGCCCCAATCTTTTGGCGCGCCATT
This sequence comes from uncultured Caulobacteraceae bacterium, assembly GCA_964563395.1. Lineage (GTDB taxonomy): Bacteria > Pseudomonadota > Alphaproteobacteria > Caulobacterales > Aquidulcibacteraceae > JBEVOS01. The sequence continues at coordinate 48,644 of CAZLWK010000013.1, forward strand.
GGCGAGATCGTACAGCGCCGCCGCCGGCACGATCGGCGCCGTCAGCGGCGCGGCCGAGCCGGCGAAACGAAAGCCGCGCCCTTGCGCCCCCAAGGCGGCGACGACGCCGTCCGCAGCGGCGAGCCCATAGACCGATCCGCCGGCGAGCACGATCGCGTCGATCGTCTCCACCAGCTTGTCGAGGCCGAGCGCGTCGCCTTCGCGCGTCGCGGGACCGCCGCCGAACACCGCGACGGCGCATCGCGCCGGCGCGTCCGGCGCGATCACGGTGACGCCGGTGCCGAAGGCTTCAGCCTCCGCGCAACCGACCTTGAGGCCGGCCACGTCGGTCAAGGCGTTCTCTTGGCCCGGGCGGCTCATCGTCTTCCTTTTCGCGCTCGCGTGCGGAGCGTGTAAGAAGGCGCGCCATGACTGACAAGCACGCACCGCGCCTCCTCGCTCTCCTGGGCGCGCTCGCCTTCTTGACCGCCTGCGCCTCCGCGCCGTTCGCGGCGGGCCCGAACGCGTCGCAACAGGGCGAAGCGATGGTGGCGGCGGCCGATCCGCGCGCCGCCGAAGCCGGCTTGGGCGTGCTGCGCGAGGGCGGCTCGGCGGTGGATGCGGCGATCGCGGCGATGCTGGTGCTCGGGCTTGTCGAGCCGCAATCGGCGGGCCTCGGCGGCGGCGGTTTCCTGCTCACTTATGAAGAAGAAAGCGAGCGCATCGAAGCCTTTGACGGACGCGAGCGCGCGCCCGCAGGAGCGCATCCAGAGATGTTCCTCGGCGCCGATGGGCGCCCGCTGAGCTTTCGAGAGGCGGCGCATAGCGGCCTCTCCATCGGCACGCCTTCGCTCATCGCCATGCTGCACATGGCGCATGAGCGGCACGGACGTCTGCCATGGTCGCGCTTGGCCGCGCCCGCCATCGCGCTGGCGGAGGACGGCTTCGTAGTGTCGCCGCGCCTTCATCAAGTGATCACGCTCGCCGGCGCTGACATGCGCGCCGATCCGGCCGCGCGGGCGTATTTCTTCACCGAGGAAGGCGCGCCGCTGCCCGCCGGCTTCGTGCGCGCCAACCCGGCTTACGCCGCCACCTTGCGCGCCATCGTGGCGGAGGGGCCGCGCGCGCTGACGCACGGCCCCATCGCCGATGACATCGTCGCCGCCGCGCGGCGCGGGCCGCGCGCCGGCACGCTCACCCACGCCGATTTGCAAAACTATGCGCCGCGCCGGCTTGAGCCGATCTGCGGCGCGTTCCGCATCTATCGCGTGTGCGGCATGCCGCCGCCGAGTTCGGGCGGCGTGGCGGTTTTGTCCATCCTCGGCGCCTATGAGCGTTTGCGTCCCCAGCCCGTTGGCCGCGCTGACGCGGACGATTGGTCGGCGTTTCTGTGGGCGAGCCGCATGGCCTATGCGGACCGCGACTATTACATCGCCGATGACACGTATGCGCCGGGGCCCGCGCGCGCGCTGATCGATCCGCGCTATCTCGATGCGCGCGCGGCGAGCGCCGATATCGCAACGGCGCCGCGTACGCCGATCCTGCCGGGCGATCCCTCCGCGCTCATCGGCGGGGAATCCTTCGCCAATCGCTGGGGCCGCGACGATAGCCGCGACACGCCCGGCACGACGCACATTTCCGTGGTGGCGCCGAACGGCGACGCGGCCGCGCTGACAGCAACGATCGAAGCGGCGTTCGGCGCGCAGCGCATGGCGGGCGGCTTTCTGCTCAACAATGAATTGACCGATTTCTCCTTCGCGCCGCGCTTCGACGGCAAGCCGGTCGCCAACGCGCCCGCGCCGGGCAAGCGCCCGCGCTCCTCAATGGCGCCGACAATCGTCACGGACGAGCAAGGCGAGTTGGTCGCCGTGATCGGATCCCCGGGCGGCTCCGGCATCATCGCCTATGTCGCGCGCGCGCTGATCGAAACGCTCGATTGGGGCGCGCCGATGCAGGAAGCGATCGAGGGCCCAAACGTCGTGGCGCAATTTGCTCCGGCGCGCGTTGAGAACACGCGCATGCCGGCAGGCGTGCTGGACGCGCTCGCCGCGCGCGGATGGCGTTTGCAGCCCATCGCGCAAGAAGTCAGCGGGTTGCACGGAATCCGCGTGACGCCGGAAGGTCTCGACGGCGGCGCCGATCCGCGCCGCGAGGGCGCCGCGCTGCGCCTTGCGCCGGCGCCGTGATCATCAAGCCCTAGGCGCGCGGCAGCGTAATCGAAAAGCGCGCGCCGGCAGCGCTGGTTTCCGCGAGCTCCACTTCCCCGCCCTGCGCGCGCGCCAATTCCCGCGCGATCGCAAGACCGAGGCCGGCCCCGTGCGAATCCGTGGAGGCGAACGGTTCGAACAAACGCGCCTGCACCGCTTCCGATACGCCAGGGCCATTGTCGATCACATCGATACGGCAATTCGCGCCCTGGCCCTGCGCGCGCAAAACGATGCGCGCATCGGCGCGCCCATTCAGGGCCTGGGCGGCGTTACGCATCAGATTGACCACGATGCGATGCAATTGATCCTCGTCGGCGATGGCGACGAGCCCTGGCTCGACGGAAATTTCAACGCCGACATGGGCGAACGCGGCGAGCGCGTCGCCGGCCGCCTCCGTCAGCGCCTCGGCGAGACGGATCGGCGCGAGCACCGGCGCTTGTTCATCGGCCCGTCCAAAGCGCGCGGTCGATGAAGCAAGGCCGGCCGCGCGCCCGATCGAGCGCTCCAGGCGCTGGGCCAATTGGCGCACGCTCGGATCGTCGGAGGCGGCAAGGCGCTCGGTGACGATCTGCGCGGTGGTCAAGATGTTGCGCAGATCGTGCGCGATGCGCGCCACCGCGCCGCCCAGGGCGGCCAGGCGCTCGCGCTGACGCAAGCTGGAGCGAATTTCATCGGCCATCTGCGCGGCGGCGCGTTCGGCGCGGCCGATCTCGTCGGCGCGCGAGGAGCGGCGGAACGGGATAGAAGCGTCCTCGGGGCGATCGCGAAACCGCTCGATCGCGTTGGTGAGACGGCGCACCGGCTGCACGAAGGCGATGGCGAGCACGAAATAGACGATGGCGCCGGCGGTCAGCGAAATCAAAGTGGCGACGGTGAAGCTGCGCGCGGCGTAAACGCCCATGGCGCGCTTCAATTCGTCTTCCGCCAGTTCGATCTCGATCATTTCGGCGCCTTCAAGACGCGTCGGCGCGCGAACCAAAAGATAGCGGCCCGAGGGCGCCACGAACGTCTCCACCGCCCAGGCGAAGCGAAGCACGTCGTTCTCGACCGAATAATCGTAGAAGGCCGCGTCCTCGGCCGGTTCTTGCGCGGCGATTAACAGATCCGGCCGGTCGGCCCGGCGCACGGCGATCCGATGAACCCCGGCGCTGGCCAGAAGCTCGCTGCGCAGCGAGGCGGCCATTTCCGCCTGGGGCGCGGCCGCCACCGCCAGCGCGGCCGTCTCGGCCAGATTGATGCGGTCGCGCAGCCACGCGCCGTGGAAATTGGCGAGGCCCGGCACGAACACGACCGCTTCGGCCACCAGCACGACCGCGAAGGTGACGGCCAGCAGGCGCCCGGCCAGCCCTCGAAAAAAGGGGAGCCGCTCGCGATGCGGCGCGGCCGCCTGTGTCGCTTCGCCGTCGATACTCATCCTTGTCCCCACAAGCCTAGGTAGGATGACTTTTGCGTGAACGCGAGTGCCCGCACGCAGCCGGCGCGGCCATCATGGCGCCTTAACCAAAGACCCCTATCTTCATGGCCAGCGCATGAACGCGCCGCGGAACCCGCCCGGATGAAGCCGAGCCTTGCAGACATCCCCCTCCTGAAAGGCGCGGCCCCCGAGGTCCTGACGGCGCTGGAGGAGGAAGCCACCTGGTTTTCGCTGCCGGCGGGCTGGCAATTGTTCAGCGCGGGCGAGCAATCGGACGGCGTATGCTTCCTGCTTTCCGGCGCGTTGGCGGCGTTCAGGCCGGTGCAGCGCGGGCAGCACCAATTGGTCGGCTATATTCGTCCCGGCGAGCCGGTCGGCGAGATGGCGCTGATCGCGCGCGAGCCGCACACGGCCAGCGTGTTCGCGATCCGCGACAGCGAAATGATCCGGCTCGCGCCCGAAACCTTCGACCGCCTAATCCGCACGCATCCGACCCTGATGGAACAGATGGCGCGGCTGATGCTGGCGCGCGCGCGCCAGGACGCGCGCAAAAGCGCCCGCGCCGAACCGAAAGTTTATGCGCTCATCGCCACCTCGCCGACGATCGATCTGCGCCTGCGCGCCAAGGCGTTGCAGAACGCGCTGCGTCGCCTCGGCAAAAGCGCCTGCATCGTCGGCGAGGAAGGCGCCGAAATGGAGAGCGTGTGGTTCGACGCGCTCGAACACGATCATGACGCGGTGCTGCTGATTTCCCCGGTGCGCGACACGCCCTGGTTTCGCGCGTGTATCCGTCAGGCTGACCGCATCTGGGTGCTCGCGCGCGCCGATGCGCGCCCCTCCGCGCCGCTCCTGCCGCAGGAAGACCCCTCGCCCGCGCGGCAGTTTCGTCTTGTCGACGTGGTGCTGTTGCATCACGGCTCGGACAGACAGGCCGCCACCACCGATGAATGGCGCGCCGCCTGCGATGCGCAGCGGCTTTATCATTGGCAGGGCCTTGAGGATGAACACGCCGCGCGGCTTGCGCGTGTGATCGCGGGCCGCTCCATCGGGCTTGTGCTTTCCGGCGGCGGCGCGCGCGCCTATGCGCATCTGGGCGTTGTGCGCGCGCTGCGTGAAACCGGCGTGCCGATCGATGTCGCCGGCGGCACGTCGATGGGCGCGATCGTCGCCGCCTGTGTGGCGATGGGCTGGGACGACGAAGAAATTGAATTGCGGATCCGCAAGGCGTTCGTGGAGAGCAATCCGCTTGGCGATTACGTTCTGCCGGTCGTGGCGTTGACGCGCGGACGGCGTGTGGAAGATCGCCTGCAGGAGCATTTCGGCGAGACGTTGATCGAGGATCTGAAGATCCCGTTCTTCTGCGTGTCCACCAATCTGGCGACAGGATCGGTGCGCATCCATCGCTCCGGCGTGCTGCGCCATGCCTTGCGCGCCTCGATTTCGCTGCCTGGCATCTTGCCGCCTGTGATCGAGGGCGAGCACGGCCTGCTTGTGGACGGCGCGGTGCTGAAGAATTTTCCCGTCGACGTGCTCAAGGAAATTCATCGCGGCCCGATCATCGGCGTCGACGTGGCGCGTCAATTGACCATCGATCCGGAAGAATTCCGCGATCCGCCGGAATTTCCGGCCTGGGTGGCGCGTCACGGCTTTCGCGCGCCCCCGCCGATCGCCTCGCTGCTGATGCGCACGGCCACGATCGGCATCAATCCATGGGAAGGCCGCTCCGGCGCGGATCTCCTGATCGCGCCGGACATGGCGGACGTGGATTTGCGCGATTGGAAGAAATTCGACAGCGCGGTGGCCTCCGGTTATGAGGCGGCGGTCGCGGCGATGCAGCGCCAGCACGGCCTGTTCAACGCGCCGGAGCTCGATGGCGCGGGCTATTCCGCCGCGACGCTGGAGACGGCGGACTGAATGCGCATTTTCGTGATGGCGGCGTCGCTCGCCCTGCTTGGCGCGTGCGCGGAAGAGCCCGCGGGCTGCGCCGCTGAAATTCAAAAACCGCTCGCCTTCGCAAGCGAAGCCGACAGCGTGCTCGTGCGCACGCTCGGCCCGTCCTGCGACAAGGCGGTTGGCGTTCTCGTGCTGCAATCGGCCGAGAACGAACCGCTCTGGGCCTGGGCCGGCCCGCTCTATCCCACGTTCGGCAATCTGTTCGAGGCGCGCGCGGGCGATCCTCCGACGCTGGAGACGGCGCGCGCTTTCCTGGAACGCTGGGCCGAGCCGCGCGCGGAACGCACGAGCGCCGCCCCGCCCTGGCCGGAGAATGCTCCCGAGCCGCCCGGCGGCGCGACCATCACCCTAGACAGGGCGACCTATGAGGACGTGCGCGCGCGCGACCTGCCCATGGCGTGCGTGCTGACGGGGCTGGCCCGGGAAAGCTGCATCTTCTGGGAACCCGGCGCGGCGGCGGCCGGGCTACTTCTGGAGCGGGACGCGCGCCCTCCGGCTTCGGACGCGCCCGACCACGCCCCGCATTGACGATTCAGCAAGCGATTGTGCGTTTGATGCGGGGAAGGACCTTTGCGCGGACGCAAATCGCGCTTATTTCAGCGGTCCTTGTTCAACTTTAGAAAGGAGGTGACCAGTGTCTCATTGTCTCCCAGAGGGGTGTGCGCAGAGAAACGGGAACCTCCTTGTGGGGCCCTCCTCTTAAGGCCGCCCCGCGGTCCGACAATGGAAAGGCCGTTCCCGAAAGGGGGCGGCCTTTCGTCGTTTTAGGCGCCGGCCTTGGCGGCGCGCACATAGGACGCAAGCGCCAGCGCGCAGGCGGCGAGGCCCGGCGCGATAAAGGCGAGCGCGGCGACGGCCTCGCCCGCGGCGCGGGCCGATACCGCCATCGAGCCGCCAACGCCCACCAGCGCGACGCCAAGCGCCATCAGACAGGCTTGCGCGAACGTTTCGCTCAGCACGCGCGCGGGCGGGCGCTTGGCGCGGCGCGCATCGGTGAAGATCTGGCGCGCGGCGGGGCGCGCTTGCGCAACGCTCGGCTCCGGCTCGGCCTCTTGGGCGGGCGCGGGCGGTCCGGCGAGCACTTCGGTGAGCACCAAGGCGGTGCGGGGCCCGGCGCGCAGAATGTCGCCAAGGCGCTGGGCCTCCTCCTCGGGCGTGCGCGGCTGGGGCGCGGCGCTCAGAGGCGGAGCGACGGCGAAATCGCGCGAAGCGGAAAGAATGGCGGCGGCGTGATCCTTCTGCGCGCGCACATGCGCGCTCGGCGCCGGCGCGACCGGCGCACCGCGCAGGAACAGCGCCTTCTCCGCCGCGCGGCGACAGATCAGGAGATCGTAAATCTCGCTCTCGCCGCTCACCGCGCTCTTGCGCCAGGCATCCATCGCCAAGGCGGCGGCGATCATGTGGCCCGCGTTCACCTTGCGCAGCACATCGCTCGTTTCGAACGCGGGAACGCCCACCGAGAAGCAAAAGGACACGAGCGCATCGAATTGCGCCTGGCTGATCGGCATGGTGACTTTTGCGTTCACGAAACGCTCGAAGGGCGCAAGATCGAGCGCGAGTTGGCGCTCGGCCTCCTCCGCGCTCATCGGCGCCTCGGGCGCGGCCATGCGCACATGGCCATAACCGATCACCCAGCCGCCCTCGTGCAGCGCTTCGGCCTCGGCGCGGAAGCCCTCGAACGTCTTGATCAGATCAAGACCCTCTTGAGAGGTGGCGTGTGTCTGCATCAGCGGCCCCAAAATACCTGATCGGGCCGTCTCGTTTCGAAGCAGCGAGCGCGCCCGGCTCGCCTCTCAAGGCAAGCGCCGGGCCAAAAGCTCGCGCAATGGGTGAGTTATGGTTGGCGCGGCGCTAAGGATTTAGCGGACGCTCAACCATATCGGATAGCGCGCGCGAAGGCGCGCACATCCGCAACGAACGCGTCCGGCTTCTCCATCGCCGCGAAATGACCGCCTTCGGCGAAATCGGTCCAATGGACGACATTGTAAGCGCGCTCCACGAAGGAGCGCGGCGCCATCGTGAACACGGCTTCGCCGGCGAAATTGGCGAACCCCGTCGGCTTTTCGAGGCGCTGGCCGGCGGCAAGGGAGAAATTTTCCTCAAGCCGGGCGCGATAATACCAGACGCTGGTCGCGATCGAATCCGTGACCAGATAGATCATAATGTTGGTGAGCAGCTGATCCTTCGAATAGACGCCCTCAAGGCCGCCATTGCGAATGTCCGACCAGCCGTGGAATTTTTCCAGTATCCATGAGGCAACGCCCACGGGCGAATCCATCAGCGCGTGCGCCAGCGTCTGCGGCTTGCTCGTCTGCTGCTGAAAATAAGAAGCTTCACGTTGAAACGCCTGCATGGAACGCATCGCCCAGGCGCCCTCCTCCTCGGTCTTCGGCCCGTCGCTTGGGCGGAAGGCGAGCATGTTGAGATGCGCGGCCACGCATTCGGAATGATCCAGCGCCAGGAACGACGTCACCATCGAGCCCCAATCGCCGCCTTGCGCGAGATATTTTGGATAGCCGAGCACGTCGCGCATCAGCACATTGAAAAGCCGCGCGGTGGCGCGCTGGCCGAACGGCTTTTTCGGCTTGCCGGAAAATCCATAGCCAGGCAGCGAGGGCACGACGAGATCGAACGCATCCTTGGCCTCGCCGCCGAACTTGCTCGGAAAGGCGAGCTTGGGAATCGCCCCCCAGAATTCGTAATGCGAGCCAGGCCAGCCATGCGTGAGGATGAGCGGGCGCTTGGCGGCGTCGCCCTCGCCGCGCACATGCACGAAATGGATCGGCAGGCCCTCGATCTCGGCCACGAATTGGGGATGCTGGTTGAGTTCGGCCTCGCGCGCGCGCCAATCATAGCCGCTGAGCCAATAATCGCACAGCGCGCGCAAAGCGGCGGAATTGGTCCCATATTCCCAATCCTCGCCCTCGGGCGCGGGAAACCATGGATAGGCGGCCACGCGCGCGCGGATCGCGTCCAGCTTTCCTTGGGGAACATTCACCTGAAACGCTTTCGCCGCCATCGCGCGCTCTCCCTTGCGGCGCGCACAATGCGCAAGCGGGACCGCTACAGCAAGATGAGCGTGGCGAGGCCGAGAAACGAAAGAAAGCCGACCACGTCCGTCACGAAGGTGACGAACACGGAAGAGGACACGGCCGGGTCAGCCCCGATACGCCGCAGCGTCAAGGGCACAAGGATGCCGGCGAAGCCCGCGCATGTGAAATTGATGATCACGGCAAGCCCGATGGCGAGCGAAATGCCCGGGCTCTGGAACCATAAGCCGGCGACGATCGCCAAAAGCGCGGCGAACAAGAAGCCATTGCTCATGCCGGTCAGCGCTTCGCGCAGAATGTAGCGCGGCGCGTTGGCGGCGGTGAGATCGCGCGAGGCGATCGCGCGCACCGCGACGGCGAGCGCCTGCGTGCCCGCATTGCCGCCCATCGAAGCCACGATCGGCATCAAGACGGCCAGCGCGACGATCTGCTCGATCGAGCCCTCGAACGCCGAGATCACGCTCGAGCCCACGAGCGCCGTGCCGAGATTGACGAGGATCCACGGCGCGCGCGAACGAATGGAGCGCGCGACCGTGTCGCTTTGCGCGGCGTCGGACACGCCGGCGAGTTTGAGCAAATCCTCCTGGCTCTCCTCGCTGATGACATCGACGATGTCGTCGACCGTCACCATGCCGGTGAGCCGGCCCGCCTCATCGACGACCGGCGCCGAAGCGAGGTGATACTTCAAGAAGGCGAGCGCCACCTCTTCCTGGTCCATCTCGGGACGGATCAGGAATTGCGGCGGGCGCATGATCGCGGCCATCGGCGTATCGCGCGGCGAGCGCAGCAGCGTGGAGACGGGCGCTGCGCCGACCGGGCGCATCGCCGGATCGACCACGTAGATTTCAAAGAACACGTCCGGCAATTCTTCGGCGTCGGCGCGCAGGCGGTCGATCACCTCGCCGACGGTGGCGCCCTCATGCGCGGCGACATATTCGCGCTGCATGAGGCGGCCGGCCGTCTCCTCCTCGAAGGAGAGCGCTTCCTCGACGGCCAGACGCACATCCTCCGGCGCCGCGGCGAGCACCTCGTCCAGCATGCTTTCGTCGACGTCGGCGGCGACGGCGGCGGCGTCGTCGGTGTCGAGTTCACCCAGCGCGCGGCCGACATAATCGGCCGGCAAGAGCGCGAGCACCTCCTCGCGCTTCTCCCATGGCAATTCGGCCAGCATCTCGGCGGGAAGTTCTGGACCGATCAGGTGCAGGACGTGGCGCATCGCCTCGCCCGGGAGGTGTTCGAGCACGTCGGCGAGGTCGGCCGGGTCGAGCCCTTTCAGCAGGCGGCGCAGCAGCGGACCGTCGCGATCCCCCGCCGCGCCGATGACGCGCGCCAGGAATTGGGGATTCTCGCTCGGCGCCGCGTGGCCGGGCTCGGCGTCGGCGACCGCCTCTTCATCCCTTGTCATCGGCGCCTCCGTGACAGGCGGCGCAAAGCTGGCGCGCCGCGCCCGCTCAAGATACGCGCGCCGTGCCTGCCGAAACCGTCCGAATAGAAAAGGCCAAACGCCGCGTCGCGCGGTGCGTCAACCCCTCGGTGTGATTTTCCCTTAAGCCTGACGGGGCCCAAGCAGGATCAGCAAGGATCCGCCGACGCAGATCGCCGCGCCCAGCGCGTCCCAGCGATCGGGGCGCACGTCTTCGATCCGCCAAAGCCAAAGCAGGGATGCGAGGATGTAGACGCCGCCATAGGCGGCATAGGCCCGCCCGGCATGGGCGGCCTCCACACGCGTCAGCGCCAAAGCGAACACGATCAAGCTGGCGATGCCCGGAACGAGCCAGAGCGGCGAGGCGCCGTTGCGCAGCCACGCCCAGAACGCGAAGCACCCCGCGATTTCCGCCAAGGCCGCGATCGCGAACCAGAAGAGACTCACGCGTGTCTCCCGCGTCGCGCGGCGCTAATTGGTGCGCTGGAGAGGACTCGAACCTCCACGGTGTTACCCGCTACCACCTCAAGGTAGTGCGTCTACCAGTTCCGCCACCAGCGCAGAGGCGGGGCAGGTAGCAGATGCGGCACAGCGGGGCAAGCGCGCGGCTTTGCCGGCCGCAGCGCCCGGGTTAGAAGGGCGTCATGCGCTATCTTCACACCATGGTCCGCGTGAAGGACCTCAACGCCGCCCTCGACTTTTATTGCGCCAAGCTCGGCCTTGAGGAGGTCTCCCGCTTTGACAATCCCGCCGGGCGCTTCACGCTCGTTTTCCTGGCTGCGCCGGACGACGTGGAAGCCGCGCGGGAGAAGCGCGCGCCCATGGTGGAGCTCACCCATAATTGGGATCCCGAGGACTATCAGGGCGGACGTAATTTCGGCCATCTCGCCTATGCCGTGGACGACATCTACGCCGTCTGCGATCGCCTCAAGGCAGGCGGCGTGACGATCAATCGGCCCCCGCGCGACGGACATATGGCGTTCGTGCGCTCGCCCGACGGGATTTCGATCGAATTGCTGCAAAAAGGCGCCCCGCTCGCCCCGGCCGAACCGTGGGCGAGCATGCCGAATGTCGGCGCCTGGTGAGCCTTACGGAGCCGAAGCTGGGGCCGGTTCGGGCGTGGGCGCAGGCGGCAGTTCCGGCGCATCGATCTGGGGCGCCTCGATCTTCGGCGCTTCAATGTCAGGCGGATTGATCGTCGGCGCTTCGATCTCGATTTGCTGCGGCGCGTCGGGGCGGCTCATGCCGCCGCCGGAATAGGCGTAAATGCCGAATGCGATCAGCGCCACAAGAATGATGCCGCCGATGAAGGCGATCCATGGCGTGGACCCGCCGCTTGAATTGTCAGCCATAACGCAACCTCCGGGCTTGTCGCGAAAAGGAACGCGGCCTTAAGCCGCCTGTTCCTTAGCCCAGGACGTGGAAACGCCGCCGACGCGGGTCGACGGCGCTCCCACACGCAATGACGTGGACTTATTTTGGCGTGGACTTATTGGCTGGTGAGTTCCGAAACGTGCAGCGTCGATTGCTGCAGTGCGCCTTCAGCATAGGTGCCGACCCAGATGTCGTATTGCCCCGATCCTGGCTGATCGAAGCGGATCATCGGATTGAGGCCGGCCTCGCCGCCATCGTCATCGCAATACCAATCGCCGTTCGGACCATTGACGACGAGCGTGGTGTCGCTCTCGGCCGCCACGGAGAAGATGAGCGGCAACGAACCGCTCGTATATTGCACGCGATAATCCGGCGCGCTCGCGATCCAGCCGGTGCAGGACGCGCCCTCGATCTGGCTTGCGTCATAGGCGCCGCCGGCTGAAATCGCCACGGTGTGCGGATCGGGCTGGAAGCCCGCCGATAAGCTCACCTCGCCATAGGCGGGCGTCTGCGACATGTCCGGCCCGGCGCCGCTCGTCGACGGCGCACCGACCTCGGACACGTTCAGGACGGCGTTCGCCGCCTCCGCGGATTCACCGAAGCGACCGACCCACACCTGATAACGGCCCGAGCGCGGCGCATCATAACGTACGAGCGGATCGAGATTGCCGGCGCTGTCGTCGTCGCACGAATAAGAACCATCTGGACCGCGCACGACGAGCGTGGTGTCGACGTCCGACGTCACCGAAAAGATCAGCGGCAACGTATCGCCGGCGCGATAGCGCACGCTGTAATCGGGGCGCGCGGCGATGCTGCCGACGCAGCTGTCATTGATCGCGGTGGCGGCGTCGAGCGGTCCGCCCGCCTGCACCGTCACGCTATGCGGATCGGGCTGGAAGCCGGTACGCAAACGCACTTGCCCATAGGTGCCGGACGCGCCGGGATTGAGCGATTGCGCGAGCGCCGGCGTCGCCGCGAGACCGATGAGACAAGCCGCGGCGGCGGCGCGCAGAAAGAGTTTCATGATGTTCCCCAAAACGAAGGAGCCCGCGCATCGCGCGGGCTCGTGGGCTATTGGCTGGTCACTTCAGAGACATGCAGCGTGGTGCTAAAATTCTGGTTCGAGCCGTACGTGCCGACCCAGACATCATATTGGCCGGCCATTGGCGTATTGAAACGCACCATCGGATTGAGGCCGTTCGTGCCGCCGTCATCGTCGCAATACCAGCGCCGATCCGGGCCGTTGACGACGAGCGTGGTGTCGGCGCCGGAGGCCACCGAGAAAATCAGCGGGAACGAGCCGGGCGTGTAATTCACACGATAATCCGGCGCACGCGCGATATAGCCCGTGCACGAACCGCCGATCGTCTGCGCGGCGTTGATCGAGCCGCCGGATTGAATGTTCACCTGAAACGGATCGGGCGTGAACCCGGCGCGCAATTGAATCGCCCCATAGGTGGGGTTTAAACTGAAGTCCTGCGCGCTTGCCGCTCCCCCAACGGCGACCGCGAGCAAAGCCACGGCCGCAAGACCGCGCGATAGCGATTTCATCCCAACCCTCCTTAGAGACGGCGCCCCTGCCTGACGCCTGTGCGCGCCGGCGGAGCGAGACCGATTCCCACCCTCGCGGCGCATGCTGACCGAATAAGGCGAGCGCCGCCAGCGACGAGGCGGCGACGGGCCGGTCAGTCAGATGAACAATAGGTAATGCAGCGATTCAGGCGAAAGCATGTCGCCGTGCCCGCGTCACGCGTCCGCGTAGAATTCGTGCACGTCGGCGGCGTCGGTGACCGTGATGCAGAGACGGTCGCCCTCGATGGTGATCTCGCCGCGGGCGATGGGATAATTGTTGGCGAGGATCCACAATTGGTCGTTCTCGCCCGTATCGAGCGGTATCACGGCGCCGCGTCCCATCCGCAGCAATTGGTGCATCGGCATGCGCGTGCGCCCGAGCACGACGGCGAGCTCGATGGAGACTCTATGGACCTGCGTGGTGTCGCTCATGCGCCCAGGCGCTCCAACAGCCACAGGAGCGGCAGCGCCGCGATTCCGATCAGGATCGGCGCCGGCCCCGCCTTCAGGCGCGGGCGAAACCGCTGCGCTCTTTGCACGCCCATCCGGAATCTCCATGTTCGCCAGCAGGACATGCCGAAAGGGTAAAGGCCGCGTGAACGTCCCTCCTGGAACTGCGCCGATCGGCTGGGCCGTATCGCCCGGGCCGACCGCCTATGAGCCGGCTGTGGCGGCCATGGAGCGGCGCGCGGCGGCGATCCGCGAGGGCGCGGCGGGAGAGCTGGTTTGGCTTGTGGAGCATCCCCCGCTCTATTCGGCGGGCGTAAGCGCGAAGGCGCAGGATCTCCTCGATCCGCGCTTTCCCGTGCATCGCAGCGGGCGCGGCGGACAATTCACTTATCATGGCCCCGGCCAGCGCGTCGCTTACGTCATGCTCGACGTCGCCGCGCGCGGGCGCGACGTGCGCGGCTTCGTGGCCGATCTCGAACGCTGGCTGATCGGCGCGCTCGCGCGGTTCAATGTCGAGGCTGAAACGCGCGAAGGCCGCGTGGGCGTGTGGGTCACGCGCGCGGGCGCGGGCTGGCGACGCGAGGACAAGATCGCCGCGATCGGCGTGAAGCTGAAGCGCTGGGTCAGCTATCATGGCGTGGCGCTCAACGTTGAGCCGGACCTCACGCATTTCGATGGCATCGTGCCGTGCGGCGTGCGCGATGCGGGCGTGACGAGCCTTGTCGATCTCGGCCTGCCGGTGACGATGGCGGACGCGGACGGCGCGCTGCGCGGCGCCTTTCACGACGTCTTCGGCCCGACCATAGACGCGCCCGCGCCTCTTTGAAGTTCAGAGGATCGTGATGCTCTTGGGATCGAAATCCGCCTTCGGATAGGCGGGATTCATGTCCTCCAACGTATCGCGCACGATCGTGGAGATGATGGCGTTGCGCCGCCACTTCTTGTCCGCCGGAACCACGCGCCAAGGCGCGTGGCGCGTGCTGCACTTGGTCAGCATCGTTTCGTAGGCGGCTTCGTATTCGTTCCAGAGCGCGCGATCCTCAAGATCGCCGGGATTGAATTTCCAATGCTTGGCCGGATCGTCGAGGCGTTCCTGAAGTCGCTCGCGCTGTTCGTCCTTCGAGATGTGCAGCATGAATTTGAGAATGGTCACGCCATTCTCGGCCAGGTGCCGCTCGAACGCATTGATCTGGTCATAGCGCTTAGCCACGGCCTGCGCCGGAGCGAGGCCGCGCACCTTGACCACCAGCACGTCCTCGTAATGCGAGCGATTGAAGACGCCGATCATGCCCTGCTTCGGCACGGCCTTGTGCACGCGCCAGAGATAATCATGCGAGAGCTCTTCCTCGCTCGGCTTGCCGAACGGCGTGACGCTCACGCCCAGCGGCCCGCAGGCGTTGAACACGCCGCGCACCGTCCCGTCCTTGCCCGACGTGTCGATGCCCTGCAGCACGACCAGAAGCGCGCGCGACCGCTCGGCGAACAACTTATCCTGCAGCGCATCGATGATGCGCGCATTCTCCGCCGTGACCGTCTCGGCCGCGTCGCGATCGGGAAAAATCCGATCGCATGTGCAATCGCGCGCAGCGAGATCGGCCTTATCGCCCGGTTTGACGAGGATATGGGCGTCGATCTCGCGCGGCTTCATGCGCGCGCTTAGCTCGCGTAATATTCGACGACGAGGTTCGGCTCCATCTGCACCGCATAGGGCACATCGCCCAAATTCGGCACGCGGAGATACTTGGCGCTCATCGCCTTGGGATCGACCTCGATGTAATCGGGCGCGTCGCGTTCGCCCGACTGCAGCGCTTCGAGCACCAGCGCCATGTTGCGCGCCTTTTCACGCACCTCGACCACGTCGCCCGGCTTGACCAGGAAGGACGGGATCGTCACGCGGCGCCCGTTCACCGAGACGTGGCCGTGATTGACGAATTGGCGCGCAGCGAAAACCGTCGGCACGAATTTGGCGCGATAGACGAGCGCGTCGAGCCGGCTCTCGAGCAGGCCGATCAGGTTTTCCGAGGTGTTGCCCTTGCGGCGCGCCGCCTCTTCATAGATGCGGCGGAACTGCTTCTCGGTGATGTTGCCGTAATAGAGTTTCAGCTTCTGCTTGGCGATCAGCTGCAGGCCGAAATCCGAGGTCTTGCCCTTGCGGCGCTGGCCATGCTGGCCGGGACCGTAGGAGCGCTTATTGACCGGCGATTTGGGACGGCCCCAGAGATTTTGGCCGAACCGGCGATTGGATTTGTATTTGGCTTCGATACGCTTCGACATTGGCCTTTTCGGGCCTTTCTTCATCCATGACGGGGCCCGGCGGCGCCCTATGCGCCGCAACTGCCCTGGCGGTTCACCCGTCGCCCAGCGTGATCCGGGCCGCGAGGGCCTGGAAAGCCGGCGGTTTTAGCCCTCGCCCGGCGGAAGTCAAATTCATGGTCTCCGACTCGAAGCGGCGAGCGCGACCGCGCCATGCAGGCGCAGATCCGCGCAGGACGCGCCGGCCGCCACGCCATAGCTCCCCCCCGCCACGCGCCAGCCGGGCAGCACGGGATCATAATCGGCCCAGACGCGCGGATCGGCGGCGATGGAGACGCGTCGGCTTTCGCCCGGCTGTAAATGCGCCTTGCCCCAGCCGATGAGGCGCAGCGCCGCCCCGCCCGGACGGTTGGTCACGTAAAACTGCACGGTCTCCGCGCCGGCGCGCGCGCCGACATTCGTCACCAGGACGTGCGCGGCGAGCGCTTCGCCGCCCTCAAGCGTCAATTCGGAATAGGCAAAGCTGGTATAGGAAAGGCCATGCCCGAACGGAAAAAGCGTCGGCCTCTTTCGGCTCGCGAACCAGCGATAGCCCACATCCGCGCCTTCAGGATAAGTCACGTCGAATTTCGCGAACGGCGTTTCCTTCGCAAGGTCCGCGCCTGGCAAGGCAGGGTTCGGCAAGTCCGCCTCGTCGGCGGGAAACGTGATGGGCAGGCGCCCGCTCGGATTGACGTCGCCAAACACGATCGCCGCGATCGCCTCGCCCCCGCGCGCGCCGGGATACCAAGCCGCAAGGATCGCGCCGACCGCGTCGCGCCATGGCGCAAGCACCGGCCCGCCTGTGATCAGCACGACGGCCGTGCGCGGATTGGCGCGCGCCACCGCCGCGATCAGCGCATCTTGTCCGTCCGGCAAGGATAAGTTTGGAACGTCGATGAACTCGCTGGTCCATTGCTCGGCGAAGACCAGCGCGACATCGCAAGACGCCGCGAGCGCGGCGGCGCGCGCGGGATCGGCGCCGTCGTCGAACGCGAAGTCGATCTCCGGCGCGGCGGCCCGCAGCGCCGCCAGCGGCGCGGACGGCAGCCAGCGTTGGCGCAGGAACGGCGCCCAGAGCGTATCGTTCGCCGGCTTGATTTCCTTGGCGAAGCCGCCCCATGGCACCACGCTCGATGAGCCCCCGCCCGCCAGCACGCCGATATCGGCATGACCGCCGATCACCGCGATGCGCGAGAGCGATCTTGGCAGCGGCAAAAGCGCGTCGTTCTTCAGGAGAACGATCACCTCCTCCGCGGTGCGGCGCGCGACGTCGAGATGGGCGTCGCGATCGATCGTCGGCGCCGGCGCGCCATCGAGGGCGCCCGCGCCGATCAGCGCGCGCAGCAAGCGCCCGGTCATGTCGTCGAGCTTGGCCTCGGTCAGCGCGCCTTGATCGATCGCCTCGCCGAGCTTTTGAAAAAAGGGCTCGCGATCGAGCTCCTGCCCGCTCTCCCGATCGAGCCCGGCCTTAGCGGCCTTGGCGCCGGAATGGCACCCGCCCCAATCCGACATCGTGTAGCCGTCAAAGCCCCAATCGCCCTTGAGCACCGTGTTCAACAGCCAATCGTGCTCGCCGCAATAAATGCCGTTCACTCGATTATACGCTGTCATCACCGAACCGGGCCGGCCACGCTCTATGCCAATTTGAAACGCCAATAGATCGCTCTCGCGCAGCGGCGCCTCATCGATATTGGCGCTCAGCGACATGCGCCCCGTCTCCTGCGCGTTGAGCGCGAAATGCTTGATCGTCGCGACGAGTTGGTTCGATTGCACGCCGCGAATGCTCGCGCCGACCATCACGCCCGCGAGCAGCGGATCCTCGCCCAAATACTCGAAATTGCGCCCGCAGCGCGGCTCGCGCGTGAGGTTGCAGCCGCCGGCCAACATCACATTGAAGCCCTTGGCGCGCGCTTCCGCGCCGATCATCGCCCCGCCCGCTTCGGCGAGGTCCTCGTTCCAGGTCGCGGCGATGGCGAGCCCCGACGGCAGCGCGGTGGCCCCCACGCCATCATGCAGATTGGCGACGCCCAGGCTCGCATCCGTTTCCTGCTGATCGGGCACGCCGAGACGCGGCACGCCCGGCACAAAACCGGCCGAGCCAAGCGCGCCGTCCGGGGGCGCCGCCCGGCCCGGCGATTTCGAGCCGATATGACCATTGATCAGCGCGATCTTTTCCTCGCGCGTGAGCGCACGCAGCAAAAGGCGCACGCGCTCCTCGCGCTCAAGCGATGGATCGAGCCAGGGCTGATTGCTGTTCACGCGCGGCCTCCCTTAAGGCCGCAGCCTGATGGCCCCTGAAGGCCCGCGCAACAAAAAAGGGGCTAATCGCCGGAGCCGGTTTCCAACTCGTACTGGCTTTGCAGGTAATTTTGCACGCCGATCTGCGCGAGCACGCCAAGCTGCGTTTCGAGGAAATCGATATGCTCCTCGGTGTCGTCGAGAATATCTGTCAGTATATCGCGAGAGACATAATCCTGCTTCGTTTCGGCCAAGGCGATTGCTTCGATCAGGGTGGCGCGCCCGGTCTGCTCCGCCGCGAGATCGCAATTGAGCCGCTCCTCGACGGTCTGGCCGATCTTGAGCTTGTGCAAATCCTGGAGATTGGGAAATCCGTCCAGCATCAGGATGCGCTTCATCAGCCGATCGGCATGGCGCATCTCGCCGATGGATTCCTCGTACGTTTTCTTGGCCAGCTTGCCGAAGCCTTCGTGCTCATAGAGCCGCGAATGCAGGAAATATTGATTGACCGAGGTAAGCTCGTTCGTGAGGCAGGCGTTCAACTTCTTTACGACGTCCGGATCGCCCTTCATATCAGTCCTCAAGGATCAATACGGCGCTCCGAAACGGTCCCGACGCGCCTCGCCACTGGAAGGACCATGGGTTGCGCCCCAGCGCGATGCAAGCGCGGCCGCTAGCCTGCGGCGACGAGGTCGGCGCCGAGGGCGGCATGGCCCGCGTCCTCGAGGCAATCGGCGATCTCGGGCAGGCAGCGCCCGCAACAGGGCTCCGCGCCATGATGGGCAAGCACGGAACGGGGACAACGCGCGCCCGCCTCGATGGCCTCGCTCACTTCACGGTCGGTCACGCCATTGCAATTGCAAACGTACATCGAGGGGCCGTCTCCGCCGCGATTGACTCGCAACAGCATCTTTAGCGGTCCCGGTCGGCGATTGCAAGTCATTCGCATAAGGTGAATGGCCCCCGGGCGCAGGCGCTTTGGATACGCGGCGCGCTGGGCTAGACACGCGCGCTTCGCAGCGCAGGAAACTTCATGCCCGCCAAGGCCCCCAAAGTCGGCATTGTCAGTCTCGGCTGTCCCAAGGCGCTGGTCGACAGCGAGCGCATCGTCACGCGCTTGCGCAGTGAGGGCTACCGCCTCTCCAACGATTATGCCGGCGCCGATCTCGTGGTGGTGAACACGTGCGGCTTCCTGGACAGCGCCAAGGCGGAAAGCCTCGAAGCGATCGGCGAGGCGCTCGCGGAAAACGGCAAGGTCGTCGTCACCGGCTGCCTTGGCAAGGAGGCCGATCTCATTCGCGCGGCCCATCCCAGCGTCCTCGCCATCACCGGGCCGCACCAATATGAGGCGGTGATGGAGGCGGTGCATGCGCATCTGCCGCCCAAGCACGATCCGAAGATCGACCTCGTGCCGGAGGCCGGGTTTCGCCTCACGCCGCGCCATTTCGCCTACCTGAAAATTTCCGAAGGCTGCAACAATCGCTGCAGCTTTTGCATCATCCCAAGCATTCGCGGCGATCTTTCGTCACGGCCGATCAATGCCGTTCTGAAGGAGGCCGAAGCGCTGGTGAAAGGCGGCGTGAAGGAAATCCTCGTCATCAGCCAGGACACCTCCGCCTATGGCGTCGACATCAAATACGCCGAGAGCAAATGGAAGGACCGCGCTGTGCGCGCGCGCTTCTTCGATCTCGCCAAGGAATTGGGCGAGCTCGGCGTGTGGATTCGCCTGCACTACGTCTATCCCTATCCGCATGTGGACGACGTGGTTCCGCTCATGGCGGACGGAAAAATACTCCCCTATCTCGACATCCCCTTTCAGCATGCGAGCCCGCGCGTGCTGAAGGCGATGCGCCGCCCGGCCAATCAGGAGCGCGTGCTTGAGCGCATCGCGCATTGGCGCGCGCTCTGCCCGGACCTCACCATCCGCTCGTCCTTCATCGTCGGCTTTCCCGGCGAAACCGAGGAAGATTTCGAAACGCTGCTCGACTTCATCGAAGAGGCCAAGATCGATCGCGCCGGCGTGTTCAAATACGAGAATGTCGAGGGCGCGCCTTCGCGCGATCTGCCCGATCATGTCGAGCAAGATGTCATCGATGAACGCTGGGAGCGCTTCAACGAAGTGCAGACCGCGCTGGCCGATGCGCGCGCGCAATCGCTGATCGGGGCGGAGCTCGACGTCATCATAGACGGCTGGGACGAGGACGAAAACGCCTACGCCGCACGCTCCAAGGCGGACGCGCCGGAAATCGACGGCATCGTCCATGTGGAGACCGAACGCGATCTTGACGCCGGCGACATCGTGCGCGTCACGGCTCACGCGGCGGAAGGCCACGAATTGCGCGCAAAACTCTAGCTTTCACCGCGTGCGCGTCGCATGCTTCCAGCAGGGAGGAAACCATGTCGGCGCGCAAAACAATCAATGACGCCTTCGGCGGCCAGCTCACCACGCTGGAGGAGCAGCGCGTCATCTGGGCCGATGCGCTGCACGAAGACGCAATCTGGGAAGGTCCGATGTTCGAAAAGCCGATCCAGATGATCGGCCGTGAAGCGACGAGCCGTTTCTTCGAATTGCTGCTCAGCGTCGTGCCGCGCTTCTCAACCGCTCTTGTGGGCGCCTATCCGACGCAAGACCCTGACACCATCATAATAGAATCCCATGGCGGGGGTCCCACCAAGGATGGCGGGCGCTACACGCAGCGCTATTTTTCTTTGGTCACCACCAAGAACGGTCAGGCGTTTCGCATGCGCGAATATTGCAATCCGTTCCAGACCTACAAAGCCTTCGGCAAGGCGCATTGGGAGCGCGAGACGGACCGCATCATGCGCGAGTTCAACGCGCCCTGGCCCGCCTCGCAAGCGCCCGACCCCATTCAATTGCCGCCGACCGTTTAAGGACACCGCCGATGGATCTGGGTCTTGAAGGCAAAGTCATCTTCATCGCCGGCGCGAGCCGCGGCATCGGCCTTGGCATTGCGGAAATCTTGTTGAGGGAAGGCGCGAAGGTCGCGCTCACGGCGCGCGGCGCAGACGCGCTTGAGGCGACGCGCGCCGGCTTCGCCAAGACCTATGGCGCGGACAGAGTCTGGTCCTTCGCCGGCGACATGACGCAGACCGCGCCGATCGAAGAGGCGATCGCGCACTGCGAAAGCGCGTTCGGCCCCATTCATGGCGCCGTCGCCAATGTGGGGCTCTCGCCCTCGCCGCTCGGCTTCGAGGTGAGCGATGAGGATTGGCAGGGCGGGCTCGATCAGAACCTGAACGCGGCGTTCCGGCTCGCGCGCGCGAGCCTGGGCCGCATGAGCGCGCGCAAGGCCGGCGCGCTCGTGCTGATCAGCTCGATCGCGGGGATCGGCGCGCTCGGCACGCCGCTCGTCTATGGCGCCACGAAGGCGGCGGTGAACCATATGGGCAAGGCGCTCGCGCGCGACACCGCGAAAACCGGCGTGCGCGTCAATGTGATCGCGCCAGGCAACATCATTTTTCCCGACGGCGCGTGGGAGAAGAACGCCACCGGCCCGCGCGCCGAGGCTTGGGATCGCTGGATCAAGCGTGAAGTGCCGATGCAGCGTTACGGGACGCCAGAGGAGATCGGCGACATGACCGCGTTTCTGCTCAGCGACCGCGCGAGCTTCGTGAACGGCGCATTGATCCCGGTCGATGGCGGCCAGACACGCTAGGCATCAAGGCATCAAATTCTTGACATCAAGGCATCAAAGCGGTAGCTTGAGAGATGCGCACGACTTTGACCCTCGATGACGACGTCGCCGCCCAGCTTGAGCAGCTGCGCGAGCGCGGCGATGCGCCCTTCAAGGACATCGTCAATGAAGCGCTGCGCCGCGGCCTCCGCGACATGGCGAGCAAGCCCAAATCGCGCAAACCGTTCCGCACCAAGGGCCTCGACATCGTCTTGCTCGTGGACGATCCGAAGGAAGCTCTCCGCCTAATGGATGAGGAATATGACCGGAAGAAACTTGGCTTGTGATTCTGGTCGACATCAACATTCTTATCTATGCTGCGGCTAACAATTCGCCCAAACAACCATCTGCGCGTACATGGCTAGATGGTCAATTCAGCGCCGGGGTCCGCGTGGGTTTACCTTGGCACGTCTTGTTGGGGTTTGTTCGAATCACAACCAATCCACGCTTCGCCGCAAACGCGTCTTCTGCGCAGGCTGCCTGGAACCAAATTTGCGCGTGGCTTGAAAATGACGGCGTCTGGATCCCGCAGCCGACATCGCGCCATCAGGATATCTTCGCGCGCCTTTTGCGCGAGGCCGATATTCGCGGCGATCTCGTATCGGACGCGCATCTTGCAACGCTCGCAATCGAACACGGGCTGACGCTGTGCTCAACCGACCGTGATTTCGCGCGGTTCCCGGGACTGCGGTGGACTGACCCGCTGAAGCCCTGATCGGCTATTTCACCACCTTGGCTTCACCCATCGTCATATAGACGACCGGTCCGTCCGTGGGCCCGCGATAGGCGCCGGCGGCGGCGTTCACCTTCATCGCCACCGATGTAAGCCGCCACGCTTCCGCCTCGGTGACTTTCAGCGAGCGCTCGGTCAATTCCGGAAGATCGTGCTTGTCGCCGAACCAGCGCGTGCGCTCGGCGTCGGCGCGCAGACGCGGCTGTACGCTCGGATGATCCCAGCCCCAGGTGAACATGGAGGTGTTGGGGTTCCAGGCGCCGATGATTTGCACCGGCGCCGTGACCAGCGCGCCGTCCTTGCGAATGAATCGGATGAGCCCAGTCTCCTGATCCACCGCCCATTCGGCCGCGCGCAGGCGCAAGCGCTTGGTCAGTTCCTTCTGACGCAGATTGAGATCGACCCAGGCCTCCGCCCAAAACCGATCGACATCCACGCGCTCCCCGCCCCACGGCGCGAGCGCGCGGCTCGGCCGATAAAGCTCCACCTGCGGCGAGGCCGCCGGCTCAGCCTTGTCTCGGGCGCGAAAAACCATGCATCCCCTTCACGAGCGCGATTGTGGATAAACCAGTTCGTCGCGTCCGTGAATCCCCCGGTGCATGAAGGCTTCATACATCTCCGACCTTGCGGCCGCCGCGGCCGATCGTGAGCGCCTTGATGACGCCGCGTAAGGTGGAGACCTCCTGCTCCGTCAGCCGCGCGCGCAGAAACAGCGAGCGCAAATTGCGCTTCATCAGCGGCGTCTTGTCTGGCGGATGAAAGAAGCGGCCGCGCTCGAGCTCGGCCTCCAGATGCGTGAACAGCGCCTCCAATTCGCCCTGCGTTGCGGGCGGGCTCACGGGATCGCGAAACCATTCGGGGATGTCCGCCTCTTGGCGCGTTTCGCCATAAGCGAAGCAGAACAGCGCCGCCGCCTGCGCAAGATTGATCGATGGAAAGCCCGGATTGGTCGGGTAGGTCAAAATGGCGTCGGCGCGCGCCACCTCCTCGCTTTCAAGCCCTGAGGCTTCCGGCCCGAACATCATTATGGGCCGCTCGCCGGCGGCGATCGCGGCGCGCACGTTCGCGGCGGCCTCGCGCGGACCCCACACCGGCTTCTCCAGATGGCGCGGCCGGGCGGTCGCGGCGATCACCAGGGTCGCATCCGCCAGCGCGGCGTCAAGCGACCACTCAAGACGCGCGCCATCCAACACCCGATCAGCGCCGGAGGCGACCGCATAGGCCTTCGGATTGGGCCAAGCGTCGCGCGGTTCGACGATGCGCAAGGAAATCAAACCGAAATTGAGCATGGCCCGCGCGACCGAGCCGATATTCTCGCCCATCTGGGGACGCACCAGGCACAAGGCCGGCCAAGGCTCCTCAATCGGCGGGGGCATGTCGGGCGCGCGCGTCATCGCCGCCGGCTTATAAAGCGCGCCGCGCGCGAAAGCGCGGTTTTCGCGCGAACGGCGAACCGCTTCGTGCTAAGCACCCTTTGGGCAGGAGGGGAGAGACGTGGCGTGACGGACGTCTTCATTTCCTATGCGCGCGCCGACCGCGACCGCGTGCGCCTCATCGCGCATGGCCTCGCCGCCGAGGGCTTCGCGGTATGGTGGGATCCGGCGATAAAGCCAGGCAAGAAATGGAACGACGTGATCCGCAAATCGCTGGAGTCGGCGGCGGCGGTGGTGACGCTTTGGACGCCGGCTTCGGCGAAATCCAATTGGGTGGTCGCGGAATCCAATCACGCCAACAATCGCCGCGCGCTCGTGCCCGCGCTGCTCAAGCGCTGCGATCCGCCGATCCCGTTCAACATGATCCAAAGCGCCGATCTCACGCATTGGCGCGGCGACGGCGCCGATCCGGAATGGCGCGCGCTCCTCGAACGCGTGCGCGCCCTTGTCGAGGCCAAGCGGCGCCTTGTGGCGGCCGCGCCCCCGCCCGGTGAGGCGCATGGCGCCGAGCGCGTCGGGGCGCGCCCGGGGTCCAGCGCCGCGGCGGACCAATATCGGCGCGCGCCTCGCGGCGGGCTCGGCCCGCGTGTGTCCCGCTTTCTCGCCACGACGGGCGTCACCGCCCTCGTCTTGACCGCCGGCCTCTGGATCGGCGGCGTGCTGATCGACATCGCCAATGGCCCAAGCCGCGCGCCCTCCGGACCGCCGCGGATGGAAACCGCCGACGCGCCAGCGCCCGCCGACCCGTTCGACACCGCCGCCTTGGCGCCGGCCGAGATCGAACCCGACCCGCTTCCGGCAACTACGCCGCTGCCGGCTCGGTCCGCGCCGCAACCGCCCGTCGAAACCACGCCCCCGCCAGAGCCGTCGCCCTCCGCGCCGGCGGACGCCCTGCCCCCGGCCCCGGAACCGCGCGCGGAGGCCGGGCTCGACGCGTGCGCCTCCCGTCTCGTCGCCGCCTGCCCCACCGCATCCGGCCGCGCCGCGCTCGATTTCACGCGCGACGGCGTCCTGAACGCCGAGGAAGCGCGCTTCTTGACGGCCATGCGGATCAGCGTCGCGCCCGCGCTGCTTGAGAATGTGCGCGCATGCCGGGCTCTCACCGCCGAGACCGCCGGGCCCGATATCCGCCGCGCCTGCGTCGGCGTGCGCTTCGCCGAACCCGCGCCGCCACCGCCCGCCGCCGCGCCGGAGACCAAGCCTCCGACGACAGGGCAGCAGACGGACGAGCCCGAAAGCGGCGTTTTCGGCGTCGACGTCAGAGACCTCATAGGCCGCATTCTACGGCGCAACGAAGCCCAGCCGGCGCCGCCAAACGAGCCCGCGCCCACCCCGACGAGCCCGCCATCCGCGCCGCTGCGCGAGCGTGTCATCGTCGCGCCGTCGGCGACACAATTGAACGAGGTTGAGGCCCAGGAGCCGCCGCCGGAGGCGCCGGTGATCCGCTGACGGGCTGAAACCGAACGCGGCGCGGCGACGATTTGCCCCTAGCGGCGCGCATTGCTACCAACCGCGCCAGTCAGACTCAGCAGGAACGCAGCGCCCATGGCCAAGATCAAGGTGGAGAACCCCGTCGTCGACATGGACGGGGACGAGATGACCCGCATCATCTGGGCGCTGATCAAGGAAAAGCTGATCTTCCCCTATCTCGATCTGACGCTCGACTATTACGATCTCAGCGTCGAACACCGCGACGCCACCAACGATCAGGTCACGATCGACGCGGCCAACGCCACCAAGAAGCATGGCGTCGCCGTCAAGTGCGCGACGATCACGCCGGACGAGGCGCGCGTTGAGGAATTCAAGCTCAAGGAAATGTGGAAGAGCCCGAACGGCACGATCCGCAACATCCTTGGCGGCGTGATCTTCCGTGAGCCGATCATCTGCAAGAACGTGCCGCGCCTCGTGCCCGGCTGGACCAAGCCCATCGTGGTCGGTCGCCATGCGTTCGGCGATCAATATCGCGCCACAGATTTCAAGTTTCCCGGCAAGGGCGTGCTGACGATCAAATTCACTGGCGAGGACGGCCAGGTGATCGAAAAGGAAGTGTTCAAGGCGCCGGGCGCAGGCGTGACGATGGCGATGTATAACCTCGATGAGAGCATCAAGGACTTCGCGCGCGCCTCGTTCAATTACGGCCTTCTGAAGAATTGGCCCGTCTATCTCTCCACCAAGAACACGATCCTCAAAGCCTATGACGGGCGCTTCAAGGACATTTTCCAGGACATCTTCGACGCCGAATTCAAGGCCGAGTTCGACAAGCGCAAACTCACCTACGAGCATCGCCTGATCGATGACATGGTCGCCTCGGCGCTGAAATGGTCGGGCGGCTATGTCTGGGCCTGCAAGAATTATGATGGCGACGTGCAGTCAGATACGGTCGCGCAGGGCTTTGGCTCGCTCGGCCTCATGACCAGCGTGTTGATCACGCCGGACGGCAAGACGATGGAGGCGGAGGCCGCGCACGGCACCGTCACGCGCCATTATCGCGAGCATCAAAAGGGCAAGCCCACGTCCACCAATTCGGTCGCCTCCATATTCGCTTGGACCCGGGGCCTCGCCCATCGCGGCAAGCTCGACGGCAATCAGGCGCTGATCGATTTCGCTCTGCTGCTGGAGAAAGTGACGGTCGACACCGTCGAAGCCGGCCAGATGACGAAGGACCTCGCGCTCCTCGTCGGCGATCAGCAGAGCTGGCTCACCACGGAAGGCTTCCTCGACGCGGTGGACGCCAATCTGAAAGCGGCGATGGCCTAAACATCCGGTATGAGGCGCGCGAACGGCGCGGGCAGAACCCGCGCTTTTCCGATCATCAAAGCCGTGACGCCGCCTGGAAAGAGCGGCGCGAAAGCTTCGTCGCGCACATTGAGCCCGCCCGCATAGGCGCCATAGGCCGGCATGACGAGGCGCGCGCCGTCCGTGGCGAAGCACCGCGCGCGCACGGCGCGCCCGCGCGCGGCCACTTTCGCGCAGGGATGCAGATGGCCGCAAATTTCGCCCCCGCCGGCGCCCGGCTCGTGGCGGAGCGTCAGCGCCTCCACCAAGAACTCCCGCGCCGCGCGCCCGCCAAGCGCAAGCGGCGCCTCCGGATCGTGATTGCCTTCGATCCAAATCCAATCGGCCCCAGCCACCAGAGATTCCAAATGCGCGCGATCGGCCGCATCCATCCGCAACAGGGCGGCGCGGTCATGCAGCGTATCGCCCAGCGAAACGACGCAGCGCGGCTTTAGCGCGGCGATCCGCGCCGCGAGACGCTGCAGGGTCGCGCGCGTATCATAAGGCGGCAGCAATTGGCCCGAGCGCGCATAGGCTGAGCCCTTCTCCAAATGCAGATCGGACACGATCAAGGTTTCGCTGCGCGGCAGGAAAAGCGCCCCATCGGGATGCGCCTCCACGCGCACGCCCGACACGTTGAGGCTGGCGACGGCGCCTTCCATCGCCACCAGCGGGGCCGCCCGAAGACGCGCACGGCGCGGCGGCGGAGTGCGCCGCGAAACGGGACCGGACAGCATCGTCATCGCGGAACGATAGCGGCGATTCTCACCGGCGCCACCCAGCTCACGGCGTCACGATCTGGAAGGACGGATCGGGCGTATCGAACAAGCCTGCCATCGCGAGAAGCGCGGCGCGGTCGCCTTCGATACGCACCTGCCCAGCGACGGCCGCCATGCCGCCCCCGCCCAGCAAGGCCAGCAGCGCCGGGCGCGGCAAGGTCACATTGGCCTGCGCGTCGGCAAGCGTCACGCCCGCCTCATGCACCAGCACGGAATTGCGTATCGTCATCGCGATGCGCTCATTGCGGTCCGGGAAGACGAAATTGACCCGAATGTCCTTGCCGGCCGCGGCCTCCGGATTGAGGCGCACCGCCATGAGATCGAAGAAGGCGCTGGTCGGCGTCGCCGCCACCAGATCGCCCGCTTGCGCCGCCGCGTTGCGCGGCACGACGCCGCCAGCCAGTTCCGCCGCTCCCATCAGGTACATGTTGCGCCAGATCGCGCTTTCGGACTGGAACCCGAGTTGCGTCAGCGCGCGCGCGAGCGCGGCCTTGGCCGCTTCGTTCGTCGGATCGGCGAAGACGAGCTTATCCAAAAGCTCCGCCGCCCAGCGATAATCACCGTCCGCGCTTGCGCGCTCCGCCGCGCGCAGCACGCGCCGCGGCCCGCCCATCATCTCCACATAACGCGCCGCGCTCTCTTCGTGCGGCAGCGGATTGAGGCGCGCGGGATGCCCCTCATACCAGCCCATATAGCGCTGATAAACGGCGCGCGCATTGTGCCGCATTGTGCCGTAATAGCCGCGATTGAACCAGCGGCGCGCCAGGCTGTCCGGCAGCGCGATGCGCTCGGCGATCTCTGGGCCGGTCAGTCCCTGATTCATCAGCCGCACGCTTTGATCGTGCAGATATTTGTACGCGTCACGATGGCTGGCGATGAAATCGGCGACGCGCGCCTGACCGAAGCGCGGCCAGGCATGGCTGGTGAACATCACATCGCTCTGATCTCCGTAAAGGCGCAGCGCCTCTGTCAAATAATCGGCCCACGCCTTCGCATCACGCACGAGCGCGCCGCGCGGCGTGAGAACATTGTGCATCGAGGCGTTGGCGTTCTCCGCGAGGCACAGCGCGCGCAGATCGGGCAGAAAGAAATTCATCTCCGCCGGCGCTTCCGTGTTCGGCGTCAACTGAAACACGATGCGCACGCCGTCGATCGTCAGCGTCTCGCCGGTGCGCGTGATCTCAAGCGTCGGCGCGATCAGGGATTGCCGCCCAGACGGTATCGCCGGCCCAATGCCGGACGTCACCTGCCCCTCGGGCCCGGGCGCGAGATAGGCGCCGAATTGGTACGTCGCGCGCCGCCCCATCGCGTTGCCAGCGATGATGTTCTCGGAAATGGCGTGCTCCATGAAGCCCGCCGGCGCGATGATCCGCACGCGCCCCGCGGCGACATCAGCCGCGTCAACAACGCCGCGCACGCCGCCGAAATGATCGGCGTGGCTGTGCGTGTAGATCACCGCGCGCACCGGCTTGTCACCCAAATGCGCGCGCGCGAGTTCAAGCGCGGCGGCCGCCGTTTCGACATTGGTGAGCGGATCGACGAGGATGAAGCCGGTATCGCCCTCGATGATCGTCATGTTCGAAACGTCGAAGCCACGCACCTGATGGATGCGGGGGGAGACGGTGAAAAGGCCATGGCGCACCAGAAGGCGCGCATGGCGCCAAAGGCTGGGATTGACGCTGGCGGGCGGATCGTCCGCCATCCAATCATAGGCGGCGAGATTCCAGACGGGGCGACCGTCCTCGGCGCGGATTAAAGTATCGGCGCGCGTGCCGATAAAGCCGCGCGCGGCGAAATCCTCATCCTCGCGGTCCTCGAACGGCAGGTCGCGCGCGAAAGCGACATTTTGCGCACGCGTATGCGCGCTCGCGGGCTCCGCCATGGCGTGCGGCGCCGCCGCGAATACGCCGAGCACGCACAATGCGCCGATCAAAGCCCGCATTATTTTCCTCCCCGTTTTGGCGGAAACTGACGCGCGCGCCGGAAAAGCGCAAGCATGCCTCTCGCCATCGTCGTTCGGCGCGCTATGGTGCCTGCACCCTTTCAAGGAGCCGCCGCATTATGAAAACACGCGCCGCCCTCGCCGTCGCGCCCAACAAGGATTTGGAGATCGTCGAGCTCGATCTTGACGGCCCGCGCGCGGGCGAGGTCCTGGTTGAGATCAAGGCGACCGGCATTTGCCACACCGACGCCTACACGCTTTCTGGCAAAGACAGTGAGGGCGTGTTTCCATCCGTGCTCGGCCATGAAGGCGCGGGCGTGGTGCGCGAGGTGGGCGCGGGCGTGACGAGCGTGAGGCCCGGCGATCACGTGATCCCGCTTTACACGCCCGAATGCCGCCAGTGCAAAACCTGCCTGTCGCGCAAATCCAATCTCTGCACGGCGATCCGCGCCACGCAAGGCAAGGGCCTCATGCCCGACAATTCCAGCCGCTTCTCGCTGAACGGCAAGCCTGTATTTCACTACATGGGCTGCTCCACCTTTTCGAATTTCACCGTGCTGCCGGAAATCGCGGTGGCGAAAATTCGTGAAGACGCCCCGTTCGACAAGGTCTGCTATATTGGCTGCGGCGTGACGACCGGCATCGGCGCGGTGATCTATACGGCGAGCGTCGAAGCCGGCGCCAATGTCGCCGTGTTCGGTCTCGGCGGCATCGGCCTCAACGTGATCCAGGGCGCGCGCATGGTCGGCGCGGACAAGATCATCGGCGTCGATATCAATCCCTCAAAACGCGCCATGGCCGAGAAATTCGGCATGACGCATTTCGTCAATCCCGCCGAGATCGGCGCCGACAAAGTGGTGCAGGCGATTATCGATCTCACCGGCGGCGGCGCCGATTATTCGTTCGACGCGACCGGCAATGTGCAGGTGATGCGTCAGGCGCTCGAATGCTGCCATCGCGGCTGGGGCGAAAGCATCATTATCGGCGTCGCCGAGGCTGGGCAGGAAATCGCCACGCGTCCGTTTCAATTGGTGACGGGCCGCGTCTGGAAAGGCACCGCTTTCGGTGGCGCGCGCGGGCGCACGGACGTGCCAAAAATCGTCGATTGGTACATGGATGGTAAGATCAACATCGACGATCTTATCACCCACGTCATGCCGCTCGATAAGATCAATGACGGCTTCCATCTGATGCATGAAGGGAAATCGATCCGCGCCGTGGTGACGTTTTGAGCGCGCTGCGCATCCGCGATCTTGAGGCGGGCGACCATGCGCAATGGGCGCCGCTCTGGCGCGGCTATCTCGACTTTTACGAAGGCGATCTGCCCGAGGCGGTGAGCGCGCTGACATTCCAGCGCCTCCTCGATCCGGCCGAGCCGATGTTCGCGCTTGTCGCCGAACACGAGGGCGCGCTCGTCGGCATCGTGCATTGCGTCAATCATCGCGCCACCTGGTCGGCGACGCATTATTGCTATTTGGAGGATTTGTTCGTCGCGCCCGAGGCGCGCGGCCTGGGCGCGGGGCGCGCCCTGATCGAGGCGGTCTATGCGCGCGCCGACGCCGAAGGCGCGAGCCGCATCTATTGGCTGACACATGAGACCAACACGAACGCGCGCGCGCTTTACGACAAGGTGGCGCGCAATGCCGGCTTTATCCAGTATCGCCGCTGAGCGCGCGCGACGCGCCTAAAGCCGCAACGGCTCCACCTCGACGGATTCGTAATCGTCGAGGCGATAGATGAGATTGCGGTGGATCGCGACCAGCGCGCCCTCGCCCCAATCCTTGACGAGATCGGCGTCGCCCGCCCCGAGCGCGCGCCAGCGCGAGCCGTCCTCGCAGAAGATCACCTGCCCGGACGCGAGCACGCTTTCGATGGCGCAGACCGAGCCGGACGCCGCCCCCGCATTGAGGCCGACTCGGAAGACTCCGAGAATCGCTTCACGCTGCGCTTCGCTGAGGCGGCTCCATTCGAGCCGTGTGAACAGCTCCGGCCCCAAAAAGGCTGCGAGCGCATCGTTGTGCGTCATTCTGAACCCCGCCGAATCGATGACGCCCAGAAACGGCTGATTTGGTTACCGAGATGTTGCGCGCCGTTCAAAGTTCGCGGCGCATGATCCATTCCCGGTCCATGATCGCGCCGACGGGAAAGTCGTACTCCCCCACTTTCTCGAAGCCGTGCCGCCGATAGAACCGGATCGCGCGCGGATTTTCCGAATAGACGCCAAGAAAGACATCCCGCGCGCCGGCGTCGCGCGCCACGGCGATCACCCAATCCATCAGCGCGTCGGCGACCCCCAGCCCTTTGGCTGTCCCGTCCAGATAGAGCCTGTGCAATTCGGCGACGGCCCGTCCTTTTGTGTCGAAAGGCAGGCTCATGGGGCGCAGCTTCGCGAAACCGATCAGCGCGCCGGCGCGTTCGGCCAGGCGATGCGGACAGCGCGGATCGGCCAATTCGGCGGCCTGCAAGGCGGGGCTGTAGGCTTCGCGCAGGAACGCCTCCAGATCCGCCGGCGGATAGAGCGGGGCGAAACTGTCGATAAAGGTCTGGCGGGCGAACGCGGAAAGCGCGGCGGCGTCCGCCACGACGCCGTCGCGATAAAGCACGGTCTCGCGAGAACCTACCGCCATCGGACTTAGGCGTATTTCTGCAACGCCGCTTTCATCGCCGCGATCGCCGCATCGGCCTTGGCGATGTCGGGCCCGCCGCCTTGGGCGAAATCAGGCCGGCCGCCGCCGCCCTTGCCGCCCAGCGCCTCGACGCCCGCGCGCACGATCTCGACGGAATTGACCTTGTCGACCAGATCGGGCGTGACGCCCACGGCCACAGCCGCCTTGCCTTCGAAGATGGCGACATTGGCCGACACGCCGTTCGCGCCCAGCGTCTGCTTGTCGGAATCAACGATGCCGCGCAGCTCCTTGGCGGGAATGTCGTGCAGCACGCGCGGCTGGAATTTGAACACGCCAACCTGCTCGGGCGCGGCCTGCGCCTGCCCCGCGCCATCACCGGCGAGCGCCAGCTTGCGCTTGGCCTCGGCCAGATCGCGCTCCAGTTTGCGGCGCTCATCGGCCAATTGCGAAACCCGGTCCGGCAATTCGGCGAGCGGCGCCTTGAGCGTGGCGGAGATCGTCTTGGCGAGCGCGGCCTGCGCCTTCAGATGCGCGAGCGCGGCCGCCCCGGTCGC
This sequence comes from uncultured Caulobacteraceae bacterium, assembly GCA_964563395.1. Classification (GTDB taxonomy): domain Bacteria; phylum Pseudomonadota; class Alphaproteobacteria; order Caulobacterales; family Aquidulcibacteraceae; genus JBEVOS01. Next base: position 81,137 of record CAZLWK010000013.1, read on the forward strand.
CGCCTCGATGCGGCGTATGCCGGCGGCGACGCCGCTTTCCGACAAGATGGCGAAGAGCGCGATATCGCCGGTGCGGCGCACATGCGTGCCGCCGCACAATTCCACCGAATAGGGCTTGGACGCATCCTCGATGCCCGCGCCGAGCGTGAGCACGCGCACGCTGTCGCCGTATTTTTCGCCAAACAGGGCGAGCGCGCCGGCCTCGATCGCCTTGTCGGGCGCCATTTCGCGGATCACGCCTTCCGCATTCTGGCGAATGACGGAATTCACCTCGTCCTCGATCCGCTCGATCTCGTCCTGCGTGAGCGCCTGCCCATGCGAAAAGTCGAAGCGGAAGCGGTCCTCCTCCACCAGCGAACCCTTCTGCGTCACATGCAGGCCGAGCGTGCGGCGCAGCGCGGCGTGCAGAAGGTGCGTGGCCGAATGATTGGCGCGGATGCGCGCGCGCCGCCCGCCATCGATGGTGAGCGCCGCTTCATCGCCAAGACGGATAGCCCCTTCCACCAAGCGGCCGACATGACCATGCAGCGCGCCCACCCGCTTCTGCGTGTCCTCAACAACGAACACCGCCCCGTTCGCGAAACGGATTTCGCCGCGATCGCCGGCTTGCCCGCCGCTTTCGGCATAGAAGGGCGTGCGCGCGAAAAAGAGTTCGGCCTCGGCCGGCGCCGTCAGCGCCTCGACACGCGCGCCGCGCGACACGATCGCCGCAAGCGCGCTGTCGCCCCGCTCGTCTTGGTAGCCGCGGAAATCCGTCGCCGGCAGCTTATCCTTGAGCGCGAGCCAGAGTTCGTCGCTTGCCGCCTCGCCGGACCCCGCCCAGCTTTCGCGGCCCATTTCGCGCTGCTTCTCGAGCGCGGCCTCATAGGCCTCGGTGTCGACGCTCAGCCCCTGGCCGCGCAGGATGTCCTGCGTCAGATCGAGCGGAAAGCCATACGTGTCCGACAGCTTGAACGCGACCGCGCCGCTCAGCTTTTCACCGCTCTTGAGCGCGCGCACTTCGTCTTCGAGCAATTGCAGGCCGCGGCCGAGCGTGCGGCGGAAGCGCTCCTCTTCCTGCTCCAATTGATCGAGGATGACGGGCTTTGCGCGCACCAGCTCGGGATAGGCTTCGCCCATCTCTCCAATCAGGGTGGGCGCCAAGCGGTGCATCGCCACGACCTGCGGATTGAGATTGTAGGCGTGGCGCATCGCGCGGCGCATGATGCGGCGCAGCACATAGCCGCGCCCTTCATTGGACGGCATGACGCCATCGGCGATCAGGAAGGACGAGGCGCGCAAATGGTCGGCGATGACGCGATGGCTCGCCGCCTTCTCGCCTTCGGCCTTGGTGCGCGTGACCTCCTCGGACGCCTTGATCAGGGTGCGGAAGAGGTCCGTCTCGTAATTGGAGGTGACGCCCTGCAGAATCGCCGCGATGCGCTCAAGGCCCATGCCGGTGTCGATCGATGGCTTGGGCAGCGGCACGCGCGTCGTCGCGTCGACCTGCTCGAATTGCATGAAGACGAGGTTCCAGAATTCGAGGAAGCGATCGCCATCCTCGTCGGCGCTGCCCGGCGGTCCGCCGGCGACCGTCTCGCCCTGGTCGTAGAAGATTTCGGAACAAAAGCCGCAGGGCCCCACCGGGCCCATCGCCCAGAGATTGTCCTCGTGGCCAATGATGCGGTCGTCCCCGATCCCGGCGATCTTCTTCCAGAGCCCGCGCGCCTCATCGTCCGTGGGATAGATCGTCACCAGCAGGCGCTCCTTGGAGAGCCCCAGATCGCGGTTCACGAACTCCCAGGCGTAGGCGATCGCGCCTTCCTTGAAATAATCGCCGAAGGAGAAATTCCCGAGCATCTCGAAAAAGGTATGGTGGCGCGCCGTATAGCCGACATTGTCAAGGTCGTTGTGCTTGCCGCCCGCGCGCACGCACTTTTGCACGCTCGCCGCGCGCGGATAGGGCGCCTTTTCCGCGCCCGTGAAGATGTTCTTGAACTGCACCATGCCGGCATTGGTGAACAGAAGCGTGGGATCGCTCTGCGGGACCAGCGCGCTCGAAGGCGCGACGACGTGATCCTTGGATTTAAAATAATCCAGAAACGCCTTGCGAATGCCGCTTACGCTGTTCATCGACCCAAAAGCCTCTCGCCCGTCCGCCCCTCGCCCGCGCCAAGGCGCGGCGTGACGTGGGAGTCGGATATAAAGAGCGGGGGCCGGCGCGCCAAGCGAGGCGAATTGGCCGTGCGCCACCTGCCCCGACCGCGACGGCGCACACGAAGGCGCGCCAACAATGAAAAAGCGCCGGCCGGCGACGCGCGTCCTCCAGGGGTCGGGCGGAGGGGTGGCGCGGGCCGGCCGGCGCTCAAGCCGCGCGGCGCGCGCGCGGCTCATGCCGGGGAGGCGTGAAGGGGCGGCGCGAAGCGCCGGGAAGGCTTAGTCGTCGCCCTCCTCGCGGGGCGCGAGCATGCCCTCCGCGACGAGGCCGGATTTGGCGCGAACAGCATCCTCGATCGTCGCGGCGACATCGGGATGCTCGCGCAGGAAGCGGCGCGCCGCCTCCTTGCCCTGGCCGATCTTCTGACCGCCATGGGAATACCAGGCGCCGGACTTCTCAACGACGCCGGCCTTGACGCCGAGTTCGATCAATTCGCCGGTTTTGGAAATGCCCTCGCCATAGATGATGTCGAACTGCACCTGCTTGAACGGCGGGGCGACCT
>CAZLWK010000014.1:0-15131 GCA_964563395.1 uncultured Caulobacteraceae bacterium
CGCGCAAAAGGAAGCGCCGTTCGGCCCCGACACGTTCGAGGACCGCTATGAGGAGGCGCTGCGCGCGCTGATCGAGGAAAAGCAACGCGGACGCAAGATCGTGCGCCCGGAAGAACCCGCGCCGACCAACGTGGTCGATCTCATGGAGGCGCTGCGCGCCAGCCTGCGCGGCGAAGGACGCGCGCCGGCGCGCCGCGCCGCGGCGGAGCGTACGCGCCCCCGCAAGGCGGTGGCGCCGCGCGCCGGCAAGGCGCGCGCCACGCGCGCCAAGCGATCCTGAACCATGCCGACGCGGGCCGCCCCGCTGTTCATTGCGCCGCAATTGTGCCGCCTCGCCGCGCAGGCGCCGTCCGGTCCCGGCTGGGCGCACGAGGTGAAATTCGACGGCTATCGCGCGCAAATTCATGTGATGAAATCGCACGTGACCATCTTCACGCGCCGCGGCCTCGATTGGACGCACAAATTCGCCGCGCTGGCGACAGACGCCGCGCGCCTCAAGCCGTGCATTCTCGATGGCGAAGCGTGCGTCCTCGATGCGCGGGGCGCGCCTGATTTCGGCGCCTTGCAGGACGCGCTCTCGCGCGGCGACAGCGCGCGGATGGTGTTTTTCGCATTCGATCTGCTCGCGGAGGGCCGTCGCGATCTGCGCGCAATGCCGTTGCGCGCGCGCAAGGCCGCGCTGGAGGCGTTGCTGAAAGACGCCCCATCGCGGCTGCGCTATGTGGCGCATTGGGAAATGGATGGACGCGCGATCGGCCGCGCCGCATGCGAGATGGGCCTTGAGGGCTTGGTGTCGAAACGGCTGGAAGCCGCCTACACGCCGGGCGGCCGCGACGATTGGATCAAATCCAAATGCCGGCCCGCGCAGGAAGTGGTGATTGGCGGCTGGTCCGCGGAGAATGACCGCCTGCGCTCCCTGCTCGTGGGCGCGTACGAGAACGGCGCGCTGCGCTATCTCGGCCGCGTTGGCACAGGCTTTAACGCCCGCACCCTCGCGCAACTCAAGCCGGCGCTGGAGCGCGCGGGCGCGCCCCATTCGCCTTTCAAGGGCGCCGGCGCGCCGCCCGGGGGCGCCGACATAAAGTGGGCCAAACCGATCTTGGTGGCCGAGATCGAATTCGCCGGCTGGACGCGCGAAGGCGCCGTGCGCCAAGCCGCGTTCAAGGGGCTGCGCGCGGATAAGCCCGCGCGGGACGTTGTGCGCGAGCGCGCTTAACGGGCGCCGTCGCGGCTGGACAAGCTCGACGCGATGCGGCTTGTGGACAGCGATGCCCAATCGCCTCGTCTCCCGGCTGGGGGAATTCGACATCCGCGAGCGGCTTTCGCCGATCATGCCCGCCTGGGCGAGCCAGATCGCGTTCGCCGCCTTTTGCATCGGCGCGGAAGCGGTCGTGCGGGCGGCGTTAAATCTGTTCGTGCCGAACGCGGCCCCGTTCGCGCTGATTTTTCCAGCGACGATGACGGCGACGCTGTTCGCCGGATGGCAGGCGGGCCTCATCGTGCTCGTCGTGTCGGAATTGATGGCGTGGTATTTCGTGCTCAACCCCGCGCCAAGCTTCGCCATCTCCGATCCCAACGACATTCCGCGCATGGTGGTGATCGGCCTTTCGGGGCTCATGGTGATCGCGCTCGCGGATCTTTTCCGGCGCACGGTGCAGACGGTCGCCGCGCAGAAGCGCGCGGAAATCGCGGAGCGGGATCTCCTGCTGCGCGAAATCGACCATCGCATCCGCAACAATTTTCAAATGGTTTCGGCGCTGATCGACATTCAGCGGCGCCGCTCGGACGAACCGGCCGTGCAATTGGCGCTGACCGAAATTCTCGGGCGCATCGAGAGCTTCTCCCGCGCGCATCGCCACCTCTATCGTCAGCAGGCGACGGCGGCGCAGGTCGATCTACGCGAGTATCTGGAGGGGCTTTGCCACGCGCTGGCGCAGGCGCTGTCGCTCCACGGCGCGGTGGTGCTTACGCTCACCTGCGACGACGGCGCCATTCACCGCGACAAGGCCGTCTCGATCGGCCTTATCGTGAATGAGCTTGTGACCAACGCCGCCAAGCATGCTTTTCTCGGCCGTCAGTCCGGCCGGATCGCGGTGGCGGCGCACAAGACGAATGAGGGCTGGCGCCTCATCGTTTCGGACGACGGCGTCGGCCTTGAGAGCGCCAAGAACGCGGCGCGGCCGGAGGGCGGGCTCGGCCGGCGCCTGGTGGACGCCTTCGTGCGCCAAGCCAATGGCGCCCTTGCGATGGAAACGGGACCGGCGGGATCGCGCATCATCGTCGACCTGCCCTACACCGCTCAATCCGGCTGAAACGCCCCCGCGCCGGAACCGCGCTCGCGCCGCCCGCATTGGCTTCTTGCTCATGCTCAGGAGAAGCGGCCGATGATGCCCATCGCTCAAAACATTCAGGCCCTCGCGCGCGCGCTCGAAGGCGCCGATCCGCGTCTGCCCTTCATCGTGTTCAAGATCGTGCAGGAGCGCTTGAAGGGCCGGATCGTGAAAATGGAGGCGGATTCGCTTGCCGCGCTCACGGCGCTCGACAATCCCAATGTGCGCGTCAATCCGGCGGAGGCGGCCTTGCTTTTGCCTGAGCTCAGGCGGTTCTTTACAAGCGACGGCGCGCCGCGCGCCGTTTTCTTTGGCGAGGCCGCCGAAAGGGTCTAGCCGCGCCGGACGGGCGGAAGGGGAGCGTCATGCGATCGATGTATCGGACCGCGCGGGCGTCCTGCCTTGCGCTGATGGCGTGCGCGCTCGCCGCGTGCGGCGACGACGAGGCGCAGGTGGGCGAATTCGCAAATGACCTCGCCGGCAACGAGATCATGGTCGAAGCCCTGCGCGACCCGGCCGTGCCGAATGTCGTGTGCCATGTGGCGTATTTCGACCGCAGCGCGCTTGATCGGATTCGGCAGGGCAACTGGTTCGAAAATCCGTCCAACGCCTCCGTATCGTGCCAACGCATCGGCCCCCTCGATCTCGCCGCGATCGACAGAGGCCGCGCGGGCGAGGAAATTTTCAGCCAACGTCAAAGCCTCTTTTTCAAGAATGTCGCCATTCGGCGGATCCTCGATCTCGACAACAGATCGCTGCTCTATGTGGCGCATTCGCGCGAAATCATCGAAGGCTCGGCGAAGATGAGCATCGCGGCCATCCCGCTGACGGAAGCGGAGGCGGCGGCCGTCGCGCGCCCCTAGGCTCGCATGAGCGCCGCAGCGTCGGGCGCATGCGCGGCGAGCGGCACTGAGAGGCAGACGCTTTGCGTAGGCAACACGTCGCGCCAATCCTGGATGAGTTTCTTGAAGGAGCGCCCCACCGGGCGAATATCGCGATTGAGATCGTAAAGCCCGACGGGGTGCACGCGATCGTTCTTCTCGCGCAGCGCCGTATCCCAATCGGTCTGATCCGTGAGCGAATACCAGGTGAATCCAACCGTGGGCACGCCGTCATTACGCACGCGCAGCACATTGGCCCATTGCTTCCAGAGCCAGTTCACGGCCTCGTCGCCGTGCGGACCCTCCATGAAATTGGTTTCCGTATGCATCACCGGCAGACGATAGCGGCGATAATATTGCCGCGTGATTTCGCTGTACCCGAAAATTTCTCCGGAAGCGCGCGTGACCCCATTTGCGGCGACGCGGTGCTCATTGGTCCAATAATAATCGTTGCCGAGGATGCAATGGTGGCGCATCGAATTGTTGAGGAAGAAATGATATTCCTCGCGCCTCATCCCATTGTCGAAGAGATATTCGTACATCGTGGAATCGACGCGATGCCCATAATTGAGATCGAGTGACAGAAAGCGCCGCGAATTCTCGATCTCAGCCGGCTTGATCGCCGCAGGGCATTCGGCATGGAAATATTCCGAGGATTCACTTTGCACGAAAATCGCGTCCGGCCGCACGGCGACGATGGCGTGCATGGCCAACACATTGGCCTTGACGATATTCTTAAGCGCGGTGACGAACGTGAAATCCGATCGCCCCTGCTCGTTCCACCAGCCATAGAGTCCGGAAAATTGCGCGCAGATGAACATCTCGTTCACCGGCGTATAGAGCTGCACCCAGGGAAAACGCTGCGCGAACGCGCTGGCATAGGTGGCGAAATGCTCCGGAAAATCAGGGTTCTGAAAATCGCCGATCCAATCGGGCACGCCGAAATGGCACAGATCGACGATGGGCACGATGCCGCGACGGCGCAGCGCCGCGAAAGACAGATCGGCGAAGGTCCAATCGTAATCGCCAGGGCCGCGCAGGGCCAGATGAAGCGGGGGGCCATAGCGGAGAAAGCGAATGCCCAGTTCAAGAACGCACTCAAAATCTTCCTCGTAGAACTTGTAATGGCCGCACGATTCCATCTGATCGACGCGTACGCGGCCGCCCTCGATCTTGGGAATGGAATTTTCGATGCCTGTGGCGAACATGAACGGCGTCATGCGCGTCTCCGGCGGCGCGCGCGCGCGGTCAATCCGGCGCTTTCAGCTTGCGGCACCGCGCCAGGGGCGTAAGCGCGTTCTGCCCGGATTGGACGTTTCGTAGCCATGCGGTGTCTCCATGCACGGCGACCACGGCGAAATAAGGATGCGAGTTCGGGCCGGTGCGGACAAGATCGCCAGGCGCGATCTCTTCGTCCGCCGTATCGGGCGTAGGTATTTCGAACACGTCCGCATAGGAAATGGCGCTCATGGTCCCGCAGCTCCGCACCTGCTGGAGACGCACTGTAGGGAGACTCGTATCGGAGGGAACCGATGCAGGTCAGCGGCGCTTGTTTCTCTTCAGCCCTGACGCACGAAATCCACATAAGCGAGCCGCTCACGTCGGGCGCCGACCAGCCCAAGATGTACGGAGGTGGTGAAACGCGCACCGATTGAGCGCTAGGAATGCACGTTGGCATGTTTGATCGTCGGTGTTGCTACTCCAGCGCGCACATGAGCGGCGAATTCGAGCACCGCCTCCTCCAGCGGCGGAAGCAGCGCGCCATATGACGAGCCGAGCGCGGCGAAGCGCGGGCGGCGCGCGCGCCAGCCCATCTCTCTTGCCGGCGCTGGGGCGATGTTCGCCGGCGAGGCGCCGCAAGCATGCGCGATCTCAGCGGCGAAGCCCGCCCAGGTGCGCGCTCCGCCATTGCTCAAGTGCAAAAGCCCGCTCGCCCCGTCTTGCATGGCGTCGAGCGCTGCGCTCACCAGATGCGGCACATAGGTGGGCGTTATGGTCACATCGCCGGCGCAGCGGGGCTTTTGCCCGCGCGCGAGTTCGCGTAGGCACCAGGCCGCGAAATTGTGCGGATCGTGCGGGGAGAAGAACGCCGCCGTGCGCACGACGAGCGCGTCCGGCGCGGCCTCGATCACGGCGCGCTCGGCCCGCGCCTTGCTCAACCCATAGACGTTTAACGGATTGACGGGGTCAACCTCCTCATAAGCGTCGCCTTTCGCGCCGTCGAAGACGAGGTCGGTGGAAAAGGTCATGAGGCGCACGCCGCGCGATGCGCACGCCTCGGCCAACGCGGCCGCGCCGCGCGCATTCACCGCCATGCACGCATCGCTTGCATGCTCGGCGTCATCGACACGCACGAAGCCCACCGCATTGATCACGAAGCTCGGCTTTTCCTGATCCAGCAGGGCCGCGATCAGGTTTGCGTCGCACAGATCGAGCCGTGGACGGCCAATAAGGACATAATCGAGACCACGCCAGGCGCAGGCGCGCGCGAAAGCGCGGCCCAGGGTGCCGGTCTCGCCGAGGATCAGGATCGCGGGCGCGCGCAGGCGGCGTGAGGCCGGCGGATCGACATGATCGATCACCGGCTCGTAGCGCAGGCGCACATCGCGCCGCCACCACCCCTGCCCGTCATAAGCGCCAAGATCGCGCCCCGCCGCCGCATCGCGCAACACAGCGGCGAGCGCGGTCTCACGTGGTACGCCGCCACGGATGTCGAACGCGCCGACTTCGTAGCGACCATCATTGCGCGTCAGCAGCGAATTCCAATCATAGGCGCCGAGCAGCGACCAGGCGGTCACCGCCCGTACATCGGCGCCTTCGGCGCGCATGGCCTCCGCCGTGCGCCATCCTTCGACGAACCAGCGCACCTGCTCCTCGCGCGTGCATGCATTGTGCAGCTCCGTCACCGCCATTGGCGCGCCATAGCGCCTAAAGGCTTCGCGCAATGCGCCCTCCAGACCTTGTGGCGCCGGCTGCAGAACGCGAACCGCCTCGAGATCCACATAGCGCGCGCGGCTGTTGCCGCCGACGGGCAAATCCGGATACGCGCCGAGGCGATGATCGAGAAAGCGATCGCTTGTTATGTAATGATTGATCCCGATAATGTCTGGCGGGCATGGCGCATCCGCGATGCGGCGGGCGCGATCCTCTAGGCCAAATTTCTTGAGCCGTTCCCAAAAGGGATGCTCGCGACCGACCCGTCCGAACAGGAAATCCCAAGTCAGCCAACGCCGCTGATTGTCGAACTCGGCCTGATAGCCCAGCGGCGCCGTGGAATAGGTCTTGCCAAAATCCTCCGTTTGGATGAGGCGCGCATCGGAGCGCACACGCCGGATCGCGCGCATCGCCGCGCCGATCGCTTCGATCTCATTCAACAGAAGTCGCCAGAACCCGCGCTCGTCGCGCCAATGCGGATGCCAATGGCCATACAGCGCTGAAAAGCGCGCCGTGGTGAGCGGCTCATTGATGGGCGTCCAATCCTCCACCCACGGATAGCGAGCGGCGGCCGCGCCCGCGTGCAAAGCAAGGCCGTGCGCGAAATGATCGCTTGCAAGATCGGCATAGCGCGGGCCCGCGCCATGATGCACGAGGCCGATGATGGGCCGCATGCCCAAGCGCTTTATCTTCGCCAACCGCGCGTCGCTCCACGACCAATCCGATTGATCCGCCCGCTCGGGCGCGACACGCTCCCACAACAGGGGATAGCGCAAGGCTTTCAGGCCAAGGCTTGCGAACAGATCAAGATCGCTCTCGCGCGCTTGATGGCCTGTACAGACGGTCTGATCGAGATACTTTTCTCCCACGCGATTGACGCTGCATTCGTGGCCGCCCCAAAGCTCGAGCATGTCGATGTGCTTTCCAAGGCGCCAAGGACGCTCCTCTTGGCGAGGGAACAAACGCCGCAATGCAGGCTTTAGTTTCTGTTCTCTACACTTGTGAAGGAAGCGTGGCTTGACGCACATGGAAGCTTCGTCTGTGCTCAGCGGCAAGGCGTCCGCGACCGCCACTCTTCTTTGTTTGTCCCATCTTCGCTGGAATTTTGTGCTGCAAAGGCCGCAGCATCTCATGCGCCGCTTCGCGCAGCACATGCGCGTCCTGTTTTGGGAAGAGCCTGAATTTTCCGATACGCCCGCGCCCACGGTGCGCCTCGCCATGTGCGCCAATAGCGGTGTTGTCGCGGCCACGCCGGTCCTGCCGCACGGCTTAGACGAGGATCAACAAAACGCCGCCTTGCGCACGCTGCTCGATCAGCAGATCGCGGCGCACAACGTTACGGTGAAATGGTATTATACGCCGATGATGTTGCCCTATTCGCGGCACATCAAGGCTGAATGCACAGCTTACGATTGCATGGACGAATTGGCGAATTTCAGGTTCGCCCCGCCGCGCCTTCACGCGCTCGAACAGGAGCTTCTGAAGGAAGCCGATATCGTGTTCACCGGCGGCTATTCGCTCTACGAAGCCAAAAAGCACCGCCACCACAATATCCACGCCTTTCCGTCCAGCATCGATCAGACGCATTTCGCGAAAACCCCCGCGCAAGAGCCGGAGGATCAGGCCGGCATTCCCGGCCCTCGGCTTGGCTTCTTCGGCGTGCTGGACGAGCGGATCGATTTTTCGTTGCTGGCCGACACCGCGGCGCTGCGCAGGGATTGGTCTTTCGTCCTCGTCGGTCCGCTCGCCAAGATCAGCGAGGCGGACGTGCCGAAGGCGGAGAATATCCACTATCTGGGGCAGAAGCCCTATGCAGTGCTGCCGGACTATCTCGCCGGATGGGACGTGGCGCTGATGCCGTTCGCGATCAATGACGCGACGCGCTTCATCAGCCCGACCAAGACGCCGGAATATCTGGCCGGCGGCAAGCCCATTGTGACGACGCCGATCCGCGACGTCGTGCGCGCCTATGGTCATTTGCAGGCGGTGCGCGTGGCCAAGACGCCCGATACGTTCGCGCGCGAATGCGCGATCGCGCTGGCGCTGTCGCGCCGATCGAATTGGAAATCAGCCGTGGCCGCCACCTTGGCGCGGGGCTCTTGGGATCGCACGGCCGCGCGCATGCAGGCGCTGATCGCGCAGACGATGGAAAGAAAGCGCACAAGCGCGCCCATGAAGGCGCGGCGCGCCGAGCGGTTCGATGCGTGTGTGGTCGGCGCGGGATTTGCGGGGAGCGTTCTCGCCGAGCGTCTCGCCAGCAAGCTGGGCAAGCGCGTTCTGGTGATCGACAAGCGCAACCACATTGGCGGAAACGCCTACGATGAGCGCGATGAGGCGGGCATTCTGATGCACCGCTACGGGCCGCACATCTTCCACACCAACAGCGACGACGTGTTCGCCTATCTCAGCCAGTTCACGGCATGGCGGGCTTACGAGCATCGCGTTCTGGCGAAAATCGGCCCGCTGCTCGCGCCCATGCCGATCAATCGCACGACGCTGAACATGCTCTACGGCCTCGATCTCGCGGACGAAGCGGCGGCCGGTGCGTTCCTCGCCCAGCGCGCCGAGCCGGTTTCCGAGATCAAGACCTCCGCTGATGTGGTTTTGGCGGCCGTTGGGCGCGATCTCTACGAGAAATTCTTCAAGGGCTATACGCGCAAGCAATGGGGCCTTGATCCGAGTGCGCTCGATAAATCCGTCACCGCGCGCGTGCCCACGCGCCTGAACACGGACGACCGCTATTTCACCGATCGCCATCAAGCGATGCCGAAGCATGGCTACACGGCGATGTTCAAATCCATGCTGGATCATCCCAATATCCAGGTGGAGCTCGGCGTGGATTATGAAGCGCTGCCTGCAAGCGTGCGCTATGATCGCCTCATCTATACCGGCCCCATCGATTCCTATTTCAAACACGCGCATGGCAAGCTGCCCTATCGCAGCCTGCGCTTTGATCATCGGACGCTTGAAACCGCCCAATTTCAGCCAGTCGGCACGGTCAATTATCCCGACGAGGCCACGCCCTATACGCGCGTGACGGAATACAAACATCTGACCGGACAACAGAGCGCGCGCACGACGATCACCTATGAATATCCCTGCGCGGAGGGAGACCCCTTCTACCCGATCCCGATGCCGGAAAATCACGCCCTTTATCAGCGCTACGAGGCGCTCGCGCGCGCGACGCCGAACGTGCTCTTCGTCGGTCGGCTCGCCAATTATCGCTATTACAATATGGACCAGGTTGTGGGCCAGGCGCTCGCCGTGTTTCGCCGGCTCGCCGCCGACATCGAGCCGGCGCGGACGAGCGCGCCCGTCTCGTCGCGAAACCCCGCCGCGCTTACGGCGGAGGCGCCGCGCGCCACATGAAATCGCGCCTTCAGGCGAGCAATTTTTCAAGCACGACGGCCAATTGCTCGGCGGTATAAGGCTTTCCAAGAATCGGCGCGGCGGCGTCCGCGTCCGCGCCGATTTCGCCATAGCCGGTTGCGTAGGCGAAAGGCACGCTGCGTGCGCGCAACGCTTCGGCGATGGGCGTGCAGCGCGCGCCATTGAGATCGACGTCGACGATCGCCGCATCGAACGCCCAAGTCTGCGTAAGCTTAAGCGCCTCTGGCACATTGCCGGCGATGCGAATTTCGGCCGCGCCGAAATCGGCCAGCATATCTTCCACCATCATCGCAACAAGCGCTTCATCCTCCACGACAAGGACGCGCTTTCCCAGGACCGCTGCGCTCATGCACGTCCCCCTAGCATCCAGCGCTCCGCTGCGCCACGTGATTGATCAGCCCAACAAACGACGCACGCTTCGCGCGAGTTCCTCCATGGTATAGGGTTTTTTTAACAGCAATTCGGGGTCGATGGCGTTCGCTTCACCGAGATAGCCGGATGTGAACAAGACGCGCAGGTCAGGGCGGCGCTTTCGCGCCTCCTGCGCAAGCTCAGGACCGCTGACGCCCGGCATCACCACGTCGGTGAAGAGCAAATCCACACGCGGCGTCCCATCCAGTACGGCGAGCGCGGCCTGCGCCGCATCCGTCTCAAGCACGGTGTACCCCAGATCACGCAGCGCCGCCGAAGACATGCGCCGAACGCCGGGATCGTCCTCGACCACGAGCACCACGCGATCGCCGGCGCGCGCCTCGCTCGGCTTTTCCTCTTCCGCCTCGGGCGTCGCGTCCGGCGGCGGGCGACGCGGCAACAGGATCGCGACTTGCGTTCCCTTGCCAAGGCTCGACTTGATCTCGACGGATCCGCCCGCGTTTTGCGCGAAGCGATAGACTTGGGCGAGACCCAGCCCCGCGCCCCCGCCCATCGGTTTGGTCGAAAAGAACGGATCGAACGCCCGATCGATCGTCTCTTGCGCCATGCCCATGCCCTCATCCTGCACGAGGATCCGCACCGCCTGCGCCTCGTTTTCGACGGCGATGACCAATCGTCCGCCCTCGGGCATCGCATCCCGCCCGTTCAAGCACAGATTGAGAATGGCGCTTTCGAGCTGCGCAATGTCCGCATGCACGAAGCTTTCCTCCGCCTCGAACCGCGTTTCGAGGCGCACCCGCTCCCCCAGGGTTCTCGGCAGCCATTCAAGCATCGCGTTCACGATTTGGCGGGGCGCCGCGATTTCGGACTTTATGGGCGTCTTGCGGGAAAAGGCGAGCAATTGCGCGGTGAGATCGGCGGCGCGGCGCGCGCCCGCCATGGCGTGATCGATCTGCCGCGACGCCTTGTCGGGATCGGCCGGAAGCGCGCGCTTGGCCATGCCGAGCGAACCGATGATGACGGCGAGCATATTGTTGAAATCGTGCGCCACGCCGCCAGTCAGCCGGCCCAGCGCCTCCATTTTCTGAAACTGGCGAAGCTGCGCTTCCGCCGCGGCGCGCTGCTCGATCTCCTCGCGCAGCCTGCGATTGACGGCTTCCAATTCATAGGTCCGCGCGGCCACTCGCCGCTCAAGCTCCTCGTTCAGCGCGCGCCGCGCCTCCATCATGGATTCGTACTCGCTGAAACCACGATGCGCGCTGGCGGTGAGCAGCAAAATCACGGCGACAGCGAACGTGTAGAAGCCCACGCCGAACAGCGCCGATGGGCCTTGCGCAGGCTCCATCCAGAACAGCCAGCCGAGGACGCCGCCCATCGCGGCCGCCGCCGCCCCGGCGCGCCAGCCGCAGAAAAAGCCCGTCGCGATGAAGGCGGGGAAAAATGTCACGAACGGCACGCCCTTGAACGCATCGCCAAGGGCCAGCCGCGCCAACGCCGCGAGGCCCACGGCGCTGACCGCGAAGGCGGCGCCGGCGAGCGCGCTGGTGCGCAACGGCGCGCTGGCCAAATAGATGTCGCGCGCTTGTCCGAGCAGGGTGTTCGGCATGGGTCTCAAACGCGCACATGAGGCGCACAAGCACGCAACGTCAAGCAGCCGCTCTGGGCCTGCGCCGCCAAGCCAAATTGGGGGAACAGCCACCACATAGGGGCGTTGCCGCAGCGTGCTGATAGAATGAAGGAGCGCGCGATGACATCCGTATTCGACCTGTTCGGACTGCTTGCGATCGTCGCCATGGTGCTGGGACCTCTCGCGGCGGGGGCGCAGTATCTCTAGCGACGCTGTCGCGAAGGGCGGGCGCGTTTCCGCCTTTCGCGGCGCAAGAAGGCGAGCAGACGCCATGACCTCCACGAACGACGCGGACTCCGCCGCCGCGGAACATCGCAAACTACAGCGCGCGCGCGACCGCGCCGATCAGGCCCGAAAGCCCGACGCGGAAAAGCCCATGCAGGCCGGCGCGCGCCGCTATCCCGAGCCGCCGCTGCCCGAACAGCATCAGCCCAAGCCAGGCGATGAAAGCGCGCTCGATCCCGAACCCATGTACGATGCGCCTTTCTATAAGGGCTCTGAAAAACTCAAGGACAAGGTGGCCGTGATCACCGGCGGCGATTCCGGCATCGGCCGCGCCGTCGCGGTGCTCTTCGCCCGCGAAGGCGCCGACATCGCAATCTTTTACCTCAATGAGCACGAGGACGCCGAAACGACACGAGCCGCCGTGGCGGACGAAGGGCGCGCCTGCCTCCTGATCAGCGGAGACGTGACCGACGCGGACTTTTGCAGACGGGCGATGGATCAAGTCGTAGAGGAATTCGGCGGTCTCGACATTCTGGTCAACAACGCCGCCTTCCAATTGCACGCCGCAGCCATTGAAGACATTTCCGAGGAACAGTTCGAAGCGACGTTCCGCACCAACATCTTCGGCTATTTTCACATGGCCAAGGCGGCGTTGGCGCATATGCGCGAAGGCGGCGCCGTCATCAACACAGGCTCGGTGACGGCGCTCAAGGGCAGCGACGCGCTTTTGGATTATTCCGCCACCAAGGGCGCGATCCACGCCTTCACCAAATCGCTGGCCAGCCAATTGATCGCGCGCAACATCCGCGTGAACGCCGTGGCGCCGGGGCCCGTATGGACGCCGCTGAACCCCGCCGACCAGCAGGCGAAGAAGATCGCCGATTTCGGCGCGCACACCAAAATGAAGCGGCCCGCCCAGCCGGAGGAGATCGCGCCGGCGTTCGTGTTTTTGGCCTCGCCTCATTGCTCCAGCTACATCACCGGCGAGGTGCTGCCGGTCACCGGGGGGTCGAGCTAGAGGCGAATTTCAAGCTCCAGTGGAACCTGCGCCTGCGTCGCGCATTG
Source organism: uncultured Caulobacteraceae bacterium (assembly GCA_964563395.1). GTDB lineage: Bacteria > Pseudomonadota > Alphaproteobacteria > Caulobacterales > Aquidulcibacteraceae > JBEVOS01. Next base: position 12,825 of record CAZLWK010000014.1, read on the forward strand.
AGCGTTTCGAGTGAAGAGGAAGATCGGCATGGCGCGGTCGCAGCCCCTGCCCGACCCCAGCGCGCCGCTTGAGCGAGCGCTTTCGCTGATCGCCGATCTTGCCGCGGAGGACCGCGCCGCGCTGCGCGCGCTGCCATATCGGCTCGCCAAGGTCGACAAGGACGAGGACATTGCGCGCCAGGGCGAGCAGCCGCGTCATAGCTGCTTGGTGCTGCGTGGTTTTTTATGCCGCTACAAATCCGTCGAGGTCGGACAGCGGCAGATTCTATCATTCCATCTTCCCGGCGACATGCCGGACCTGCAAAGCCTCATGCTGCCGAAAATGGATCACGCCCTGATGGCGCTCGCGCCCTCCGAGATCGCGTTCGTGCCGCATGATGCGCTGACGGACGCCATCCATCGTCATCCGCGTCTGTGCGACGCTCTTTGGAAAGCCACACTGATCGAAGCCTCGATCTTTCGCGAATGGATCGCCGGCATGGGGCGCCGCTCGGCCCTGCAGCGGCTCGCCCACCTGCTTTGCGAAATCCATTTCCGCGCCGGCCTGTTCAACGAACCGGGCGAGCCCACACCGGCGCTGACGCAAGCGGAATTGGGCGATGCGCTTGGCGTGACGGCGGTGCATGTGAACAGGCTATTACACGTGCTGCGGGAGAGTGGCCTCGTCGCCATGCGCGGGCGAAAACTGATCCTCCTGGATTGGGCGCGACTGTGCGCCCTCGCCGCGTTCGATCCCGCCTACATGCATTTGCGGCGCGTGCCGGAACCCATCCGCATTCCATAGCCGGCGCGCCGAATAAGGCCGTGTTCGCGCGGAACAGAGGCTTGCTTTTCCGGGTTCACTCCGAAGCTAGGCGGCGGCGGGCAGGCGGAGACACATTATGGCCGAAGACAACGAACAATCGGGCGCCGGTCAGGGAAAGTCCAAATCCGAGCAAACCGACGCGACGACGAAATCCAATGGCGGCGCAAAGCAGATGGAGACGGGCGGCCAGGACGCTGTGACGCTGCTGAAGAGCGATCACCGCACCGTTGAGGCGCTGTTCGAACAGTTCGAGAAGAGCACGCGCCGCGCCGAGAAGGCGAAGCTGGCGCAGCAAATCTGCCAGGAGCTGATCATCCACGCGCAGATCGAGGAAGAGATCTTCTATCCAGCTTGCCGCGAACACATGGACGATTCCATGCTCGATGAAGCGCAGGTTGAGCACGACGGCGCAAAGACGCTGATCAACGAGCTCTTGTTGGGCAGCCCGGAAGATCCCTTTTACGACGCGAAGGTGAAGGTGCTGTCCGAACAGATCAAGCACCACGTCCAGGAAGAAGAAAAACGCGCGGACGGCATCTTCGTCAAGGCGAAGGCGGGCGGGCTCGATATGGACGCGCTCGGCCAGAAGCTCATGGAGCGAAAAGCCGAACTCATGGAGAGGGCCAAGACGCAGGGCCTCGAAAGACCGCGTCCGCGCGCCTTCAAGGCGCTCAATCGCATCAACACGGAGGAACAAATGGCTCAATCTTCATATCGCGACCGCGACGAGCGCGGCCGCTTCATGAGCGACGACGATTATGACGATCGTCGCTCCTCGCGTTCGCGCAGCCGTTACGAGGATGACGACGACGATCGGCGCTCGTCCAGCCGCGGCCAGGACCGCGAGCGCGACGAATATGGTCGGTTCATGAGCGATGACGATCGGCGCGGCGGACGGGGCGGCGGCGGCGGACGCTCGCGCTATGACGATGACGACCGGCGCGGCGGCGGACGCTCGCAATCCATGCGCGGCGGCTCCCGCTCCGACGATGACGATCGGCGCGGGCGCGGCGGCTGGTTCGGCGATCCGGAGGGCCATTCCGAAGCCTCGCGGCGCGGCTGGCGCAATTCCGATCATGAAGGCAGCGGCTGGTATGGCGATTCTGAAGGACATTCCGAAGCCTCGCGGCGCGGCTGGCGCAATTCCGACCATGAAGGCAGCGGCTGGTATGGCGATCCCGAAGGCCATTCGGAGGCCTCGCGTCGCGGATGGGAAAGCCGGTCGGGATCGTCCCGCTCCCGCATGCGCGACGACGATGATGATGATCGCCGCGGCGGGCGCGGCGGCGGCGGCCGTTCGCAGAGCATGCGCGGACGGCGCGACGACGACGACGACGATCGCGGCGGACGCGGCGGACAAGGCGGCTGGTTCGGCGATTCCCGAGGTCATTCGGAAGCCGCCCGGCGCGGCTGGGAAAATCGGCGCTAAGCGCTGAAAAGGAGAAAGCCGGGAGACAGCGATGTCTCCCGGCTTCGCCATGTCCAACCCGCCCCCGACAGCC
>CAZLWK010000014.1:15141-82624 GCA_964563395.1 uncultured Caulobacteraceae bacterium
GCCCCTCAATTGCGGCACGCCATCGATAGCGGACGCACGCGCGGCAAGACGAGCGCGCTCGATCCTGCCGCGGCGCCGCTCGAGGCCGATGCGGAAGCGGGCGGCGCCGCGCCTTCGGCGGCTGAGATCGCGCAATCGCTTCACAACGAGGCCGATGATGCGCGCGGCGATGCGACGCCCGCCGCGCCCAACGATTCCATGCCCTTGACGCGCAGCACCGGCGACGCCCTGCCCTGGGTGTTCGCGGCGTTCGGCGTGGGCGTCATTCTGCTTATCTTCGTCGGCTATTAGCGCGTTTCGCCATCCACGGCCTCGTCCTCGTTGGCGATGTCCTCGCTGGCGAAGCCGCTGATCCGGTCGATGACGGCGAAGAACACGCCGAGCGCCAGCGTGATCGCGATGCCGAGGACAGGGCGCCACCACGCCAAGGCGAACGCGCATGCATAAAGCAGCACGGCGGCGAAATAGGTGCGGCTGATGCGGCGGCGGTCCCGCCGCGTCACGCTGGGCAAGAGCCGATCAGGATGGGCTGCAAGATAGCGCCAGATGAAGTTCAAGAACGCGGTCACCCATAAAAACGCGCCCGTATAGATGGCGGCCGCGGCGTTGGCGCCCTCGCCGCCGAAATAATCAGCGAGCACGGCCGTGGAGAAGGGCATGACGCCGATGCCGAGGAGGAAAGCGCCGTTGAGATAGAGAAACCGCGTATCCGCGCGCGTGGTGATCCGGATGAGTTCGTGGTGCGACACCCAGATGATGTAGATGTTGATGAACGACACGACATAGGCGAGGCCGACGGTCCATGCATCCCGCAGGGCGAGGGCGATATCGGGCGTCTCCTGCTCAGGCAGCCGCAGATCAAGCACCAGAAGCGTGATGACGATCGCGAAGAAGGCGTCGCTGAAGCCTTCGAGGCGGTGCGTTCCGCGATCCGGCTCTGGCGGTGAGTCTCGGTCGGTGCTCATGCGTCACGCGCGGCGGGCGCATCGCCGCCGAATTTCAACCTGAGCGCCACAATAGCGGCTGCGAGCGCGAGGCACACGGCGTTCGATCCCGCGATCGGCCAAGATCCTTGTAGCAGGCCATAGATGGTCCAAAGCGTGAAGGCCGTCACTGTCACGGCGAACATGCGCAGCGACACCCCGCTCGCATCGCGCTCGCGCCAGATTTTCAAGATTTGCGGCACAAAGCTCGACATGGAGAACAGGCCGGCCGCGACGCCGACACCATTGATAAGGACTTCTGACGCCATGAACCGCTCCTGCTCCGCGCGCGTACGCGTGCCCGGCGAAGAAGAAGCGGCCAGCAAAAATCAAGTTCCAAGGGCGTGCATAAGCGCACCCTGGCCGCGATTGAACTTAGGTTTGATTTCACGGAACACGCCAACGCACTGGGCGTTTTGCATGCGGCTCACCAATGGAGAGAAGCATGGACGCTCAAAACGGCGCTGGCGCATCCAATTCGTCGTCGTCGGCGGAGGCGGCGCGTCGCGTAAAGGAAGCAGCGAACGCCGCGATGCATCAAGGCAAGGAAGCCGCCGCCAAGCAGCTGCGCGCCGGCGCTGAAAAGGTGAATGGCGCCGCCCATGGCGTCACCTCGGCGCTACGGCGCGCGGCCGACGATGTGGAAGGCGAAAACTCCTGGATCAGCGGCGCTCTGCGTAAATCCGCCGAAGCGGTGGAAGGCGCGGCGAACGCGGTCGCCACGGGCGATCTGAACCAAGCTGTTACTGAAGTGGGCGCTTTCGCGCGGCGGCACCCCGCGCTCTTCGTCGGCGCCAGCGTGGCGCTTGGTTTTGCGCTTGCCCGCATCGGCAAGACGGCGCTGGAGGCGAACGCCGATACGTATTCGTCCACGCCGGAAGGCGGGACCTACGGCATGCAAAGCGAGATTTGACGATGCAAGGCGAGCGAACGCTTCCAGATCTTTTGAAGGACGCGGCTGCGGCCTTCTCCGAGATCGTCCGCAATGAAGTTCGCCTCGCGCGCACGGAAGCGATGGAGAATGTGCGCGGCATGAGCGGGGGCGTCATGCGCGCCGCCATCGGCGTCGCCTTGGGCGGCGCCGCTGCCACGCTGCTTTTGATCGCGCTCGCCGCGCTTCTGAGCGAATTGATGCCAGTGTGGCTCGGCGCGCTGATCGCGGCCCTCGTGGGCGCGGGCGTGGCCTACGCCTTGGTGAAATCGGGCATGAAGGCGGCCGCGCAGCAGCCGCTCAATCTTCCGCGCACCGCAAGCTCGGTGTCGCGGGACGTTCAAGTGATCAAGGAGAATGTGACGCCATGAGCATGGAGACGGATCGCATTGAAGCTGACCTCGACCAGTCGCGCGCCAAGCTGAGCGACACGCTGGACGAGCTGAAGCACAAATTGTCCCCGACCGAGATGATGGACCAGGCGATGAGCGCCGCGCAGAACAAGGCGATGGAATGGACAGGCGCGGCCTCGCGCCAGGTGCGCGAGAATCCGCTTCTGACCGCGTTCATCCTGACGGGCCTCGCTTGGTTCTTCCTGGAGCGGAGCCAGCAAAGCCGTCAGGCCCGCTTCAACGCCGACGATTGGCGCAATGAACAGCATTTCCGCTCCTTGGAGCGCGCGCGTTGGAGCACGCCGCGCCTGCAGGACGAAACCGACGACGCGTATCAGTCGCGCCTGCACAATGCGCATGCGGCGGCGTTGCAAATGTCGCCCACCGAAGGCGAGGGCGCCGACGCGTTCAGGACGCGCGTTTCGCAGGCCGTCAGCCGCGTGGAGCGCGCGGCCGACACCGCGCGCCGCCGCATCAGCCAAACCTTCAGCTCCGCCAAGCAATTCGCTCAGCATCAGGGCGAGCAAGTGGCTGAACGCGCGCGCGCGCTCGGCGGCGACGCCGCGCGCTATTATGACGACCGCCCCCTGATGGTCGGCGCGATCGCGCTGGGCGCAGGGGCCGCGCTCGGCGGGCTCACACCTCTCTCAAACATGGAGCGGCGCAGCCTGCGTCCGGTGGCCAATCGCGCCGCCGCGATGAGCGCGCAATTGGCGGAACGCGGCGCGAGCCTCGCCGAACGCGGCGCGCGCCTGCTCGATAATCCGCCCGATCAAGTCCACTGAACGGCAAGAGAGCGGCGCGGCTCACGCGCCGCTCTTTTCTTTGTGCGGTAGGGGAAGTTCATGAAGGACATCAATACGACAGACGCTCAGGCGGCGGCGCGTGCGATGCTGGCGGAGCATGAGCGGCTGATGGAGGCGGTTCGCGCGCAGCGGCGACTCGAACAGGACGAGGCGCGCAGACGCAAATTGCAGCTGCTGCGCCCGCGCGGCGGCGCCTAGGATTCGCTCTCTTCCTCATAGACACGCCGCGTGGCTGCATCGGTAAGCGCATCGCGGGACCTGCGTCTGCCCTTCTCGAAGAGATAAGCCCCGAGCATCACCGCGCCCAACGCCAGCGCCCCCAGGCCGAACAAAACCTCCGCTTGCACGCTATTCTCCCGTCACGTGATCGTCGGTTTGCGCCTTGGAATTCTCGGGCGAACCAATGGATCCGGGCGGCCCATTGATGCCCTCGGCCGGCATTTCCGGCTCGTAACATCCCATCAGCGCGATGCTGAAGAGTGCGGCCAATAGTCCTCGCATGGCGATGCTCCGCTTTCTGTTCCAATGCCGCCACGCGCGCGCTTGTTCCAATGCGGAACCGTTCACGCATCCGTGCGTTGCATTGCCTACGGACAGAGGGGGTAGAAGCGCGTCATGCGGCTTACGCTCGACGAATGTGCGCTGTTTCTCGATGTGGACGGGACGCTCGCACAAATCGAAGACAACCCAACGCGCGTGGGCCCGGATCGCCGACGCAATCGCCTTATGCGTCACCTCCATGACGCGCTTGGCGGTCGTCTCGCGCTGATCTCAGGCCGCACGATCGCGGATATCGATCGCATATTCGAAGGCTCCGTCGATTCCGTCGCCGGCGTGCATGGGCTGGAGCGGCGCAGCGCTCATCGCGTGCGCTATTGCACAACCACGCCGCGTATCGCGCCGGCCGCGGAAAAGGCCGCGCGCTATATCGCGGCGCGGCCGGGCCTCATTCTTGAGGATAAGGGCGTGAGCCTTGCCCTGCACTATCGGCAAAATCCCGATCTTGGCGCCGAGGCGATCGCGTTCGCCGAAGAATTGGCGGCGGCGCACGCGCTCGACCTGCTGCATGGCAAAATGGTGGTGGAGGTGCGCGCGCCGGGCCCCAGCAAGGGCGATGCGATCCGCGCTTTCCTAGCCGAACCGCCCTTCGCCAAGGCGCGTCCGCTGTATCTGGGAGACGATCTCACCGACGAAGCGGCTTTCGTCGCGGCGAGCGAGCAAGGCGGCGCAGGCGTGTTGGTGGGGCCCGCGCGCAGGAGCGCCGCGCGATTTCGCCTCGAAAGCCCGGTAGCGGCGCTGGATTGGCTCGAAGCCAGTCTGGAGCGGCGCGCCTTTCAATTGGAAGACCTGTCATGGGCCGCTTGATCTGCGTGTCAAACCGCGTGAACCCGCCGCGCGATCCCGGCGAAGTGGCTGCGGGCGGGCTCGCCGTCGCGCTCGCCTCCGCGCTGAAGGCTAGCGACGGGCTGTGGTTCGGATGGAGCGGAAGAACCGTTCAAGCGTTCACCGGACAATTGTCCATCGAGCGCATCGAGGACGTGCAGATCGCCACCGTCGATCTCGAAGCGCAGGATTATGAGGAATATTATGAGGGCTTCGCGAACGCGACGATCTGGCCGCTTTTCCACTACCGCATCGACCTTACCGCTTATGATCGCTCTTTTGGACGCGGTTATGACCGCGTCAATGAACGCTTCGCCGAAACGCTCACGCACCTGATCGCCCCGGACGATACGCTCTGGGTGCACGATTATCACCTCATCCCGCTGGCGCGCGAATTGCGCAAACGCGACGTGAAAAACCGGATCGGCTTCTTCCTGCACATTCCCTGGCCCACGCGGGGGCTCTTGACGACGCTGCCGCGTCATAAGGCGCTGGTGCGATCCTTGTTCGATTACGACCTGATCGGCTTTCAGGCGCAAGAATGGCTGGACGCGTTCAATGGCTATGTCACGGCCGAGCTCTCCGGCGAGATCGAGACCGATGTCGCGCACGCGTTCGGAAAAAGCGTGCGAACGGGCGTGTTCCCCATTGGCGTCGATGCAGAGAGTTTCGCGCAATCGGCCAACGCGCCCGTGGCGCAAGACACCTATGCCCGCATGCGCGCCAGCCTGGCGGGGCGCAAGATGATCTTGGGCGTCGATCGTCTGGATTATTCCAAGGGCATCGAGGAGCGCTTCAAGGGCTATGAGGAATTCCTCGCCAACAATGAAGAGATGCGCCAGCAGGTGTTCCTGCTGCAAATCGCGACGCTCAGCCGCGAGAATGTCGACGCCTATCGCGATCTGCGCGCGCGCCTCGACGCCGCCGCGGGCCGCATCAATGGCGCCTACGCGACATTCGATTGGGTGCCGCTGCGCTATGTCAATACAGGCTATCGGCGCGACGAATTGGCGGGAATCTATCGCGCAGCACACGCCGCCTTGGTGACGCCGCTCCGCGACGGCATGAACCTGGTGGCCAAGGAATTCATCTGCGCGCAAGATCCCGAAGATCCTGGCGTGTTGATCCTGTCGCGCTTTACCGGCGCGGCGGCGCAGATGCAGGCCGCCCTGATCGTCAATCCGCACAGCCGCGAGGAAGTGGCCGACGCCATCCGCGTCGCGCTCGCCATGCCTCTGGAGGAGCGCATCACGCGCTGGAAGGCGCTGAAACAGGGCGTGGACCGCGATGACGTGTTTCAATGGAGCGCGCGCTTTCAAGCGGCGCTGCACGCCGATGCGCGAGGCGAACGGGACGCGGCGGCGTGAGCGAAGCGACGCTCGATCTTGCGCCCATCGGCAATGGCGCCGCCGCCGCCTTGATCGACCGGAATGGCGTTTTCGCCTGGTCCTGCGCGCCGCGCTTTGATGGACCGCCGCTGTTTTCGGCGCTGCTTTCGGAAACGGGGCCGGACGAGAGCGCGCTTGGCCTGTGGGCCGTCGACCTCAACGCGCGCGCGCGCTGCGATCAATCCTATGAACGCAACACGGCGGTGCTCAGAAGCGTGCTCACAGCGCGCGACGGCGCCCAAATCGAGATCATCGATTTTTGTCCCCGCTTTCGTCAATTCGGACGGACCTACCGTCCTTTTGGCTTTTTCAGGATCGTGCGCCCGATTTCAGGCGCGCCGCGCGTCCGCATTCGTCTGCGCCCCGTGGAAGGCTGGTCCGGCGCGCCGGCGGGTGTGTCCGTGGGCTCCAATCATATCCGCTATCTGGGCGATTGGGGCGCGCTTCGCCTGACGGCGAATGTTGGCGTCACGGCGATCTTGGATGAGCGCTGGTTTCGCCTCGAACAGCCGATCGCGCTCTATCTGGGCCCCGACGAGCCGTTCCCGACCGCGATCTATTGGGACGCCGAGCGCCTCCGCGCCGAGACGTGCGCCTATTGGCGCGATTGGGTACGCTCGCTGACGCTGCCGCTCGAATGGCAGGAGGCGGTGATCCGCGCCGCCATCGCGCTCAAGCTGTCGCAATATGAGGAGACGGGCGCCATCGTGGCGGCCTTCACCACCTCCATTCCCGAAGCGCCGCGCAGCGGGCGCACCTGGGATTATCGCTATTGCTGGATACGCGACGCCTATTATGTCGTGCGCGCACTCAACCGGCTGGGCGCGGCGGACATGCTGGAGAATTATCTCGGCTATCTGCGCAATTTGCTCGACCGCGTGGACGGCGATCGCGTTCAACCCGTCTTCGGCGTAGGCTTCGAGAGCGATCTGAGCGAGCGCATCGCGCCATTGCCGGGCTTTCGCGGCATGGGCCCCGTGCGCATCGGCAATCAGGCGCACGAGCATGCGCAGCACGACGTCTACGGCCAGATCGTGCTGCCGCTCACGCAGGCCTTTTTCGATCATCGCCTGCTGCGCATGGGCGATGTGAACGATTTCGAGGCGCTTGAAAAGCTGGGCGAGCGCGCCTTCGCCTTGCATGACCAGCCGGACGCCGGCCTTTGGGAGTTTCGAACGCGCGCAGCCGTGCACACCTATTCGGCGCTCTGCTGTTGGGCGGCGTGCGACAGGCTCGCCAACGCTGCAGCCGCGCTTGCCTTGCCCGCGCGCGAAGCCCTTTGGCGCGACCGCGCCGCCCATATTCGCACCACCATCGACCGGCGAGCCTGGAATGCAGACCAAAAGCGCTTCTCCGGCGCCTTCGACGGCGACACATTGGATGCGAGCCTCTTGCAAATGGTGGAGCTTGGCTATGTGCGGGCGGACGATCCGCGCTTCCTGAACACGCTTTCGGCGGTTGAAGGCGCGCTGCGGCGCGGCCCGCACCTTTTGCGCTACGCCGAGCCGGATGATTTCGGCGCGCCGGAAACCGCCTTCACGATTTGCAGCTTCTGGTTCGTGCAGGCGCTGCACACGTGCGGCCGCGACGCCGAAGCGCGCGCCATCTTCGAGACTTTGCTCGCGCATCGCACGCACGCGGGCCTGCTATCGGAGGATATCGCCTTCGACGATGGCGCCCTTTGGGGCAATTATCCGCAAACTTACTCCCTGGTGGGGCTCATTGCGTGCGCCGCCGAATTGAGCCGGCCCTGGTCCAGCGTCCGTTGACAAGCGCCGGAAAGGCGCGCTTTCGCTGAGCCCTCGCATTGGAGGGGCCGCGCATGACAAGCACGCAATCGAACGAGGCGCCGCGTGGACCGCTGCATGGCGTGCGCATTCTCGATCTGACGCGCGTCCTGGCGGGCCCCTTCTGCACGCTTCTGCTTTGGGAGCTGGGCGCGGAGGTGTTGAAGGTTGAGCGCCCCGGCCATGGCGACGACACGCGCGCCTTTCCGCCCTTCCAGAACGGCGAAAGCGTCTATTTCGCGAGCGTCAATCGCGGCAAGCGCTCGCTCGCGCTCGATCTAAGAGACAACGCAGATCGCGCCGTGTTCGAGGATTTGCTGCTGCGCGCGGACGTCCTGGTCGAGAATTTCCGCCCGGGCGCGATGGAGAAGCTGGGCTATGGCTGGGAGGTCGTGCACGCGCGCGCCCCAAGCCTGATCTATGCGCGCATTTCCGGCTTTGGTCAGACTGGCCCTTATCGCGAACGCCCCGCCTATGACCTGATCGTGCAAGCCATGGGCGGCATGATCTCCATTAATGGCGAGGAAGGCAGCGCCGGCCACAGGCTCGGCATTTCGCTGGCGGATACGGGCGCGGGCATGTTCGCGGCGATGGCGATCCTGGCCGCGCTCTATGAGCGGCGCGCGAGCGGGCAAGGGCGCCTCATCGACACGGCGATGCTCGATTGTCAGACGGTGCTGCTGGAATCGGCGTTGGTGCGCTATTTCGCGACCGGCGAAGCGCAAAGGCCGACGGGCTCGCGCCATCCCGTGATCACGCCGTTCGACGTGTTTCAGACGCGGGACAAGCCCATCGCCATCGGCTGCGCCAATGACGCGTTGTTTTTCGTGCTGGCGGATGCGCTCGATCGGCCGAGTTGGAAAAGCGATCCGCGCTTTGGCGACGCGAATGCGCGCTATCTCCATCATGCGGCGTTGAAGGCGGAGATCGAAGCGGCGCTTCGGCGCAAGAGCGCCGATGAATGGATCGCGACGCTGCAAGCTGCCGGCCTGCCCTGCGGACCCATTCAGGATATCGCCGCCGTCGCGCACGATCCTCACCTTGCTGCGCGCGGCATGTTCGTCGAGGTCGACGATCCGGAAATGGGGCGCCTGCGGATGGCCGGCAGCCCGTTCAAGATTTCCGGCTATCCAGATCGCCCCACACGCCCGCCCGCGCCCAATCTGGACGAGGCGCGCAAGGATGTGCTCGATGAACTAGAGCGCGCCGAGGAAGAGCAGCGACGTCGCGAAAAGGGGCCGCCACGCGCGCCGTTGTGGTGAGGAGATAAAAGGTTAAGCGGCCCCGCGCGCACGCGACTCTGTATTGATCCAGATCAAACGCAAGCTCGCCAAGCCGAACGCAGCCAAAGCGGCCCAGCACCAGGCGCAATGTCCCGCGAGCGACAGCGCCATAAGAGGCGCCGGCGCATCGCCGCACCAGGCCGATCCCGTCAAGCGCCAGATCGCGAGCATCTCCACGCCCGCGCGCGCGACAAGGAGCGCGCCGAGCGCCAGCAGGAAAATCGCCGCCTTGTCCGCACGCATGATCCGCTCCCATGACCATTGCCATCAGGATCACACGCAGGCCGCTGCCCCCTTGACGTACATCAAGTGCAAATCGCGCCGTCCCAGCGATTGAAGCGGCGGGGGCGCGCACCACGCCCCGCAAGGCCGAGGGGGCGATGTCACAAGGCGTTAAATCCCAATCCGCCAGCGCCGCTCTGGATACGATCCCCATCGGCGCCATCATCGCCATCGGCGCGCTCTTGGCGATCTTCGGCGCCGCGAACGCCGACAGCCGCGCCTTCACCATCCAGATGTATACGGCGTTCGCGAGCTTCATCTTCGGCGCGTGGGCGCTCGTCTATTGGATGACCGAGCGCGACAAGCCACAGGCCAGCTTCTATGCCGACGCTATCGTCAAGGCGGGCGTCATCGCCTCCATGTTCTGGGGCGTGGCGGGACTTTTAGTGGGCGTGATCATCGCGCTGCAGCTCGCCTTTCCGAATCTCTTCTATTTGCCTGAACTCGGCTGGACCAATTTCGGGCGCCTGCGGCCGCTGCACACCTCCGCCGTGATCTTCGCGTTCGGCGGAAACGTGCTGATCGCGACGAGCTTCTATGTGGTCCAGCGCACCAGCCGCGCGCGCCTGGCGGGCGGGGCTTGGCCGTGGTTCGTGTTCTGGGGCTATCAATTCTTCATTCTGATGGCCGGAACGGGCTATCTCCTGGGCGTCACGCAGGGACGCGAATACGCTGAACCGCCCTGGTACGCCGATCTGTGGCTGACGCTCGTCTGGGTCGTCTATCTCCTCGTCTATCTGGCGACGCTCTGGAAGCGCGAGGAAAAGCACATCTACGTGGCGAATTGGTTCTATCTCGCCTTCATCGTCACGATCGCGATGCTGCACATCGTGAACAATCTGGCCGTGCCGATCTCATTCGCGAGCGCGTTCAGCTATTCGGCCTTCGCGGGCGTGCAGGATGCGCTGACGCAATGGTGGTACGGGCACAATGCGGTGGGCTTTTTCCTGACCGCCGGCTTTCTCGCCATTATGTATTATTTCATCCCGAAACAGGCGGATCGGCCGGTTTATTCCTATCGCCTTTCCATCATCCATTTCTGGGCGCTCATCTTCCTCTATATCTGGGCGGGCCCGCACCATCTGCACTACACGGCGCTGCCGCAATGGGCGCAATCGCTGGGCGCCACCTTCTCCATCATGCTTTGGATGCCGTCCTGGGGCGGCATGATCAATGGCCTGATGACGCTCTCCGGCGCATGGGACAAGCTGCGCACCGATCCGGTGCTGCGCATGCTTGTAGTTTCGGTCGCCTTCTACGGCATGTCGACCTTCGAAGGCCCGGTCATGTCGATCCGCGCCGTCAACGCGCTCTCGCACTACACGGATTGGACCATCGGCCATGTGCATTCCGGCGCGCTCGGCTGGGTCGGGTTCGTGAGCTTCGGCGCGATCTATTGCCTCGTGCCGTGGCTTTGGAAAAAGGAGCGGCTCTATTCCAACGCGCTGGTGGAATGGCATTTCTGGATCGCGACGCTGGGCATCGTTCTTTACATCACGTCGATGTGGGTGGCCGGCATCATGCAGGGCCTGATGTGGCGCGCCTATAACGAACTCGGCTTCCTCGAATACGCCTTCGTGGAAACCGTGGAGGCCATGCACCCCTATTACATCATCCGCGCCCTCGGCGGCCTGCTCTATCTCTCCGGTGCGCTGATCATGATCTACAATTTGTGGCGAACAGTGCGTGACGCGCCAGCGCGCGCCCCTGCCGCCGCCTATGCGATTCCGGCGGAATAGGGGGAATTGCGATGTGGCGCTTTCACAAGCTGTTCGAAAAGCATTCGATGATCCTCCTCATCGGCATCCTTGTCGTGGTGTCGATCGGCGGTCTCGTTCAAATCACCCCCCTCTTTTTCATCGAATCGACCATCGAGCGGGTGGTGGGCGTGCGGCCTTATACGCCGCTCGAGCTGGCGGGGCGGCAAATCTATATCCGCGAAGGCTGCTATACCTGCCATTCGCAGATGGTGCGTCCGCTGCGCGACGAAGTGGAGCGCTATGGGCATTACAGCCTCGCCGCCGAGAGCATGTACGACCATCCCTTCCAATGGGGATCCAAGCGCACAGGCCCCGATCTCGCGCGCGTGGGCGGGCGCTATTCGGACGAATGGCATCGCGAGCATTTGATCGATCCGCGCGCCTTGGTGCCAGAATCGATCATGCCGCCTTACGCTTTCCTCTCCGGGCGCGTCCTCGACCGCGAGATGGCCGCCGCGCACCTGATCGCCAATCGGCGCGTGGGCGTTCCCTATAGCGACGAGATGGTGGACGCCGCCGCGCACGACATGCGCGCCCAGGCCGAGCCCATGGGCGAAGGCGCCGATGCTTTCGCGCAGCGCTATCCAGGCGCCCTGCAGCGCGATTTCGATGGCGATCCGGCGCACGTGACCGAAATGGATGCGCTGATCGCCTATCTGCAAATGCTCGGCGCGGGCGTCGACTTCTCCACCTTCCAAGCCGAACAACCGGAAAATCAGAGATGAGCGCGATGGATTATCACGCAATCGCCGGCGCGGCGCAGACACTTGGCCTCCTCTTTCTCATGACGCTGTTCGCGGTCTCTCTCGCCTACGCGCTGTGGCCCTCCAACAAGGACACGTTCGACCGCGCGCGCCATGCGCCCTTGGGAAACGCCGACCATGAATGATCACAGCATGCACGATCGCGATGAAACGAGCGGACGCGCGACGACGGGTCATGTGTGGGACGGCATCCGCGAATTGGATACGCCCCTTCCGCGCTGGTGGCTCTACATCTTCTATGCCACCATCATCATCGCGGCGATCTATTGGGTGCTGATGCCCGCCTGGCCCATGGCGAACGGCTTCACGCCGGGCCTTCTCAATCATTCGGACCGCCGCAACGTGGCGGGCGAAATCGAAACGCTGCGCGGCGCGCGCGCGGCGGATTTCGATCGTCTCGGCGCGGCGACCTATCAGGAGATCGTGGCCGATCCGGCCTTGCGCGACTTCGCCTTCGCCGCGGGCGAGGCGGCGTTCGGCGACAATTGCCGCACCTGCCATGGCGCGGGCGGCGCGGGCGCGAAGGGGTTTCCGAGCCTTGCCGACGACGTCTGGATTTGGGGCGGTGCGCTCGGCGACATCGAGCACACGATCCGCGTGGGCGTGCGCGCCGAGCATCCCGACTCGCGCTTTTCAGCGATGCCGGCCTATGGCCGCGACGGCTTGCTCACGCCAGCGCAAATCGCCGACGTCGCCGAACACGTCATCACGCTCGGTCCCGCGGCGGCGCGGCTTACGCCAGATACATCGGCGGCCGCGCGCGGCGCGATGATTTTCGCGCAGCAATGCGCGATGTGTCATGGCGCGACAGGCGCCGGCGACCGCGCGATCGGCGCGCCCAGCCTGCGTGACGACATCTGGCTTTATGGCGGCGAACGCGCGGACATTCTGGCGCAGATCAATCTGGGGCGCGGCGGCGTGATGCCGGCCTGGGAGCGGCGCTTCGATCCAGGACTCATGCGTGCGCTCGCGGTCTATGTGTTCGCCCTGGGCGGCGGCGAAGACGATCCGCGGGCGCCGACGCCGAACTCTGGCGCGGAGGCCGCGCCGTAAATTCATGAACAGCTACACGCTCCTTCCGCGCCCGCGCGCAACCGAAAGCGGCGACGATCACCATATCGACGTCGCCCCGGTTCATGGCCTTGGCGCGCAGCCGCTCTACAAGAAGCGCGTGCAAATCTATCCCAAGCTGGTCCACGGCCAGTTTCGGAGGATCAAATGGATCGCCATGGCGGCGCTGCTGGCGATCTATTATCTCACGCCCTGGCTGCGTTGGGATCGCGGGCCGATGCGTCCCGATCAGGCGGTGCTCGTCGATTTCGAGGGCCGGCGCTTCTATTTCTTCTTCATCGAACTTTGGCCGCAGGAAATCTACTACATCACCGGGCTGTTGATCCTGGCCGCGGTCGGCCTCTTCCTGGCGACGGCGTTGTTCGGACGGGTCTGGTGCGGCTATGCCTGCCCGCAGACGGTCTGGACCGATCTCTTCATTCATGTCGAGCGCCTGATCGAAGGCGACCGCAATGCGCGCATCAAGCTCGATCGGGCGCCATGGACGCTTCGCAAGGTTTACAAGAAATCCGCTAAGCATGCCCTCTGGCTGCTCATCGCGGCGCTGACCGGCGGGGCCTGGGTTTTCTATTTCGGCGATGCGCCTACCTTGATGCGCACGCTGTTCACCGGGCAGGCCTCGCCCGCGATCTACCTTTTCGTGGGGCTCTTGACCTTCACGACCTATACGCTGGCCGGCACGATGCGCGAGCAGGTGTGCACGTACTTGTGTCCCTGGCCGCGCATTCAAGCGGCGATGATCGACAAACACGCGCTGAATGTCACCTATCGCGCGGATCGCGGCGAACCGCGTGGCGCCTATCGCAAGGGCCAGACCTGGGAGGGACGCGGCGATTGCATTGACTGCAATCAATGCGTGGCCGCCTGCCCGCAAGGCATCGATATCCGCCATGGCGATCAGCTTGAATGCATCAATTGCGCCCTGTGCATCGATGCGTGCGACGACGTCATGCGCAAGATCGGACGCCCCACGGGGCTTATCGGCTATGACACCTCGATCAATGTGGCGCGCCGCCGGAGCGGGCAGCCGGCCAAGCGCTTCTTCGTGCGCCCGCGCACCATTCTTTACGCGGCGGTGTTCGTTCTGGTCGGCGCGATCATGCTGACGCAACTCATCAATCGCCAAACCCTCACGCTCGATATCGTGCGGGACCGCGCGCCGCCCTTCGTGCGCCTTTCCGATGGACGGGTGCGTAACGATTACCACGTGAAGATTCTCAACATGGCGCCGCGCGCGCGCGAGGTGACGCTGAGCGTGAAAGGCCTTCCCGGCGCGCGGCTTTCCCATTTCGGTGATGCGGGCGGGGGCTCCGTCCCGGTTCGCGCGGACGCGGTGACCAATCGGCGCGTTCATGTCACCGCACCGGCGGGCGCGGCCCCGGGACCTACGCGCGTGACGTTCATCGCGCGCGACGCGCGGACGGGTGCGATTATCGCCGAAAGCCCAGCCGCCTTCGTGAGCCCGCCATGAGCACATCGCCCGCCCGGACGCACTTTACCTTGAATGGCAAGCATGTGCTCGCCGCCATGCTCGCCTTCTTCTTCATCGTCATTGGCGTGAATGCGCTCTTCATCGTGGAGGCCGTGCGCACCTTTCCGGGTGAGGACGCGCCGCGCGCCTATGTGCAGGGCCTGCGCTACAATGAGATATTGGCCGCGCGGCGGGCCGAGGCCGCCCGCGGATGGCGCGCGCGGGCGCGCTTCATCGACGGCGACGCGGAGCCCGTTCTTCGCATCGCAATCACGGACGATTCGGGCGCGCCCTTGAGCGGCCTTGTCATCGACGCTGAATTGCGCCGACCGACCGATGCACGGCTCGATCAACCCCTCCGTTTCAACGACAAAGGCGAAGGCGTTTATGAAGCGCGGCTTTCGACGCTTGCGCCCGGGCAATGGCGCGTGCGCGGTGCGGCGGCGCGCGGGACCGACACGCTCGAACTCGATCAGGTGCTGACATGGCGGTGAGCGCGGTCGCGGATCCAAACGCCTATGTGCGCACGCTTGAGGACGGCGCGCGCGGCACGGAATTGATGGTCAAGGGTGCGCGCTGCGCGGCCTGCATTCAGAAGATCGAATCCAGCCTTCTGACGCTGCCAGGCGTCGAAGAGGCGCGCCTCAACCTCTCCACGAGCCGACTGCGCGTGCGGTGGCGCGGCGACCGCACGAACGCCCAAGGCCTGATGGACGCGGTCAATGCGCTGGGCTTCGAGGCGAGCGCCTTCGATCCGGAGGCTAGCGGACGAAGCACGGACGCCGAGGGGCGCGGGCTTCTGGTTCGGCTTGCGGTCGCCGGCTTCGCCTCGATGAACATCATGATGCTCTCCGTGCCGATCTGGAACGGCGCGGGCGAGATGGGCGAAGCCACGCGCGCGCTGCTGCATTGGAGCTCGGCGCTGATCGCCATCCCGACCGCGCTTTATTCCGGCCAGCCCTTCTTCGTCTCGGCCTGGACCGCGCTGCGCAAGCGGCGCGCCAATATGGACGTGCCGATCTCGCTGGCCGTTTTCCTGACGCTGGCGATGAGTCTCGCGGAGACGGCGCTGCACGGCGCGCACGCCTATTTCGACGGCGTGGTCATGCTGCTTTTCCTGCTGCTGATCGGCCGCTATTTCGATCATCGGCTGCGCCAGGAGGCGCGCACCGCCGCGCGCGATCTCATCGCCATGCAGGCGACGACCGCCTCCAGGATCGATGCGAATGGATCGCTCAGCGCCATTCCCGCCCGCGACATCGCAATCGGGGACCGTCTGCTGATCGCCCCCGGAGATCGCATGCCCGTCAATGCGGTGATCGAAGAGGGCGCATCGATGCTGGACCGCGCGATGCTCACTGGAGAGACAACGCCCATGGCGGTGCGCGCGGGCGATCTTGTCGAAGCCGGCGCGATCAATTTGACGGCGCGTCTGATTGTGCGCGCGCACGCGCGCGTGGAGGAGTCCGCCGTCGCGGACCTTGCGCGTCTCATCGAGATTGGCGAGCAGAACCGCGCCGCCTATCGGCGCGTGATCGACAAGGCGGCGGCATTGTACGTGCCGATCGTGCACGCCCTGGCCTTCCTGACGTTCGTGGCCTGGCTCGCCGCGCCGATGCTGGGCCTTCCCGCCGGCGATGGCGGCGTGCGCCACGCGCTCGCCTGCGCGGTTGCGGTTCTCATCATCACCTGCCCCTGCGCGCTGGGCCTTGCCGTACCCGCCGTGCAGGTGGTGGCGACGGGGCGGCTCTTTCGCCAAGGCGTTCTCATTAAATCCGGCGACGCGCTTGAGCGGCTTGCGCAGGCCGATTTCATTCTGCTCGACAAGACCGGCACGCTGACGCTCGGCAGACCGCGCCTTGTCGGTCCCGTCGATTCCGCGACGCTGGCGCTCGCCGCGCAATTGGCGCGCGCGTCGCGCCATCCGCTGTCGCGCGCGCTGGTCGAAGCCGCCGGGCCAGGGCCGATCGCGCAGAACGTGCGCGAACATGCGGGCGAAGGTCTTGAAGGCTTGATCGGTCCGCACACGGCAAAGCTTGGTTCGAAACGCTTCGTCGCGCCGGAGGCGCAGGACAGCGGCGATAGCGGCGCAGAATTATGGTTTCGCCTGAACGATGCGCCGGCCGCACGATTCCAGTTTGAGGACGCGCCGCGCCCGGACGCCGCCGAGGCGATCGCGGCGCTGAAGGCGCGCGGCTTTCAGATCGAACTTTTGTCGGGCGACCGAGAAGACGCTGTCGCCGCCGCGGCGCGCGCCTGCGGGCTGGATCAATGGCGCGCGTCGATGTCGCCGCAAGAAAAAGCCGCGCGAATCGACGAACTGCATCGCGCGGGCCGCAAGACGTTGATGGTAGGCGATGGCCTCAATGACGCGGCGAGCCTCGCCCTCGCCTTCGTTTCAGCCACGCCGGGCGCGGCCGTCGATGTCGCCCAGGCCGCCGCCGACATCGTGTTTCAGGGCGCGCGGCTCATGCCCATCGTCCACGCGATCGACGTGGCGCGCGCGGCGCGCGGGCGTGTCCGTGAAAATCTCGGATTCTCGGCGCTCTACAATGTCGTGGCCATTCCCTTCGCGGCGCTCGGTTTTGTCACGCCGCTGATCGCGGCGCTGGCCATGTCAGGCTCCTCGCTGGCGGTGACGGCGAACGCGCTGCGTCTGGCCGATCGGAGCGGGCGATGGATCTGATCGTCTTTCTCATTCCCGCCTCCGTGTTTCTTGGCGCGCTTGGGCTTGCGGCCTTTCTCTGGTCGGTGCGCGCGGGACAATATGAGGACCTTGACGGCGCCGCCCATCGCATCCTGATCGACGATCCGCGTGACGCGCCATGAGCGCGGCGCGCATTCTCGTGATCGATGGACATCCCGATCCCAGCCCCGCCAGGTTCGGCCATGCGCTGGCGGAGGCCTACGCCGCGAGCGCGAAAAAGGCAGGTCATGGCGTGCGCGTGGTGCGCCTGCACCAAATGCAATGCCTGCCGCTGGAAAGCGCCGCGGATTTCGCGCTGCGGCCCACGGATGGCCGTGTGCTCGATGCGCGCGCCGACCTGGAATGGGCCGATCACGCGGCGATCCTCTTTCCGCTTTGGCTTGGCGGCATGCCGGCGCGACTGCACGCCTTCTTCGAACATGTCGCGCGCGGCGGATTCGTCGCGCAGCTCGACAGCGGCGGCTGGCGCCCGCGCCTCAAAGGGAAAAGCGCGCGCCTGATCGTGACGATGGGCATGCCGAGCCTCGCCTACAGGCTCATTTTCGGCGCGCATGGCGTGGAAAGCCTCAAGCACAGCATTTTGGGTTTCGCGGGCATGGGTCCGATCCGAACCACGCTTTTTGGCGCGATCGAGGCGACGGGCGCGGCCGGCCGCGCACGCATGCTTGAGCGCGTGCGCATGCTCGGCGCGCGGGGCGGCTAGTTTGCGGGCCGCACGTCATCCACGCGATAGACGAGATCCTCGCCGTCGGCTTCATGTACGGTGACATAATCGCCCACGCGCAAGGCGTGCTCGCCGAGGCGGAACAGCGGCTCGTCCGGCCCCTCCTCGTCCTCGTCATAGCGAAAAAACCAGCGTCCGCCGCGATGGCTGAGCCAGCCGTCCGCGCGCTCGGCCTCGTCAGGCGAGAACCGCACCACCGTGCAGCGCGCGCGCGCCCCGCGCCATGCCTCCAGATCGATGCGGCCTTCGCGATCGAGCGGCGCGACGATGCGATAGCCGCGCGTGCGGTCCCCGTCGGGAAAGCCGGCGCTCGGATTTCGCGCGAGATGCAGAACGATTGCGGACAAATCTTTCATCGCGAAATCCTAATGCGAAACCAGGAGGGGCATGGGCGCCTTGCGCAGCATGGTCTTTGTGGCGCCGCCGAACAGCGCCTCCTGGAGGCGCGGATGGCCATAGCCGCCCATCACCACCAGATCGGCGCCCGCCGCGAGCGCCGCGGAAAGCATGGCTTCGCCAGAATCTTCGCCCAACCCGTCAATGTTGCGCACCTCCACCGTGCAGCCATGGCGCGCGAGATGCGCGGCGATGTCCGCGCCCGGCAGCGCGCCGACGCCGGTGAGGCTCGGTTGCGCATCCACGGTGCCGACGATCACCAAATCGGCGCGCTTAAGGAACGGCATCGCATCGGCGAGCGCGCGCGCGGCGACGCGGCTTGCATTCCAGGCCACGAACACGCGCTTCAAGGCCGGCTTGGCGCGCCACGCGCGCGGCACGACCAGGATGGGCCGCGCCGAATCCATCAGCAGAGCTTCGAACACGTCGCCGACGATTTCAGGGCGATCGGCGCCGATCGACATCACCGCAAGATCCGCGTGGCGCGCCGCCATGGTCAACGCCTGCACCGCAAGGAGCGCGGGGCCCTCCACCGTGCGCACCTCGACATTGCGATCCCAGCGGCGGGCGGCCAGCTGTGCGCGCAGCTTGCGCGTCTCGGCGCGAATGGAATCGGCGATTTCGCTCATCACGAAGGTGGCGGACAGACCGTCCGTGACGACCGGAATGGGGAGCGGCGCCGTCAACGCCACCGCCACATGCGCGTTTTCGAATACGTCCAGCGTCTGCGTCGCCGCCAGCGCCGCTTCATCCGCCGCATCCCCAAAGACCGGGGCCAGAACATCCACGATTGCCATGAGACCGCCTCCTTTTCCCGCACGCTCGCCGCGCGCGCCGAATTGGGCATTGACCTCACTCAAAGGGCGCGCGCTTGGAGCGCGCGGGCCTGCGCGCTAAGCCTAACCGATGCCGACCGCGCCTGAAACGCTGGGAGACCGCCTCGCCGCCCTCTGGCGCCGCGCGGCCGAGGATCGGGGCCTCGCCTTCGCGCTGATCGCGGCGGCGACGGCCCTCGTCCTGGCGCTGCGTCTCGCCGGCTGGCGGGCCTTGGGCCTCGATCCGGGCATGCTGCTGTTCGTGCCGGTGGTGCTGGGTGGGGCGGCTCTGGCGGGCGCGGCGGGCGGGGGCCTCGCCACCTTGCTTTCCTTGGCCGCCGGCTTCTTGGCGGCGAGCCTGGAAGGGGCCATCGACGCCGCCAGCGTGCTCGGCGCGCTCATCTTCGCCCTCTTGGGCATGGGCGTTTCGGCCCTGGGCGAAGCGTTGCGGCGCATCAGCCTTGAGGCCGCGCACGCGAACGCCGACCTCCAGGCGCGCGAGGCGCATCTGCAATCGATCCTCGCCACCGTGCCCGATGCGATGATCGTGATCGACGAGAACGGGCTCATCCGCTTCTTTAGCGCCGCCGCCCAACGCATGTTCGCGTGCGCGGAGGAAGATGTCGTCGGCAAGAATGTCTCGATCCTGATGCCGCCGCCCTATCGCGAAGCGCATGACGGCTACATGCATCGCTATAAGCGCACGGGCGAGCGGCGCATTATCGGCATTGGCCGCATCGTCGTCGGCCAACGCTTTGACGGCGCCACGTTTCCAATGGAGCTCGCGGTCGGCGAAATGCAGACGGAGGATCAGCGCTTCTTCACAGGCTTCATTCGCGATCTGACGGAGCGACGCGAGACCGAAGCGCGCCTGCAGGAATTGCAGGCCGAGCTCGTGCATGTGTCGCGCCTCACCGCGCTTGGGGAAATGGCGTCCTCGCTGGCGCATGAACTCAATCAGCCGCTGTCGGCGATCTCCAATTATCTGAAAGGCTCCGCCCGATTGCTGTCCGAGCCCGACACGGACAAGGCGCGAATCGCCGAGGCGATCGAAAAGGCGGCCGCGCAGGCGCTGCGCGCGGGCGACATCATCCACCGCCTGCGCCGCTTCGTGGCGCGCGGCGACAGCGAAATGCGCGCCGAAAGCCTCGCCAAACTCGTTGAGGAAGCGAGCGCGCTGGCGGCGGTGGGGCTTAAGGCCGAGCCGGTGACGTTCCGCTTCGCGCTCGACCCATCCGCGGATTGGGTGATCGCCGACAGGGTTCAAGTGCAGCAGGTTCTGCTCAATCTGATGCGCAACGCCATCGACGCCATGCATGGCCAGCCGAAGCGCGAGATCGTCGTCCGCTCCAAGCCCATGGAGGGCGAGATGGTGGAGATATCGGTCGCCGATACGGGCCCCGGGATCACGCCCGAAGCGGGCGAAAATCTGTTCAAGCCGTTCGTCACCACGAAAGCCACGGGCATGGGCGTGGGCCTTTCCATCTCGCGCACCATCATCGAAAGCCATGGCGGGCGCATCTGGGCCGACCTTGCGCGCGACGAGAGCGGGGCGGCCTTCCATTTCACGCTCAAGCGTTACATTCCGGTCGAGGCGGGCGATGGCGGGTGATCCCATTTTCTACGTGATCGACGACGACGAAGCCGCGCGCGACGCCTTGAGCTTCCTGCTCGGCGCGGCGCGGCGGCGCGTGCGCGCCTTCGCGGGCGCCGACGAATTTCTCGCCGCGCTCGACGGCCTGGAACCGGGCTGCGTGATCACTGATGTGCGCATGCCGGGCATGTCCGGCATGGAATTGCTTCAGCACTTGAAGGCGCGGGCCAAGTCCGGCTTTCCCGTCATCGTCATCACCGGCCATGGCGATGTGGCGCTCGCGGTGGAGGCGATGAAGGCCGGCGCGGCGGACTTTCTTGAAAAGCCTTATGACGACGAGCGTCTGCTCGCCGCCGCCGCCGCCGCGATCGCGGCGCAAAACTCGGCGCGGGCGCGCGACGCCGAACGCGACGAAGCGCGCCGGCTGATCGCCACCTTGTCGGGCCGCGAACGCGAAGTGCTGGATGGGCTCGTCGCGGGCCAAGCCAACAAGGTGATCGCGCTCGATCTCGGCATCAGTCCACGCACGGTGGAAATCTACCGCGCCAATGTGATGACCAAGCTCAACGCCGATTCCCTCTCCGATCTCGTGCGCACGGCGATGCTGGCGCTCGATCGCGGCTGAAATTGTCGCAAGTCAATGCGCGCGCCTGAACGATGCGGAGGATGGCCCCATGGGCCAGTCCGCGACAGCGCCGATGATCTGCGTCGTCGATGACGATGAAGCCGTTCTAAATTCTCTTAATTTTTGGCTGGAGCTGGAAGGCTTTCGCGTGCGCGCTTTTCGCAGCGCGTCGGAAATTTTCGCGCTCGACCCGCTCGCCTGCGATTGCCTGGTGATCGATTATCGGATGGAGCCGGACGGCTTGCAGCTGATCGCCGCGCTGAAGGCGCGCGGGGTGAAGGCGCCGGCGATTTTGATCACCACCAACCCCACCGTGCCGCTGAAGCTCCAGGCGCTGAAGGCCGGCGTGCCGATCGTGGAAAAGCCGCTGCTGAAAAACGAATTGCTCGACACGATCAAGTTATCGATCGCGCCAAGCCAAGGCAGCAGTGGAGGATTTTAGGCGTCGATACGGATGGCGTGCAGCTTATCGCGCAGGATGACGCGACGGGCCGTGGGCAGGCGGATCGCGCCTTGGCGCTCCAGATGCGTGAGCGTGCGCGACACCGTCTCAATGGTGAGGCCGAGATAATCCGCGATATCGCTGCGTGACATGGGCAGGGCGATATCGTCCTCATGGCCTGTGCGCGCGGCGATTTCGATGAGGAAGGCGATGACGCGCTGCATCGCGGACATGCGGCCCAGGAGCAGCATGTGCTCGTTGACATGTTCAAGATCGCGCGCGGCGAGGCGCCAGAGCGTGCAAGCCACGCGCGGGTCTTCCTCGGCGCGTTCCTCGACGCTCGCGCGGCGCACCATGGCGATCTGCGTATCGGTGATCGCTTCGGCGCAAAATCTGCGGCGCGCGCCCGGCTCGACGCCGAAGATTTCGCCCGGCAGATAGAAGGCGCTGATATGGCGCCGTCCATCAGGAAGAATGCGGATAAGACGCACCGCCCCGCTGATGACGCGATAGATGAATTTGTTCGCCTCTTCGGCGGCGTAGATTTCCTCATTGCGCGCGAACGGCGCCACCACGGCGGGCACGGCGATGTCCGCCGCGAAATCCGCTCCCGGTCCGGTTTTGCGCGCCGTGTGCGCGGGCGTGAAATGATCAAGACCCAGAACCGACATCGCCGCCTCCTCCGATACGCCCTTATGGGTAAGCGCCGGCGCGGCGGCCCGAAATTCGGGTCGATCCCCTAAGGGGTTTTACGGAGGCGGCGGGTGGCGGCGCAACTTGCATTTGTTCTTATTTTGTTCTAGTTCATTCCGGTGTCGAACCTTCCGCCCGCTCTGGCCGCCCTCGGCCCTGGCCTGTCCCGGCCCGCGCCCGCCCATGAGGCGGAGCGGGGCTTTGCCGCGCTCGCCAGGCGCGCGGGCGCGGCGCCTTTGACGGAGATCGCCCCCGCCGCAAGCGGGGACGATCTGGCCGCTTTCGGCTTCGCTTTGGCCTGGGCGCGCGCGGCGGCGGAGGGCCTCATCCTTCTCGCCATGCCCGAGGCGCTGGAGCACGAGATCGGCGCCCCGTTCAGCGCGGGCGTATCCCAATTCGGCCTGCCGCTTGATCGGCTGATCCTTGCGCCCACGCGTTCGCAGGCGGATGCGCTGTGGGCGTGCGAGCAAGCGCTGAGCGTGCGCGGCGCTTATGCGCTGTGCGTCGTGGCGCCGGCGCGCAAAGGCTTGAGCCTGACCGCCACGCGCCGCCTCTTGCTGCGCGCGGAAGAGAACGGCGCGCGTTGTCTCCTACTGCGTTATGACGGCGCCGAGGCCAGCGCCGCCTGGACGCGCTGGCGCATCGCGCATGGGCCGAGCCAGGCGCCCGCGCGCGAACTCGGCCGGCCCGCTTTTTCCGTCTCGCTCGTGCGCAGCCGGTTTGGCCCATCGGGCCTCTCCTGGCGCGTGGAATGGAACGCTCATGAATCCGGCTTCCTCGCCGACGCACCCGGCGCGCTGGATGGCGCTGCGCCTGCCGCGCCTGTCCACCGAGCGCTGGGCGCGTCTTACGCCGCCTGAACCCGGCCGCCCTCGCGCCTTGTTCGCCAAGAACGGCGGCGCCTACACGCTCGCCCATGTCGACGCGGCCGCGGAAGACGCCGGTTTGCGCGTCGGAATCAGCCTTGCGGATGCGCGCGCGATCGCGCCGCGCCTGCAAGCCGAAGACCATGCGCCGGACGCAGATGCGCGCGCCCTCGATCGCATCGCCGCTTGGTGCGAGCGCATCACGCCGTTCGTGGCGCTCGATCCGCCGGACGCGCTGGCGCTCGACATCGGCGGCTGCGCGCACCTGTTCGGCGGCGAGGCCGCGCTCATGGCCAGCGTGCGCGCGGCCTGCGCCGCCCAGGGCCTGACCGCGCGGATCGCCATCGCGCCCAATCCGGACGCAGCCTGGGCGCTGGCTGTGCATAGGGCGGGCGCGATCGTGGAGGCGCACGAACTCCACGCGGCGCTCGCGCCCTTGCCGGTGGAGGCGCTGCGCCTTGCGCCGGAAGCGGCCGCGCTTTTGAAGCGGCTCGGCCTTAAAACCATCGGTCAGATCATGGATGCGCCGCGCGCGCCCTTCGCCGCGCGCGCGGGCCAGAGCGCGCTGCGCAGACTCGATCTGGCGTTGGGCCGCGCCGCGCCCGTGCGCACGCCGCGCCGCCCGCCTCCGCCGATCTATAAGCTACGCCGACTGGCCGAACCGATCGTCACGCTGGATGCAGTGTTGACCGTGACGCAGGCGCTGTGCGCGGATCTGTGCGCGGCCTTGAAGGAACGCGGGCTCGGCGCGCGGCGCGTGCGGCTCTTGCTGTTCGGCGTCGATGCGCGCACGCGGCGCATCGATCTTGGCCTCTCCCGTCCGGAAATCAGCGCGCGGGCCCTGCTGGCCTTGCTGCGCGAACGCCTCGCCGCCGCGGCCGAACATTTCGACGCCGCTTTCGGCTTTGAGATTCTGCGCCTCGACGCCTGCGAAACGGCGCCGCTGGAGGCGCATGGCGCGCCGCTGACGCCGGAGCGCGGCCATGATCCGATCGCGGAGGCGCGCCTTCTCGATACGCTGACCGCGCGCCTCGGCGCGGACGCGGCGAAAAAACTGGCGGTCGGGCGAACGCATCGCCCCGAAGGCGCGGCGCTCCAGCGCAGCGCCGGCAAGGCGGACGCGCCGACGAACGCCGCGCCCGCGCCGCATGATGGATTGATGCGTCGGCCTTTGACCTTGTTCGCGCGCCCTCAGCCGATCGAAGCGATCGCCAGCGTGCCCGACGGTCCGCCCTTGCGCTTCCGCTGGCGGCGCGTGCTGCGCGAAGTGGCGCGCGCGGAAGGGCCCGAGCGACTGGAGGGCGATTGGCTGCGCACGCCCGAAGCGCGCGTGCGCGATTATTATCGCGTCGAGGATGCGCATGGGCGGCGTTATTGGCTGTTCCGCGAAGGTCATTATTCGGACGCAGCGCCGCCGCGCTGGATGCTGCACGGCCTCTTCGCATGAGCGGCTTCGCAGAATTGTGCGCGGCGACGAATTTTTCGTTCCTGCGCGGCGCCTCCCACCCGGAGGAGATGGCGGCGCATGCGCGCGATCTCGGTTTGGCCGGGCTTGGCGTGGCGGATCGCAACACACTCGCGGGCGTGGTGCGTGCGCACGCGGCGGCGAAGGAATATGGTGTGCGCCTCGCCGTGGGGGCGCGGCTTTGCTTTCTCGACGGAACGCCCGACATTTTCGCCTATCCCTCGGACCGCGCCGCCTATGGGCGGCTCACGCGGCTCCTAACGCTCGGATCGCGCCGCGCGCCGAAAGGCGAATGCCATTTGCGCCTGGACGATCTCCTGGCGCACAGCGAAGGCGTGCAGCTCATCGTCGCGCCCGCGCCGCATGCAGGGGCGGCGCCGGATGAAAAACTGCCCGCCTGCTTGACTGCCTTGCGCGCACGCACTGGCCGCGTCTGGCTGGCCGCGCGCTGCGCGTTCGACGGCGAGGACAAGCGCCGCCTGCGTCTCCTTGCGGCGCTCGCGCAGGAAACCGGCGCACGTCTCATCGCCACGACCGAACCGCTCATCCATGCGCCGGAGCGCAGGCCGCTGCTCGACGTCGTCACCTGCATCCGGGAAAAAACCACGCTTGACGAGGCGGGCCGTCTCCTCGCCGCCAATGCCGAACGCTGCTTGAAGCCGGCGGCGGAAATGGCGCGCCTGTTCGCGGATGCGCCGGAAGCGGTCGCCGAAACGATCCGCTTCCTGGAGGGCGCGCGCTTTTCCCTGGACGAACTCAGCTATCAATATCCGGACGAAGCTGTCGCCGGATATGAAGATCCGCAGGCCGCGCTGGAGGCGATGACATGGGCGGGCGCGGCGGGCCGCTATCCCGACGGCGTGCCGCAGAAAGTGCGCGAGACGCTGACGCGTGAATTGCAGATCGTGCGCGATCTCAAATACGCGCCCTATTTTCTCACCATCGCCGACATCGTGCGCTTCGCGCGCCATGAGCGCGGCATTCTCTGCCAGGGACGCGGCTCGGCGGCCAATTCCGCCATCTGTTATTGCCTTGGGATCACCTCGGTCGATCCGGCCGCCTCTTCGCTGCTGTTCGACCGCTTCATTTCCGCCGAGCGCAACGAGCCGCCCGACATCGATGTCGATTTCGAGCATGAAAGGCGCGAGGAGGTCATTCAATATGTGTATGAGAAATATGGCCGCCACCGCGCCGCGCTGACGGCGGTGCTGATCTGCTATCGCGGGCGCAGCGCGATCCGCGACGTGTGCAAGGCGTTCGGCTATTCGGAGGATCGCATCGCCGCGCTCTCCAAGACGCAACAATGGTGGTCCAAGGCGGTGAGCGATGAGGATTTGGCCCTGCTCGGGCTCGATCCAAGCGATGGGCGCTTGCGCGCCTGCCTTGCGCGCATCGGGGAATTGCGCGGCTTTCCCCGGCATTTGTCGCAGCACGTGGGCGGCTTCGTGATCACGCGCGATCGGCTGGACGATATCTGCCCGATTCAGAACGCCGCCATGGAGGACCGCACCGTCATCGAATGGAATAAGGACGATCTCGACGAATTGCGCATCCTGAAAGTGGACCTCCTGGGCCTTGGCATGCTGAGCTGCCTGCGCAAGGCCTTCGCCATGATCGAGCAATCCTATCCCGATTGGCGCGAAGGGGGCGGCGCGCTCGACCTCGATACGCTCCCTAAGGAAGACCCATCCGTTTATCGCATGCTGCAGCGCGCCGATTCAGTGGGCGTGTTCCAGGTGGAGAGCCGCGCGCAAATGTCGATGCTGCCGCGTCTCAAGCCGGCGCGCTTTTACGATCTGGTGATCGAAACGGCGATCGTGCGCCCTGGCCCCATTCAGGGCGGCATGGTGCATCCCTATCTGCGCCGACGCCAGGGTCTGGAGAAGGTGACGTATCCGTCCAAGGCGCTCGAAGCCGTGCTGGAGCGCACCTTGGGCGTGCCGCTGTTTCAAGAACAGGCGATGCAGATCGCCATCGTGGCGGCGGGCTTTTCTCCGCCGCAGGCCGATAAGCTGCGCCGCGCCATGGCCACGTTCCGCCGCGTGGGCACGATCGGCCAGCTGAAGGAGAAATTCATCAAGGGCATGATCACCAACGGCTACCGCGCCGAATTCGCCGAAGCGAGCTTCCGCCAGATCGAGGGCTTCGGCGAATATGGCTTTCCCGAAAGCCACGCGGCCAGCTTCGCGCTTCTGGTCTACGCCTCGTCCTGGGTGAAATGCCATTATCCGGACGTGTTCGCCGCCGCGCTCTTGAACGCCCAGCCCATGGGCTTTTACGCGCCCGCGCAGATCGTGCGCGACGCGGAGGAGCATGGCGTCGACATGCGCGCGCCGGACGTGAATTTTTCCGATTGGGACAATGCGCTCGAAGCCGGGCAGGCACGTGCGCCGCATCCGCGCCATGGCGACATGAAAGACGATCTGCGCACGCGCCATGCCGTGCGGCTCGGCTTTCGCCAGATCGCCAGCCTTGAAGAGATGGAGCTGCGCCGGCTCGTCGCGGCGCGCGGGCGGGGTTACGATTCGGTGCGCGATGTCTGGCTGCGCGGCGGCTTAAGCCCGGCCGCGATCGAGAAATTGGCGGACGCCGACGCGTTCCGCTCGCTCGGGCTTGACCGACGCGACGCGCTCTGGGCCGCGCGCGGCCTCAACCGCGTGGGCGGGCAAGAGGATTTGCCGCTGTTCGCGCGCACGCAAGACCCCAAGCAGGAAGCCGATTATCCGCTTCCGTCTATGCCGCTCAGCGAGCATGTGGTGGAGGATTATCGCACGCTTGGCCTTTCGCTGAAGACACATCCGGCCGCGCTGCTGCGCCCGCTTCTGGCCGCGCGCAAGGCGCGCCCGTCCGAGGATTTGGCGCGCCTTGCCAATGGCGCGCGCGTGCGCGTGGCGGGGCTTGTGCTGGTGCGCCAGCGGCCAGGCACGGCGTCCGGCGTCATCTTCATGACGCTGGAGGATGAAACCCATATCGCCAATATCGTGGTCTGGCCGAAAGTATTCGAGCGTTTCCGTTCGGAGGTTCTGGGCGCGCGGCTCTGCGCGGTGGACGGCGTCGTGCAAAGCGAAAGCGGCGTCGTGCATGTGATCGCGGAGCGGCTGCATGATTATTCGCCGCTGCTTGCGCATCTGTCCGAAACGCCGCTGAACGAAGCGCTGGCCCATGCCGACGAAGTGCGCCGACCGGGCGTCGACGCGCGGCGCCATCCGCGCAATGTGCGCCACGATCTTCGCCATGAGCCTGTCGCGCAGGTCATGCCGAAGGGGCGTAACTTTCACTGAGCCGGCGGCGTCTCCGCCGCGCGCTGGGCGGCGACCTCCGCCGCCATCGCGCTCATGCGCGCGGCGCCCGCGCGCGCCGTCTGCGCCAAAGCCGCCGCCGCGACGGCGCCGCTGCGCTGGCTCAAGGCTTGCGCGGCGCGCACGTCCTCGCTGGCGATCAGGCGGCGCGTGCGCAGATCGACGATGCTGGCGCGCGCCGCGAAACGCGCCTCCAGAACGCCCGGCTCCTCGACAATTTCGAACTGGCGAATATCCCACATCAGCGCCACATCCGCCCGCGCGCCCGCCCCCGCGCGCACGGCGCCAGCGAGGCCCTGCTCGGCGGACGCCGTCTGCGCCACGAGCCCCTGCAGGAGGCGCGCGGCGTTGTCGGCCCACGCCCCGCCCGACATCACGCCGAGCGCGCCATTCTCCCGCCACACGATCGCATCGCCCAGAAGCAAGGCCGGTCCGGTCGGCTCCATCACAGCGAGAACGAGCGCGCCGCGCGGAGCGGGGCTTTCCGCCGCTTGCGCGGCCTCAAGCGGATAAAGCCGCGGCGGAGGCGGCGCCTCCGGCAGCAACGTCACGCAGCTGGCGAGAACAAGGCCCGCCAGGAAAACGCCGATCCCACGCGCGATCATGGCGCGACCTCCACAACATGCACGGATTGTCCGCTGAGATAGGCAGCGGGGCTGCGCTCCAGTCGCGTGAGCGCGTCATTGACGGCGACGGAGGTGCGATTGAGCTCGCTCGCGGCGCGCGAGAATTGCGGCAGCGATTCATTGGCCGCCACGTCTGCCGCGCTGTCGATCTGCGCGAACGCGGACTCCGCTTCGCTAAAGGTGGAATTGGCGCCGCGCGACAGGCCGGACAATTCGGCCTCCGCCGTGCGCGAAAGGCTTGCGATGGCGCGCGCGGCTTCGGCCAAATCGCGCGCCGCGACCGCCGCCTCGCGCACCACGGAATCGTCCTCCGCCAAGGCGGCGCTGATCTCGCGCAGATTCGCCAACGTTTCGGTGACGCGCTGTGCGTTCTCGTCCGTCAGCAAGCCTTCGATCGTGCCGACCACCGCATTGATGCGCGGCGGCGCCTGCCCCATGCGCGGGCGCAGCGGCTCGCCCGCCTCCGTTCCGGCGGACAATTGAATGAGCGTGACGCCGGTGAGACCGATCGCTTCGAGCTGAGCGCGGCTGTCGGTGCGCAAGGGCGTCGTGGCGCTGACCCGCACGCGGGCGACGACCTTTGAAGCGTCCTCCTCGTCCACGCGCAGCGTCTGCACCTCGCCCACCTTGATGCCGTTGAACCGTACCTCGCCGCCCTCGCTGAGGCCGCGCACCGGGCCTTGAAAGACGATGTCATAGACATGATAGCCTGAGCGCCAATCCGAGCCCACGAGCCAAGCCGCGAACAGCATGATGAAGGCGGCCCCGCCGATGGCGACGGCGCCCAGCAGAAAGAAATTCGCACGCGTCTCCATCTACGCCTCCGACTTCTGGCGCATCGCGCCCGCCGCGGCGGCGCGTCCGCGCGGACCACGGAAATAATCTTGGATCCAAGGATGATCGGTCTCGACGATCCGTTCGATCGGCCCGATCGCGGCCACCTTGCCGCCATGCAGAACGCAAATACGGTCAGCGGTGGCGTAGAGCGTGTCGAGATCGTGCGTGACGAGAAAGAGCGTCAGATCCAGCGCCTTCGCCAAATCCTCGATCAGCGCGTCGAAGCGCCCCGCCGTCACCGGATCGAGACCAGCGGTGGGCTCATCCAGCAAGAGCAGAGCGGGATCGAGCGCGAGCGCCCGCGCCAAGGCCGCGCGCTTGCGCATGCCGCCCGAAATCTGCGACGGCTTCAATTCATGCGTCGCCGGCTCAAGGCCGGCCATGATGAGTTTGAGACGCGCAAGGTCCGAGACGATGGCGCGGTCCAGATCGAAATATTCCTTGAACAGGATTTCGACATTCTCGCGGAGCGTGAGCTTTGAAAATAACGCGCCGTCCTGAAACATGACGCCGATCGAGCGCGCGCGCGCGCCGGGATCGCGCATGGGCGCGCCGAACACCTCGATCTCGCCGGCCTTCGGCCTGTCGAGGCCGACGATCTCGCGCAGCAGCACCGTCTTGCCGCAGCCGGACGGACCGATGACCGCCAATATCTCGCCGCGCATCACGTCGAGATCGAGATCCTTGTGCACGACATTGTCGCCAAATTGCGTGACCAGCCCACGCACGCGAATGGCGACCTCTTGCCCGCTCACAGGTCCATCTCCAGGAACCAGATGGCGAACACCGCATCGAGCGCGATGATCACGAAGATCGCCTCCACCACCGCCGCCGTCACGCGGCGGCCGAGCGTGCCGACATCGCCGCCCACCTCAAGGCCATGGCGGCACGCGACGACCGCAAGCACGATGGCGAAGATCGGCGCCTTCGACATGCCGACCCAGAAATGCTGCGCGGGCACGCCGTCCTGGATCCGCGTCAAGAACATCACCGGGCTTACATCGAGATAGGCCCAGCAGGCGATGAGGCCGCCGACAAGACCCGACACCATCGCCGCGAAGGTGAGGATCGGCATCATGATGATCATGGCGATCACGCGCGGGCCGACGAGCGCCTCCATCACGTCGATGCCCATCACGCGCATCGCATCGATTTCCTGGCGCATCTTCATCGCGCCGATTTCAGCGGTGAAAGCGCTGTCGGTGCGGCCCGCGAGCAGAACGGCGGTGATCACGACGCCGAATTCGCGAAACACCGACACGCCCACGAGCTCCACCGTGAACACGGAGGCGCCGAAATCGGAGAGCGTGCGCGCGCCGAGATAAGCGACGACCACGCCGACGAAAAAGCTCAGAAGCGAAACGATCGGCAGCGCGTCGAGGCCGGCCGATTCCATCACCGACACCACCGAGGTCCAGCGGATGCGCTTGGGATGGCGCGCCAGACGAAACAAAGTCGCGATGGTTTCGCCGAGGAAAGCAATTGTCTCGATGCCATTGCGGCCGATCCGGTCGACGCCGCGCCCAGCGCGCTCCACCAATGCGCGCAGCGAGGGCTCCGCATGCGGAATTTCCTTCTCCGCGCGCTCATTCTCGGCGGCGACCTGCAGAAGGCGCTGCGCGGCCGGATGGCGACCGATCGTGGTCAACGCCTCGGAGGGCTTGGCGCCCAGCGCCTTGCGCAGAAGGTAGGCACCGGCCATGTCGAACCGCCCGAGT
This sequence comes from uncultured Caulobacteraceae bacterium, assembly GCA_964563395.1. Classification (GTDB taxonomy): domain Bacteria; phylum Pseudomonadota; class Alphaproteobacteria; order Caulobacterales; family Aquidulcibacteraceae; genus JBEVOS01. The sequence continues at coordinate 46,250 of CAZLWK010000014.1, forward strand.
TCGGCCAAATCAACGCGCGCCCCCGAAGGCGCGCGTTCGAGCGCGGTGTCGAGGTCGCGCGCGTTCTCGATGATCCAATCGCCCTTGAGGCGCAGGATGGGCCCGCCTTGATCCTCGATCAGGTCGAAATACGCGCCATGGCTCATCGCGCGCGGCCTTCGCCTCGCGCGAGAAGCGCGCCATGCGCTTTCGCTGAAATCGCGAGCCTGACCGCCATGAATGCGCGTGCTCCTTGGGCGGAAAGGTTTGTCCGCCCCGCGCCGATCATGCAAGCCGATGCACGCCAGCGCGCACGCCCTTAACTAGGAAAGCGCCTCTTTCGCCTCATCCGTGCTGAATCCGAGTTCAGCAAGGATGTCCGGCCCATCGGCGCCGAGCCGCGCGGGGTCGCGCGCGATGGAGGCCGGCGTTCTGGAGAAGCGCACCGGATGGCGCATGGCGCGATAGGTTCCCACGTCGGGATGCGCGCGCTCCTGAAAGAAGCCGACGCTTTTCAGATGTTCGTCATCGAGCACCGCGTCGAGCGTGTTGTAGCGCATGGCGGGAATGTTGGCTTCGCCCAGCAGGCGCACCCATTCGTCCGTCGTCTTGGTGCGGGCCACCTCGCGAATGATCGCGTAAAGCTCGCCGATATGTTCGGTGCGCGCCGCATAGGTGGCGAATTTGGGATCGTCCATCACGCCGGGCCGGCCGCCGATGGCGAAGAATTCGGCCCATTGATCGTCGCTATAGGGCACGATGGCGATGAAGCCGTCCTGCGTGGGATAGGGCCTGCGATTGGGATTGACCGACCGCGTATAGGCCATTTTCGCGGTCGGCGGCTCGAAGGTGCGGCCATAAAGATTCTCCACCATGTTGAACATGGTGAAGCTCTCCAGCATCGGCACCTCGACGAATTGGCCCTCGCCCGTGCGCGCGCGATGAAACAACGCCGCCAGCGTCGCATAAACGGCGTGCAGCCCCGTCGTCTTGTCGGCGATGAGCGAGGGGGCATAGGCCGGATCGGACTTGTCGCGCAGCGCATGCAGATCGGCGAAACCGGACGCGGCCTGGATGAGATCGTCATAGGCCTGGCGCTCGGCATAGGCGCCGCCCGAACCGAAGCCCACGCAATGCACATAAACGATCGCGGGATTGAGCTTGGCGACCGACTCATAATCGAAGCCCAAGCGTTTGACGCCGCCGGCGCGCACATTGTGAATGAACACGTCCGCGTTCTGCAAAAGGCGCGTCATCGCCTCGCGCGCGCGCGGCTTCTTCAGATCGAGCTTGATCGAGCGCTTATTGCGGTTGAGCGCCATGTGCACAGGCCCCATGGCCGGCGCGGGCGCCTTGCCGGCATGACGCATCGTGTCGCCCGCGCCCGTCTCCACCTTGACGATGTCCGCGCCGAGATCGCCGAGGATCATCGTCGCATAGGGGCCGAGAACGACGCTCGACATATCGACGATGCGTACGCCCGCGAGCGGGCCCGTGGGGCCCGCGCCGGTCTTATCGCTCATGAACTCATCTCCCTGTCGCGCTCGCAAAAGCATGGGCCGCCGGGAACGGCAAGCGGCGCCGTCCGCGCGGGCGAGAGCCAAATTCATCGCCCAAGCCCGGTTTCACGCTCGAACCATCCCGCGATGGCGCGATCGCGACGCCATTTTGAAACGAAAATCCAGGCGCGGCGCCTTAAACTGGCGCGCATGGCTCCCTTGACGACCGCCGCGCCTCCGCCTGGCGCTCGCCCAGATTGGACGATCCCGCAGGATTGGGCCGCCTACACGCCGGCCGAGCACGCCCTGTGGGACAAGCTCTTCGCCCGGCAAGCGGGCATGCTGCGCGGGCGCGCCTCGGAAGCGTTCTTGCGCGGCGTGGAGGTGCTGCGCCTCGCGCGGCCGGGCGTGCCCAATCTGGAGGAATTGTCCGAAATCCTGACCGCGCGCACCGGCTGGTCCGTGGCGGCCGTGCCCGGCCTCGTTCCAGACGAGGTGTTCTTCCGGCATTTGTCGGAGCGGCGCTTCGTGGCCGGCCGCTTCCTCCGCCGCCCAGACCAGATCGACTACATCCAAGAGCCGGACGTGTTTCACGACGTGTTCGGCCACGTGCCGATGCTGGCCGATCCGGTGTTCGCCGATTACATGCAGGCCTATGGCGCGGGCGGATTGCGCTCGCTGCGCTTCGATGCGCTCGATCATCTGGCCCGGCTCTATTGGTACAGCGTTGAATTCGGACTGGTGCGCGAGGCGGGGGCCTTGCGCGTCTTCGGCGCGGGCATCGTCTCCAGCTTCAGCGAAACGCATTTCGCGCTCGAAAGCCCCTCGCCGAACCGGGTGGGCTTTGAGCTCGAGCGCGTAATGCGCACGCTCTATCGGATCGATGATTTTCAGGAGACTTATTTCGTCATCGACTCGTTCCAGGATTTGTTGAAGCGGACCTTGGAGACCGATTTCGCCCCGCTCTATGCAAGATTGGCCGAGCTTGACGATATCGCGCCGGGCGCCGTGATCGAAGGCGACGCGATCATACAGCGCGGCGACCATACCTATCGCGGCCGCCATGCGCCGGATTGATCATTCCGCGTCCGGCTGCTTCGAAGGCTGCGCCATGTCGAACGCCGGCAGCGCCATGCAGGCGTCGAATATGCGCCGAATGATCGGATAGGGCGTCAGGTCGAGCGCATAATTGCGTGAATTGAACACTTGGGGAATGAGGCAGACATCGGCGAGGCTCGGCGCGTCGCCGAAGCAAAACATGCCGGTGCGCGCGTCGGCGGCCAGCACCGCCTCGATCGCTGCGAACCCTTCCGCGATCCAATGATTGTACCAGGCCGCCACGCCCGCCTCGTCCTGCGCCAACGCGCCGCGTAAGTGGCGAAGCACACGCAGATTGTTGAGCGGATGAATGTCGCACGCGACCATCTGCGCCAGCGCGCGTACATGTGCGCGGCCGAGCGCGTCCGTGGGCAAAAGCGGCGGGTTCGGATAGGCTTCATCGAGCCATTCGATGATGGCGAGGGATTGAATGAGCCGCGCGCCGCCGTCGGTCTCTAGCATGGGCACGAAGCCTTGCGGATTGAGCGCGAGATAATCCGCACCGCGCTGCTCGCCGCGTCGCAAATGCCGCGCGCGCTGCTCATAAGGCAGGCCCTTCAGATTGAGCGCGATGCGTGTTCGGAACGCCGCCGAGGAACGAAAATAGCCGTGCAGGATCATTGAGCGCCTCCAAGCGGTGTGGCGTTCGCCAGCGCGTGCGTCTATAGCGCGCGCGATCGGCTGCGCTCCAGCCGAAACATCCTCGATTTCGGAAGGCGCGCCTCATGGACGACACGTACGCTCTGGCCCTGCATGGCGGCGCGGGCGTGCGTCCCGATCGCTCCTATGCGCGGGGCGAAGCCCTGCTCGCCGATTTGGCGCGCGCGGGCGAAGCGCGGTTGAAGGCGGGCGATGCGGCGCTCGATGTGGTGGAAGAAGCCGTACGCGCGATGGAGGAAAGCGGGCTCTTCGTGGCCGGGCGCGGCGCGGGGCCGAACAGCGCGAGTTATGTGGAATTGGACGCGGCGATCATGGACGGCGCGCGCCGCCGCGCGGGCGCGGTGGCGGCCGTGCGCGACATCGTCTCGCCCATCGGCGCGGCGCGCCGCGTTATGGAGGCGAGCGCGCACGTTCTGATCGTCGGCGCGGGCGCGGGCGCCTTCGCGCGCGCGCAGGGCCTGAGCTTTGTAGAGGATCCCGCGCACTATTATCTTCGCGCAGAAGGCGTGAGCGCGGCCGATCTGAGCGGGGCGCGCCCGCACGGCACGGTTGGCGCCGTGGCGCGCGACACATCCGGCCGGCTGGCCGCCGCCACATCGACGGGCGGCGTGTTCGGTAAGCTGGAGGGACGCGTGGGCGACAGCCCCTTGATCGGCGCCGGCGCCTGGGCGGACGCGCATGTGGCCGTATCCTGCACCGGCGTCGGCGAAGCCTTCATTCTTTCCAACGCCGCCGCCGAGATCAGCGCGCGCGTGCGCTTGGCGGGCGCGTCGCTTCAGGAGGCGGCCGAGGCTGTGTTGGCGAATGTGGCCGAGGCTGACGGCGATGGCGGGCTGATCGCCGTCAACGCGGCGGGAGACATCGTCATGGCCTTCAATTCAGCCGGCATGAAACGCGCCTGCGTCGGTTCACGCGCGGCGGCGCAAGTTGGATCGACGACGCTACGCACGATCGCGTAATCGCCCTTTGCGGCGGCGGCCGCGTTCATTACTCTCACGCCAAAAGCCGGCCCGGCGCTCAGCCGAGACGCCGGCATGTGCGGGGAGGAATGTATGGAGGCGCAGGTTTCGCGCGGCTATGCGCGCTATGCGCTTGGCCTCCTGACGCTCGTCGTGCTGATCAATTTCATGGATCGGCAGATCATCGCCATCCTCGCCGAACCCATCAAAAACGATCTTGGCCTCTCCGATGGGCAAGTGGGCCTCATGGCGGGGCTCTCCTTCGCGCTGCTTTACACCACGCTCAGCCTACCGATCGCCTGGCTGGCGGATCGCTGGCACCGGCCGCGCATCATCGCCATCGCCATCGCCGCCTGGTCGGTGATGACGGTGCTGTGCGGCATGGCGGCGAATTTCGTACAGCTCTTCATCGCGCGGATCGGCGTGGGCGTGGGCGAAGCGGGCTCCGGCCCCGCCTCCCATTCCCTGCTGTCAGACATTTTCCCACCCGAACGCCGCGCCGGCGCATTCGGAATCTATGGCCTCGGCATTCCCGTCGGCGGCTTCGTCGCTTATGCGGGCGGAGGCTGGATCGTGCAGGAATTCGGCTGGCGCACGGCCTTCATCGCCGCGGGCGCGCCGGGCATCCTCATCGCCTTGCTCGTGGCGCTCACGCTGCGCGAGCCGCGCACGCAAAGCGCTCAATCCAGCCCACACCCTCCGGGCGCCTTTCAAGCGGCGATGCGCGAACTGGCCGCCAAGCCGACCTATTGGCATCTCATCATCGGCGCGACGCTCGTCGCCTTCGTCGCCTATGGGTTCGCCGCGTTTTATGGCGGGTTCTTCGTGCGCATTCATGGCATGGGCTATGCCCAGCTCGGCCTCGCGCTCGGCGTGATGGTCGGCATATCCGGCGCGTTCGGCGCGTGGTCGGGCGGCGCGGCGGCGGATTATTTCGGCAAGCGCTCGGTGGGCGCGCAGCTGCTCGTGCCGGGGATCATCCTCATCGCGGCGGCCCCGCTCTTCGCCATCGGCCTTTACGCGCCCAATAAATGGATCGCGCTCACGCTCTTCGCGGCGCCGACGATCGCGGCAACCTTCTATTACGGACCGACCTTCGCCAGCGTGCAGGGCCTCGCCAAGCCGCACACGCGCGCCATGGCCTCCGCCATTTTCACTTTCATCACCAGCCTTATCGGCATGGGGCTTGGGCCCGTGTTCAGCGGCTTTCTCTCGGACACGTTCACCGCGCAGCGCTTCGCGGCGCTGACGGGTGAAGCGTTCGCAAGCGCCTGCGCCATGGGCGATGCGCGCACGGACGCCTGCGCCGACGCCGAAGCCGGCGGGCTACGCCTCGCGCTCCTCGTGCTGTCGGCGTTCAACATTTGGGCGGCGATGCATTTCATCATCGCCGCCCGCACCTTGCGACAGGATCTGGCGCGCCAATAAGCGCCGACTTAGCGGCCCGCCTGGATCGAAACGTTGATCGCGGCGCCGTCCGCGCCTTGAGTGGTCCAGCTGTCGCCGACGCCCTTGCCGTCCGGCGGGGAGGACACGCATAAGCGCTCACCGCCATTGGGCGTGATGCAGAAGCCGTCCGCGCCGTTCGTAAAGGTCCCGGCGCCCGTCGTCCCGCCCGCCGCGGTCATCGTGTAGCTGCCGTCGGCGTTGAACTTCCATTGCGATTGCGCGCCGTCCGCGCCCTGCGTGACGAGCGTGTTCGCCAGGATCGCGTCCATGGTCGATGCGGATGCGGGCGCGGCCAAGGCCAGGACAGCAACCGCCGCCAACAGAAATTTACGCATCTTTTCCTCCGTCTTGATTTTTCGCCCACGCCGCCGCCTCGGACGAAGCGACCCAGCCGATCGCATTGGCGAGCAGCCGGCGATACTGAACATCGCCATACGTCTCAGGGCCATCCCCGAATTGCAGATAGACAAGCGGACTGTTGCGAGCGCGCTTCACCCAGCCCACCAGATTCGATCCAGGCGGATGCGCCCAGCCTTCATTGGAGAACATCTTTCCCGCCACGGCCTGCGCGGCGGAATAGAAATTATCCTGCTCGAACGCGTAATCGGAGCGCAGCAAGGGCGTGACCGAATCCTCGAACACTTCGGAAAGATAGAGCTCGTCCTTCAGCGTGAAACGCTCCGGCACGCCGTCCAGAACAGGGTGACGCGCCACCGCCGCGATCTCGTGCGTCACCTCATGGCGATAGCCGCTGTCCATGCGCGGCGCGCCGCGCAGCACGCCCGGCTTATAGAGAAAGCGCCCGCCAAGAAGCTCGGCATAATCCTCCCAGGCCGGCCAGCCTGCGATCGCGTGGTGCAGCGCGACTATGCCCTTGCCCTCATCCAAAAGGCGCAAAAAGCCGCGCTTAAACGCAGCGTCGGGCTCGACAAAGGCAGGACCATGCGGCGCGCGAAAATCGAGGCCCGGCATGTCGTACAGAACGAGCGCGTCGAAGCCGCGCATCGCCTCCGGATTCATCAGCAAGGCGGCGGCGGGCTGTTCGACGAGCGTTGAGGCCACGCTTTCCATCTCGTCGAACATCGCCATGAACGCGTCGCGCTGATAGGGATGGCCCTTGGCCGCTACCAGCACGTTCAGCTTCTCGCCATAGCGGATGATCGGCATGGCGCGGCGCCCGCTCTAAAGCTTCAGAATTTGCTTTCCGAAATTCTCGCCCTGGAAGAGGCGCATCAGCGTGCGCGGGATATTCTCGAAGCCCTGCTGCACGTCTTCCTTGAAATGGATCCGGTTCTCCTGAATCCAGCGGCGCATGCGCGCGCGGGCCTTGGGATATTCATTCATGTAATCGAGCACGATGAAGCCTTCCATCGTCGCGCGCATGAAGATCAGATTGAAATAATTCTCGGGGCCCGCCGGCAATTGGCCGGTCTCATAGCGCGAGATGCCGCCGCAAATCACCACGCGCGCATGCATGGCCATGCAGGCCAGCATGTCATTCAAGATCGTGCCGCCGACATTGTCGAAGATCACGTTGACGCCTTCCGGCGCCAATTCCTTCAGCTTGCCGCGCAGATTGTTCTCGGCCTTGTAGTCGATGGTGGCGTCGAAGCCGAGCTCCTCCTTGAGCCAGGCGCATTTCTTGGCCCCGCCGGCGATGCCGATCACGCGGCAACCGGCGATCTTGGCGATCTGCCCGACCATGGAGCCCGTGGCGCCCGCCGCGCCGGACACAACGACAGTGTCGCCCGGTTGCGGACGCCCGTGCTTTAGGAGCCCGAAATAGGCGGTCATGCCCGTCGTGCCGAGCGCGCCGAGATTGGCGGTGAGGAGTTCATTGTCCTCCAGCTTCAACACGTCGCGCCCGTGCAACGTGGAATATTCCTGCCAGCACAGCATGCCGGAGACCTTGTCGCCCTTGGCGAAGCCCGGGGCGCGCGATTCAACCACCTCGCCGATGCCCGAACCGCGCATCACCTCGCCGATCTCGGTGGGCGCGACATAGCCGCCGATATTCTCCATCCATCCCTTCTGCGCGGGATCGAAGCCGAGATAGAGCAACTTGACGAGCACCTCCCCATCCTCCGGCGCGCGCGTCTCGGCCTCGTTGAGCTTGAAATCGTCTTGGCGCAGCGCACGGCCCAGAGGGCGCGCCGCGATCAGCCATTGGCGGTTCTTCATGTGATGCTCCTCATCGAATGCGATACGCGACTTACAAAGGGCCGGATGCGGCGAGCCAGCCGCCATCGACCAGGATCTCAGACCCCGTCACCGAGCTCGATTCATCCGATGCGAGATAAAGGCACGCATCGGCGATTTCCTCCGCCGTCGTCATGCGCCCGATCGGCTGCAAGCTGGCGAACGCCGCGCGCATGCCGGCGGGATCGCCGGAGGCGTCGAACGCGGCCTGGTTCATCGGCGTGTCGATGGCGCCCGGATGGATCGAATTGCAGCGAATGGTCTTGTAAGCGCGGGCGCAATGCACGGCGACCGATTTGGTCAAAAGCCGCACGCCGCCCTTGGAGGCCGTATAGGCCGCGCCGTTCGACAGGCCGATATAGCCGGTGATGGAGGAGATGTTGACGATCGAGCCCTTCGGTCCGCCTGGATTGGCCTTCATCGCGCGCACGGCGTGCTTGCAGCCGAGCATCACGCCCGTGAGGTTGACGCCGATCACCTTGTTCCAAAGCTCGAGGCTGGTGTCCTCGATGTTCGCGCCCATGAAGACGCCGGCATTGTTGACGACCACATCGAGGCGGCCCTTGCGCGCGACGATGTCGTCGATGAGCGCGGTCCAACGCGCCTCATCCGAGACGTCTTGATGGCGATATTCGCCGCGCACCTCGGCGGCGACCGCCTCTCCCAACTTGTCCTGCACGTCGCTGACGACAACATAAGCGCCCTCGCGCGCGAACACGCGCGCCGTCGCCGCGCCGATCCCGGAAGCGCCGCCCGTGACGAGCGCGACGCGGCCCTGCAGACGTCCCATCGCGCGCTCCTCCCTCAGCCGACCGGCGGACGCGGCCGATTGGACCAGCTCCAATCCTGGCGCGCGATCCAGCTCTTGATCGTCTCCAGCTCAAGCGGGATGCGATCCAGCATCGCATCGACATTCACCTCGAACGGACGCGTGGGCGCGGTGATATTGTATTGGTAGAATTCGCTGATCCGCTCGGCCAGCATGGCCTTCACATCGGCGCTCATCGTGTCGCCATAGCCTTCGGCGAGGACGCGCCCAAACTCCTGCGTGGAAATCTGCTTGTAAGGGATGGTTTTGCCGATGGTTTGCGAGAGATAGCCGGCGATCACGGGCGGGGTGAGCTTTTCAGGCCCGCCAATATTCATCCAGGCGCCTTCCATGTCCGGCCGCTCGAGCGAGGCGATCATGAAGCGCGCCACATCGTCGAGGCTGATCCAGTTCGCCTGCAGATCGGGACGATGCACATAGGCGAACACGCCGTCGCGCGCGATCGAGGGAAATGCGAAGCTGGTTTGCAGATTGTCCATGAAGAGCACGCTGCCGAACACAGTGCCCGGCGCGCCGGAGCGCCAGAGCGCATTGATGCCGCGCGTATTGCCCAGATACGTGCCCGGATCGCCCGGGCGATCGGGTATCCAGGAGCTGGTGTTCCAAACGACGCGCTTGACGCCCGCTTCCGCCGACGCCTTGCCCACGCGCCCAATCCAGACATCGCGCTCGCCCGCGGCGAGCGGATGGGTGAAGAACACATAATCGACGCCGCGCACGGCGTTCGCCAATTGCGCATCATTGGTGACGTCCGCCGGCACGATCTCGGTGTCGTCGAAGGTCTCGCCGAGAAATGGATCGGCGCGGCGCGAAATGGCGCGCACGCGATAACCGGCCTTCACAAGCTGACGCACTTGCGCCAGACCTTGGCGTCCGGCCGCGCCGAACACAGCGACGAGCGGTCGTGTCATCCGAGCCTCCGCACGGGATCGCGCCCGTCCCAGCCGCGCGCGGCGTCGCGCATCATTTGAAACAGTCCGCCCGAACCGGGCGAGAGCTTCAAGATTTCAACCATCGTGCCATCGCCGCCGCCGGTGTCGACATAGATGACTTCGCCGCCGCCAGGCACTTTGGCTTCTTGTGCGATGCTCATACCCGCGCAGGCGCGGCGCGCCGCGTCGAAATCCTCGGTGAGCAGGCAGACATGATGGAGGCCGTTCTTTCCGGCGTCGCGCCATGCCTTGTAGATCGAGGGCGCATCATTGTGCTGGCGGATCAATTCGATCTGCAGATCGCCCCAATACCCAATGGCCATCGAGAAATCGATCTCCGTGGGCTGGCCGCGATAGCGCACATTCTCGAGCTTCACATGCTCCATGAGGAAGAAGGGTCCAACGCCCATGGATTTCGTCCAGAAATCGAGCGCCGCGTCGAAATCGGGCGGCACGTAGGCGTTTTGCATGATCGCGCCGAGGCGCGCGATGGCGGCCGGCGCGGTCATGCGCTGTGCACGCCGATGGCGCGGGCGATGGCGCGGTGCACATTTTGCAGAGCGACTTCCTGGCGGCCATAAACGACCGTTGCGTCCGCCGGCAGCAGGGACAAATTCCTCCAGCCCTCAGCGGCGACAACGTAATCTTCCGTCCGCACGACGTGCGCTGTCGCGTCGAACGCATATTCCACCTCGCCGCGATGCGTTTCATCGCGCAGCGGCCCGTAGGAATAGATGGTCTTGTGCGTCACCGTTTCGCCCGGCGATTCGCCTGGGAAATGACGGAACGTGGTAAGATAGGCTTTACCGGGGATCACGGATCCGGCGAACAGGATCGTGTTCGGGAACAGATAATGAATGCCAGAGGGCTCTTCCTGAAGCGGCCAATCGCTCTCGGGCGTATCGACCAGCTTCTCCAGCGACCGATCGACGAAGCCGACGCGATGGTGCGGATCGAAATGGTCGTAGATCGTGATGTCGCTGCGCGTGTTGGGAGAGATCGTCTGCGGATGCAGCGTGGCGAAATGATAGCCTTCGCCATAAGTGTCGAGCGCGTATTTCCAATTCGACGCGACCGGCAATTCACCGCTCTTTACCTTGACGCAGGTTGAGAGATTCATCGCTGCGAGGACGTCACCGAAGGCGCCCAGATGCGCGTCGAGATCGATCCTGGCGCCCGGGGTCGCGATGGCGAAGACGAGGCCATGGCGTTCGTCGCACGGATATTCCGTCAGCGCCTCGCGGCCATCGAGACAGCCTTCGAAGCGGTCCTTCTCCGGCGCGCCGATCAGCACGCCTTCATTGGAATAGGTCCAGCCATGGAACCAGCAGGTGAATTTGTTGGCCTTGCCCTCGCGCTCATGGGTGAGCGCAGCGCCGCGATGTTTGCACACGTTGAGGAAGGCGCGCACGCGCCCATCCTTCGTGCGCGTGACGATGAGCGGCACGCCGGTTTCATCGAAGAGCTTGAACGCGCCTGGCTCGGCGAGATCCGAGGAAAGGCACACCAAGACGGGCGTTTCGCGGAAAAGCCTGCGCCGTTCCAGCGCGTGACGCTCGGGATCGAGATAGACCCGCGCCGGATTGGCCATCGGCGCGGGCGCGAGATCGCTGGTTTTGTTTTTCAGATGCGCGATCGCGCGGCGCATATAGTCGATGCGATGCGCGCGCGTCTCAGCAGCGTGATCGCGCGCCGCCGGACGCTCGGCCAAGGTGGTCATGAGGCCAGCACCTCCCGAATGGCGGCTTCGATGCGCCGCGGATTGGGCATGAATTCATCTTCCAGATTGGGCGCGAACGGCACAGGCGTGTGCGGGCACGTCACTTTCTTGATCGGCGCCTTGAGCGACTTGAACGCCTTGTCCGCAACGATTGAGGAGATGTCCGAGGCGAGGCTGCAGCGCGGCGGCGATTCATCGACCACGACAAGACGCCCAGTTTTTTGCACGGATTCGATGATCGTCTCCTCGTCCAGCGGCGAGGTCGTGCGCGGATCGATCACCTCGCATTCGACGCCGGCCTTGGCGAGCTCGGCGGCGACCGCGTTCGCCCGCGTCAGCATCAGGCCGAAACCGACAATGGTGACGTGTTTGCCGCTGCGCACGACGTTCGCTTCGCCAAATGGGATGCGATACGCTTCGTCCGGCACTTCGTCCTCGCTGTCATAGAGCAGCTTGGATTCCATGAAGATCACCGGATCGTCGTCCCGGATCGCCTCGATCATCAGCCCCTTGGCGTCATAGGCGTTGGTGGGCATCACCACCTTGAGGCCGGGCACCATGGTGAACAGCGGGTGCAGCGTTTGCGAATGCTGCGCGCCGGCGCGGAAGCCCGCGCCGATGGTGGTGCGGATGACGAGCGGCGTCTTGGCCTTGCCGCCGAACATGTAGCGGAACTTCGCCGCTTGATTGTATATCTGGTCGAAGCACACGCCGACGAAATCGGCGAACATGATTTCGGCGATGGGGCGCAGGCCCGTCATCGCCGCGCCGCCCGCCGTGCCCATGATGGCGCTTTCCGTGATCGGCGTGTCGATCACGCGCTCGGCGCCGAATTCGTCATAGAGCCCGGCGAGCACGCCGAAAATGTTGCCGACCTTGCCGACGCCACCCGTGCCGCCCTGGCCGCCGGCGACATCCTCGCCCAGGACGATGACATTGGGATCGCGCCGCATCTCCATGCGGATCGCTTCATTGATCGCGGTGCGATAAGATTTTTTCGGCATCTGCCCTTGATCCTAATAACGGACGTAAACGTCTTTTTCGAGCGAAGAGAGATCGGGCTGCGGCGCGGCGAGCGCGACCTGCACGGCTTGTTCGATCTCGGCTTTCACCTCCTCGTCGATGCCGTCCAATTCATCCTTGTCCATCAGACGCACGTCGATCACGCGCTTGCGGAAAATCTGGATCGGATCGATGGCGCGCGCGGCGGCGAGTTCTTCCGCGGAACGATAGGGCTGCGGATCGCCGATGAAGTGGCCGAGATGGCGCGTGCACTTGCTCTCGATCACGTAGGGTCCCTGCTCCTCGCGCCCGCGCTTCAGGGCCCGGCGCATCGCATCGACCACGGCGAAGAAATCCGAGCCGTCCACGGTTTCGGCAGGCAGGCCGAAGCCCTCGGCCCGCTTGGCGATGGATTTGGCGCCCACGGCGTAGCTCGCGGCCGTATGTTCGCCATAGCCGTTATTCTCGAACACGAAGATCGCCGGCACGTGCAGCACCACCGCCATGTTCATGGCTTCAAAGCTGGTGCCCTGGTTGGAAGCGCCGTCGCCGGAAAACGCCACCGAGACGCGCCCCGTGCGCTTGATCTTGGCGGTAAGCGCCGCGCCCACGGCGATCGGCGGCGAGCCGCCGACGATGGCGTTGGCGCCGAGCATGCCCTTCGACAGATCGGCGATATGCATCGATCCGCCCTTGCCGTTGCAGAGCCCGCCCTTCTTCCCCATGATTTCGAGCATCATGCCTTGGACGTCGCAGCCCTTGGCGATGCAATGGCCGTGGCCGCGATGCGTGGAGCCGATATAGTCCTCGTCGGTGAGATCGTGGCAGATACCGACGCCGGACGCCTCCTGCCCAATATAGACATGCGCGAAGCCGGGAATGTTGCCGAGCGCGAATTCCTTCTCCACGCGCTCCTCGAACACGCGGATCGTTTTCATCCGGCGATAGGCGCGGCGCAATTCGTCGCGGCTCATCTGCAGGGATTCGGCCAACGCCTCCTTCATGTCTCTCTCCTCAATCGGCGCCGCGGCCGCCATCGACGGTCAATTCCGCGCCGGTCATGTATGAGCTTTCATCGCTGGCCAGGAACACGATGGCGTCCGCCATGTATTCGGGCAGGCCGATGATCTTGAGCGGGGTCTCCGCCGCGAATGCATCCGAGAGCGCTTTGTCGTCGCCAAATTGCGAGGTGATCATTTCCGTCCAGATGACGCCGGGATGCAGCGAATTCACACGCACCGGCGGCTTCATCTCGGCGCCTTCCAGCGCCGCCGATTTTGTCATGCCGGTGATCGCGCCCTTGGTGGCGCAATAGGCGACCGCGCCGGGAAAACCGACTTGGCCCATCAGCGAAGAGACGTTGACGATAGCCCCGCCGCGCCCGGTGTCGCGGATGCCGCGAAAGCCATGCTTCACGCCAAGCCACGTGCCTTCCACATTGACGGCCTGCGCCTGGCGCCATTCCTCGAACGTAGTCTCCGTCAGCGGCTTGACGAAAAACACGCCGGCATTGTTCACGACGATGTCCAAGCCGCCGAATTCGCGCTGCGCCTCGGCGACGACGCGTTCCCAATCGCCTTCCTTCGCCACGTCGTGGCGCACGAAGAGACAGCGCCCCTGCGCCGCGCGCACCTGACGCTCGGTCTCCTTGCCGCCCGCTTCGTCGCGCCCGGTCGCGACAATCGCGGCGCCCTCGCGCGCCATCGCCAAAGCGGCCGCGCGGCCGATGCCCTTGGTGGCGCCGGTGATGATGGCGACGCGATTGTGCAAACGACCGCTCATCGCCTCACCGCACCGTCAAGCCGCCGTCGAGAACGATCTCGGCGCCGGTGAGGAATTTGGATCGATCCGAGGCGAGATAAACGATCGGATCGGCGATTTCGCGCGGCTCGCCGAAGCGGCCAAGCGGCACGAGCGGCGCCATCGCCGCTTCGGGAAAAATGCTGGTCATGTCGGTGCGGACAAAACCGGGATGAACCGAATTGACGCGGATCTGTTCGGCGCCAAGCTCCAGCGCCGCGGCCTTGGCCATGAGGCGTACGCCGCCCTTGGCCGCCGCATAATGCGTGTAGGCCGGGGCGCCGATCTTTCCGACGACGGACGACAAAAGAATGATGGAGCCGCCGCCGCCCTTCTCGCGAATGGCGCTGACGGCTTCCTGCAGTCCGAAAAACACGCCGGCCAGATTCACGTTGAGCATCTGGCGGCATTCCTCGATCGACATCTCCAATGCCGGCTTCGGGAACGAAATGCCGGCATTGGCGACGAAGATGCTCAAGGGACCGATCTTCTCGCGCGCCTCAGCGAACACGCGCCGCCAGGCCGATGGATCGGCGACATCCTGCTGAATGAAATGCGCCACGCCGCCTCCCTTGCGGATCGCGGCTGCGGCGTCTTCCCCATCCTTTGCGGTGCGTGCTGTCAGAACGACGCGCGCGCCGGCCTTGGCGAGCGCCTCGGCGGCCGCGCGGCCTATGCCGCGGCTCGCGCCCGTGACGATGGCGGCGCGCCCTGCGAGTTCCAACGTCACGCTCCCACCAAAAAGGAAGGGCGGCGCCCATGAAGCGCCGCCCCCCATTGTTGTTGTCGTTTAGAACCGGGCCTGAAGCTCAACCGCCCAGGTCGCCGGATCGCCCCAGCCTTGGAAGAACACGGTCGGCAGCGAGTGATTGCGATACTCGACGTCGCCGATGTTCTTGCCGGTGAGGCTCAAGCGATAATTGTTCCACTCATACGCGATCGACGCATCGGTGAGACCGTATTCGGGCTCGATATCCGGCGTGGTGCCGAAATTGCCGAGCACGAAATCGTCGATGATCGTATGGCTGGCCGACAATTGCAGCGAGCCGGGGCCGATATCGCGTTCGTAAGCGGCGCGCAGCGCCACGTTATAGTCAGCCAAGCGGCCGAGCGGGTTGCCCGAAGCGTCGCCAATGGAGCCCGGAGCGCCGGCCGTGCCGCCTGGGCCAAGGCCCGTGCGGCGGCCGTCGAACGTGCCGTCGACGATTTCCCCGTCCTGCAAGCCGACCGTGGCGGAGAGCAGGAGGCCCTCGAAGCCGCTCCACATGAAGACCGGCTTCACCGTCAGCTCGAACTCGATGCCTTCGATCTCAACTTCCGGAAGGTTGTTGATGTAGGTGTTCGTGCCGGGGCCGTAACCAGGCGTGACGACGACGCTGTTAGACTGATAATCCTCGATCTCGGTTTTGAAGATCGCGGTGTTGAAGATCAAGTTCCCGTCGAGGAACGAGTTCTTCAAGCCAAGCTCGTACGCCGTCACCGTTTCCGGATCGTAGCTGAGGAAGTTGTTGCCGGGGCAACCGCCGGGCGTGCCGCAATTGTTTTGCGTTTCGATCTGCTCGGACAGCGTCCCGCGGATCGAGAAGCCGCCGGAGCGGAACCCTTCGGACCGCGAGAAATAGACCAGCGTGGAATCGGTGGCCTGCCAGGACACCGCGAAGCGCGTGATCGTATCGTCCCATTCATTGTCGTCGCGAATTTGCGGAATGATCGGGAACAGGCCGATCAAATCGTATTGCGTGACGAAATCCTTGGTCTCGTCGATCCAGCGGAAGCCGCCCGACACGGTCAAGCGATCCGTGATGTTCCAATCCAAATTGCCGAAGATCGAGACGCTTTCATTGTCTTCGCCGGACGTCTGCAGAACGGCGCCGTTGGTCGTCTGCGAAAGGCCGATCTCGTGCTGGTAATAATAGCCGCCCACGAGGTAATCGACCGGACCGACGCTGCCGGCGAGGCGAATTTCCTGCGTCAGCTGCTGATATTCTTGATCACGCAGCGTGTGCAGCGTGCTGCCCGTGGCCGCGAGCAACGGATTGAAGGACGTCGCCGGGCATCCGACTTCGCCGGCGCATGTGCCGTCGAAATCCTGGAAGACGATGTCCGTGGAGTCCATATAAGCGGTCTGCGCCACGAGTTCGCCGAGCGGGGTGTCCGCCGTGAAGGTGACGCTGATCATGTCCTGATCGTATTCGTCCGCATCCTCGAAATTGTTCCGCACTTGATGCGGCGCGAGACCGTCGGGGCTTCCCGTCTGCGGATTATAGCCGGGGAAGGCGAGCTCCGGGGCGCCGCCCGAAAGAATGCTCGCCGTCAGCCTGTTGCCGAATTGAACCGGGCTGCCGCCGCCTTCCGAGCGGATGATATCGACGATGCCGAGCACGTTCAGCCAGGGCGTCACGTCCCAATCGATCGCGGCGTTGGCGCCGGCATATTCCCGATCGCCATAATCGGAGCCGGTGAAGAGGTTGTCGTAATAGCCATCGCGCGTGCGATAGGTGCCGCCGAGCTTCAAGCCGGCGTTTTCGCCAAGCGGCATGTTGAAGATGCCGCGATAGATTTGCTCATTGTCCGAGCCGTAGGAGGCCGAGCCGCGGAAGCCGAATTCGCGCGTCGGCAGCGAGCGGCTGACGGCGATGACGCCGGCCGTCGTGTTCTTGCCGAAGAAGATGCCCTGCGGGCCACGGTTGACTTCGACCTGGCGCATGTCGAACGCGTCGATCAGCTGGCCCGTCGAGGTGCCGAGGAAGACGCCGTCGACGATGACGCCGACAGACGGGTTCTGGGTTTTTTCAATATCGGCATAGCCGAGGCCGCGAATGAAGATGGCGCTGGCGCCCGGGCCGGCCGTGTTCATGCCGATGAAGACGTTCGGCGCGAGGCCGTCCAAATCCTCGAGCGTGCGCGGCGCGATGTCTTCGATCTGGCGCTCGGTGAGCGCGGTGACCGCGATCGGAACGTCTTGGACGTCCTCGGCGCGGCGTGTCGCGGTGACGACGATGGTGTCCGACGAGGACGCCCCGTCCTGCGCCACGGCGGGCGGCGCGGCGAACATGAACGCCCCGGCCGAAAACGCGAGCGCCAGGGCAGACGCGCCCATCCCGAACTTGGAAACGCGATCCATAGATTTCCTCCCCTCATGGGCCCCGTCTTGGCGCGCCCTTAAGGACCGCCCGCGAACGCCTTCACGATGCGTGAACAATCCGGCGACCGAGAAAAAAGTCAAGCGTGCTTGTTCCCGTCAGCCCGTTCTGTTTATTGTCGCGGCTGAAAAGACACGCTCCCGTCCGGAGGTTCGGACGGTGCAGAAGGCGCGCTCAAGCCGCCCCGGCGCGGGTCTTTTGGAGGAATAGCCGATGGGTCAGCCGCGCCTTATGGGCAAGGTCGCACTTATATCTGGCGGCGCAAGCGGCATCGGCGCCGCCAGCGCGCGCCGCTTCGTCGAGGAAGGCGCCAAGGTCGTGCTCGGCGACGTGTTGCTGGAGAAGGCGCAGGGCCTCGCGCGCGAACTTGGGGCCAACGCCCGCGCCGTGGCGCTCGACGTGCGCAGCGAAGCCGATTGGGCGGCGGCCGTCACGGCCGCGCAATCGGCGTTCGGCGCGCTGACCACGGTGGTCAATTCGGCGGGCGTCTCCATCCCCTCCACCATCGAAGAGGCCACGCTCGATCATTTCCGGCACACCATGGCCATCAATCTCGAGGGCACGTTCCTGGGCTGCAAGGCGGGCGTCGCCGCGCTCAAGGGCGGCAAGGGCGGCGCCATCGTCAACGTGGCCTCAACGCTCGGCGCGCGCGCAGGGGCGATCTTCACCGCCTATTCCGCCTCCAAGGGCGCGGTGCGCAT
Source organism: uncultured Caulobacteraceae bacterium (assembly GCA_964563395.1). Lineage (GTDB taxonomy): Bacteria > Pseudomonadota > Alphaproteobacteria > Caulobacterales > Aquidulcibacteraceae > JBEVOS01. The sequence goes on from CAZLWK010000014.1 coordinate 64,220, forward strand.
GCTGTCCAAAGCGGTGGCGCTGCATTGCGCGGAGCAGAAATACGACATTCGCGTGAACACGATCCTGCCCGGCGCGATCCATACCGAAATGGTGGACGCCTATATCGCGAACGGCGTCGCCGCCGGCGCCACGCGCGAGCAGGTGATCGAGGGATTCGCCTCGGTCCATCCCATGAAGCGGCTCGGCGCGCCCAAAGAAGCCGCCGACGCCATACTCTATTTCGCCAGCGATGAATCGAGCTTCTGCGCCGGGGCGGAACTCGCAATCGATGGCGGCTATCTCGCCTAGCTCAAAGGAGAATTTGGCATGGCCGACACCGCCGCCTCACGCCCCATCGCCGAGCGTCCGCTCGCGGAGATCGGCGCTTTCTCGCCCGAAGTGATCGCAGACCCTTATGCGTATTACGCAAAGCTGCGCGCGGAAGCGCCGGTCTATCGCGATCCGCAGACCAATCTCGTCTATGTCTCCACCTATGACCGCATCATCGAGGTGAACAGCCAGCCGAAAATCTTCTCCAACAAGTTCGGCGAAATGCTGCGCAAGGGCGCCATGGGCGGCATCGATCCAGAAGAGGCCGCGATCGCCGCCAAGGGCGTGCAGGTGGTGGACACCATGCTCACCGCCGATCCGCCCGAACAGACGCGCTATCGCAAGCTGGTGATGAAAGCCTTCACGATGAAGCGCGTGGACGGCATGGGCCCTTACATCGCCAAGGTGTGCAACGAGCTGATCGACGGCTTCATCGACAAGGGGGAATGCGAATTCAAATCCGCCTTCGCCGCGCACGTGCCGATGATCGTGATCGCCGACGCGCTTGGCGTACCGCGCAGCGACATGGACACGTTCCGCAAATGGTCCGATGCCTTCATCGACCAGCTGGGCGGCATGGCGAGCAAGGAGCGGCGCCTGGAATGCGCGCAGCTGATCGTCGATTTCCAGCGCTATTTCATCGAGAAAATCGAGGAAAAGCGGCGAAACCCGACCGAGGACATCATCTCCGACCTCGTTCACGCCGATCTCGCCGAGGAAGGCGACCATCGCAAGATGGAATATCCGGAATTGCTGTCCATCATGCAGCAGCTCCTGGTGGCCGGGAATGAGACCACGGCGCACACGATCACGGCGGGCCTTATGTATCTCATCGCCAATCCCGATGAGATGGCGAAGGTGCGCGCCGATGCGAGCCTGATGCCGAACGTGGTGGAGGAATCGCTGCGGATGCTCTCGCCCACCAACAACATGTGGCGCGTGGTGAAGGAGGATCACCATATCGGTGATGTGCCGGTGAAGAAGAACGATCTTGTGCTGCTGCGCTATGGCTCGGCCAATCGCGACGAAGCCAAATTCAAGCATGCCGATCAATTCATCGCCACGCGCGAGAACGCCAAGGAGCATGTCGCCTTCGGGGCGGGCATCCATCATTGCATCGCGGCCTATCTGGCGCGCAAGGAGATGAACACGGCCTTCCCGATCGTCCTGGAACGGCTGAAGAATATTCGTTTCGCGCGCGGCGCGGATTCCTACAAATTCGCCCCGAACATCCTCATCCGCGGGCTCGCCGAATTGCACATCGCCTTCGACAAGGCATGACGCGATGAGCAACAGCGACAAGGTTCGCGCCTTTATCGGCGCGTGGGAGCGCCGCGATCTGGACGCCATCGTTGCGGCGATGGCGCCAGACGCGGTTTATCACAACATCCCGATGGCGCCGGTTCGGGGCCGCGAGGCGATCCGCGCGGCGCTCATGCCGTTCCTCGCGCCGGCCAAGGAGATCGCCTGGGAAATCCTCGCCATCGCGGAAGATGCGCAGGGACGGGTGCTGACCGAGCGCGTGGACGCTTTCGTGTTCGAGGGCGGCAAGCGGCTTGCCCTGCCGGTGATGGGCGTCTTCGAATTCAAGGACGGCCTGATCAGCGCGTGGCGCGATTACTGGGATATGGCCGACTTCCAGAAGCAGATGGCCTAGCGCGCCACACCCAGGACGCGCGCTTCTTCTTCAACGATCGCCGCAATCGGCGCGAGCGAGAGCACACGCTCTGCATAGGCGGCGAGCTTCGGCCAACGATTGGCGTCGACCTTCTCGCCGCCATACCCAAAATTGATGAAATGCGTGCAGATGGCGAGATCGGCGAGCGACAGCGCATCGCCCACCATGAAATCGCGCCCGCCCAGTTCGGCGGTGAAAAAATCGAAATAGCGCGGCGCCGCCTCGCGCAGCGTCTTTTGCGCGAGCTCTTCATCGACCGGCTTGCCGATGCGCGGATTCATGAAGCGCGCGCGAAAGACGCCCATGCCCAGGCGATAAGCGAATTCGGTGTCGGCATATTCCTCGAGCCACGCGATGCGCCCCGCCTCCCAGGCGTTCGCGCCATAGAGCGGCGGATCGGGATGTTCGCGATCGAGATAAAGGCAGATGGCGGAGGAATCCGGCAGCGTCGCGTTCGCGCGCGCGCGGTCAAGCAGAACGGGGATGCGCTTCAGCGGCGAGAGCGGCAGGAACCAGTCCGGCGGGGCGAAGATGTTGATCTCCTCGAAATCGTAGGCGACCCCCTTCAACGCCAACACCATGCGCACCTTGCGCACGAACGGCGAAACCGGCGTTCCATAGATCAGATAGCGCACCGCGCTCATGCCTCGGCAGGCTCTTTCACCCAGGCGATGCCGCGCCGCAAGAGATCGTAGAACACCGGCAGATTCCACGCGCACCGCTCAACCACCGGATGATAATCAGCGATGCCGGGCATGTCGTAATGGCCGCGACAATGGCCGAGCGTGAGATAGAGCACAGCGCCCTTGCCGATGTTGTGCGTGTAGAACACGGGATGATGCGCGTGCGTCCAATCCTTTTCGACGAAGCCCGTGGCTTCGCCGCCGAATTCGCAATGCAGCATCACGTCAAGCTCGCCGTGCGTCTCCACCAGATAGAGCTCATCGTCCGTCTCGAAGGGCTCAACGCCCTTCACTAGCGGATGATTGGGCTGCGTGACATGCACGCGAAACGGCGCGATCGGCGGATGGGCGATGAATTGGCTGCCCAGCGTCTGCATGAAGAGCGGGGCCCAGCGCGGCGCATCGACCAGCAATTGGCCCATGCCGGCGCCCTCTGGCGATAGAAATCGCAGGATCGAATTGGTGCCGTGCAGCGCATACCAACGCTTGCCGCTTTCCACGTAGCGCTTCAGCGCCTCCTGCGCTTCCAGGCCCGGCATCACATCGCACGTATACGTGACGAGAAAGTCGGCGGCTTCGATCGCCGCGACATTGGAATAATCCTCGAACACGCGCACGCGCACACGTTCGTCCTCGGCCAACAGCTTCAGGATTTCCAGCCGCGCGAAGTCGATATCGTGGTATTTGCCGCCTGCGATCAGCACGGCGTTGATGCGTTTTTGCATTGGCGATTGGCTCATCGCGCTTTCTCCAACGGACGCCCCGGCATCGCGCGAGCGCCGTACGACGGCGGCAAGGGAGAGACCGCCGAGGGCCTCTCCCGTCCGACATTCGACGTCAGTATTGGATACGCTTGGTGAGGCCGCCGTCGATGACGACGTTCGTGCCCGTCATAAAGCGACATGCCGGCGAAGCGATGAAGGCGATGGCGTTCGCCACCTCTTCGGCGTTGCCCATGCGGCCCATCGGGATTTGCTTCAACGTGCCCTCATAGAGCGGCGTCATGTGCTGCTTGATCTGCGCCCAGGGGCCGTCATCGACGAAGATCGGGCCGGGCGAAACCGTGTTCACGCGCACGCCCTTCGGCGCCAGCGATTGCGACAGCGCGGCGGCATAGGCGATCACGGCGGCCTTCATGGCGTTATAGGCTTGCGCGCCAAAGAAATCCTCGAGCGCGGCCGTCGACGAAATCGCCACGATGGAGCCGTTCTTGGATTTTTCCAGATGCGGCAGCGCCGCCTCAACGCCGCGCGCCGTGGCCAAAAGGTCGAGATTGAAGGTGTTCTTCCAGGTGTCCTCATTGGCGGGGCCGCCGCCGGCGGACGAGAAGCAAATGAAGATGTCGCAGCCGCCGAGATCCTTGGCGGCGCTGTCCACCCAGTCTTTGTAGGCGGCGGCGTCGGCGATATCGACGCTGGCGCCGATGGCCTTGCCGGGCCGGCCCTTCAGCTGATCGAGCGCCTTGTCCACGCCGGCCTGGCCGCGCGCGCAGATGGCGACATCGCAGCCCTCTGCGGTGAGGGCCATCGCGGTGGCCCGACCTATGCCCCGACTGGCGCCAGCCAAGACGGCCTTAAGGCCCTTAAGTCCAAGTTCCATCCGCGTCCTCCCTGTCGGCCGCCCAAAATAAAAGCAGGCTGGATTGTTTTTTCTGCGCCGGACTATAGCATCGGCGTTCGGAGGCGCCAGAGCATCGCGCCCGTTTTTTGCCGGGCCAGGAGGCCGCGCATGGACCTGAAGCTCAGCCCGGAAGATTCCGCGTTTCGCGATGAAGCGCGCGCCTTTCTCGCCGAGAAGCTGACGAGCGACATGCGCGCCGAGACCGCGCGTTCGGCGGGCGTGTTCTCCGACGGCCCCATCGTGCGCCGCTGGCATCGCATCTTGTACGAGCAAGGCTGGGCCGCGCCCTCCTGGCCGAAGGAATATGGCGGCTGCGGCTGGGGCGTGGTGCGCCGCTATATTTGGGACAGCGAACTCGCCGCCGCGAACGCGCCCGTCATTCCGGCGATGGGCCTGCAAATGTGCGGCCCCGTGATCATGCGCTTCGGCACGCCGGCGCAGAAGGACTTCTTCCTGCCGCGCCTTCTCTCAGGCGAGCATTATTGGTGCCAGGGCTATTCCGAGCCGGGCGCCGGCTCGGACCTCGCGGCGCTGCAGACGAAGGCCGTGCGCGAGGGCGAACATTACGTGCTGAACGGCTCCAAGATCTGGACCACGCACGCGCATTTCGCCAATTGGATCTTCGTGCTTGCGCGCACGAAAGCCGAAGGCAAGCCGCAAGCAGGCATCTCCTTCTTCCTGGTCGATATGGCCTCGCCCGGCCTCAGCGTCGCGCCGATCGTTTCGATCAGCGGCGATCATGAAGTGAACCAGGTGTTCTTCGACAATGTGCGCGTGCCGGTCGACAATCTCGTCGGCGCGGAAAACGAAGGCTGGACCGTCGCGAAATACCTGCTCGAATTCGAGCGCGGCGGCGCATTCGCGGCACGCATGGAGGGCGCGCTCACGAAGCTGCGCCGCATGGCCGCTGCGGAAACCGCCGACGGCGCGCCGCTGCTCGCATGCGCGGATTTCCAGCGCCGTCTTGCGGAATTGGAGGTCGAGGTGGCTGCCGTAACGGCGACCGAGCGGCAGGTGATTTCTGCCTTGTCCGTAGGCGCCAATCCGGGTCCGAGCGCTTCATCCATGCTCAAACTGCGCGGCACCGAGACGATGCAGCGCATCACCGAGCTTGCGCTGGAGGCGACCGGCGTCTACGCAGCCGCGGATTTCACCAGGGCGCGACACGGGCAGGCCAATTGGGCGCCTGGCCCTGAACACGCCATTCCGGTGACGGGGCGCTATCTCAACACCCGCGCTTCGACGATTTACGGGGGATCAAGCGAAGTGCAGCGCAACATCCTCGCCAAAGCCGCGTTGGGGCTCTGATCCATGAGCGCGCCTTTTGACGACGCCGACGCGCGGCGCTCCGCCCTGGAGCCGCCGGGCATGGCCAGCGAAGACGATGGCTGGCAGAAGCGCAAAAGCGCGCAGACGCGCGTGGCCGTCTTGGAGGCGGCCGTCGATTGCTTGGCGCATTTCGGTTATGCGCGCACGACGACGCAGCTGATCGCGCAGCAGGCCAATATCTCGCGCGGCGCGATGATGCACCATTACGCGACCAAGCAGGAATTGATCGAGAGCGTCATCGATTACACCTTCTTCAAGCGTCTTGAACGGCTGACGAGCGGCATCAGGCAACTCAGCGAGCATGAGCGCATCGTCGAGCAGGCCGGCATCGAGCTGTTTTGGCAGACTCTGCTGACGCCCGAATATCAGGCTTATCTGGAATTGGCCGTAGCGGCGCGCACGGACGCCGAGTTGCGCGCCATCTTCATTCCCAAGGCCAAGCGGTTCGACGCGATCTGGGGCGGCGAGATCGCCTCGATCTTTCCCGAATGGAGCGACAAGAGCGCCAAGCTGCGCCTTGCGGTCGATTTCTGCATCGCCGCGATGGAGGGGCTGATGCTCAACCGCGAAATCTGGGAGCCGCGCGCGCGCCGCCAAGCCGTGCGCAAGGTGATCTCGCTGGCGATCTTGATGATCCGCGACGACGATCTCGGCGATCAGGCGCTCGCCTCTTCCCCATGAGGCGCCCGCCCGGCTAAGTCTGCCGGATGGAGAAAGACCCACGCCTGGAAGCGGGCCGGCTGATGTTCGCGGGACCGGTGATATTCGAGCGCGGCGTGGCGGATTTCGCGCAGCTGCCGGAGGCGAGCCTGCCGGAGGTGGCGTTCGCTGGGCGATCCAATGTCGGCAAGTCCAGCCTTATCAACGCGCTGACCGGCCGCAAGACGCTGGCGCGTGCTTCCGCGGAGCCTGGCCGCACGCGCGAACTGAATTTCTTCAATCTCGGCGAGGCGCTGCGCCTCGTCGATCTGCCCGGCTATGGCTACGCCAAGGCGTCCAAGACCGAGATCGCGCGCTGGACCGGATTGATGCGCGACTATTTGCGCGGGCGGCCCACGCTGGCGCGCGTGATGCTGCTGATCGATGCGCGCCACGGCCTTAAAGAGAGCGATCTTGAGGTGATGAAGGCGCTCGACGCGGCGGCGGTGAACTATCAGGCGGTGCTCACCAAGGCGGACAAGCTGAACGCGGCCGAGCGTGAGACGCGCCTCACCGAAACCATGGAGGCGATCAGGCGCCGCCCGGCCGCGCATCCCATCGTCATCGCGACCAGCGCTGAAAAAGGCGCCGGCATTCCCGAATTGCGGGCCGAGATCGCCGCGATCGCCGGCTTGACGGAAAAGACCTAGTCCGAACGGGCCTTGTCGGCGGCGGGGCGGCGGGGCCAGCCGCCGCCAGGCGCGGGCTCGCCCCCGGGCTCCTCGGTCCACCCTTTGGTCCCCAACCCGGACGCGTCGACGCCCTTGCGGTAACGCGGCTCGCCTTGGCCGCCCTTCGGCCCGCGCGTGCGTCTGTCGCGCGCGTCGCGCATGGCTTGTTCGCGATTCTGGGCGTTCTTCGCTTCATCCATGCCGCGCCAACGCGCCGCGCGGGGTTTAGGTCCGCTAATTTGGAGCGGCGCGCGCGAAGCGCCATATTCCCGCTATTGAGTCGATCCGAAGGCCCATGACCACAATTCACGCCCCCATCGTCATTCTTGGCTCGGGCCCCGCTGGCCTGACGGCGGCGATCTACGCCGCGCGCGCCATGCGCCATCCGCTCGTGATCAGCGGCCTCCAGCCCGGGGGCCAGCTGACCATCACCACGGATGTGGAGAATTATCCCGGCTTCAAGGACGTCATCCAAGGCCCTTGGCTGATGGAGCAGATGCAGGCCCAGGCCGAGCATGTGGGCGCGAAATTCGCCGCCGACACCATCCTCAAAGCCGATCTTTCGCAGCGGCCGTTCCGCCTCACCGGCGATTCCGGCACGACCTACACCGCCGATGCGCTGATCATCGCCACCGGCGCCAGCGCCAAATGGCTGGGCCTCGACAGCGAGAAAAAGTTTCAGGGCTTTGGCGTCTCCGCCTGCGCCACGTGCGACGGCTTCTTCTATCGCGGCAAGGAAGTGATCGTCGTGGGCGGGGGCAACACCGCCGTCGAAGAGGCGCTCTATCTGACCAATTTCGCCAGCAAGGTGACGTTGGTGCATCGCCGCGATCATCTGCGCGCCGAACAGATTTTGCAGGACCGCCTGCTCGCGCACCCGAAAATCTCGGTGGTGTGGGATTCCACGGTCGATGAAGTGATCGGCGCGGAAGATCCGCTCGGCGTCACGGGCGTGCGCCTCGTCAATCTCAAGACCGGCGCGCACAGCACGCTGAGCGCCGACGGCGTCTTCATCGCGATCGGCCACGCGCCGGCGACCGAACTCTTCCGCGATCAGCTCAAGATGCGCGCCTCGGGCTATATCGACGTCGTGCCCGGCACGACGCAGACGAGCGTTCCAGGCGTGTTCGCAGCCGGCGATGTCGCTGACGAAACCTATCGCCAGGCGGTGACGGCCGCGGGCCTCGGCTGCATGGCGGCGCTGGAGGCGGAGCGCTTCATCGCCGCCTCGGAGCATCTGGCCGCCTGACGGCGCTCTAAGCCGCGATCGCGAGCGTGGGCGCCGCGGGCAGAACAAGACGAAACGCCGTGCCCTTGCCGACCTTGCTGCGCACGCTCACGCCGCCCTCCATCATCTCCATGAGGCGGCGCGTGATGGTCAGGCCAAGCCCGGTGCCGCCGTGCCGTTTGGCGACTTCGCCATCGGCTTGCGTGAACGGCTCGAAAATGCGCGCGGTCTGATCCGGCGTCATGCCAGGGCCGGTGTCGGCCACCACGATCTCAACCGTGCCGTCCGCGCCCGCGCGCGCGCGCACGCCGATACGGCCCTCTTCGGTGAATTTGGCCGCGTTCGACAGAAGATTGAGGAGGCATTGACGCAGACGGAACGCGTCCGCCCGCACCAGGAGCGGCGTATCGGGCGCGATCAGCTCGAAGCGATTGCGCTTGGCCTCCACCAGGGGCGCGACCGTGGCGGACACCTCCTGCAGCAAGGGCCGCAGATCGACGGTCTCGATGGTCACGTCGAGCTTGCCGGCCTCAATCTTGGAAAGGTCGAGAATTTCATTGATGAGGCTGAGCAGATGCTGCGCCGAGCCGGTGATGCGCTGCGCGTCGCGCGCCAAAGTTTCGTCGTCGCGATCGAGCGCATCGTCGGCGATCATTTCGGCGTAGCCGATGATGGCGTTCAAGGGCGTGCGCAATTCATGGCTCATGTTCGCCAGGAACGCCGTCTTGTGCGCGCTCGCGCTTTCGGCGGCGTTCGCGCGCGCATCGGCGGTGATGTCCCGCACCGTCGTGATCCAGATATTCTCCGCCAGATTGAGCGGGCGCGTTTCAACCTCAACGTGGCGCGCGCTCTCGTTGCGGCGAATGACGCGGCGGATGCGCGAATGTCTATTCTCGTCGAGCGCGCTCATCACCTCGTCGAGCGTGCGTGCGGCGGCGAAACTGGAAAGCTCCCGTCCCACCATCGCATCGGGCGTGGTGGCCAGCATGGCCGCGATCTGCGGATTGACATCAAGCACGCGCGCGCGATCGTGCAGCACCACCCCCTCGGCGGTGGCTTCCGCGAGACGGCGAAAGCGCGCCGCCTCCGCCGCCTTCAGCGCCGCCATGCGCCGATCCGCGAGCGCGAGCACGACAACGACGGCGAACAGCATCGCCGCGCCCACCGCCACGAACAGCGTCAGTTGCGCGCGATCGGCGGCGGCGGCGACAGCGCCGCTCTCCAAGCCGGGTGTCAGCGTTAAAGCGCCCATGCCGCCGAAATGCAGCGACACCACGCCGACGGCGAAAGCGAGCGGCGGGCCAAGTCGCGCCGCCATCTTGTGCGTCGCGGCCAGGGCCAACAGCGAGAGGATCGAAAAGCCGATGGCGGCGAGGGTCGAGGCGGCGATGAGGTCGAGCGACCAAGAGCGCGCGCCCGGCGCGACGATCCCCGCCATGCCGATATAATGGAGGCCGACGAGGGCGAGCCCCAGGATCGCGCCCGCCGCCGCGCGCCGCAGCGGCGCGCCCGTCTTGGGCAAGATGACGAACGCCGCCGAAGCGCCGGCCACGCCGACCACGATCGATGCCAGCGTGAAGACCGGATCGAAGCCGATCGGAAAACCCGGATCGTAAGCCAGCATGGCCAGGAAATGGGTGGCCCAGACGCCCCCGCCCCCCAACAGGCCGGCCAAGAGACGCCAGCGCAGTGAGGGCCCGCTCGCGCTTGCCGAGAGCGCCCGATCCAGGGCCAGGAAGGCCCCAAAGACGGACATGAGGCACACCGCGACGGCCAGGACCAGCAAGAGATGGTCGTGTTGCTCAGTGACGCACGCGAGCACGCGGTACATGCCTACCTCCAATCGAAGCGGACATTCGCGCGGCCATGCTTAACGGGCCCTCACCATGCACGTGCGGCCTTTCAACTCGACCGCCCCGCCGAGCTATGCAATAATGCATTCCCTTGGACGGCCGGTTTCGCGCCGGGACGCGCGCGGACGCACGGCATGGACTGGGACAAGCTCAAAACCTTCCACTACGCGGCCGAGACCGGCAGCCTCACGGCCGCCGCAGAGAAGCTGGGCGTCAGCCAATCCTCGGTCAGCCGCCAGATCGCCGCGCTCGAAAGCTCCATGGGCGTGCCGCTATTTCAGCGCCATGCGCGCGGCCTCCTCCTGACGGGGCCGGGCATGGCCCTGCGCGAATTCACGCGGGAAATGAGTTCGGCGGCCATCATCGCGGAATCGACGCTTAAGGACGCGCGCGAAAAGGTGATGGGCGATCTCAAGATCACCGCGCCGGTGGCGTTCGGCTCCACATGGCTCGCGCCGCGTCTAGCGCATTTCGCGGATTCCTATCCGGAGACGCGGCTGCAATTGCTGCTCGACGACCGTGAGTACGATCTGTTGAAGCTCGAGGCCGAGTGCGCGATCCGCCTCTGGGCGGCGACGCACGCGGATCTCATCCAGCGCAAGATTTTGGAGGTGGGCGTCAGCCTTTATGCGGCGCCCTCCTATCTCGCGCGCCATGGCGCGCCGAGCGCGCCGGACGATCTCGATCAACACCGCATCATCGCCTATCAGGGCGGCTCGGCGACGCTGACGCGCGAACTCGATTGGGCGCTACGGGCGGGCCGCGAGGATGCGCGCCCACGCACGCCGCATCTTGAGCTCAACAATGTCTATGGAATGCTGCGGGCGGTGGAGAGCGGCTTCGGCATCGCCAGCGTGCCCGATTATATGGCGCGCGAAAATCCCAACCTCGTGAAAGTGCTGCCCGATCTGCAGGGCCCGCATTTCGACGTCTATTTCATCTATCCGAGCGACTTGAAGCGCTCCAAGCGCATCGCCGCCTTCCGGCAATTCCTGATCGAACAGGCGGCGCATTTCGCGGGTTGAATCGGCTCAATTGAACCCGATCAACACCGCGCCGCCCGCCACGATCGCGGCCCCAAGCCAGCGCCTCAAGCCCAGCTCCTCGCGCAGGAACATCCACGCGATCAAGGCGGCGAAGACGACCGACGTTTCGCGTAGCGCGGTGACCTGCGCGACCGGCGCCAATGTCTGCGCGAAGAGCACGATGCCGTAACCGGCCCCGCTCACAAATCCGGCCGTCAGTCCGCGCTTCCAATCCACGCGAAAGGCGCGCGCAAGCCCTGCGGGTCCGCGCCGCGCCAAGGCGAAAAGCAGAATCGGCGCGGCGGAAACAAGCAAACTCCACCCAAGATATTGCGCGGCATTGCCAGTCACGCGCGCGCCGAGCGCATCGAACAATGTGTAGCCGCCGATGGTCGCCGCCGTGAGCAACGCCCAAAGCGTTGCATTGAGCGGCGCATTTGGGCTCGCGCCTATTGTCAGCACGCCCGCGCTCACCAGGGCGATGCCGCCCAGCGCGAGCGGCGTGGGGGTTTCGTGCGCGATCAGGAATGCGAGCAGCGCCGCCACCACTGGCGCAAGGCCACGCGACAGCGTGTAGACATGGCTCAGATCCCCCGTGTCGTACCCCTTGGTCAGCGCGAACCAATAACAGGAATGCACCACGCAGCTGAGCAGCAGATAGGGCCACGCGGCCGCTGGCGGCGGTCCAAACCAGGCGATCAGCGCGGCCGCCATCGCCAACCAACCCACGGACACAAGCGCCGAATCCGCGAGCCGATCCGCGCCGCTTTTCAGAAGCGCGTTCCAGCTCGCATGGATCAGCGCCGAGATCAGCGCCGCGATAATCGCCGCGACGGGCAATCGGGCTCAGCTCAGACTGGCGCAGAAGCGCTGAATGCGCGCGCAGGCGTCTTCCAAGAGCTCGGTGGCGGTGGCGTAGGAAATGCGGAAGCACGGGCTCGTGCCGAACGCCGCGCCATGCACGACGGCCACGCCTTCGGCCTCGAGCAATTCGGCGGCGAAATCCTCGTCCGTCATCATCACTTTGCCGCTGGGCGCGCGCTTGCCCATCGCGCCCGCGCAGGACGGATAGACATAGAAGGCGCCTTCCGGCGTCGGGCAGCGCAGGCCCTGCGCCTGGTTGAGCATCGAGACGACCAGATCGCGTCGGCCCTCGAATAATTTTTGATTGGGCTTGATGAAGGCTTGCGTGCCGTTCAGCGCCTCCACGCTCGCCCATTGCGAAATGGACGATGGGTTCGACGTCGATTGGCTCATGATCGCGGCCATGCCCTTGATGATTCCTTCCGGGCCCGCCGCATAGCCGATGCGCCAGCCGGTCATGGAATAGGCCTTGGAGACGCCGTTCATCGTCAGCGTGCGCTCATAAAGCGCCGGCTCGACCTCGGCGATCGTCTTGAACACGAAGCCGCCATAGACGAGGTGCTCGTACATGTCGTCCGTCAAAATATAGACGTGCGGGTTGGCGAGCAGCACGGCGGCGATGCCCTTCAGCTCCTCCTCCGTATAGGCCGCGCCCGACGGGTTCGACGGCGAATTGAGCAGCACCCATTTGGTTTTTTCGGTGATGGCGCGCGCGAGCGTTTCCGGGTTGATCTTGAACTGATCCTCCAGCCGCGTCTCGACGAACACCGGCGTGGCGCCGGCCAGCAGCGCCATGTCCGGATAGCTCACCCAATAAGGCGCGGGGATCACCACCTCGTCGCCCGGATCGAGCGTGGCCATGAAAGCGTTGAAGATCACCGCCTTGCCGCCGGGCGAGACGTTCACTTGCGCGCGCGTGTAGGTCAGGCCGTTCTCGCGCTTGAACTTGGCGACGATAGCGTCCTTCAATTCCGGAATACCGTCGACGTCGGTGTATTTGGTCTTGCCGTCCTGGATGGCCTTGATCGCCGCCTGCTTGACGTTTTCCGGCGTGTCGAAATCCGGTTCGCCCGCGCCGAGCGAGATCACGTCCCGGCCCGCGGCTTTCAGCGCGCGTGCCTTGGCGGTCACGGCGAGCGTGGGCGAGGGCTTGATGCGGCGAAGCGCGGCGGAAACAGGCGCGGGCATGAGAATCTAAGGTCCTCCGAAAGGCGGCGGACCTTAGACCTCCCGTCCGCGCGGCGAAAGCGGCGCCGCGCGCGAAAATTGCGCGCGTTCTAACCAGCCGGCGGCGCGGCAGGCGTGGGCGCGGCCGCCTCGCCGGGCGGGGCGATCTCATCGAGCGTGCGGATCGGGCACGTATAGCCGGCCACCGACACGCTGCTGAATCGATCGAGCTTGCCCGTGGGCAGAGGCCCCAGCGCGATCGCCTCGCGCCAACGCAATTCGCGCGCGCATGGCTCCCACAAGGTGGCGCGATAATAGCGGTTCACACCGGCGCGCAGAATGAGCGAGCGGTCCTCGCCCACCTCGAAGCCCTGCACGGTCTGCCCTGCGAACGGAATTTCCGCGTCGGCCTGAATCACGCGATACGTGACCGGCGCTTCGGCGGCGCCTTGAGTTTCAGCGGCGGTGGCGCAAGCCGTAACAAGAGCTACGGACGCACACGCAGCCGCGATGATCGTCTTCATCGCTTCTCTCCTTCGGCGCCGTGGCGCCGGTTCGCCCTCGCGCGATCAGATATGCGTCGCCCCGGCGGCCCCGTCCAGGGACGCGGCGCCGCCCGGGCGAAGAAAAAGGCGCCGACCTTGCGGCCGGCGCCTGAAGTCAAACCGTGTCTCGGAGCCTAGTTCGGGCGATACGCGCCAAACTCTGCGGAGAGACCGACATAGAAGGTTCGCCCTTCCGGACCAACCGGATAGGAAACCTGACCGTAATCGGGCTCCTGGTTCGTGAAATTGTTCACGCCCGCATAGAAATCCCAGGTCTCGCTCGGCGAGAAGCGCACTTGGATGTCGTGCACGGAGCGCGCGTCGAGCTTCTGGAATTCCGGCAACGTGGTGAGGCGCGGGATCGACGCAGAAGACGTCGCATAGCGCTCCGTCTCGGAGAAATAGCTGTAGCCGTAATTGACGGCCCAGGGCCCGCGCTCCCACAGCACGTCGAGCGCCGCCTGCCATTCAGGAACATCCACCTCACCGATATCCGGATCGGCCTCGGCGCCCGGCAGGTTCACGAAGGTCGCCTCCTCGAGATAATTTCCGACAAGCCGAATTCCGAACGTGCCCCAATCGCCGGTGAAGCCGAGGTCCGCCGGATCGAGGATGTAATTGATCGTGAAATCATAGCCCTGCGTGCGGAACGAGGCGACGTTCACCGGCTCGATGCTGTAATCGATGATGCCGCCGAACGTATCGCTCAAGCTGTCCGTGTCGCGAATGATGAGATCGCAGAATTGATTGTCGATCGTGGGCAGATCCACGCATTGCTGCGCGATCGTTTCTGGATCGAGCGTGTTGATCGCATCCGCGATCTCGATGTCATAATAATCGACCGAGAAGGTGAAACGCGGCAGCCAGCTCGGCTGATAGATGAAGCCGATCGTCTGCGTGTCCGCCGTCTCCTCAATCAGATCCGGATTGCCGCGTAAGAAGCCTGCGATGGAGGCGAAGTTCGGATCCGTGAAGGTATTTGGATCGGCCCCGAGCGCGGACAGCAATTGCGCGCAATTCGCCTGACGGAAGCTGGTTCCGTCATTGACGTTCGAGACATCGCACGGGTCGTCGATGAATTGGAACGTCTGACCGTTGGCGTTGAACAGCTCGCCAATATTCGGCGCCCGCACCGCGCGCGCGATCGTGCCGCGGAAACGCAGATCGCGAATGGGCGCCCAAACGCCGCCGAACTTCCAGGTCGAGGTGTCGCCCACCGTGGAATAATCCGAATAGCGGCCAGCGAGGTCGATCGACAGCGTATCGGCGAAAGGCGCCTCCGACAGGATCGGCACGTTCAACTCGGCGAAGACTTCGCGCACCTCGAAAGAGCCAAAGGTCGGATCGATCGCATTGCTGAAGGTGAGGCCCAGCTGATCCTCGATCGCGGGAATGTCCTCGCTTTCCTCACGCCGCCATTCCGCGCCGATCGAATAGCCGATCGCGCCGGCCGGCAGCGAGAAGAAGGGCTCGGTCGAGCCCGACCAATAGGCCGAGACGACTTGCTGCGTGACCTTCGACTTGGCGAGCGAGTCGGTCAAAATCCAGTCAAGCGCCGCCTGAGAGGGCGCGCCATTGCCGATGATGTTGATCGGCACGCAGCCCGACCCCGGTCCCGGCGTGAAGGAGGTCGGCTCGTCCCAGCCGTTCCAGAAAGTGTTCGCGCCAATCGCGTTCGGGTCGAGGTCGGAACGGCAAATCGGATTGCCCGAACCGTCATCAACCGCGTCGAGCGCGGCGGCGTAACGATCATTGTAGCGGTTGTTGAGCGACAGAGTGTCGGTGGAGAGCTGGCCGAACGTGTAGGACACGTTCCACCGGCCCCAATCGCCGACCTCGCCGTCCAGACCCCACACACCGCGCAGCGTCTCGCGATCGATCTTGTCCGCGCGGCGGCCAAAGTCGAAATTGTCACGCGTGATCAGCACTGAACCGTCGGTCAGACCGAACAGATCGGCCCCGTTGCCGGCGGCGTCCGCCAGAATCTGCGGATAATCCTGGAGATAATAATAGTCGGGCTCGAGCGCGAGGAAGAAATCGAAGCTCGGCTGGCTGACCGTGAACGTCTGCGTCTTCACGAATTTAAGCTCGGTGAAGAAGCGGATGTTGTTGGTGATATCGTAATGACCGAGCAGGTTGATGTTGAACCGCTCGATGTCCGCCGCCAAATCGCCCGAATAGCCGCCGACCGGGGTCGCGCTGCCGCCGCCGCTATAGAGCGCATTGCTCAGGCTATCTGGATAGATGCCGGGGTCCCAAGCGCCGCCCGTATTGCCGTCGAAATCGGCCCCGAAGAAATCGAATTGCGTGAAGATGGCGCCGCCCGTGCCGGAATCGTACCAGCCCAGGCCGCCAAATGGCAGACGATCGAAGTCGCTGACGACCGACGGTTCCGGATTGATAAACCGCACCTCGCCGAAGCCGGAATAATCGCGATCGAACGCGCCGATGCGGCCTTCGTGCGAATATTCGACGGCGACGGTGATATTGCCGCGGTCATTGTCGAAATTGGAGCCGGCGATAAGGCTGGCGAATTCCTGCTCGCCGCCGCCCTCTTCCGTGTTGGAGAATTGCGTGCGGACCTTGAAGCCCTCGAAATCCTCACGCAGCACGAAATTGACGACGCCGGACACGCCGTCGGCGCCATAGACGGCCGAGGCGCCGCCCGTCAGCACTTCGACGCGCTGAATGAGGTCCGTCGGGATGGAGTTCGTATCGACTGAAGCCGAACCAGCCAAGCCGCCGACATGGCGCCGACCATTGACCAGAACCAGCGTCCGGTCCGTGCCGAGATTGCGCAGATTTAGAAGATTGAGACCCGCCGTGCCGATTTCAGCGTTGGAGCCGGCATTGTCGTTGTTGTCGTCGGAATTCAGCAGCGCGGGAATGTCCTGCAGGAATTCGGTGACGTTGGTGATGCCGGAATTCTCGATCTGCTCGGCGCCGACGGAGACGACGGGGTTGGAAAATTGATAATCCGGACGCGCGATACGCGAGCCGGTCACGGTGATGACCTCTTCCTCGGCCGCCGCCGGCGCGTCCTGCGCCACCGCCGGACCGCCGGTCGCCAAGGCCAACGCGGCCGCGCCAAGCGCCAACACGGATTTACGACCGACGCGCGCGCGCGCCGATAAAAGCATGCATCATTACGAACCCCTTCCGGGCCGCGGGTTTTCCCGTCGGCCGCTGCTCTGTTGAAGGCGCTTGCGCGCCATATCCGCCGCGTCCCCCCCGGGACAAACATCGATTGGGACCTTCGTCTCGCCAATCGCGACGGATCGATGACGCGACGCTAAAGCTTGCGTGAAGCGTGCGTCAATTTGGGAGCGACACAATTCGCCTTAATCTCGTGCGAGTTTCGCCACGCCTGGGCGAACAGAGCACGAACTCGCCCGACGCTTGCGCAAAATTGCGGCCGGGCGAGGAGCCCTGGCGCATCCCACCGCGCGCGCCTATCTTCCGTTCATGCCCCGTTCCATCACCCCGCGCGGCGTCGCCGAAGCGCCAGCCGCCGCCTTCGTGTTCGACCAGACCGCCGCGATCTGGACGCCGCACCGGCCCGAGCGGGCCTGGGAGAAGCTGGAGGGCGGCAAGCGCTTCAAGCTGGTCTCCGATTACACGCCCGCCGGCGATCAGCCGCAGGCGATCGCGGAGCTCGTGGAGGGCATCGGCCGCGCCGAACAGGACCAGGTGCTGCTCGGCGTCACCGGCTCGGGCAAGACCTTCACGATGGCGAAAGTGATCGAGAGCGTGCAGCGCCCCGCGCTTGTGCTGGCGCCCAATAAGACGCTCGCGGCGCAGCTCTATGGCGAGTTCAAGAACTTCTTCCCGGAAAACGCGGTCGAGTATTTCGTCTCCTATTACGATTATTATCAGCCGGAAGCGTATGTGCCGCGCACCGACACCTACATCGAGAAGGAATCCAACATCAACGAACAGATCGATCGCATGCGCCATGCGGCGACGCGCGCGATCCTGGAACGCGATGACGTGATCATCGTCGCCTCCGTGTCGTGCATTTATGGCATCGGCTCGGTGGAGACCTATACGTCGATGACGTTCACCGTGCGCGTGGGCCAGCCTTATGGGCAGCAGGAGCTCGTGCGCGACCTCGTCGCCCTGCAATATAAGCGCAACGATCAGGCCTTCGCGCGCGGCCTTTTCCGCGTGCGCGGCGACGTGGTGGAGGTGTTTCCCGCGCACCAGGAGGATCGGGCCTGGCGCATCTCCTTCTTCGGCGACGACGTGGAATCGATCGACGAATTCGATCCGCTCACGGGCAAGAAGGTCGCGCGCCTCGACGCGGTGAAACTTTACGCCAATTCGCATTATGTCACGCCGCGCCCAACGCTCAATCAGGCCGTCGATCAGATCCGCGAGGAATTGAAACTCCGCCTCGACCAATTCCGCCAGGAGGGCAAACTCCTGGAGGCGCAGCGGCTCGAGCAGCGCTGCACCTTCGACATGGAGATGATGCTGGCCACCGGCTCCTGCGCGGGCATCGAGAATTATTCGCGCTACCTCACCGGCCGCAAGCCGGGCGAGCCGCCGCCGACTCTGTTCGAATACATCCCGGACAACGCGCTCATCTTCACGGATGAGAGCCACGTCACCATCCCGCAGATCGGCGCGATGTATCGCGGCGACTTCAATCGCAAGAAGACGCTCTCCGATTACGGCTTCCGCCTGCCCTCCTGCATGGACAATCGCCCGCTCAAATTCGAGGAATGGGA
>CAZLWK010000015.1:0-71129 GCA_964563395.1 uncultured Caulobacteraceae bacterium
CTTCCACGTTCCGGCGACCCCCGGCACCTGCGCCTGACCGCCAAGCTTGCCTTCGGTCCCCACTTCGCGCGCGACGCGTGTCACTTCAGACGCGAAGGCATTCAGCTGATCGACCATCGTGTTGATGGTGTTCTTCAGCTCCAAAATCTCGCCCTTCACGTCGACGGTGATTTTGCGGCTCAAATCACCGCGCGCGACGGCCGTCGTCACTTCCGCGATGTTGCGCACTTGGGTGGTGAGATTGGCGGCGAGCAGATTGACGTTGTCGGTGAGATCCTTCCACGTGCCGCCAACGCCCGGCACGACGGCCTGACCGCCAAGGCGCCCATCCGTACCGACTTCGCGCGCAACGCGCGTGACTTCACCGGCGAAAGCGTTCAGCTGGTCCACCATCGTGTTCAAGGTGTCCTTGAGCAGAAGAATTTCGCCGCGGACATCCACGGTGATTTTCTTCGACAGATCGCCGCCGGCGATGGCGGTCGCGACCTCTGCGATGTTGCGCACTTGCGCCGTCAGATTGCCGGCCATGAAGTTCACATTGTCGGTCAGATCCTTCCAGGTGCCGGCGACGCCCGGCACCTGCGCCTGACCGCCGAGCTTACCTTCGGTCCCCACTTCGCGCGCGACGCGTGTCACTTCAGACGCGAACGCATTGAGCTGATCGACCATCGTATTGATGGTGTTCTTCAGCTCAAGAATCTCGCCCTTCACGTCGACGGTGATCTTGCGGCTCAAGTCTCCACGCGCCACAGCCGTCGTCACCTCCGCGATGTTGCGCACCTGGGCCGTGAGATTGCCCGCCATGGAATTCACGGAATCGGTCAAATCCTTCCAAGTGCCTGCGACGCCGGGAACTTGCGCCTGGCCGCCCAAGCGCCCTTCCGTGCCCACCTCGCGCGCCACGCGCGTCACCTCGCCCGCGAAGCGGTTGAGCTGATCCACCATCGTATTGAGCGTTTCCTTGAGCTGCAGGATTTCACCGCGCACATCGACGGTGATTTTTCGCGAAAGATCTCCATTGGCGATCGCTGTCGCCACCTCCGCGATGTTGCGGACCTGGCCGGTGAGATTGCCGGCCATGGAATTGACGGAGTCGGTCAAATCCTTCCACGTGCCCGCAACGCCAAGCACTTGCGCCTGGCCGCCGAGCTTGCCTTCCGTGCCGACCTCGCGCGCCACCCGCGTCACTTCCGCGGCGAACGCATTGAGCTGGTCGACCATGGTGTTCAGCGTTTCCTTCAATGAAAGAATTTCGCCCGAAGCATCCACGGTGATCTTCTTGGAAAGATCGCCCTTGGCCACCGCGGTGGCGACCTCGGCGATGTTGCGCACTTGTCCGGTAAGATTGCCCGCCATGAAATTCACGTTGTCGGTGAGGTCTTTCCACGTTCCCGCGACGCCGCGCACGACCGCCTGACCGCCGAGCTTTCCTTCCGTGCCGACTTCGCGCGCCACGCGCGTCACTTCCCCGGCGAAGGCATTGAGCTGGTCGACCATCGTGTTGATGGTCTCCTTGAGTTCTAGAATTTCGCCCTTCACGTCCACGGTGATTTTTTTGGACAAATCCCCGTTGGCGATGGCGGTTGAGACGTCCGCGATGTTGCGCACCTGCGCCGTCAAATTGGACGCCATGGAGTTCACGGATTCGGTCAAATCCTTCCAGGTGCCGGCGACGCCGGTGACGTTCGCCTGCCCGCCCAATTGCCCTTCCGTGCCGACTTCGCGCGCCACGCGCGTCACCTCGCCCGCGAATGCGTTCAGCTGGTCGACCATCGTGTTGATGGTCTCCTTGAGCTGGAGAATTTCTCCCGAGACATTGACTGTAATTTTCTTGGAAAGGTCGCCGCTGGCGATGGCGGTGGAAACCTCCGCGATGTTGCGCACTTGCGCGGTGAGGTTCGAGGCCATGAAATTGACGTTGTCGGTCAAGTCCTTCCAGGCGCCGGCGACGCCGGGCACTTGCGCCTGTCCGCCGAGCTTTCCTTCCGTCCCGACCTCGCGGGCGATCCGCGTCACTTCGGAGGCGAAGGAGTTGAGCTGATCCACCATCGTGTTGATGGTGTCCTTCAGCTCCAGGATTTCGCCGCGCACATCGACAGTGATCTTGCGTGACAGGTCGCCGCGCGCGACGGCGGTAGTGACTTGAGCGATGTTGCGCACCTGATCAGTGAGATTGCCGCACATGGCGTTCACCGAATCGGTCAAATCCTTCCACGTGCCCGCAACGCCGGGCACAATGGCCTGACCGCCCAGCTTGCCGTCCGTGCCGACTTCACGCGCGACGCGCGTCACTTCGGACGCGAAAGAGCGCAATTGATCCACCATCGTGTTGATGGCTTCCTTGAGCTGCAAAATCTCCCCGCGCACATCCACGGTGATTTTTTTCGAAAGGTCGCCGTTGGCGACGGCGATCGTCACTTCCGCGATGTTGCGCACCTGGCTGGTCAAATTGTCGGCCATGGAATTGACGCTCTCGGTCAATTCCTTCCAAACGCCGGTCACCTCGCGCACCTGCGCCTGGCCGCCCAGCTTCCCCTCGGTGCCGACCTCGCGCGCCACGCGCGTCACCTCGGAGGTGAATTCGCGCAATTGGCGGATCATGGTGTTGACGATCTTGGCGGAGCGGAGAAATTCGCCTTTGAGCGGGCGGCCATCCACTTCAAGCCGCACGGTCTGCAAGAGATCGCCTTGCGCAACCGCGCCGATCGCGCGCGTCACCTCATCCGTCGGCCACAGAAGATCATCGATCAAGGTATTGACCGACGCTTCCATCTCACCCCAGGCGCCGGCCCTGTTGGCGAATTTCATGCGCTGACGGGTACGTCCTTCCCGGCCGACCACATGACCCACGCGCTCCAATTCGTCCGCCATACGCTGGTTCGAAGCGCCGATATCGTTGAAGCTGTCGGCGATCTTGCCCATGAGCCCGGTCCAATCGCCGGGAAGCCGCGCCGAAAAATCGCCTACGCGCATGGATTGCAGCGCATGCAGCAATTCCCGCAACTGGTCCCCAGTTGGCGTCTCGCCCTCCTCCCCGCCGCGCCCCGCGCCATTGCGCAGTTTCGCAGTCGCCGCGGTCTTCGCCTCCATGGATCACTCCCGCCGTCGCGTCGCGGGTTGCACGCCGCCCCGCCAACCGCGAAACGCGGCGCCGGTTTCTTGGTTCCGCAAAAATTTTCGTGAGGGGTTGCGCGCCCTGCGGACGCGGGGCTACCCCCGATCTATGCGCTTAAATTGTTTGGGAAATCCAGCGCGAAATCATGCTTGAGAAAGATCTCACGGCATTCGTTGGGGCGTCCATACGCTCCATTTGGGCGCTGGAGGTGCTGCTGCTTCTTCGCGCCCGAGACGCGCCTCTGGCGGTCGAGGAATTGGTGCGCGCCTTGCGGGGGTCGCGCAGCCTGGTCGAAGGGTGCCTCACCCAATTGCAGGCCGCGGGCGTGACCGCGCGCGAGGATGACGGGCGCTGGCGCTATCGAGCCGCCTCGCCGGAACTCGATCAGACCGTCGCGCGGCTTGCGGCCGTTTACGCCGAGCGGCCGTTCGCGGTCATCGACGCCATCGTCTCAACGCCCAATCAACGCCTGAAATCGTTCGCGGACGCCTTTCGCTTTCCAAAAAAGGAGGACTGAGCTGTGCCGACGCTGGTCTATTCGCTCTGCTTCATCACCAGTGGCATTTGCGCATGGCTTTTGTTGCGCGCCTATGCGCGCACGCACACGCGCCTGCTGCTTTGGAGCGGAGGCGCTTTTGTGTGCCTCGCCATCAACAATTTCTTCGTGCTCGCCGACATGATCTTGCTGCCGGACTATGACCTTCTTCCGCTGCGCTACGCGGCGGCGCTGTCGGCGGTATGTATCCTCATCTACGGCTTTATCTGGGAAGTCGAGTGATGGAACAGGCCGCGTTCGTCTCTGGCTTGATCACGATGGGCTTCGCCGTCTGCGCGGTCTTTTTCCTGCGCTTTTGGCGGCGGGCGAACGACTCGCTCTTCCTGGTGTTCGCGATCGCGTTCGTTCTGCTTGCGCTCAATCAGGCGCTATCGACCCTTTTGGGCCTGCCCCGAGAAGAGCGCAGCTGGCTTTATCTGCTGCGCCTGGCCGCCTTTCTCATCATCATCGCGGCGATCGTGCGCAAAAGCCTTCATCGACGAGACCGCAATTGAGCGCTTATCGGCGGCCGGATCGGCTCATTGAATAAAGACCGTAGAGCAGAGGGGCGCCCAATATCCAAAGTGCGAGAAACATGCCGTAGGCCGTCTGGTCCATGAGAAATTCTCCATTGCGTCAGGGATAGAACCAGGGCTCGGCCCCTGCGTTCCAATACCGTGCGCTTAGAGAGGTTTAGGCCGCGGGGCGGGCGACAGCGGCCATCTCCAGGGCGATGCTGATGCCGGACAGGAGAGCCTCCGGCGTGACAGGCTTGGTGATGTGCACGTCGGCGCCCGCGACAGCCGAATGATCCTTATGTTCCGCCATCGCATTCGCCGAGACGATGGCGATCGGCGTGCGTTCCAGGCCGCGCTCCAATTCGCGGCGGCGAATTTCCCGAATGGCGCTCAAGCCGTCCATGACCGGCATCTGCATGTCCATGAGCACGAGATCGTAGGTATCCGCCTCCCAAGCCTCCAGCGCCTGGCGCCCATTTTGGACAAGTGTGAGCTCCACGCCGGCTTGCTCCAGGATGTAGCGCAGCACCATCTGGTTCGAGAGATTGTCCTCGGCCGCGAGAATGCGCAGCTTCAACTTGCGATCGAGACGCTCGACATGCGAGGCAAGGCCGTGCCGGTGGGCGTCATAATCGCGTAGCGGCATGGTGCGCGGCAGCGGCAGACGCACGGAGAACGTGCTGCCGAGGCCGGGCGACGAGCGCACCCGGATTTCGCCTTCCATCAGATCGACAATGCCCTTCGTGATGGAGAGCCCCAAGCCCGCGCCGCCGAAGCGGCGGGTGATCGTGCTGTCTGCTTGCACGAAGCGATCGAAAATGCGCTCGAGCTTGTCGGCCTCAACGCCGATGCCGGTATCTTCCACAATGAAAGAGAGCCAGGTTTGGCCGTCGGCGCCTTCGGCCTCCTCCACCGACACGCGCAGACTCACCGAGCCGGTCTCGGTGAATTTGATCGCATTCGACAAGAGATTGGAGAGCACCTGCTTGATGCGCACGGCGTCCCCCTCGAACATGCCGCGCGCCGTGGATTCCATCGACACGGTCATGGAAAGACCCTTGTCGTCGGCGCGCACGCGCATCAGATCGGCGATGGAATTGACAGCGTCGCGCAGATCGAAGGACGCGATTTCGAGATTGAGCCGTCCCGCCTCCGCGCGCGAAAGATCCAGCACATCGGCAAGCAGACGTTCAACCATCTCGCCGGACGCCGCGATCATGGACACCATATCGCGTTGCGCGGGCGTCAAATGCGTGCGGGCGAGCGCGCCGGCCACGCCGATCACGGCGTTGAGCGGCGTGCGCACTTCGTGGCTCATGTTCGCCAAGAAACTCGTGGCGGCGGCGCGCGCGGCCTCCGCCTCGCGCATGGCTTCGCGCGCGAGGAGATTGGCGCGCCGCTGCTCGGTCACATCCGTCAGAACATGCACCGCGCCCGCAGCGCCGCCCTCGCGCGCCTGGAGCGGGCGTGCGCGCGCTCTGACGATGCGGCTTTCTCCATCGGGCCGCTCAATCAGAATGAAACGCGGAATATCTGCGTCATCGTCCTGCGAAACCAACGGCGCCCAGTCATCGAGAGGGCTTCCATCTTCCGCGCGGCAGCGCAGCGCCTCCGACAAGATCTCGCCGCGCGCGGGACGCCGCCCCGTTAAGCGACAGGCCGCCTCATTATAGGCTTGAACACGACCGCGCGCATCGCACACGAAAATGGCGTCGGGGGCCAATGAGAGCCATGACGCGAAAGCGCGTTCGCCGGCGTCGCCGCCGGAAAGCTCGACGCTCATCCGGTGGCGAACAGGCGGTCGATGTCGTCTTGATCGACGCCTTCGCCCGGCATGGCGGGACCGTTCAGAAGCAGATCCTGGCCTGGCGCATGCTCCTCAACCGGCGCTTCGTCTTCGACGGCGAGCAAACCGCTGAGCGCGCTCAACTTGTCCTCGATGAGCAGCAGCGTCTCGACCACCTTGTTGCTGCGCTGGCCGGTCAGATCCTGAAATGCGCACGCTTCGAGCACCGCCATGCATCGCGCCTCGACCGCCGCGCGATATTCCTCGTAAGGCAATTCGCCTGGCAGCTGCATCATGTCCGACACCGCGTCCATGATCTGGTTGGCCGCATTTTCGGTGGTTTCGACGATCATCCCGATTTCGTTCATCGCCGAAGGCAACCGGCGCCCACGCATATCGGTGGGCCGCAATTCGGAAATGGCCTTGCGGGCGGCGAACACGTATTGGAGCAGGACTTCCCGCTCATGGGCGACTTTCGCGCGCAGTTCGAGCTCTTCCATGGTTCAGAGCTCCCCTAGAACCGCCGACATTTTCTGCTTCAAGACGGCCTGCGTGAACGGCTTGATGATGTAATTGTTGACGCCGGCCTGTCGCGCGGCGACCACATTTTCAGCCTTCGCTTCCGCCGTCACCATGATGAAGGGCAGCTTGGCCGTCTTCGGCTCGGAACGGACCTTCTTGAGCAGCTCGATGCCGGTCATCGGCTGCATGTTCCAATCCGAAATAACGAGGCCATAATTCTTGGCCGTGATGAGATCGTAGGCGGACTTGCCGTCCGTGGCCTCATCCACATTGCGAAAGCCGATTTGTTCAAGCAGGCCGCGAACGATTTTCAGCATCGTGCGATAATCGTCCACTATGAGAATCGGCAAATCACGGCTGACCGACATTATCCTCCCCCTGTCAACGTGCGGGCGAATCTCCTCCTCGCCCGCTAATGAAGTGCTAACTTCACTGCAAAGACCCCGATGCGGGCGCAAAGCTGCAGTGAAATTAACCACGGCTTAAACCGAAAAAATGGAGCTTCGCCCCATCATTTAGCGGGGCCCGCGCATGGACGACATTGTCCGCGATTTCTTGGCGGAAGCGAGCGAAAGCCTCGACTTGCTCGACCGATCGATGGTCCGCTTGGAGACGAATTCCGAAGACCCGGCGCTGTTGTCGGAAATCTTCCGCGTGATGCACACCATCAAGGGGACGTGCGGTTTCATCGGCCTTCAACGTCTCGCGGCGGTTGCGCACGCGAGCGAGAATGTTCTCGGCCAATTCCGCGATGGCGCGCTAAGGCCGACGCAGGCCTCGGTCTCCGCCATTCTTGAAGCGCTCGACGTCATCAAGCAGCTTCTCGCCCACCTGGAATCGGCCGGTGCGGAACCTCCGGGAGACGATGCGCCCCTTATCGAACGTCTGAACGCGTTCGCGCAGGGCGGCGGTGGACACTCCGTCCCCGCTTCTCCCGAAAAGAAGTCGGCCGAACCTCTCAGCGTCCGCGTAGGCGGCCTTTCATCGGTCGATTGCGCCGTCGAAATCGGGCTTTCACGGGCCAAGGCGAAACCCGAAGGAGTCGCCCTGCACGCCGTTCAGGAAGACGCGCTTCACGCCGGCCTGCGCGACGCCGTCTGGGCCGCGCTGGAGGGCGATCGTGGCGCGGTCGCGGCAGCGCTGCGCGCGCTGGACCTCGCTCCCGAGACGCACGCCTTCATCTGCGCCAATGTCCTGGAGGGGTTTGGCGAATTGGGCCTTGAAGCCGACGCTTTCGCCGGCGTGCGCGCGCTCTTGGAGATCGGTCCGCCCGCCCCTACCGCGGAGGCGGGCGCCGCCGCGAACGCATCGGCAAGCTCCGTCGCCGCGCAAACGATCCGCGTGCAGGTGGAATCGCTTGAGCAATTGATGAACGTGGCCAGCGAATTGGTGCTGATCCGAAATCAATTGCTGCAGACGCTGCGCGCCGAGCCGGACAGCCCTTTCGCCGGTCCGCTGCAGCGCCTGAACCACGTCACCACCGAATTGCAGGAAAGCGTGATGACCACGCGCATGCAGCCGATTGGCGCTGCATGGACCAAGCTGCCCCGCCTGGCGCGTGATCTGGCGGTCGAGCTGAACAAGCGCATCGCAGTGACGATGGAAGGGGCCGAGACCGAACTCGACCGCCAAGTGCTTGAGCAGATCAAGGATCCGCTGACGCATATGATCCGCAACGCGGCGGATCACGGCCTTGAGCCGCCCGGCGAACGCGCCTTGGCGGGCAAGCCCGAGACGGGCCGCATCGCGCTCAGCGCGCGTCATGAAGGCAGCCAGATCGTCATCGAAGTCGCCGATGACGGGCGTGGCCTCCCGATCTCGAAGCTCCGGGCGAAGGCCCTTGCGCAAAATCTGATCACGTCGGCCGAGGCGGAATCCCTCTCCGACGCGAAGATTCAGCAGCTCATCTTCCATCCTGGATTCTCCACGGCGGCGAAAGTGTCCGGCATTTCCGGGCGCGGCGTCGGCATGGATGTTGTGCGCACCAATATCGAGAAGATCGGCGGCACGGTCGAGCTGTCCTCGGTCGAGGGAAAGGGCACGCGCTTCACGATCCGCATCCCGCTCACGCTTACGATCGTATCGGCGCTGATCGTGGATTGCTGTGGCGAGCGATTCGCGATGCCTCAATCGAGCGTGGTGGAGCTTGTCGGCGTGGGAGGCGGCTCCGGCCGCATGATTGAAAAGATCAATGGCGCGCCGCTGCTTCGTCTGCGCGACCGTCTCCTGCCCCTGATCGCGCTGCAGGATCTCATGCAGCTGAAGCCGCCCATCGAGCGAGACGGAGAACGCAGCGTCCTTGTCACGAAAGTTGGCTCTCTTTCCTATGGGATCATCGTCGATCGCGTGTTCGACACCGAGGAGATCGTGGTCAAGCCGGCCGCGAGCATCTTGCGTGACATCCCCTATTATTCGGGCGCGACGATCCTCGGCGACGGCGCCGTGATCATGATCCTGGATCCCAAGGGCGTGGCCGCCTGCATCGGATCGGTGGAATCGGAGGCCGCCGAGGCGGACATGGCGCGCCCGGCCCTCGAAGAGAAAAGCGTTCAATTGCTGATCGTGCGCGACAGCACGGGCGCGCTCAAGGCAACGCCGCTCACGCTTGTCTCGCGCATCGAGGAGATCGCGGGACATGAGATCGAGCATGCGAGCGGCAAGCCCGTTCTGCAATATCGCGGCAGATTGATGCCGCTGGTGCCGCTCGATCCAATGACGGAGATTCATCGCAACAGCCCCTCCCGCCCCGTTCTCGTTTTCGATGACGGCGCGCGCGCAGTGGGTTTGGTGGTGGAGGAAATCGTCGATGTTGTCGCCGCGCCTTTGCGACAGGATTTCAAAGCCGGCGCGCCCGGCGGCCTGGGCAGCCTGGTCGTCGGCGATCAGGTGACGGACGTGATCGACCTTGCGCATTATTGGCGAACGGCCGCCTTCGACGCGGCTCCGGCGGCCTCCGCAAGGCCGGCCGCGCCGCAGAAACGCGCGCTTATCGTCGACGCCAGCGCCTTCCAGCGTAATCTCGTGGCGCCGATGCTGAGCATGGCTGGCTACGATGTGACGATGGCCGATGATGCAGACGCAGCCTGCGCGCTGATCGATCGCGGCGAGGCGTTCGATGTCATTCTCTCAGACAGCGCGCTTGAGGGCCGCACGCGGCTGCAGGCCCTCTCCGCGCCCGTGATCGGTCTCTATGACGATCCCTTCAGTGTGCGTCAGAACGAGGCTGATGGATTCACGCAGCTGGCCTGCCGCTTGGACCGCGATGGCCTCATGTCCACGCTGGCGCAGATTGAACGTCCCAATCGGAGAGCCGCATGAGCGAAAAGCGCATGACTCCCACCGGCCCCACCGAACTGGTCACGATGCGCTCGGGCGAAACCGTGTTCGGCATCCCGGTGCTGCGCGTTCGCGACGTGCTCGACGCGCCGACGATTTTCGCCGTGCCCTTGGCGCCGCCGGAAATCGTCGGCTCGATCAATCTACGGGGCCGCATCGTCACGGCGATCGATTTGCGCACGCGGCTCGATCAAAGGCCGCGCGAGACGGATCGTTGCATGTGCGTCATCGTCGAACGCCAATGCGATGGCGCAAGCGAGCCCTACGCGCTGCTGGTCGATGAAATCGGCGAGGTGATGACGCTGGCGCCGAGCGCTTATGAGCCGAACCCGACCACGCTTTCACCCGAATGGGCGGCCGTGAGCCAGGGCCTCTTCCGTCAACCGGACGGCCTTATCATCATCCTCAACATCGACGCCGTTCTGGATGGCGTTGGCCGTCGCCGGGCGGCGTGACGCCTCTCAGGCGGCGCGTGGCGCGTTGCCAGCGCCGGCCGCCAAGCGATAGAGGCCGCGCTCGCTTGGCGCGCCGGTGAACTTGCTGGTTACGCCGATGATCGTATCCGCGCTGCCAAGGAAGAGCGCGCCGTCGCGCGCCATGACTTGCGCGATGTGATCGAGCACGCGCGTCTTGGTGGGCGTCTCGAAATAGATGAGGACGTTGCGCAAGAAGACCACATCGAACACGCCGAGATGAGCGGCCGTCTCGATGAGATTGTGCCGCCGGAAGGTCACCATGCGCCGCACGGCGTCCGACACCGCATACGTATCGTCCGCGCGCTTGACGAAATGCCGATCGAGCCGGGCCGGCGTAAGCCCACGCTTCACCTCAAAGCTCGTATAAATTCCGGCGCGCGCCTTCTCCAGGATCGGATCGGATATATCAGTGCCTACGATCTCCAGACGCCAGCCGATCAAATGAGGAAAGGATTCCAGCATCTGAATGGCGATCGAATAAGGCTCCTGCCCGCTTGAGCACGCCGCGCACCAGACGCGGATCGTTTTCTGCGCGGCGCGCGCGCGCGCCAGATTGGGCAGCACCACGCTCGCCAATTGCTCGAACGGCTTTTCGTCGCGGAAGAACAGGGATTCGTGCGTGACCATCGCCTCGATGACGGCGGTGATCATGTGTTCGCGTGGGCGTGTGCGAATTTCCGTCAGCAGTTCGATCACACTGCGCAGGCCAAGCTTCTGCGCCACGGGCTGGAGACGGCTGCCGACGAGATAGAGCTTATCGCTTGTCAGCGACATGCCGGCCCGATCTTGGAGGAGCTTCTGCAGCGCCTGAAAATCCGGACCGCTGATCATGCTTGGCCCCGCATGGCACGCGCCAAATACGCCGCCGTCGCATCGAGCGGCAATTGACCCATGGCGCGGCCAGTGCGGAACGCAGCGCCAGGCATGCCCCAGACAACGCTGGTGGATTCATCCTGGGCGAAGAAAGCCCCGCCCGCATCCGCCACCGCGACACATCCGTCCGCGCCATCGCGGCCCATGCCCGTGAGGATGCTCGCAAGCACGCCGCGGCCATAGACTTTCGCGAGCGACCGCAACATCGGGTCCACGGCCGGCTTGCAGAAATTCTCCGGCGGCCCGTCCGACAACTTGACCACGACGCCTTCCGCGCGGCGCTCGACGAGCATATGCGCGCCGCCGGGGGCGACATAGATGCATCCCGCCTCCACGCGCATATTGTCGGCCCCTTCGAACGCGCGCGCGCCGCTCACCTGGCCAAGCTGCTGCGCGAGCATCGCGGTGAAACTGGGCGGCATGTGCTGCGTGATGAAGACGGGCACACGGACCGCGCCCTTCGCCGCGGCGAAGATTTTCAAGAGCGCAGGCGGGCCGCCGGTGGAACTGCCGATCGCAACGATGTCCGGCCGCAACAGCGGAAAGGCGGCCGGAGCGGCCATAGGCTCGCTCGCGGCCGGCGAACGCAATCCTTGGCGCGCCTTGCGCCCATGCACCTTAATCTTCGCGCGCAGTTCATCGAAGAATTGCGTGAGGCCGAGATTGCCCGCGCTGGCCTCGGGCTTCGGCACATAATCGGCCGCGCCGAGGCGCAATGCCTTGAAGCTTAAATCCGCGTGGCGCTGCGTCAACGCGGACGCCATGATGACCGACAGGCCCGGCTTCAACGCCAAGAGCTTCGGCAGCGCTTCAAGCCCATCCATGACGGGCATTTCCACATCAAGCAGCACCACGTCCGGTGAGAGCTTGCGCGCGAGCTCAATGGCATGGGCGCCGTCATTGGCGACGCCGAGCACCGAAATTTCAGCGTCGGCGCCGATGCCGCGCTGAACGATCCCGCGCACTACCGCGGAATCGTCCACCACCAGAACGCCAAGAGGCGCTGCTTGCGCCGCCATGCCGGCCTCCCTTAGCGGCTGACGAAGCGATCAATGGCGATGCGCAATTCCTCGGATTGGCGCGACAATTCGTTCGACGCCTGCAGGAGATCGCCTGAGGCGACGCTGCTTTGATGCGCCGCTTCGCTGACACCGCCAATGCTCGCCGAGACTTGCTGCGTGCCATCGGCGGCCTGGGCGACATTGACGGCGATCTCGCGCGTCGCCGTCGATTGCTCCTCAACTGCGCCAGCGATCGCCGTGGCGATCTCAGCGACTTTGCGGATCGTCTCCGCGATACTTTGGATGGCGACCACGGAAGATTCTGTCGCGGCCTGCATCGCCGCGACCTGCGAGGAGATTTCCTCCGTCGCCTTCGCGGTTTGATCGCTGAGGCTCTTCACCTCGGAGGCGACGACCGCGAAGCCCTTACCGGCCTCGCCCGCCCGCGCGGCTTCGATGGTGGCGTTGAGCGCCAAGAGCTTCGTCTGCCCGGCGATATTGTTGATGAGCGTGACGACATTGCCGATCTTCTGCGCGGCGTCGGCCAAGCCTTGCACGGAAAGGCTGGTCCGATCCGCCTCGGCGACCGCGCGCTGCGTGACCGAATTCGACTCGCTGACTTGGCGGGCAATCTCAGCGATGGACGCCGATAATTCCTCGCCCGCCGCGGAAACGGTCTGCACATTCGTGGACGCGAGCTGCGCGGCCGAAGCGACCTCGGAGGATTGGCGCGTCGTGTCTTCAGCGGTGCGCGCCATGGATTCGGCGGTCGCGCGCATTTCGGTGGAGGCCGAAGCGACGATATCCGCGATCTCCTTCACACGGAACGCGATGTTCATCTGCTCGCTGATGTCGGTGGCGAACTTGATCACCTTGAAGGGGCGGCCATTGCCGTCGAGAATTGGATTGTAGCTGGCCTGAATCCAAATCTCGCGGCCGCTCTTCGTAATGCGCTTGTATTGGCCGCTGTCGTACTCGCCGGCGCCCAGCTTTGCCCAAAACGCCCGATATTCGGGCGAATTGCGCTCGGAAGGCTCGACGAAAATCGAATGATGCTGGCCGCGAATGTCGTCCAGGCTATAGCCCAGCGCCCGCAGGAAGTTGTCGTTGGCGTGGAGAACCTTGCCGTCGAGCGTGAACTCGATGATCGCCTGCGACCTGTTAAGCGCGGCCAGACTTCCGGCGTTCGACCGAACGGTCGTGACATTGTCCCATTCAAGGACATTGCCAAGATAAGTGCGCTTGTCATCGAAAACGGCGCTGACATTGAGCGCGAATTTCAGATCGCCGATTGAGATATCGGTGCGGTGAGGCAGGCGGCTGGGGTCCGACAAAATCTGGCGCTGATGCGCCGGGTTCTTATGAAAAATGTCGATGCACGTGCCGATGATAGCGTCCGGATTGAAGCTCGGCCACAGCGTTCGAAACGCCTGCGCGTGCTCCGTGAAAAGCCTCTTTGTCGCGTCATTGACGAACATGACCTTGAGATCGCGATCGACAATCATCTGCGCGACGGAGGCGCCGCCGAACGCGGCGCTCTTGAACACCGCCGCCCTGTTCGCCACGACCTGTTCCGTGATGTCGCTGGCGAATTTCACCACTTTCATGGGCTTTCGATCAGGCCCAAACACAGGATTGTAGGTGGCCTGAATCCAGATTTCCCGCCCGCCCTTGCCGATGCGGCGGAACTGACCGGCCTGGAATTCGCCGCGCGCCAGCGCGTCCCAGAACATGCGATATTCGATGGCGTTGCGCTGCTCCGGCTCCACGAACATGGAATGGTGCTGGCCAGTGATTTCGGCGGCGCTATAGCCAACGGCTCTCAAAAAATTGTCGTTGGCGCGCAATATTCGACCCGTCAGATCGAATTCGATGACGGCCTGCGATCGCTCGATCGCATCGACCACACCTTGCAATTGCAGCTTGTCATCCGCAGGCGCGGGCTCTTCCAATACGCGAGCTGCACCTAAGCCAAATCGACGCACGCTGACCTCCCCCGGGATGAATCCTCACCCTGGCGGGAGAATTCGCGCGCGTGCTTAACGAGTTCCTAAATCCACTACATCTCGCACTGCGTACACACTCCCTTGTGGCTATTGCCGCGCCAGGACGCGATGCAGGAACGCACGCGCATCGGCGGCGGAGCGGTCCGGTATTTCCAACTGCGGCATGTGACCGACATCGGGGTAGATGATGAGTTCCGCGCCGGGGATGGCTGCGGCGAATTTGTGCGCGGAGGCGACCTCGATCAGCCGGTCCTTGTCGCCCCAGAGGATGAGCGTAGGCGCCTTGATCCTGGCGAGTTCGGAGGGCTGCGCGCCCGCCCCCGCCCCCATCATCCGCATAAGGATGGGGCGATGGCCGGGCGCGCGCTGCACCGCCACCCAGCGCTCGACGAAGGCGTCGGTGACGACGGAGGCGTCGACGAAATTGCCCCGCAAGGATGCGGCGGTGAGCGGGCGCGTCTCGATCGTCTCCAGGAGAAAACGCCCGATAGGCGTGCCCAACAGCCGAAACGCAAGCGAGGGCGGCGGCGATGTTTCGTTCGCGAAGCCCGCGGCGTTGACGAGCACGAGCGCGGTCAGGCTGTCCGGGTATGCCAGCGCGACGCCCCATGCCACGCCCCCGCCCATCGAGTTTCCGGCGATCGCATAGCGCCTAAGGCCGAGCGCCTTGGTGAAATCGCCGATGTAAGAGACGAGCCCCGCGCCGCTTGGCGCATATGCGTCGGGCGCCCGCGTGAGACCGTGGCCGGGCAGATCCACCGTGACGACACGAAAGTCGCGTGCAAGGATCTCAATCCACGGCGCCCAGGAGAGAAAAGAATCGCCGAACCCATGGACAAGCAGCACCGTGGGTGCGTCCCGCGGCCCATCATCCCGATAATGTGCGCGCAAGCCGCCCGGCAGATCGACATAGCGCGACGTGGGCGCGGCATAGCGCGCCTCAAGCGCCTCATACGGAATATCGCCGCGTCGCAGCGCCAGCCAGGCCGCGCCGCTCAACGCCGTCAAAACCAGAAACGCACCGCCCAACACCTTCAGCAAAGCCGGCCCCCCTTGAATTTTCGGTGCGAATGATGCGAGGGCGCTCGGCCCGCGACAAGCCCGGCGCCGTTCGACGGGCGCCTTTCGCTCCAGCGCCGCATTGGCCATGATGGCCCTGGCGGCTTCCCCGAGGTGGACACATGGTCAGATTGGTGCGGTTCGAGAGGCCCGACGGCACGGAAGGTTTTGGAACGGCGGAAGGCGGCGGCGTCTGCGACCATGCCGTGCGCGGCGCGGCGGCGACCTTTTCCGCTTTTCTCGCAGACGCGGCGCGCGGCGCGCATGGCTTTCCGGGCGCCGACTTCGCCGCGCAAGATTTGACGCTGCTGGCGCCGATCGACCCCACGAGTCGAATTATCTGCGTCGGCCTCAATTTCAAGGCGCATATCGAAGAGACTGGTCGCGAAGCGCCCTCTTACCCGACCTTCTTTCCTCGTTATCCGGATTCATTGGTCGGCCACGGACAACACATGATCCGACCACGCGTTTCAGAGCAGTTCGACTTTGAAGGCGAGCTCGCTCTCGTGATTGGCCGAGGCGGACGCCATATCGCGGAAGCTGACGCCCACGATCACATCGCAGGGTTCATGCCGTTCAACGACGGATCGATCCGTGATTTTCAATACCGCACGACACAATTCATGGCGGGAAAGTGCTTCTGGCGCTCCGGCGCGGCCGGCCCGCATCTTGTGACACCGGATGAGGCGGGGGCCGTCGACCGCATGCAACTGACGACGCGCTTGAACGGGCGCGTCGTGCAGCAAGCGGGCCTTGATGACCTTTTGTTCAAGCCGGCCCGGCTGATCGCCGAACTCTCGACCATATTCCCGCTGCGCCCGGGCGACGTCATCGCGACAGGAACACCCGGGGGTGTCGGCGTGGCGCGCAAGCCACCACTGTTCTTGCGCGCGAGCGACGTGATCGAGGTTGAGATCGACGCCCTTGGACGCCTTAGCAATGCCGTGGCTGACGAAACCGGCGGGAGCTAGCCGCACGAGCCTGCCCCAATGGTCGCTTCGCGCAAATCGGGGATAGTCTGGGCAATATTGGGCGCGCGCGCGTAAACTCCGGGCACATAGAGATCGAGGAAAGCTTCCGCTCAATTTCGGACGGATGCATCAAGGCGTTCCGCGCGCACGACGAAGATTCCGCTCACATTCGCGTCAATTCCAGCCAATCCCGAGATGAAGCGCGCTTATCCGCTGGCAAATGGCCTGGCGGCGTCCCAGAAGACCGGCAGATTTTGAGAGTCCGCACAAAGATGGAGATGCGTTTGAACCGCAAGGCCGCACTGGGAATTTTTCTCGCCTTGGCTCTCGCGCCGATGTTGGCGCATGCGCAAGCCCCCACGCCGTATGCGCCCCCACAGGCCGGCGCGAGCGTGCGAGCCTCCGATGCGCTCCAAATTATGGACATCATCGCGCGCATGAATGGCGCCATCGACACCAACGATTACGCGCTTTACGGCTCGTATTATGTGGCTGACGGCGTAATCGATTCAGGTTTTGGCCCTCCTGTCACGGGGCATGCGGCCATCATCGCTTCGCTGGAAGCGAGTGCGCCCTTCATTACAAACAAGCGGCACGCGGCGGCGAATATCGTTCTGAACCGTAGAGGCGAGGACGTCGTCGCCACCTATTATCTGATCGTCTTCGAACGGCAGGCCGGCCTCACGCTTGCCGGCACCGCGCTGATCGTCGACGAGTTTCGCCGCGTCGGACGGGAATGGAAGGTCGTTCGCCATACCACGCGCATGGATCTGGCGACGATCGCGGCGATGACGGCGGGCCAAGCGGCGCCGCGCTAAAGACTGCCCCTAGCCGATCCACGTCTTCGAAAAATTCAAGGAACCATCGATGAGCGATGCGGATTTTCGCCACGCCACGCACACGATCGGGGAAGTCGATCTCCATGTCGTAGAGATCGGCGCGGGTGAGCCCGTTGTGCTGATCCATGGCTTTCCGCAGCATTGGCGCATGTGGCGCCGGCTCATGCGCGATCTCGCCGAAGCAGGTTACCGCGCCATCGCATACGACCAGCGCGGCATGGGTGGATCGACCATCACGCCGGCGGGCTATGACAAACGCACGCTCGCGGGCGATCTCGCTGGTCTCCTCGGCGTCTTGGACCTCGAGCAAGCCAATGTGATTGGCTATGATCTTGGCGGCGGAACCGCCCTCTCCTTCGCGTTCGAGCATCCCCAGCGCGTCAAGCGCCTTGGCGTTATCGAATATGCGCCGCCCGGCTACGGCTATGAATTGGGGCTGCAGCCGACGCGAAATTGGCAGAGCTGGCAATTGGCGTTCTTCAGCCAGCCGGACGTGGCGATTCAATTCATCATGGGCAAGGAACGCGAGCTTCTCGCCTGGTATTTCTGGCATTGGAGCGCCAATCCAGACGCCATCGATCAGGCTGACTTTGAGGCCTATGTGCGCCAATTGCAGAAGCCGGGGGCGCTGCGCGGAGGCTTCTCGCATTTCGCCGCCGTGTTCGACGACACGGAAATCTTCGCGTCCTACGCCGATCGCAAACTAGATATGCCGCTGCTCGCCCTGGGCGGGGCGCGCGGGGCGGCGGGCTTTGTGGAACAGGGAATGCGTCGCCTCGCCAACCAGGTTTCAGGCGCTATCATCGATCATGCGGGCCACTGGATCGCGGATGAACAGCCGCAGGCGCTTGCGGTTTCCGTCATTGATTTTCTGAAGACGCCCGCTTGAAGCAATCGCTCCTATCCGCCGTCTCCGCAGCGCTCCTGGCTGGCGCGGCCGGCGAAGCTTCCGCGCAGCAGATTCAAGAGACCGGCGCGGTGCGTTTCGGACTGGATGCGCGCTTGCGCTACGAGGTTTATGACCCAACCAGCTTCGGACGTGGCCCGCAGGACGACAATGGTTATGGCCTGTGGCGCATCCTTCCCGACCTCGAATGGACGCCCGCGCCGCACTGGAAGATTTATCTGCAAGGCTTCGCGGGCGACGTGATCGACCGCAATGGCGGCGCGCGCGCGAATGATCGCAATGATCTCGACGTCACGCAGGCCTATCTTGAGTGGCGCCCGCGTCCGCGTAGCTTTGTGCGCTTCGGCCGACAGGAGATCGCCCTCGGATCGGGGCGGCTCCTCGCGGCGAATGACGGGGCCAATGTGCGCCGTCAGTTCGACGGCGTTTATGGATCGCACGCCATCGGAGACGTCTCGCTCGTGGGCGTGGCCTCAGGCTTGGTGCGCGTCAATCCAGGCGCGTTCGACGATGTGGCTTCCCTTGATCGCGCGATGGTCGGCGGCGGACTCGTGCACACGCCCGACGAAACAACAATCAATGCGATCTACGCGATACATGCCAAACGGCCCGAGGCCATCTTCGGCTCACCTGCCGCGCCGCAGGAGCGTTTCGCTATCGGCGCACGCATGGTTCGCCGGTGGGAGTCCGCCGATCTGGAAATCGAAGCGATCGCCCAAGGCGGCGAGGCCGACGGCCTCGATGTGCGCGCCTGGGCGATGGCGGGCGACACGGGCTATCGTCTCGCGTTCGCGGGCGGATCGTCTTTGCGCTTTTGGCTTAAGGCGAGCGCGGCCAGTGGCGATTCCGATCCCAACGACCAGCGCTTGGGCGGATTTGATCCGCTCTTCTCGAACCCGAATTACGCCGGCTCGTTTCCGATCGTGGGACCGACCAACGTTCTCGCATTCAATCCCGGCATGACCTTCCGAACGGCGGGCAGCATGCAGATCGGGCTCGACGTGGCGCGACTCCATCGGCTCGAATCCAATGATTCCGTCTACGCCTTTTCAGGGCTCGCCTTGCCGGCGCGTGATATGCCCAACGACGACATCGGCGCGCTGTGGGCGCTCACCGTCCTCGCCCCTCTCTCGCAAACCATGCGCTTGCAGGCGACATTCGCGCGCTTGGAGGCTGGCGACTATTTCTCCGCCGCCGACGCAGATACCTCCGTCGCGGCGCTCAATCTGATTTATAGCCGCTGATCCGCCCGCTCGGCGGACGAACCCGCGATCTATTCCGCCGCGATGCGCATGGCGGATTCCGTCGCGCCGGGCGCGATGGGCGGCGGCAAGCCCGTCTCCTCCAGGCAGCGCGCGCGCAATTCCTCTATTGAGCCACCCGTATTGAAAACGGTGATCGGACTGCGCTTGCTGCGCATATCAGCGCGTAGCGCCTCGGTCGCGCCCGCATCCACTTGGCCCGCCGCATCGCAGACCACGCCATAGCGGCGCGCGCCTGCGACGCTGACGAGGCCGCGCCGCACATCAAGAGCGACCGAGTCCACAGCGCGTTCGAGCGGATCGCCCCAGCCGCCGCCGCCCCAGGTGTCGTAGTGCAATAGATCGCCAGGCTCGACCTGGATATCGTCGCACTTGGAAGGCAGGATCGTTTCGCTTCCATCCTTGCGCACGAGAATTTTGCGCGAGCGCGCGCCGGGATCGCCGCCATTCACGCCCCAAGGCTTCACCAGCCAGCGATCATCATGGATCGCGAACATGCCAGGCTCAAGGAAGCGATAGGAAATCCGGATACCGTTGCCGCCGCGATGCTTGCCGGCGCCGCCGCTGTCCGTGATCGATTCATAGCGTTCGATCCGAAGCGGGAAATAGGCCTCCAAGAACTCGTTCGGCACGTTGGTGAAATTCGGCCAGAGCGAATGGCCATCCGCGCCGTCGCCAAACGGGCGGCCCGGAATGCCGCCGAAGCCGATCTGGAAGAGCTGATAATATTTCCCGGTCTCCCGATAGCGGCCCGAGAGCATGAGGTGCGGCGATGACGAAAAGCCGGCGGCGTTGAGGAAGTCCGGCTGTCTTTGACCGAGCAACGCGCCGAGCACGTCGAAGATGCGTCCCAGGGCGTGCGTGCGGCAGGAAAGCGCCGCGGGGAATTTTGGCTTCAACAAAGTGCCTTCGGGGATACGCACCTCGACGAGATCGTAGAAGCCATCATTGAACAGGATCTGGGGATCGAACACCATGATCATGTAAACGCCGAAGAACATCTTCAGCATGTTCTCGTTGAGATAAAAATTGATCGAACTCACCGATTGCGGATCAGTGCCGGCCCAATCGAGAATGACCTTTTCGCCTTCACGCCACATCGTGGCCTTGATCTTGTACGGACCAAAGCCGCGCCCATCGTCGCAAATATAATCCTCGAAGGAGAGCTTCTCCGTCGAAATCGACGTCTGGATCAGCTGCGCCATGGCGCGGCGATTGCGCGCCAAGAGCTCATTGCAGGCCGATACATAAAGATCGTCGCCGAAGCGGTCGCAAATTTCGTTTACCCGACGCTCGGCGATCCGGCACGATGCGACGATCGCGATCAAATCCGCGCGGCACCATTCCGTCATCCGTGTATTGGCCAACACGAGGCGAAGAATATCTTCCTGAAATTCGCCCTTACGATAAAGCTTCACGGGCGGAATGCGGATGCCTTCCTCATAGATGCTCGTTGCATTCGTCGGCAACGAACCCGGCACTTTGCCGCCCACATCCGTCTGGTGGCCGAAATGCAGCGCCCACGAAATGACGCGGCCCTTTCGGAAGATCGGCATGATGATCAGCCAATCGTTCACATGGCTGATCGCGCCTTCGCACGAATAAGGATCGGAGAGCCAGATGACGTCGCCCTCTTCAAGCTCCCCATGATAGCCGTTGAGGAAGCCCGCCAGGAACGAGCCGAACTGGCCCACGATCATTCGACCGTCCTTTTCCGCGATCAGCGGAAAGGCGTCACCCTGCTCGCGAATGCCTGGCGACATCGCGGTACGGAAGAGCGTCGCATCCATTTCGGTGCGGGCGTTTCGCAGCGCGTTCTCGATGATGTCGAGCGTGATGGGATCGACCTGTTTGGTCTCGAAGGGCGTCGTGTTGGTTTGAATGATCTTCGCGGGCATGAGGCGTGCTCCCTAGACCGGGCGAATGAGCAGAAGGCCGTAAGCATCCACCTCGGCGTAATGGCCGGGGAGGATCACGGTCGTTGAATCCATTTCAGAGACGATGGCGGGCCCGTCGATACGGTCGCCCGCGCAGAGCTTGGCGCGATCATAGATCGCCGCGTCATGCTCCTGCCCGTCCGCCCAAAGCTTATGGCGCCGGATGAGCGCGTCGGACACATCGCCCTTGCCCTTCTTGCCGAAGGGCCAGCCGCCCTTGCCGTTGCGGCGCGGCAGTTCCGAGGATTTGATCGCCGATTGCTTGCCCAACGCGGTGGCGCGCAGCGTGACGAGTTCGCGATCCGCGTCGAGCTTAAAGGTGAAGGCGCGCTCGTGCTCGGCGTCGAAAGCGGCGCCAAGCGCTTCCAGGCCCTTGCCGGAGAATTGCGCGCGCGTCACCGGCAGCGTCACTTCGAAGGCCTGGCCTGTATAGCGCACGCCCGCTTCGAGCGTGATCTGCTGATCGCCCGGCGGCACGCCCTCCGCCTCCAATTCGCGGGAGACCTCGCTGGCGAGATCGTCGAGATATTTGCCGACGTCGGCGTCCGTGAGATCATTGAACGTCTTGGTCAAGGAGCGCGCGCGTTCGGCGCGCAGGCGCGTCGTGGCGTCGCCGAAGGCGCACAAGACGCCAGGCGACGGCGGCACGATTACCGGCCATGCCCCAAGCAGACGCCCCAACGCATTGGCGTGCAATGGTCCCGCGCCGCCGAAGGCCACGAGGGCGAAATCGCGTGGATCATAGCCCTGCTGAACCGAAATCAGGCGCAGAGCGCCCATCATGTTTTCGTTGACGATGTCGTAGACGCCCTTGGCCGCGTCCTGCAGCGATACGTTGAGCGCCTCGGCGATCGGTTGAAGCGAAGCGGCCGCGGCGGGCCGGTCGAGCTTCATGGCGCCGCCGAGCAATTCCTCTGGCAAATAGCCGAGCACGACGTTGGCGTCCGTCACGGTGGGTTTGTCGCCGCCCTTGGAATAGCAGACCGGTCCGGGCACCGCGCCGGCGCTTTCAGGTCCCACGCGCAATGCGCCCGTAAGCGGATTGACCTGCGCGATTGAGCCGCCGCCGGCGCCGACGGTGCGAATATCGAGCGAGGTGGCGCGCACCTTGAGATCGCCGCATTCGGTATCGCGCGTGACGCGCGGATTGGCGTTCTCGATCAGCGCCACGTCGGTGGACGTGCCGCCGACATCCACGGTCAAGAGATTCTTGAAGCCAGATTGCTGGCAAACCCACAGCGCGCCTGCGACGCCGCCCGCGGGACCGGACATCAACAGATTGACGGGGCTTGCTTGCGCCTTCTCAAAGGTCATCAAGCCCGCGTCGGAGCGCAAGAGGTTCATGTTCGCCCGCATCCCGGCATTGGTGAGCTGGGCCTTCAAATTGTGCACGTAATTGGCCACGCGCGGACGGACATAGGAATTGGCGCAGGTCGTCAATGCGCGCTCATATTCGTACATTTCCGGCAGCACATCCGCCGAGAGCGAAACCGGAATATCCGGGAAAATCTCTCGTGCGATCGCGCCGGCCTGCTTCTCGTGCGCGTCGTTCAAGTAGGAATTGATGAAGGAGATGGTAAGCGCCTCGATGCCTTCGGCTTTGAGTTTCATAAGCCCTTGACGCAGCGCGGCTTCATCGAGCGGGCGCACCACTTTGCCATCCGCGCCGATGCGCTCGGGCGCCTCGATTGTGCACTCGAGCGGCGCGATCAAAGGCGGCTTGTTCCAAATGATCCAGCCAGCAAGGCCGCCAGGCACGAAGGAGCGCGCTACCTGCAGCACCTGGCGATAGCCTTCGGTGGTGACGAGCCCCACCCGTGCGCCCGTGCCGGTGAGTACGGTGTTCGTCGCGACCGTCGTGCCATGCATGAACAGTTTCACATCGGATGGCTGAACGCCCGCCTTCGCGCACACCGAGAGCGTGCCTTCCACCACCGCGACGGATGGATCGTGCGGCGTCGACGGCACCTTCTCGCGCCAGGCCGCCCCGCTGACCTCGTCGAGCAGAAGAAGGTCGGTGAACGTGCCGCCTACATCCACGCCAAGCCGATACGCCATGCGATCCTCTTTCTTCTCGTTTAGGCTGCGCGGCCAGCGCCGGTCTGCAAGGGAAATCCGCCTGCCAGCGCGACGCCCGCGCCGGCGCGGCCGAGCTTGTCCAATATCCATCGCGCCGCATCGGCTGCTTGTGCGAGGTCGATCCCCGTGCGCACGCCCATGCGTTCGAACACATAAACGATATCCTCGCTCGCCACATTTCCGGCCGCGCCTGGTGCGAACGGACAGCCGCCGACCCCGCCCAGAGAAGAATCCAGCAGCCTCACGCCGGTTTCATAGGCGGCGATGGCGTTGGCGATTCCGGTGTGCCGCGTGTCGTGGAAATGCGCGCGCAGGCGAACATGGGGCGGCGCGACATCCTTCATCGCCGCGAAACGCGCACGCACATCGGCTGGCGAACCGACGCCGATCGTATCAGCGAGCGAAAGTTCGTCCGGCGGGTTCACGCAAATGCGCTCCGCCACCGCCGCTAGGCGCGCGATCGGCGTTTCCCCCTCGAAGGGACAGCCGAAGGCGGCGCCGATCGTCACGGCGACGCGGGCGCCGGCGGCGCGTGCGGCTTTGTATACGTCGGGCCAGATTGCGAGCGTCTCAAAGGTTGGCGCGCCATTGTTGCGCACGGAGAATTCGTCAGTGGCGACGAACACGTAATTGATTTCGCGCGCGCCCGCCGCGAGCGCGCGCTCCACGCCCCTCGCATTGAGCGCCAAAACCGAAAGCCCCGCGCGATCCGCGCCGGCGAACACGGCCTCGGAGTCCGCCATTTGCGGCACTTTCTTGGGATTGACGAAGCTGGTGGCCTCGATGCGTGAAAAACCGGCCGCGCGGGCGCGGGCGATTAGCTCAAGTTTGTCGGCGGTTGCGACGAGTGTGCTCTCGTTTTGCAGGCCGTCGCGCGGCGAAACCTCCACCAACTCGACTCTATCCGCCATGGACCAGCCTTTCCGCGCGGCGGAGCTATCGCATGCCGCAGGCGCT
Organism: uncultured Caulobacteraceae bacterium; assembly: GCA_964563395.1. Taxonomy (GTDB): domain Bacteria; phylum Pseudomonadota; class Alphaproteobacteria; order Caulobacterales; family Aquidulcibacteraceae; genus JBEVOS01. Next base: position 24,180 of record CAZLWK010000015.1, read on the forward strand.
TTGTATACAAGATCGGCGCGCGCGTCAGCCCCGCGCAGCCCTTCGCAAAGGATCGCCGCATGACGCTCGCCAATGGCCCGCTGGACGGGCTCCTCGCCATCGAATTGGGCACACTTCTGGCTGGGCCGTTCTGCGGTCAATTGCTCGGCGATTATGGCGCGGAAGTGATCAAGATCGAGCCGCCCGGCCAAGGCGACCCCATGCGTGAATGGGGCCAGGCGAAGGCGGACGGCGAGCCGCTTTGGTTCGCGATCGTGGGACGCAATAAGCGCTGCGCCACGCTCGATCTACGCACCAAGGAGGGCCAGGACGCGCTGAAGGCGCTGATCGCCAAGGCCGACATCCTGCTTGAGAATTTTCGCCCCGGCACGATGGAGAAATGGGGGCTCGGCTATGACGTGCTTTCCAAAATCAATCCGGGCCTCATCTTCGTGCGGGTATCCGGCTATGGGCAGACTGGACCGAATGCGACGAAGGCGGGCTATGCCAGCGTCGGCGAAGCGTTTGGCGGCCTCCGTTATGTGATGGGCGAGCCGGACCGTCGCCCCTCGCGCGCCGGCATATCCATCGGCGACAGTCTGGCGGCGACCTTCGCGTGCGTGGGCGCGCTGGCGGCGCTCGAAGCGCGCCGCAAGACGGGACGCGGCCAGGTCGTGGATTCATCGATCTACGAGGCCGTGCTCGCGATGATGGAGAGCCTGATCCCGGAATATCAGCTGGCGGGATATATTCGCGAGCGCTCGGGCGCGGTGTTGCCCAATGTGGCGCCGTCCAACATCTACGAGGCCGTGGACGGCATGGTGATCATCGCGGCCAATCAGGACACGGTGTTCGGCCGCCTCGCCGCGATGATCGGGCAGCCCGAACTTGCGGAGGATGCGCGCTTCGCCACGCATCATGCGCGCGGCGCGCGCCAGGCCGAACTGGACGCCATCGTGAACGCCTGGACGAAGACGCGCACGCGCGCGGCGATCCAGGCGGCGAGCGACGAGGCTGGCGTGCCGTGCGGGCCGATCTATCGTGCGCCGGAAATGCTGCAAGACCCGCATTTCAAGGCGCGCGAGGCGATCGTGTCGGCGCCCTACAAGCAGTTTCCACAACTGATGATGCAGAACGTGGCGCCGAAATTGTCGGACACGCCGGGTTCGGTGCGCTGGGCTGGGCGGGCCATGGGCGAGGACAATGATTATGTTTGGCTGGAGCGCGCCGGCCTTCCGCGCGAAACATATGACGCGCTGCGCGCCAAAAACATCATCTAGCCATACGAAAACGGGGCGGCCGAAGCCGCCCCGTTCCAATGCCTCAAATGGCGTCGCTTAGAAGCGGTAGCCGACCTCGATGCCGACGGTGCGCGGCGTCCCCTTCGTCACGAAGTTGAACGTCGAGGACGGCGGCACATTCAGCACGACCGCATCGGAATTGTATTCCTCGTCCGTGAGATTGCGGGCCCAAAGCGTGGCGGACCAGCGCTCGCCCTCAAGCCCAACGCGGGCGTTGAAGAGATCGAGCTCGGGACGGGCCGTGCCGGGCGTGTTTTCTGTGTCGAACCAGATTTCGCCGGTGCGATTCCATTCCGCCCGCGCCAAGAGATCGACGCCGGAGAACACAGCCTGGCGATATTGCACGCCGAAGAACGCCGAATGATCCGGCGTGAACGGGAAATTGTTCCCCACGGTGCCGGGCAATTCGTTGTTCTCCTTGATCTCCGATTCCAAAATTCCCGCGCCGCCGAACAGCGTGAACGCGTCATTGAGCCGGAAGTTGAAATCGAACTCAGCGCCCTGGATTTCGTTTTCCTGCACGATGGAAATGACGCGGCTGAGCGAGAACGGGAAGAATTGGAAGAAGTGTGCGTTCTCCACCGTGGTGGTGAAGACCGCCCCGTTCAACGACAAGCGGCCATCGGACAGGCTGGCGCGCCCGCCAACCTCGAACGAGCGCGATGTCTCTTCCTCGAAATCGTCCTGAACGGTGGTGCCCACGACGCCATCGACATTGATGATGGCGTTGCGGCTGCCGAGCGGATTGAAGCCGCCCGAACGGAAGCCCTCGCCATACGTGGCGTAGAACGTGAGATCGTCGGTGGCTTCGTAGCGCAGGGAGATGCGCGGCTGCAGCTTCTCGAACGAGGCGGTGCGTGTCGCGCCAAGTGCGGCCGAGGCGCTGGGAACCGTGTTGACGTTTTCGCGATCTTCCGCGTCGTACCGCAGCGCGAGCGAGATTTCGAGCTGATCGGTCAGATCGTACGCCGCTTGCCCGAACACCGCCCAAGCGGAATTGTTGTTGTCGCCGCCTGTGCCGGCCACGCCCGGATCGCCGACATTGAGAACAGGCGCGCGGCGGATCGCATTGCCGGTGCCGAAATCGCCCGTCAGCAGAAGAATGTCCCGCTGAAAGTCGATGTAATAGGCGCCGAGAATGTAGCGGAAGCGCTGCGTTTCATCGGAAGCGAAACGCACCTCCACGGACGTGTCCGTCTGGTTGCGCTCCTGATATTGCGCGCCGTCGCGATCGGTCGGGCCATAGCCCTCATAGAGCGAAGGATCGAGGAAGAAATCGACCGGCGCGGGGCATGGATCGAGACCGGGGCAAATGCCGAACAGGGCAAGATCGGCCGCGCCCTCGCCGCCCATGGATTCTTCAAGGTCGTTGTGGGCGACGAACGCCGTCAACGCGCCGCCCCAAATCTCCCAATTCATCCGCGCGGAGACGCCATAGCGCTCCTGCTCGTTGAAGGATTCAAGATTACCGACGAAGGGAATCGAGGTGTCTTCGGTGTCGACGCCCGTTTCAAAGCCCGGCGTGCCAGAGAATTGATTGTTGAAGGCGAACGAATACCCCTCGACCTCGCCATAATTGACCCCGAAATCGAACTCGAGCGTCGGCGAGACCTCCCAGATCGCGCGGCCGCGTAACACCAATTCCTCGAACGGATCTTCCTTTTCACCGCGCGTGATGTTGTCGAAATAGCCGTCGCGGTCCGTGTAATTCACGGTCAGACGCGCGAACAACGTATCGGCCACGAGCGGGCCCGAAATGTAGCCCCCGATCTGGCTCTCTTCGCCTTCGAATTCGTAACCGAGATCGACGCGCCCCTCGAACGCGGGGCCGGGGCGGCGCGTATTGATCAGGACCGCGCCGCCGATGGCGTTGCGGCCATAGATTGACCCGATCGGGCCCTTGATGACTTCGATCTGCTGAATGTCGGAAAGTTCTTGATTGAACGCGTTCGGGTTCGGCACCAGCACGCCGTCCACCACATAGGCGAAAGGCGGCTCGGTGTCGCGCGGCTGGATCACGCCGCGAATATGCACCTGGCTTTCACCGACATTGGTCGTCTGAATGAAGCTCACGTTCGGCGTCAGCGCGATGAAATCCTGCGGGCGCTCGATGCCGGCGTCCTCGATCGTGCGCGCCGTGAAGGCGTTCACGGCGAGCGGCACATCCTGCAGCGCCTCCGTCCGCTGACGCGCCGTCACGACGATGGTGTCGACACCATCCGACGCCGAAGGCGCCGTCTGGGCCGAGGCGCCGCCCACGCCGATCAGCGCCGTAAGGCCGGCCAATCCTAAAACTTTCACGGAAAACAGCGGGTTATGCGCCATATTGATCCCCTCGCCTTGGCGTGCGGAGGGGCCCGACCGAGAACAACCGGCCGGCGCGAACGCCCCGCTTTGTATACAAGACGGCTAATCCGCGCGGCTTGTCAAAGAAATTTCACGCAGAATTAGCGTTTTGCCGGATCAAGCGGCTCCAGCGCATCAGTTGCGATCGCCCGCCAAGCCGCAAGCACATGCGAGCGCATCACGGAGGAGGCCCAGGCAGGATCGCCCTTCTCCATGGCGGCGACGATTTCCAGATGATGACGCATCGAGCGCGTGAGCGCCGCCTCGTCATAGCGGCTGATCGTGCGCAGGGAGAGCGGCACATCCATCACCTGGCTCATCAGCGATTTCAGCCGCGACGAGCCCGACGCGTCGATGATCAAACGATGAAACCGCGCATTGAGATCGCCGATCTTTTCGCGATGACCGGGCTTCTTGCGCTCCGCCAGCGCCTCCATCTCACTCGCCAATTGCGCGAGCTGCGCCAATTCCGGACGTGTGAGGCGCGTGGTCGCCCGCTCCACGGCGCGCGCTTCAAGCACGGCGCGGAGCGAGAAAATGTCCTCCACCTCTTCGATCGTCCAGGAGCGCACAACAACGCCGAGCCGGGGCCTGACGGCCACGAGCCCTTCCGCATCCAGTCTGCGAAACGCCTCGCGCACGGGCGTGCGGCTGACGCCCGCGAGATTGGCGACCTCTTCCTCGAGCAAGCGCTCGCCCGGCGGCAGGGCGCCGTTCAAAATCCCGGCCCGGAGATAGGTATAGGCGCGCTCGGCGGCGGCGGACATGGGCGGCTCTATCCTTTCCTGGCGGACAGCGCGGCGAGGCCTGCCTTTAGATCGACGACGTCGGCGTATTTTGCGTCGAGATCGAACAGATTGGATTCGTGCGTGGCAAGGTCGCGGTCCGCGCAGGCGTCGCGCACCACGAGTGGAACAAATCCGTGCTGACACGCATCGACCGCGCTCGCCCGCACGCAGCCCGAAGTCGAGACGCCCCCGATGACGAGCGTATCGACGCGAAGCGCTGTCAAGGTCGCGGCGAGCGACGTGCCGAAAAACGCCGATGCATATTGTTTGGTGATCACTATCTCATCGGCGCGCGGCGCGACAGCTTCGCACAAGGCGCCCAACGCGGGATCGGCGCCCGGAGCGAAAGCCTTCAACGCCGGCACTTTTCGGAAAAAGACGCCGCCATCGGCGCCGCCGGCCTGATAAGCCACTTTGGTGTGGATCACCGGCGCGCCCGCCGCGCGCGCGGCGTCCAAGAGCGGGCGCGCATTGCGAAGGACGTCCGGGCGCGCCAGGTAGAGCGACGCGCCCTCAATGAAATAGGCGCCGACAAGGTCGATAAGCAGCAGAGCCGGCCGATCGCCAGCGCCGAGGCGCGCTGAAAAGCCGGCCGCAGCGTAATCGGCCTCGCGTGCATCCCTGCCGGCCACGGCGCGCTCCCTTGAACTCGCCGTTATGTATACAAACGCGGCCGCTGGCGCAATTTATCCGATCAATTCCGACAACGTCCCGCGAGCGCCTGGCTACTCGAAAGCCGCGCTGAACCGCGCGCCGACGATGCGCGGGGCGCCGCGCTGCGTATATTCCAGAAGCCCGGGCGCGGCGATCTGCGCATCGACCAGATAATCCTCGTCCAGAACATTGTCGGCGAACAGCGTGAAGCTGTAACGGTCGCGCCAAGTCAGGCCCGCGCTCAAGTCAAGGAGGCCGTACGCGTCCTGGCTGGCGAAGTCCGAATTGTCCGGCCGGAAGAAGGTCTTGCTTCTCCAACCATATTGAGCGCGTAGCGCGAGTTCGGCGTCCGCCCCCACGGGCCGCGTATAATCCACGACGAAACTCGCCGCCGTCCGCGGCGCACGGTTCAGGCGGGCGCCAGAATAATCCTGGCTCATCGAGGCGACAAAACGATCATACGTCGCGTCGAGCAACGAAACGTTGAGGCCCAGGGTGAGGCCTTCCATCGGCAGCAGACGAAGTGACGCCTCCACGCCTTGACCGGTGGCGGCGCCCGCATTGCGCGTCACCACATTGGCGCCTTCATTCACCAAGACTTGCAAATCGGAATAATCAAACTGGAAGGCGGCCACTTCGAATTGCATGCGGCCGTCCGCGACATCGCCTTTCAGGCCAAGTTCGTAAGACCACATCGATTCCGGATCGAATGCCGGCCCGGGATTGATCTGATTGAACCCACCTGACTTGTACCCGCGCGCGGCGGAGGCATAGAGATTGATACGATCGGTGAGAGCATACGTAATCGCGAGCCTTGGCTGCAGAGCGTCCCAGGATTCGCTTTGATCGACACGCCCAGCCGTTGGAGTGATGAAAAGCGTGCCTAGGACGTTGGCGCCGCCTGGGATATCGACGCTAAAGTCCTTTTCGTCCCGCGCGTAGCGGAGGCCGGCGGTCATGGTGAGCCGATCCGTCGTACGCCATTCCACATCGCCAAACAGCGAATAGCTGGTCGTTTCCGTCTGGCCGATTGATCGCTCGATCAGATTGGTGTCGCCCGCGCTTCCAATCGCGGTCGCGCAATCGAGGCCGAAGAGCACGAGGCAAAAATCCTCTTCGGAGGCGAGGGCGAATTGCGTCGATCTGGCGTCGTTGAAATAATAGCCCGCGCCGATAAACCACGAGAAGCGATCGCCAGCGCCCGCGAGGCGTACATCCTGGCTGAACGCGCGGTCTTCCCCGTCCGTGCCGAAATGCAGCAGCTTGAACGGACCTGCGTCCGTATCCTCCAGATATTGATTGTCGGACTCGCGCGCCGACGTGATGCTCACGAGATCAAGGCCGCCAAGCGCAAATTCGAGACGCAAGGTGGCCTGCAATTTATCAATACGATCGTAGCCGCCCTCCCCGAGGTCGGATATGGGCGCTCCAAAAGCGTCCGCGGGCCCGAAGATTGGGCTGCGATAGCCTTGCGGGCCATTGTCCACGCTTTGGCCCTCGATGGTGAAGGCGCCGTCGAAGGTGTCGGTCTCAAGCCGTAGCCCAAGTCGGCCGCTGAGGGTTTCGATGTCGAAGAAATCGCCACCGGCTTGATTATCGAGCCACCCGTCGCGCGCCCGATAGGCCAGCGCGGCGCGGCCGCTCAAGCGCGGCGCGAAAGCCCCGTTGATCACGCCGCGTACGATGCGCCCATCATAGTCTTCCGCTTCCGCCTCAAGACGCGCTTCGAAATCCTGGCTTGGCCGGTTGGTCGTGATGCTCACCGCGCCGGCGGTCGTGTTGCGCCCGAAGAGCGAGCCTTGCGGTCCGCGAATGACCTCCACGCGCGAGACATCCAGCAGATCGGACAGCGCGCCGACATTGCGTCCCTGATAAACCTCATCGACATAAATCCCCAGCGCGGGATCGGACCCGACGCCGAAATCTTCCGTGGAGACGCCGCGCACCGTGATCCGCGGCGTGGTGGCGGACACGGAAGCCCCAGAGAGGCCGGGCGAAAAGGCCACCAGATCATCCGGCGTCACCGCGCCCAGCCGCGCCAATTCGTCGGCGTTGAAGGGAGTGACCGCCATCGGCACGTCACGCAGCGCCTGCTCGCGTTTCTGCGCCGTGACGACGATTTCGTCCTGGTCGCTCTGCGCGGCGGCAGGCGCGCCGATCGCCGCGAGCGCGAGCAAGAGAAAACTGGCGCCAGTTTCATTTTTTGACATAAGATGCTCCCCTTCCAAACCTTTTAATTCGTCGGCGGCGAAACCACCGCGTAACGCCAAAATTCGTTCTCAATGAGCGCCATCGCGACAAGCACGACGAGCGCGAGCATCACCGCCAGACCCGCCATCCAGCTATAGCCGCGCACGGTGCGCAGATCGGCGTAATAGGCGCCCATATGGACCACGCGGCAGACGAGAAAGAAGAGCGCAAGCGCATTGGTCCAAAGCGGCTCGGCGGAGGCGGCGATCGCGGCGCCGGCAAGCGCCCAGAAGGGCGGCATGTTTTCCAAGCTGTTCGCCGCCGCGCGCGAGGCGCGGAACAACGCATTGTCATGCGCGCCGGGAACGGGCGTGCCTGGCGTGTGCTTGGCGGCGTCCATGGCAAGGTCAGCAATGATGAGCTGCACGACATAGAGGAGAGCAAGGCCCGCGATCGCCGCCAGCGTCGGTCCGTAGGCGGCGATCATGCGTCGCCCCTTCCACTTGGCGCGCGCGCAAACCCGCCCTCGGGTTCGAACATGCGAGCAAGCGCATAGAGAACGCCCTCGCCTTGGCGTCGGCCCACGAGTGCAAGACTGGCCGGCATGCCGCGTTCACATCCAATGGGCGCGGCGAGCACGGGATGACCGCTCACATTGAAAGCAGGCTGATCTCCGGCATCGCCCAAATACGCCGCGAGCCGCGCGAACGGATTCGCATTCACGTCGGGCGCCAAGGGCGCGGGGGCATAAACGGTCGGCAGCGCAAGCGCATCGACATCGAACAAGGCGCGGTCGATGTCGTCTTGCAGGCGACGGCGGGCGTACTGCGCCCGCGCATAGAGCGTGGGGCGCAGTTGCATCGCGGCGTGACCGGCGACCAACAACGCCACCAAGACATCCGGCGCATTGGCGCGGGATTGCTCCATCGTTTCGGTCCAGCGCTCGTCGGCGGCGAAGCCGAGCGAAGCACCGGGCGCCGCCCATTGCGCCGCTTGTCCGATTGCGTAGATCGCGGCGTGGATGGCGGGCGCGGCGTCGAGCGCCGCCGCACGAATTGGGACAAGTTCGACGCCCGCCTCTTCGAGCGCGCCGAGCTCTGCGCGCACAGCTTCCGAGATGAACGGATCGGCCTTCGCCATGCAGTGCTCGAGCACACCTAGGCGCAAGCGCCCCGCACCTTTGTGCTGCAGGGCTTCAAGCGGCTGATCGCTCATCGCAGCGAGCGCGGCCATGTTGGCGTCGACACTCAAACTCAGCGGACCGGCATGCTCCAGCGTCGGCTCGATGGAGGCGACACCGTCATAGGGCACAAGGCCGAAGGTCGGCTTCATGCCCAACACGCCGCAGCGCGCCGCGGGAACGCGAATGGAGCCGCCGCTATCGGTGCCGATTGCCACATCGACGGCGCCGCACGCGACCAAAGCGGCCGATCCCGAGGACGAACCGCCGGCGGAAAGATCCGGCGCCCACGGATTGGCGACAGGGCGCGGCCGGCTGGTGAAGCTCTCGCCTCCCTGCACCATGTCCTCGCACTGCGCCACACCCACGAGATGCGCGCCGTTCGCCAGCAGACGCTCAACGAGCAAAGCGTCGCGATCCATGATGTCGCGGCGTGCGCCGCCTAGCCCCAAGGGCCAATGCGCGACGGCGATATTGTCCTTCACGGCGACGCGCAGCCCGCTCAATGCGCCGGCGCGCGTCGGCGTACGCTCTCCGCGCCACGCCCAGGCGCCGAAAGGATTGTCGCGTGCGTCGGGCTCATGGCCGTGCAGGTCCACGACGATCGTCCGCTCATCAATGCGGTCGGTTTGCGTCAAAAGAGCGTCCAGCGTCGCGGCGCACAAAGCGCGCCGCATATCATCCGACGGCAGACGCAGCGCATCCCACGCACGTTCGAGGGCGTGCGCGGAGTTCATGCGACGACGATTTCGAATAAGGGGCCGGCATGACCAAGGCCGGCCGCCAATTCAGCGAACACGTCAGCCGGTTCAAACACCGCCTCCGGCGCATGCACGCCGCATGGCAGCCCCTTCTCCAACGCCACAGCGAGCGCCGCGACGAGCGGACGCGCCGTCACCTCCGCCACATCCGCACCGCGCAGAAAACTCGGCGCGGCGAAGGCGTAAGCGCCGGGCCGAGAAGCGATGGCGAATATGCCAGGAAAATGCGGCTCCGGTTCCGGCGCGCCATTAGGCTCATAGCCGCGCGTGAGTAAGTCGACGGCGGCGTGAACATCGAGCGCGCCGGAATCGATACGTCCCGCGGCATCGGCCAGCGCCGCCGCCAATTGCGGGTGCAGCACCATGACATTCACGCACTCCCGCAGTGTGGGAAACGTGCGCGGCAAAGTCACCGCCTCCGGATGACCTACCGTCTGCGCCGCGCGCGCCCCCCGCCCGGGCCAATGAACCTCCATCGCCTGCAAGGGCGGGCGATCGACGAACACGCCGCTTTCCAGCACGCGGATTAACCCCGACGATTGATGCAGCCAGTGCGCCTGCGCCGCCGAACCTGGCGGGCCCGGATCGTTCTCCAGCGTCCATCCCGTGATGAGGCGCGTGGGCGCGCCGATCGCGCGCGCCGCCGCGACAGCGAGAAGATTGCAGAGGCCCGGGCTCGCGCCCATGCCGATCACCGCGCGCGCGTCACGCTCCTTGGCGGCTGCGTCGCGCTCAAGGCTCGTCAGCGTGGGCTCCCAATCGTCATTCACGTCGAGATAGAGCGCGCCGACCGCGATCGCCGCGTCCAAGATCGGCGCCGCGAATTTGTAATAGGGTCCCACGCAATTGAGGACGATTTCGGCGTCGCTCATGTAGGCTTTCAAGCGCGCTTCGTCCGTCACATCCAACGCGCCAGCGGCGGCGTTCGCACCGATCTCGCCGGCAATGGCGACGGCGATAGCCGCGTCCTTGTCGAGGATGACGATCCTGCGTTCCGGAAAGCGGCGCGCGCAGAGCCGCGCGGCATGCGCGCCCACACCCCCGGCGCCGAGAATGAGTAAATCGCGCGACATCACGCAGTCTCCGGGGGCTGGCGAAAGAGGAAGACCAAGCTGACGAGGCACAGTGCGGCTGGAACGATGGAAAACATCCAACGGATGGCTTCGAGTACTTGCGCGCTCTGCGCCTCCGCCGCGCCTTCGATGAATCCTGATGCAGCAAGGCCCGCGCCCGCGAGTGCGGCGCCGAGCGCCAGAGCCAGCTTTTCACCGGAGATCCAGAACCCGGTCATGAAACCTGCGCTCTGCGCAGCGGCGCCTGATTCCGCGATGACTTGCGGCAAAAGCGAGAACGGAAAAATCTGCTGTCCGCCTTGAGCGAAGCCCAAGAGCGCGGCGGCCACGAGAACGCCGGCGCCGTTCATGGCGTCCGAAAACCAGAAAGCGGCGGTTGCGACGGCGTAAAGAGACGCGGCGAGAATATAGGCCGTACGATCACCCACGCGCGCGCCCGCCATTACCCAGAGCGGCGTCGCGGCCAAGGAAACGCCGGTCAGCAAAACAAAAATGACGGCGATCAAAGTCTCATCCGAGCCCAACAGATATTTCGCGGCGTAGGGAAGCATCGCCGCGTTCAAGCTGACGCAAACCAGTTGCAGCACATAAGCCAGCCAGAGGCGACGATAGGATCGCGCGCGAAGCAAACCCTTTAGAGTTGCTCCAAGCGAAGCCGGTTCCGAGACCTGGTTCTGGCCCCGCGCGCGGCGCCAAATCGCGGCGATTGCGAAGGCGAACATCGTGAAACAAACAGCACCCGCCACCATCGACATCGACGCGTAACCGCCGCGTCCGCCGCCTGAAGCGGTCACAATGGCTGGCGCCAGAGCTCCCGCCGCCAAGACGCCCAACGCCATGAACGCCATGCGCCAAGCAACCATGCGGCGGCGATCTGAGGCGTCATTGGCGATCTCGCCGTAAAGCGCCACATAAGGCACGCTGAAAAGCGAGTAGAGAAGCGTGCAGATAAGAAATATCACGCCGACATAGAGCGCGGCGGAAACGCCGCTCAACGCCTGGGGCGCGAAAAAAAGACATGCGAACGCAAGAGGGAATAGAGCCCCGCCAATCAGCATGTATGGCAGGCGTGCGCCAAGTCGCGACCGCGTGCGATCCGACGCACGGCCGATAGCCGGGTCGAAAAAGACCTCCACGACCTTCGGCGCCATGATAGCCAAGGCCGCGAGCGCCGGCGTCACGGCCAGCGTCTCCGTCATGTAAAAGAGAAGGAGCACCTGGGGCACGACAACGAACATCGTCGTGCCAAGCGTGGCTGCGCCGAAGGCCGCGCTCACATCATGCCCAACCGGCTTCATGGACATGGCGCCGGTTTCAGTTCGGAAACTCACCGAATTGGACACCGCCATCACGCGCCCCGTTCATGGAACTGAAGCGCCTGCGCGCCGAGCGCGCGCCGGTCGATCTTTCCGTTCGGGAGATAAGGCAGTTCGGCGACGAAATGAACGCGCTTTGGAATCTTGTAATTCGCGAGACGTGCCCGCGCGAATGCGATGAGCTCCTCCTCTTGCAAAGAGTCGCGGCGCAAGATGAAGGCTTCGCCCACCTCGCCCCATAGCTCGTCCTTGCGCGCCACGACGATGGCCACCGCGACAGCGGGATGCGCCTCGAGCGCCAATTCCACTTCACGCGGATAGACATTGTAACCGCCCGACTTGAACATCTCCTTGGTGCGGCCGGACAAGATGTAAGCGCCGTCGCCGTTGAGACGCGCCAAATCACCCGTGCGCAGCCAGCCGTCGGCGGTGAAGGCGGCTTTCGTGGCGGCCGCGTCGTTCAAATATCCGGCGAAGGCGAGCGGGCCACGCACTTGTATTTCCTGGGCGCCCGCTTCACCCTCCGGATCCAGACGGCACGCGCTCTCGGAAATCGGCGCGCCGATTGTATTGGCGAGCTGCTCAACGCGAGCGCCGCGATGCGTGAACGTGATCGAGCCCGTGATTTCGGTCAGGCCGTAGCATGTCGAGAGCGTTGGGCCGCGCCCAAAATAGCGCTCGATCAGTGATCGCGGCGCCGCCGCGCCGGACCAGATCAGCCATTGCAGCGCAGGCAAATGCTCAAGCGGCAACGCCCCATGCTCCTCGATCAACGCATACATGGACGGGATTTGCCCGAGATGCGTAAGCGCCTCCTGCTTGGCGATCGCGGCGATCCGATCCGGCTCGAAGCCACGCATGCAAATCATGGCCGCGCCGCTCGCCATGGCGGAGGCGCAGATATCGACGACGGCGCCGACATGATTGACGGGTAGATTGTTCAGGAAGCGCGCGTTCTCCAAGCCATACGCCTCCGCATAGAGGCGCGAGGCTTCGCGTAGCCCGGCGTGAGTCAATAGAGCGCCCTTGGGAACGCCGGTGGTGCCGGACGTGAAAACGAGGAGAGCGACGTCGTCGAGATCGCTCGCCAAGGGGCCATCCGCGAGCGGCAGATGCGCGTTCAAGCCCTCAAGGCTTGGCCCCAAATTCAACAAAGCCGGCGGAAGATCGAGTGCGCTGAGCGCCTCATGAATGGCGCCGCGTACGGACGCCTCGACTTCAGACGCGACGCACAAGAGCCGGGGCGATGACCGCCGCAGAACGTCGCGCACTTCCGTCGCCGTATAGCGCGGATTAAGGCCCAGCCAAACGCCGCCGGCTCGATGAGTCGCCGCCATGGTGACGACGAAGGCAAGACCTGGCGGCCCGGCGAAGGCGACGCGGTCTCCCGCGCGCAGGCCGGCGGCGCTTAGCGCCCGCGCCGCATCGGAAACCATCGCACCAAGACGACCGTAACTTACGCGCGGCCCATCGACTTCGACGATCGCTTCGGAGTCTGGCCGCACGCGCGCCCAATGCGCGATGACATCCGGAAGAAAGGCGCCTTCAGCCACGCTCCGCCCCGATAGGCGCCATAAGCCCAAGCCATTCGGCGACCAGAGCCGGCCGCGGCTCGTTTTCGACTTCCACCACGGCCTCGGTTTTCACGAGCAGATCGTGCGCGCTGCGCGGCTGAACATCCAAAACCTTGAAGCGCCCGCGAATGCGCGCATCCACGGGCACGGGCGCGATGAAGCGCACACGGTCAAAGCCGTAATTCAACCAATAATAGCCTTCCGGCCAGGGACTGGCCGCGTGACTGAAATGCGTGAGCAAGGACAAACTCAAAAAGCCGAACGCGATCGTGTGCGGGAAAGGCCCCTGCTCGCGACACCATTGCGGATCGACATGCATGGGATCTTGATCGCGCGTGACCGCGGCGAAGGCGTCGATGTCCGCTTGGCCGATGACGATCCAGGGCGATGCGCCGAGATCCTGTCCCGGCGCCACGGGAAGCGCGTTTGCAATGCTCATGGCTGATCGTCCATCGGCAAACGAAGCGTAAAGAGATCACGCGCCTTCGGCGCCAATTTGGGATCGGGATCGCTGACATAGAGCGCGCGATGCCACATCACGGAGACGGATTGCGCCAGCGTCTCATGATCGCCGCATGCCTCCAGCACGTCAGCGCGGCGCCAGACGAAATAATCGAGCAACAAGCCGTCCAGCATCGCCTGCATCGCGTAGGCGCCGAAAAGTCGAGCCCGGAGCGCCCGCTTGCTTGTGGGGGCGCGCTTCGCCACGCTGGCGGCGATCGCCTTGGCGACCTCGGCGTTCGCGCTCGCCCACGCATCGCGCACGGCAGGCAGCACCTCCATCGCCTGACCGAGCGCGAGCATGAGGCTCGCCTGCTCCGCCCATAGGCCGATATAGCGGCGATTGGCGTTCAAGATGGAAAGAAAGGGATCGTCGGCCGCCGGGCCCGATAAGGCTTCGAGCGCGTTGCGGCGGATACGCTCGACAATCACTTCGCTGACAAGCGCGGCCTTGTCCTCAAAATAAATATAGAACGTGCCCGAAGCGACGCCCGCTTCGCTGCACACGTCCGTCACCTTCAAATCGAAATAGCCGTCGCGCGCTAAGAGCGCGAGCGCGGCCTCCTTGAGCTTGGCGCGCGTGCGTTCACCCTTGGTTGTACGACTTTCCTTGGCCGATGCCGCAGACATGAGCGTGCTCCTGGCGAAGGTGCTAAAGCGCCGGTCGCCGGCTGTCAATGGATATGAAGCCGGTTTCATATACTCGCCAGCCGGAGTACGATAGGGCCGCCTCGAAGCGTTAAGGACCTACCGCGAGCACGGCGTCCACGGCCTGTTCCACGCCGAAACGCATGGGATCGAAAACGGGGAGCCCGAGCGCGGCGGCCGCGTCCGCGGCCGCGCGCAGCGCCTCATCGTCAGGCAGGCGGCTAGTGTTCAAGGCGAGCGCGACGCAGCGGGCGCGCGGATTGGTGAGACGCGCCGCTTCCTCGTAGCGACGAATTGCTTCTTCGAGCGGAGGAATGGGAAAGTCCGGATAGCTCTCGATATGCGTGCGTCCGGGTTTGTGGCACAGGATGAGCGCGTCCGGCTGCGAACCATGGATCAGACCCAGAGTGACGCCTGCATAAGCCGGATGAAACAGCGCGCCCTGGCCTTCGATCAAATCCCAATGATCGGGCGCGGCGTCGGGCGAAAGTGTTTCAGCGGCGCCGGCGATAAAATCGGCCACCACGGCGTCAATCGCCACGCCCTCCCCGGCGATCATGATGCCGGTTTGGCCGGTGGCGCGAAAAGTGGCGTTCACACCGCGCTGACGCATCGCCTTCGTCAAAGCCAAGGCGGCGTATTTTTTTCCAAGCGCGCAATCAGTGCCCACGGTCAAGGCACGGAGACCGCTTCGCTTGCGGCCGGTGGCGATTGGGAACGCCCTCGCGGAATGACGCACGTCGTGCAGCACCCGCCCATGCCGGGCGGCGGCGTCGGCGATCGCGGGAATGTCGCCGAGGCGTTGATGCATGCCGCTGACGATGTCGAGCCCGGCCTCGATGGCGGCGACCAGAGCGGGAGTCCAAGCCTCTGGAAGCCGCCCACCGATCGGCGCGACGCCGATCAGCAAAGAGCGCGCGCCCGCCTCGAAGGCCGCGCGCGGCGACATGTCCGGCAAACCGAGATCGATGCCGCCATCGAGCCGATATTGCGCGATTGAATCTCCAGGCGACCAATCGCGAACGCCGAACGCCGTCTTGGCGTACGTCTCGGTCGCAACATCGCCGACAAAGAGAAGATAGGGTTTCCGGATCATCGTTTGTCTCTGTCTTCTAACGTCGCACATATCGCGTCGGCAATCGGCGACGCGAGGTAAAGTTGAAAGCGCCTCGCAGCCGCAAAGAAAGCGCCCTTGGCGCGCTCACAATTTGGTGTATCGACACGACAAGAAAGACGCGATGGCGAACACACGCGCCATGCAAAAACATATGCAAGGCGCGATTCTCAGCGCTCTCCTCACCGGTCTCGGCGCCACGAACGCGGCGGCGCAAATGACGGGCGATCACGAAGCTGTCCAGTTCTCCTTCACCTATATCGGAGAAGCGTGGAGCTTGCTTGACGGCGGGGTCGCTCCCGGCGGCGCTTATCTCGATTACGCCGAGGCGGCGTTGGATTTCGACGGCGCGGCGCTCGGTTGGAATGGCGTCTCCGCCCATGCGTCGGCCTTCTGGACCAATGGCGATTCACTCTCGGACCGCATCGGCGACGCGCAGGGCGCATCCAATATTGAAACGGGCGAAAGCGTACTGCGCCTGCTTCAGGCCTATGTCGAAGCGCCGGTCTTCGGGGTTTCCGTGCGTGCAGGCATCATGGATCTGAACGCGGAGTTCGATGTCGTTGAACCCGCAGGCCTCTTCATTCAATCGGCGCATGGCATCGGCAGCGAATTCAGCCAGTCGGGCCAAGCAGGCCCCTCCATATTTCCCGTAACGGCTTTTGGTCTGCGCGTGTCGCACGAAGTATCCGAAGGATTGACACTTCGAGGGGCCGTTTTCGACGCCGTGCCTGGGGATCCGGGCGACCCGGACGCGGCCGCGGCGGTGATTTTTAATGAGGACGAAGGCGCGCTGCTGGTCGCGGAAGCGGAATGGGCCGGCGAAAGAATCTGGACCACCCTTGGCTATTGGCGATACGATGCCGACCAAGAACAGCTCAATGGCGAAAGCGGCGCCGGCGCCGATGGAGTTTACGGCTCAGTCACCTATCGCGCGCGCGAATCCGCCGCCGAGACTGGCGCTATCGATGTGTGGCTTCGAGTCGGCATGGCGGACGCGGATTTCTACGCCATCGAGACGTATCTCGGCGCGGGAGTCGTGGCGCACGCGCCGCTATCGGGGCGCGCGGAAGATTCCGTCGGCCTTGCGATCGCCGCTGCATTGTTCAGCGATCCGGCCAGGGCCGCCGATGGCCTCACATCGCACGAGACCGTCATTGAGGCGACCTACCGCGCGCAGATTAATGAGCACTTCGCGATCCAGCCGGATGTGCAATACGTGATCAATCCCGGCGGCAGCGGCGACTTGGACAATGCGATTGTGGTGGGCGTGCGCTTCGAGGCGACCTTCTGATCGATCCGCCGGTCGAGACAAAGGACCCGCCGTTTCCGGCGGGCCTCGTTCGTTAGTAATTCACCTCGAGCGTGACGCCGACCAGACGACGCTCGCCGAGCGTTCCGCAACAATCGAACGTCCCGATCACATCCCGATAGACGAAATATTCCTCGTCGAAGATGTTATCGGCGAAAGCCGTGAGCGACCAGCGCTCGGCGCGATAGCCGATCCGCAGATTCGCCGTCACATAATCTCCGACCGTATCCGCCGGCGTATTTTGAATATCTCGCGCGAGATAGCTCGATACGTGACGCGCATCCGCCCCGATGAAGATACCGTTCGACAAATCCCAATCGAACCCGGCGGAGATCGTCCAGGCCGGCGATTCCGGGAATTCCGAACCGCTGAAATCGCCCAAAGTCGAAACGAATTCCTCGAACTCCGTCTGCACGTAGCCGACCGCCAGGAACGTATCGAACCCTTCCGCCAGCTGAGCCTTGACCTCCAATTCGCCGCCATAGAGCATCGATTGGCCTGCATTGAGCGTCACGTTCGAGGTGAAATCGCCGGGGATGAGCTGCAATTCGACCTGCTGGTCGCTCCAATCCGTGTAGAAGACGTTCGCGTTCAGCGTAACGCTGTCGTCGAACAGACGGCTGCGGAACGCGATCTCGTACGTGGACGTGTATTCGGGGTCGAACGTATAGGTCGAGCCGTCCGTCAGATCGACGCCCACGCCCCCGGATCGGAAGCCCCGCTGGAACGTGGCGCCAATCGACATATTGTCGGCGAAATCCCAAACGAGGCCAACCTTTGGCAGGAAGGTAGTCTGCTCATCTTCAGCCTGGCCGGAGATAAGGATGTCCGAGAACGCCGGATTGTCGTTGTCGCGGCTGAAGAAATTCGAGTTCGTTTGCTCTTCGAAATCCAGGCGTCCGCCCATGATCGCGGTCCAATCCTCCGCGAACGGCACCGACATTTCGCCGAACACGGCGTAATTGCGCGTTTCGATCGTGTTGTCGGCGGTGTCGAACCGGCCGAAGGACCGCCGCAAACGGAGAGATTCGTTTTCCTCGTCCGCGATGTAGAGGCCCAACACCCACGTCGGGTTTACATCCCCGCCATCGTGATTGAGACGGAACTCCTGTGTCACGAGACGCTGATCGTCGCCGCCGCGCGTCACATCAGTCTCGCCCGGCGTGCCCTCATTGATCGATGGGGTCTCCACATCGGTCAATCCAAACGCCGTCAGCGAGGTGAACGTAAGGTTTTCACCGAAGTCGCGCGTCAACTCGAAAGCGGCCGTTTGATTGTCCGATGAGCGGTTTTCCTGGAATACCGGCGTTCCGGCGTTCAAATCGCCGCGGCGCTCCGAATAATCAAAGCCAAGACCCGGGCCGGCGATGTCGTCATAGGTCGGCGAATCGTGCGCGAAGGAATAGCTGAGTTCGCCGCGCCATCCGCCAAATGCGCTGGGCGCGAACAGAAGCTTGCCGCGCACCTGATAATATTCATCCGTGATGAAATCGTCGAAGCGGCTATATTGCTCATAAAGCGGATAATTCAGATCGCTTTCGCTCTCCGAATATTCCCCCGCGATCCGAAACGCGACGGCATCGCCGAGCAGCGGACCGCCAAATGCGATCGCGCCTTCGCGCAAATCGTTCTCGCCGACCGTCAGGCGCGCCGCCGCATCCCATTCAAAGCTCGGATCGCGCGTCTGCACGTAAATCGCCCCTGCGAGCGAGGCGCGTCCGCTGAGCGTCGATTGCGGACCGCGATAGATCTCGACTTGTTCGACATCCCACAAGCCTCTGGCGCCGCGCCGGGCGCCCTGCACGGTCTGCGCAGCGCCGTCGATATAGACGCTGGCGAGCGGGGCCCCGCCCGGCGTCAAGCCTTCGGAATTGACGCCGCGAATGACGAAGCCCGCGTCAACCCAGTCCGCATCGATCACGCCCGCAACAACGCGGAAGGCGTCGCGGAAACTATCGAGCCCCTTATCGGCGATGTCCTGCCCGGTGATGACGCCGACGCTCGCTTGCGTGTCCTGCAGCGAGCGGGGCGTCTTTTGCCCCGTGATGATGATCTCGTCTTCCCCGGTCGCCTGCGCAAGCGACGCCGGTGCGGCGATCGCAAGCGCGGCTGTCGCCAAAAGAGCCGTCCGCGCGTGTTTCATGGAACCCCTCCGTCGCCCCTCGACTAAAGCGCATACACTTTGCGTATAAGTGCGTACACATGGCAAGCGAATTGCGACGTTTTCATTGCGAAACGTCATTCGCTATTAAGACTTAGTCGCAATACGATGCTCTGTCTATACGCGCAAGGGCGCGGGCGTTAGCCAACCGCGCTCTGGAGGAATTCGACGAGCGCACGCCACGCCGTTCGCGCGCCCTGTCCGCTTGCGGCGGGCCGCCCGCCGACATCCACGAAGCCAGCATCGATTCCGAAATAGCCGTCGCGCCAGATGCGGGTCTGGACGAACGGCTGCGCCTCGTTCGGCACGCCGATGGAATGGCCGACCTTCGGCAAGCACAGATGCGTGGCGCGCGCGCCGAAGGCCTCCGCCAATCGAGACGCCCCGAAGGCGGAAGGCCACAACCCGTCATCCTCGCCGGAGACGAGCAGAACCGGGACTTGTATGCGATCCAAGGGCGCCGCGAATTGTTCGGCGATTCCGGGCGCTCGCCACAAGCGCAAGAATTCGGGGGCGAAGCGCCAGCCATTTGGCGCCGCCATGCCGCATCGAGTGGCGGAGAGCTCTTCCTCGGTCAGGTCTGGAAATGTCGCGCCGGCGAGCGGCGCGCCCTTGATGCTCCACATGGCGCGCTGCTCACGCCGGAAATCGCGCGCCCAAGGGTCAAGGCCTGCATTGATGATGTGGCTCGGAACCCAGAGCGCGAGCGCATCGACAAGTTCCGGATAATTCTGAGCAGTGAGCAAGGCGGCTTCGCTGCCGCGCGAAGAGCCGAACATCGCAATTCGCGCGTGCGGCGTGCGCTTTCGCAGCCATTGGAGCCCCGCCGCGAAATACTCGATCGGCAGGTCGATCGCCGCTTGCGGACGGTCTTCATACTGAAAATAGCCAAGAGCGAGCGCCGCGACGCCCTCCCCTGCAAGCTGGGCGGCGCGCGTCGGGATCAAGCCGCCCTCGGATCCGCCGATAATCAAGGCCGCGCCAAGCGCCTGCGTGCGCGGCGCGAAAAAGAGTCCGCGTAGGCCGCCTTCACGCACCGGCTGCACGACGACCCCTTCCGGAAGCCGCCGCCGCGTCAAGCGCGCGCTTACGCGCGCGCCGCGCTCGCCAATTGCTTCTATCTTGTAGCGCACATCGCCAAGCGGATCGGGCGCCGGCGTCAGCGGCAGAGACGCATCCCGCAAGGCGCGTCGCAGATAGAGGTCCCCGTTTTCAGCCCCAGCCGGACGCGCCGACCAGAACAGCCCACCGATATCGACGCCTTCATACGCGCCGTCCAAGGGAGCGTCTGTCCGCGTATTGAACTTCCCCAGCGCGTCCGCCCGAAATCGTGCGCTTGCGCGCCAGGACGTCCGCGCCGCATCCTGAAAAGCAAGCGAGAGCGTGACGATCTCGCCAGGGGCAAACCCGGCGCCCATGATAGGCGCGTCCTCCGCCATGGACACGTCCGAGGGGGTAGAGAGCCGCGCGCCGGAGTTTTTGTTTTCCATAGAGCTTTAAGTGTATACGCTTTGACGATGAAGAGAAACCCGTTTCGCCACGTCACGCCCCTGCTGATCGGGGCGGTGTTGCTTTGCGCCCCGCCGGCTCTGGCGGAAACGCGGGAGGCGCCGGCCGCCGCCCGCGCTTACGTTCAAGCGGCGGCGAGCCGGCTCCTCAATGCGGATATCGCGCCGCTTTGGTATGGCGAGGATCAGGTCGCGTTCGTGCGTGCGGACGAAAACGGCGGTTGGACGCTGGAAAGCATCGACGCGCCAGCGAACGCGCACGCAACGCTGCTGCGATCGGCCGACCTGGCCGACGGCCCGGCCGCCGGCGCGCGGCCCGTGGCGATTGAAAGCGGCGGCGGGGTCGTGCTCGCGCGAGACGACTCTCGATGGCGCCTTGACGTGACGACGCGCGCATTGACACCCGCCGCGGATCTGGAAGCGGCGGCGCCGCGCAGCGTGCGCCGGATGTTTCCCATGTATGGGTGGGACCGCCGGGAAGACTTGGCGCCGGACGGAACTGTTTTGGCGACACTGATGGGGCCCGATGTCGGCCTCCGCTTCGTTGAGGGCGATGTCGTTACGCCCCTCACGCAAGAAGACGGCGCGCACGTCCGTTGGTTTCTCGGCGGCGACATATGGGAGGATTATGGCTCGATCTGGTCGCCGCGCGGACGACGGGTCATTGTCCGCCGCCACGATGAATCGCGCACGCCCGGCGTGCCCTATCTCATGGGCGAGGGCCAAGATCTTACGAGCGAACGCTTCCGCTATTGGGCGCGCACAGGCGAGCCCCTGCCCGCGACGACTTTGGCCGTCATCGACGCGGATGCGCGCGCGCTGACGGAGGTGAGGCTTTCGCCGAGCCACGATTCCTATGTTTGGTTCATCTCCTGGCGGCCGGACGGAGACGCCTTCGCCTTCGTGCGCGTGGCGCGTGACGCAAGCCAGTATGAATTGTTCGAAGCCGATGCGCGTACAGGCGCGGTACGTCTGCTGGTGCGCGAGCACGGCGGCGGGAAGCCGGTGCGCTGGCCGGGGGGCGCGCGCGTGTTCTGGTATTTGCCGAACGGCCAGGGCTTTTTGTGGCGTTCAGCCAGAAGCGGCTTTTCCCACCTCTATCTGCATGAAGCGAACGGGCGCCTCGTGCGGCAAGTCACACGCGGCGCCTTCGACGCCGGCGAGGTGCAGCATATCGATGACACCAGCGTGACCATACTCGCCGGACCGGACGCGAGCGCGCCTTATGATCAGCAGCTCGTGCGCTTCTCCTTCGCCGGATCTTCGCGCAATCTAACGCCCAGCCCTGGGCGACGCGCGATCTCCTTTGCGCCCTCGGGCCGCTATTTCGTCGAGACGCACCACACGGATTCATCACCGCCGGCCCACATGCTCAAGCGGGCCCAAGACGGCGCACTCCTGCGGACGATCATGCTCGCCAGCCTGACCAATTCGGCGCCGCCGCCACCGCAAATCCAACGTTTCGTCGCCAAAGCCGCGGACGGACGCACGGACGTGCATGGCGTTCTCATGCTGCCGCCGAACTTCGATCCGAGCCGTCGCTATCCGGTGATCGAGCGCATTTATGGCGGCATGCAAAGCACGATGCAGCCTTTCGGCTATTGGAACGGCGAGGGCGCCCATCGCGGCGATTACGCCATGATGTCGGAATGGCTCGCCGCGCAGGGATTCATCGTGGCGATGATGGATTCTCCAGGCACGCCTGGACGGGGCCATGCCTATTGGCTGGCGCGCCATGGCTCTTGGCCTGACAACGTCATTCCAGACCATGTCGCGGTTCTGCGCGAGCTGGCGCGCACACGGCCTTGGATGGACATGACTCGTGTTGGGGTCAGCGGCAATTCGTGGGGCGGGATGCTGGCCTTGCGCGGCATGATCGAAGCGCCGAATTTTTACCGCGCGGCGAGCGCGGAAGTGGCGCAAACCGACATGATCGATCACGTGTCTTGGTCCGAGTTTCAACTCGGCGATGCAACAAGAAACCGCGCTGCGTACGAGCGCGCGGCGATCCCGCCGCGGGTGGAAGCGATCGCGGGCGATCTGTTGATCGTCGGCGCCACCGCTGACGTGAACGTGCCGTTCTCCAACACGCTGTCGCTGATCGATGCGCTAAACGTCGCCGACAAGCCGCACGAATTGCTGCTCATTCCGGGCGTGAATCACGCTTTTGAAGGGCGCGGCGATTCCTACGCGGACGTGTTCGCCACCGTCGCCAATTTCTTCAAGGACTCGCTGGGCGGACCGTCAGCCCCACAATGAGGTCGGCCACGCGACGATGCGACCATTCTCGTAAATGAGGCCGGGCTCTCGATCCGCCGCGGCGTTCAACGGCCCATCAAGATCGACCACACGGCAGAAGGGTGCGATCAAATGCGCCGGCGCCATGCCGAGCGATGTGCCGACCATGCAGCTGACCATGAGATCGAGACCGGCTTCGCGCGCCGCGTGAAGGAGTGCGATCGCGCCCGTTAGCCCGCCCGTCTTGTCGAGCTTGATCGAAGCAACCTGGTATTTGCCGACAAGCGCGGGCACATCCGCCACCGTTTGGCAGGATTCATCCGCTGCGATCGGGATCGGCCCAACCCGACCGCGCAGCGCTTCGTCCGCGCCCGGGGGCATGGGCTGCTCGATCAATTCAACGCCGCATCGAACCAGTACGGGCTCTATCGCTTCAAGCGCCGCGATATCCCAGCCGGTATTTGCGTCAACCGTAATCCGCGCGCCTGGATGCGCGGCACGCACGGCCTCGATGCATGCATGGTCTTCGCGTCCGCCCAATTTCACTTTAAGCAGCGGATAGGCGCGCCAAGACGCGGCCGCGGCCGCCATGGCTTGCGGCGTATCGAGGGAAATGGTGATGGCGCTGTCGACCGCTTGAGGGGCAGGCAGTTCGGCCAGAGCATGAACGCTTGTTCCGCTTCTGCGCGCGTCTAAATGCCAAAGCGCGCAATCCAGCGCGCAGCGCGCGGCGCCAGGCGGCAATAGATTTTGCACCTCGGCGCGCGTCACGCCCGCCTCCACGGCGGCGCGCACGCTCTCGATCTGGTCCGCGAGCGAGCGCGCGCTTTCGCCGTGGTACACCACCGGCGAGCCCTCGCCCCACCCCCAAAAGCCGCCCTCTTCCAGCCTAACCGTTACAACCTCGATCCGATGCCAGACGTGATTGCTGATACGAAACGGCGCCTTCAAGGGAAATGCGTCGACGCTGACCTCCATGCGCATGCCGCGTCCCCCGGGCTAAGTCGGAATAGGTTGGTAGGAAGATAGAAATTGCAGCACGCGCGAGGCCTCGCACATGTCCTCGGCGCGATAAAGGATTCGATAGGCGCCGCGCCGCTCGAACCCCTTGAGGTAAGCGAGCAATTCAGCCGGCTGATGCCACTTAAAGTCGATCTCCAAATCGATAGGGCCTTTCAACCGCAAGCGCGCAGGGTCGGGCCTGCGCGCATTACGCAACGCCGTACGGACGCCCGCGGCGAGATCGACCCGCGCGCGCTGCGGCGTCACGCTGACCGCGCTTATCCGTCCAAACGCTTCTTTCAACGTTACGCCCACGACGTCGCCGAGAACCTCGTGCGCGTGCGACACATAATCCGCATCTCCCGAGACCAGCAGGATCGGGACCTCGAAATGCGCCGCCAAGGCCGCGTTGAACACGGTTTCGCTCGCCGAGACCCCGTTCAGCCGTACATCCCAAAAGGCGCCGCCGTGCATCGTATGCGCCAGCAGCCCCCGCGGCGCCGCCGCGCCCACATGATGGCCGATCAGCATGGCCCCGACATAAGAGCCAAGCTCAATCCCCTGCATCATGCCCAAGGGCCGAGGCCAGGCGCGCACGAGCCGCACATAATCAGGCAATGTGTCAATCAACAGCGACTGGCCATTGCCGTGCGAGTCGCTGACGACGACCTCCTCGACGCCTTCGCCGCGCGCCGCCTCGCACGCCGCGACGACCTCGCCCGTCATCCATTCGCGCGCGCGCTGGTATTCGAAACCGGTTTCGCGGGTCTGATCCCAGCCGACCACGCCGGCCACGCCTTCAATGTCCGCCGAAATATACAAGCGCATCGCGATAGTGTATACACTTTATACATATGGGGAAACATTAAAGATGGCGATCCCGCAATCCGAACCGGATCGTTGCCTCCTGTCCTGGGCCGCGAAGATCGTGGCGAGCGGCGTCTTTGTTACCGGGCGCGACGCGGCGGACGTGTTCGCCCAAAGCGCGACCTGGGTGAGCGGCCCCTCCGAGCTTTTGCAAGCGGCACGCGCGGCGCGCTCTCCCGCGCCATTATTGGAAGGCGTGACAATCGACGTGGATGAAACAACGCGTCAAGTGCGCGTCGCGCGCGGGGGCGTTGAAGGCTTTGCGGGGTTTGATGGAGCGCTAGGGGCGATCGTACTCGATGACGAATCCGCGCCGAGGCGCGCCTTCACGCCGCTCATTGCGCCGCGTCCGTCGCCGCTGCCTGAAAGCGGCTCCGGAGCTGACCGCGCCCATATCGCCGCCGCGCTCGATCTTCTGTTTGCAGATCCGCGCCAAATGACAATTGCGTGCATCGTTCTGCATAAGGGCTCGGTGGTCGGAGAGCGCTATCTGGCGCCGTTCGATGCGGAAACGCGCTTTGAATCGTGGTCGATGGGCAAGAGCCTCGGCGCCGCCTTGATTGGACGCGCCGCTGCCCTGGGCCTGATCGACCTCGATGCTTCGCTCGATTTTCCTGAATGGTCCGTCCCAAAGGATGCGCGCAGCGCCATCACGATGCGCCAATTGCTGACCATGTCCAGCGGCCTCGCCTTTTCCGGCTCCTTTGATTTGCATGAAGACAATACACGAAAAACCGAAAACGGCCTTTTGCACGATCATACCTATGTCTATGCAAGCGGAACGAACGCCGCCGCCTTCTGCCTTGATAAGATGCTGGAGAACCCGCCCGGCGCGCATGGGCGCTACCGAAATTGCGACCCAATTCTTGCCATGCACGCCTTGCGCGCCGCGCTGTCGCGGAATGGCGATGCGGACTTTCGCTCTTGGCCGTTCCGCGCGCTGCTGAACCAAATCGGCGCCGACGGAATCTTGCTGGAGGAAGATCCGGCGGGCCTTTTTCTCATTTCAGGCCATGTCTATGGGCGCGCCCGCGACTGGGCGCGGCTCGCACAGCTTTATCTGCAGCGCGGCTTATGGAACGGGGAACGCCTCCTGGAAGAAGCGTTCATCGATTTCAGCCAATCTCCCTCTTCGGCGCACGCGCGCGGCGATTATGGCGCGTTCATGCGCCTGAACCGCAACAGGATCCTGCGTGCCTTGCCCGAGGATTCCTATTTCATGAATGGCGGCGGCGGGCAGCGCGCGATCATTGTGCCCAGCCTTGACCTCGTCATTGTCCGAATGGGGCATGTCGGGGGGCTGCAATACGGCCAATTGGAGACCCAGGCGCAGGCCGATTCCGAGATCGTTAACGCGCTGGCCGGCTAGTTTTCACTTGCTCCTCCACGCCGCCAAAGTGTATGCACTTTCGTGCAAGAGAGGTACAAAAATGGCCGAAGGCCGGATCGATTTAATCCAGGAGGGCCCCCTCGCGCGCATTACGCTTAATCAGCCTGGCAAACTAAACGCGATGACCAAGGCGATGTGGATCGCCTTCGCCGAGGTCTGGGAGCGGGTGAACGCCGATGACAGTGTGCACTGCGTGCTTCTCACCGGCGCGGGCGAAGCGTTCTGCCCGGGCAACGATATTGGCGAGTTCGAAACGGAGCGCTCAACCGCGCCCAAGGCGCGCGCCCTCTCCGAAATCATGAATCGCGGCCGCACCGCCATGCTCGATTGCCCGCACCCAATTGTGGCGCGCATCGCTGGCGCATGCGTGGGCGGCGGCTTGGAGATCGCCGCGATGGCGGATCTGCGCATCAGCGCGGACGACGCCCGCTTCGGCGCGCCGCTCAACCGGCTTGGCCTGTCGATGGCGTACGAAGAGATGGCGCCGATCTGGCGCCTCTGCGGTAAGGCCACGATGTTCGAATTGTTGGTGGAGGGGCGCATCCTGGATGCGCATGAAGCGAAGACGCGCGGCTTGGCGGAGCGGGTGGTTCCACGCGCGCACTTGGATGCGGAGGCGGAAGCCACATGCGCGAAAATACTTGCCGGTCCGCCCCTCGTAAATCGTTGGCATAAGAAATTCCTGCGCCGTCTGGATGATCCCTCGCCGCTGACCAGCGCCGACATCGACGAGCACTATCTCGCATTCGAGACGGAAGATTATCGGCGTGGCTACAGGGCGTTCCTCGCCAAGGAAACGCCCTCCTTCGTTGGCGAATGATCATGGGGAGGCCTGCCCCCGGTCCGCTCGATGGTCTCAAGGTCATCGAATTGGCGCATGTCATGGCCGGGCCTACATGCGGGCGGATTCTCGCCGATCTCGGGGCGGACGTGATCAAGCTCGAGCGCCCGGGCGGAGAGGATTCGCGGCGCATGGCGCCGCCCTGGGTCGGTCCCGATTCAGCGGCTTTTGCCATGATGAACCGCAATAAGCGCAACATCTGTCTCGATTTGAAATCGCCGCAGGGACGCAACGCCTACAAAGCCCTGGCGCGCAACGCCGATGTGATCATCGAGAATTTTCGCAAAGGCGCGATGGCGCGGCTTGAATTGGATTATGCCGCGCTGAGCGTCGACAATCCCGGTCTCATCTATTGCGAAATTTCTGGCTTTGGCCGTACCGGGCCTATGGCCGATCAAGGCGGCTTCGATCTGATCGCCCAGGCCATGTCCGGCCTCATGAGCATTACCGGCGAGGGGCCCGGCCGCGCGCCGGTCAAGGTCGGCGCGCCGCTGACCGATATCACGGCTGGTTTGCTGGCCGCGATTGGAGTTCTGGCGGCGCTCGATCAAAGGCGGCGCACAGGCCGCGGCCAATGCGTGGAGACCTCGCTTTTGGAGGCGGGCGCTTTTCATACCATGTGGCAAACGGCGATGTTTCTCGCCGACGGCCGCGAGCCCCAGCCCATGGGTTCGGCGCATCCCCTCGATGCGCCCTATCAAGCCTTCGAAGGCGCCGACGGATGGTTCGTCGTCGGGGCCGCGAACCAATCGACTTGGGAAAAATTGGTGCTCGCCATCGACACGCCCGAGCTCGCCGCCGATCCGCGCTTCATCGACAATCCAGCGCGGATGATCAATCTCGCCGCGCTCGAAGCGGTCCTGACACCTATCTTCAAAGCCCGAACGATCGGCGATTGGCTCGCCGCCTTGTCCGAAGCGGGCGTGCCTTGCGCGCCCATTCTCAGCATCGGCGCCATGACGCGTCACCCGCAAATCCGCGCGCGCGACATGATCGTCGCGACCACCCACCATAGCGAAGGGCGCATCGAGACGATCGGCACGCCCATCAAGTTTAGCGATTCAAATGCCGGCGTGACGCGCGGCGTCCCCGCGTTGGGCGCCGACACCCGCGCAGTCTTGGTGGAAGCCGGCATATCGGCCGCTGAGGTCGATGCGCTGATCGCCAGCGGCGCGGCGCACGAGGCCTAACCCGTTTCCGCCAGCGCAGTCACCACGTCGAATACATTCTCGGACACCATGCCCGAATGCGCGCGCATGGCGGCCTCCGCCGCATCGGCATCCCCGGCGATAATCGCCTCAAGCACGCGCTGATGCTCCCGATAGGATGTTTCAGGACGACGCGAGACGCCCAATTGCCTGCGCCGATACCCTAATAGGCGCGTGTACATCTGGTTGGCCAATTCCTCCAGAACGGCATTCTGGGCGCCGGCGAATATCGCGCGATGGAAATCGCTGCTCTCGTCGAAATAGGCCTCCGAATCTTCCGGCTTACGCGTCAGACGCTCATAGCGCCGGTGCAGCGCCTTCAGGGCCTCGCGTTGCGTGGGCTTCATGCGCCGCGCGGCCAGTCGCGCGCACAACGCCTCGATCTCGGTCATCACTTCGAACATTTGCAGCAATCTGGTCACGGGCACGCGCGCCACGAACGCGCCGCGCCGCGGCTGCATTTCAATAAGACCCGCCGACGCCAATTGACGCATCGCCTCGCGCACCGGCGTGCGGGAGGCGCGGAACTTGTCGGCGATCTCCTGCTCGTTGAGATGATCGCCGGGGCGCCGGACGCCCTCCAGAATATCGCGCTCGACGCTCCGCATGATGCGGTCGGTCATCGTGGGCGCGTCATCCAGCGCAACGCGCACCGTCTCGGCCTGCCTGCGCCGCCGCACGGGTTGATTTTTCAGCTTCGCAGCCGCCTTAGCCATGATCGCTCGCTTCCTGGCGACACAGAATCTCAGGTTTGCTTCGATTTGGCAAAAATCTTGGATACGGCCCGCCGCTAAGTGTATACACTTTCTCGATGCAGGACGCCAAACAGCCCATCGGCCACGCCAAGTTAACGCTTCTGGCCGCCCTGGCCATGGCGCAAACCATACCGGTCACGGTGGCGACCACGCTCGCGCCGGCCATCTATCGCGAGCTTGGCCTGCCGCTCGAAATGTTCGCCGCGTTTTCGCTGCCGATGATCGTATCGGCGATGCGTTGGCTATGGGCGCCCTTGGTGGATCGCCATGGCGCCGAACGCCTGGGGCGGCGCAAGAGCTGGATGTGGCCGGCGCTCGGGGCGGCGGCGCTGGCTTATGGCGCCATCGCCTTCATCGAGCCCTCGCTTGAGCGTTTTTGGGTGATGATCGCGGCGTTGGCCTTGGCGCAATTCGCCATCGCGACGTTGGACATCGCCTATGACGGCTACACGATCGAGCATTTGCATCCGCACGAGCGGGGCCTCGGCGCTACGTATCGCATGGTGGCGACGGAAGCGGGCCAGCTGATCGCGCTCGCTGGTTTTCTGTCATTATACGATGCGGCCGGCTGGAGCGCGGCGATCGGGGGCGCGGCTCTCGTCATGACGGCGCTCGCTCTGCCAGTGCTTTTGCGCCCCGAGCGACCTGTGCAGGCGGTGCGGCGCGATCATCGCGCCAGCCTGGTGAACTTTCTGCGCCGACCCGAAAATGCGCGTGTCGCGGCCATCATGATCAGCGCCGGCTTCGCGCGCGGTCTTGCGCCCGCCATGATCGGCGCGTTCCTCGTCGACAAGGGATTGGCCATCGGACAGATCGGCCTCGCGCTGGGATTGGCGTCGAGCCTCGGGCCGATTCTCGCGGGCGCCACCTATGCGCCATGGCTAGCAAGACGCTTCGGGATCAAGCGCATGGGCGCGGTGATGCTGGTGCTTGCGCCCTTGGGCGCAGGCGCCTTCATCGCCCTCGCCCTCCTGCCGAACCCCACCGTCTGGCATGTCGCCGCGCTCATATTTGTCGCCACTTTCTTGACCGCGCCGACGGAAATCGTCTTGTCGGCGGCGCAGTTCGGATGGAGCGCGCGCGAGCAGGCCGCCACGGACTTTACCGCGCAAACCTCGCTCTATCTCGGCGGGCGCGTGGTTCTGGCGGCGGCCATCGCCGGACCGCTCGCCGCGATTGTGGGGTGGCCTGGATTTTTCGCCTTCATCGCTTGCGCCTCGTTCGCCAGTCTGGCGCTCTTCGTGCTCTTTCACGACACCATTGAAGATGCGGCGAACGCGCGCGTGGCCGCGCAAAGCTAAACGCGCAAGCCGCCGCTGGGGCCGCGCACCTCGATTCGGAACGCCGGCTTTTCCGCCGCGCGGATATTCGCGCGAACATCCATCGCTTCAAGAATTGCATGAAGCGCATCCGGTCGCGGTGTTTCGAAGACGAGGTCTTCAAGACGTAAGCCCGGCGACGCTGACGATGACGGATGACCCACGCCGCCCCAGTCGATGAAAAACGGAAGTGGAAGGTCCGGCGCGCCCGTCACGAACAGCAAACGCCAAGTGAGCAGCACGCCGTCTTCGCCGCGGCGCGACATGGCGCGCGGCCCATCGCAGATCAGCCCCAGCGCGGCGGCCTTGCGCGCCAGAGCGTGCAGATCCGATGCGCGATATGCGACGAGAACGCCTGCGGGCGAATTCAGCCCGCGCAAGCGGGCGGCGAGGCCGTCAATCGCCGCCTGCGCCGGATCGGGGGCGATAAGCTCAAGATAGAGCGTCTCGCCAAGGCCCGCCAGGGCGTTGCGCGTGCCCGCCCCGACGTGACGACCACCCCCGCCAGCACGCACGCCGCACGCGGACCAGACCGCGGCGACGAGCGCATCGAGGTCCGCGCATCCTATGGCCACATGATCAAGCGAGAGCGCGCCTTTATTTTGCATACACTTTCCTCTACAAGAAATGCACTTTAACGGAAGTTATTATGCGCGCGATCAGATATCATCGTCATGGCGGGGTCGAGGCGCTCCAACTCGACGAAATCGCGACGCCCGAGCCCGCGCCGGGCGAGGCGCTGATTCGCGTGCGCGCCGCGGCGCTCAATGGCTTTGACCCGATGATGCTCGCCGGGACAACCGGTCTCAAAACGCCTCTGCCGATGGTCCCTTGCGGCGATTTCGCCGGCGAAGTGGTGGCGACAGCGCCCGATGTGAAGACGGTGGCGGTCGGCGCACGCGTCACCGCCTTTCCCATACTGCCCGTACGCGGAATGATGGGCGAGACGACACCGGGGGCGGCGGCGGAATTCATCGCCGTGCCGGCGCGTGCGCTCATCGCCCTTCCGCGCGCCGTGACCTTCGAGGACGCGGCGGCCTTGCCGGTGGCTTATGGCACCGCGCTGCGCATGATGGGCGAACGCGGCCGCGTGCGTGCGGATGAAAAGGTATTGATCCTTGGCGCCGCGGGCGGCGTCGGCGCGGCCTGTCTGCAATTGGCGAAACGCGCGGGCGCCTATGTGATCGCCGCGGCCGGCGGCGCCGCGAAATGCGCGCGTCTCGCCGCGCTTGGCGCGGACGAGACCATCGACACGCAGACGCGATCATGGCGCGAAGCCGTGATGGCGCGCCATGGAAAGCCTGCTTTCTATGGCGAGTCCGGCGGCGTGGATGTGGTGGTCAATTATGTTGGCGGCGATACGTGGCGCGACACGCTGAAGGTGACGCGCAAGGGCGGCCGCATTCTTGTCTGCGGCGCCAGCGCCGGTCACGACCCGCAAGAAGATCTGCGTTATGTGTGGAGCTTCGAACAAAGCATCGTGGGGTCCAATGGATGGACGCCGGAGGACCAGGTGACCTTGCTCGACATGGTGGCATCCGGCGATCTGAAGCCGGTTATCGACTCGATCAGTCCGCTCGAAGCGCTGCCGGACGCGATGCAGGCGCTGATCGACCGCCGCGTCGTCGGAAAAGCGGTGATCACGCTATGAGCTCGGCGATGGACGCGCAAAGCCTCCAGGGCCTTATCGATTCCTCGCCCTTTCTGACATTTCTTCGGCTCAGTGTTCTTGAAGCAAGCGCCGCGCCGCCAAAAGTTCGCGTGCGCATGCCGTTGCACGGCGCACTTGTGCGGTTCGACGGCGCGGATCAAGCCCATGGCGGCGCGCTTTCGGCGCTGATCGATACGGCCGGCGATCTTGCCGTGGCCGCAAGCCTCGGCGGCGCGGCGCCGACGATCGACATGCGCGTCGATTTCCTGCGCCCGGCCGCTGGCGCGTGGCTCGACGCGCACGCGCAAGCGCGCCGCATCGGCCGCACGGTCGCGGTGGCCGATATCGAAATCTTCGACCCGGACCAGCGCCTGTGCGTGCTCGGGCGAGCCGTTTACGCCGCGCGGATCGGCTGACATGGCCGACACGCTGTTCGAAATCGTGCTTCAACACCAAAGGCCCGATCAAGCGGCGATCATCGAGATCGATGAAGTTGGTTCAACGCGCCTGCGCACCTTCAGCGAGCTAGCGCACGAGATCGACTCGTTCGCCGCGGCGGTGGCGGCGTATGGTCTCACGCCGGGTGCGCGGATAGCCATAGCCTCCGAAAATCGGATCGAGGCGGTTACGGCCTTTCTCGGCGCGCAAAAGGCGGACATGATTCCCTGCCCTCTGAACGTGCGCCTCGCGGAGACGCAAATCGAAGAGACGATCGAGGACGCCGGCGTGGAGGCGTTGCTTTGCGAGTCTGGTTTTCAGACCTTGGCGCCAAGCCTGCCGCGTTTATCCCTCGATCAGCCGCCGCCGCAGGCGCGCTTT
Organism: uncultured Caulobacteraceae bacterium; assembly: GCA_964563395.1. GTDB lineage: Bacteria > Pseudomonadota > Alphaproteobacteria > Caulobacterales > Aquidulcibacteraceae > JBEVOS01. The sequence continues at coordinate 56,676 of CAZLWK010000015.1, forward strand.
GAAACGCGCACGATGCCTCAGAACCTGGCGACTCTCATGTTCACATCAGGATCCACGGGGCGCGCCAAGGGCGTGCCCATCACTCATGCAGGCTACACCTGGGCCCTCAAGCAATTCATGTCACTGAGCGAGACCATGGCGGGCGAGCGCGCGCTTGTCGCCGCGCCTCTCTTTCACATGAACGCGCAATTTCACACGCTCAGTCTTTTGTCCTCCGGCGCGAGCATCGTGCTAATGAAACGCTTCGATCCAAGGGCGTTTCTGACGATCGCCCGTGACTACCGGATCAAGCGCTTGACCGGCGTGCCGACCATGTTCGCGCTCGCCGCGCGCGTAGCCGATCAGGCTGACATCGCGCCCCTCGATCATGTCGCGCAGGTGGCGCTCGGCTCGTCTCCGCTCTCGCGCCCACTATGGGAAAAGCTTTCCGCGCTGTTTCCGAACGCGCTCATCACCAACGGGTACGGCACCACCGAAACTGGTCCCTGCTCGTTCGGTCCGCATCCAAGCGGCCTGCCGACGCCGCCGACCGCGCTTGGCTATCCGATGGCGGGCGTTGAAACACGACTCACCGGCGCAGGCGCGCCGAATGAGGGCGTGTTGCAGATGAGGACGCCGATGACGTTGCGCTCCTATTGGAACAGGCCGGATGCAGATGCGGCCCGCATCACCAAAGATGGATGGTACGATACGGGCGATGTGATGCGCAGAGACGAACATGGCTTTCATTATTTCGTGGGCCGCGCGGATGACATGATGCAGGTCGGCGGAGAAAACGTCTATCCGGCGTCCGTCGAGCGCATTCTTGAGCAGCATCCAGCCGTGCGCGAGGCGGCTGTCGTGCCTGTTCCGCATGAGACCAAGGGAGAAGCGCCTGTGGCCTTCGTGACCTTGCGCGCGCCCCTGGACGAAGCGGAGCTGAAGGCCCACGCGCTCGCTAATGGCCCCGCCTACGCACACCCTCGGCGTATTTTTTTCCTAGAAAGCCTCCCCCTCACGGGCGCGAACAAGATAGACCGCCAAGCGCTGAAGGCTGACGCGCGCGGACGCCTCGGGGATGTGGGTGCGCTTAGCCCGTCAGAGCGAGAATGATGTGCGCGATCAGCGCGCAGCCGATGAACACTCCAGTAAAAACGAGCAATGAGATCACCACGAAGGCGGGTCCCGTCCTTCGGAAGAGCTCCGTCTCGTCCTTGCGCAGCCCGAGCGCCGCGAAAGCCATGACGGGGACCATCGTGCTTGCAAGATCGAGTTCGTCGAGCGCGCCGGTCAGCACCGAAGCACCGGGCACGCCCGGCGCAGTCGCGGCGATCGCCACGAGAGACACCCAGAAAAGATCGGGCAATCCAACCGGCGCCAAGCGCGCGAACGCATAACCGATAATCGCGATCGCAAAGATTGCGGCGAGCCCCGCCGCCAGGGCCGGAAGCGTGGTCTTCACAACAATCAGATGCGCGAAAGCCACCGCGATCAAGGCGGCCGACAAGCGCAGAGCGTCTCCGCCCAGGTGCGAAAGCCTGCTCATGCCGCCTTGCCCCGCAGACGGGTCAAGGCGGCAAAGAGCGCCTCGGCCGCGGGCATCGTCACGAAGATCGTGAAGAAGAGACCGGTGACGCCGGTGAGCAATGTCGAAGAGGCGGCCAGGGCGCCGATCAAGTCCGCTTCGGTCGGTCGAACGGCGATGAGAGCGGTGGAGCATGCGGCGGTCATGCTCGCGCTGCCGGTGCCGCACGCCATGGCGAGAGCACGAATGTCCAAAAGCCCCGTGGCCGCCACGATCGGCGCGAGGACCGAAAAGAAGGCCGCGCCAAGGAAGGTGCCGCACACATAGATCGCGGTCACGCCCGCCGCCTCCGGCGTGTTGGGGCCATAGCGATCGAAAATGAAGGCCAGCCCGCCTTCGCGCGCGATGGAGAACGTCGCGCCGATCGCTTCACGACCCATGCCAAACAAGATCACAGCCGCCGGCATAGCGAGCGCCATCGTGCCTAGATTGCCGATCTCCTGCAGCAATAGCGCGGGCCCTGCCTGCACGACGGCGGCGAACTCATCGCCGATGCCCGCGGACAGGAGGATCACGAGCGGCATGACGGCCGGTGCGACAAGGCGGCTGCTGACGTGCCCAACGTCCGATCCGATCCAACGACGCCAAAATGAAATAACATTTGGATTCAGCAGCGCGCCCGCGATGAAGGCGAAAACGAGCGGCAAGAGAACAATGGTGACGCCGCCGATGGTGAAGCGCTGCACGCCGATGAATTGCGCCGCGACGATCGCGGCCGCGCAACAGAGGATGAGCGCCATGCGAGCTATCATCAAATCGACCGCGCCAAGGCCGCCGATGCTTGGATAAAGGCCGGCGCATGGCCGCGTCCGGCGCCCGCTTCCGCGCCGCGCACATGCCCCATGCGCACCGCGATGAGATCGAGCGACGGACAAGCGAAAACATATTGCCCGCCAATTCCGAGCATGAAGAACGCGTCCTCCGGCAGCGGCCAGCGATCCGAAGGCGCCTGCCGATTGAGAAAAACGTGCCCGCCATAGATACTACCGGCAAAGCCCTGAGGCGCCTGCCCCATCCAATATTTGCCACGCCATGCCGGCGCCGGCGCGGTGATCTGGGCGACATAGCCTTCCGGCAAGAGCCGCACTCCCGCGCAGATGCCGTCGTTCAGCAGCAACGACGCCAAACACGCCCAATCACGCGCGCTTGCATGCACGTAGCCGCATGGGAGATAGCGCCCGTAAGGGTCGGTCTCGATCCACAAATCACGCATGCCGATTGGCGCCGCGAGCGCTTCATACGGCCAACGCAAAGGATCCAGCCCTCTCGCCAAGAGACGATCTTCCAGCGCGGCCATCAAGATCAAGGTGTCGCCGTTCTTGTAGGCGCCGAACGCGCCTGGCGCGTGCGCGAGCGGCCGAGACGCCGCCAGCGCGCGCGAATCCACCGCGCCGGAATAGATCAGCGCGTGATCGGGATAGCCGTCGCGTTGCGCATCGTAATCCTCGGCCCAGGCGGCGCTGAAGCCGAGGCCGCTCGACATCTGCAAGGCATGGCGGAACGTGATCGCGCGACGGGGATCGGCGCGATCGATCCGCCACTCCGCGAGATCCAGCGGATCGTCGAGTTGGAGCAGGCCGCGATGCGCCGCGACGCCAATCAAGGCCGCGACGAACGTCTTGCCGATGGACCAGCTCTCAAGCGGCGTGCGGGCGGTGACGCCTTCGCCATAACGTTCTCCTAAGAGCTCTCCACGATGGACAATGAGCGCCGCCGCCGTGAGTGTGTCGGGCTCCTGCGCGAACGCGGCCGCGAGGGCGGCGTTCGCGCGGGCGTCGCCACTTGCGTTAGGCCAAGGATCCATGCCGCACGATCGCGCGGCGCGCGGCGTGAACAAGGGCGCGCGCGCGCCCAGCGGCAAAATGATCGCGCCCTGATCTCCCGCCATGAGCGCGGTGCGGCGCGCGCCGGCGAAAGATGCGCTGACCCGCCGCGCCGCGCCGTCAATCTCCAGCACGACGGGCGCGCCTTCCGCTGTCTGCGCGCGCACGCTTTGGGCCAGCGTGTCTTCCAGCGAGCGCCCCGCGATGAACACAGCCGAGCACACGCCCTTGGCGATCAGCGCAAGATCGAGCGCAAGGCGCTCATCCGGAGCCAGAGCGGACTGCGCACTGGCGGCAAGCGCGGGAGATGTTGGGCTGAAGCCGACCGCCATCGCTGCTTAGAAGCGCCAAGTGATAAGCGGAATCCAGCCCTGAAAGGCCAGGAAGGCGGAAAACGCGGCCAGCGAAAGGCTCGCGGGCCATGCATACGCCATGAACGGCGTCAGCGCACGACGCGTTTCGCGCGCCGTCTCCACGAGCGCCGCCGCCGAAGCCGCCACGCCGGAGAGACTCAAAAGGGCGAGCAGCGCGGACAGCCAGCTCAGCGTGCCGACCAGGCGCAAATCGCCCATGGATCCGAATATCCCAAATTGCGCGAAAAGTGCGAACAACGCCACATAGGAGGCGCCGGCGAGGAAAAGCCAAATCGGGATGCGGAAGGCGCCGCCCTGAGCCCGGCGACCCATCAGCGCCAAAACGCCCCAAACGATTGCGTGCACAATCGCGATAGCCGCGGCGATGGTCCCCAACCCGACGATCGTCAACCTGCCATAGGCGCTCCAGGCGGGCACGCGTCGATAGGATTCGGACTCCACCCAAAACGCGCGGCCGTCAGCTTCGACAAAGGCGCTTGTCGGGATCGAAAAGCCTTCCTCGACGAAGGTGCGCGCGCTGAGGGGACGCACCAAACGTCCCTCTCCCGGCGACAAAAGCGGCGAGACGCGCACCGCGCCATCGACGATTTCGAGACGCTTCTGATCAAGCAAAGCGAAGATCCAACGCCGCAGGGGCATATCATGTGTGTAATTCTCATAGATGCCTGGAATCGCGGAATCTGGAGAAGCTGACGTTCCAGGCGGAGAAGCGGGCGCCGCCGTCCCGCGCGTCAGGTGTTCGGCCACCGCCACGCGAAGCGCATTCATCGCCGCGCCGTCGCTCGTATTGACCATGATGACGAACCCAGCCGCCAAATCGGGTGCGTAGCCCATGTTGGTGCGAAAGCCGTCGACCTTGCCCCAATGTCCACGCCAAAGGCGCGTGCCGACAGAGAACCCGAAATTGCCGAGCCCGTAGGACGCCTCGGTCGCGCCCGCAGCGGCCGCCAGCGAAGTTTCGCCGCGCTCCATACGCTCTAGAAGCGCGGCCGAAACGAAGGGCGTTCCATCAGGAAGCGCGCCGCGCCGCGCATAAAGCGCGGCGACCCTGGCCAGATCAGCGGGCGTGACAATCAGGGCGCCGGAGGGGCGCACGCCCATGCTCCAGAACGGCTCCGCGCGCGCGCCGCCTTGAGCATAGCTGCGCGACAATGCGCCCATTGGCACGTCGGATTCTCGGAATGTCGCGCTGTCCATGCCCAACGGCGTGAACACCTCGCGACGCACCAAGGTGTCAAAGTCGGTTCCAGCGCGATCCGCCATGATCTGCGCGGCGATGGTGTGGCCGATATTGGCGTAGGAATAGAATTGGCCGGGCCGCCAACGCAACCGGATCGGCTCATAGCGCGCGATATAGGGCGCGAGCGGCGCGTCCGGCTCGTTGAACGCATATTCCGCATAGCTTGAGCCAGGAAGGCCCGCCGTATGCTCAAGCAAATGCGCGAAGCGCACGGGCGCGGTTTCGCGCCAGGGATTGTCGATACGCAGCTCCGGCGCCAAGGCATGCAGATCGGCGTTAAAGTCAATCACGCCGGATTCGACAAGACGCAGGGCGAGCAGCGACGTGATGTTCTTGGAAACCGAGCCGGCGCGAAAGCGCGTCTGCGCCGTGACCGGCGCGCCCAACTCCGCGTCCATGACGCCATCGTAGAATTCAAGCGTCGGCGCGCCGTTCTCGACCAGGATGATCGCCGCCCCTTGAATGTCGTGCTCTTGAAGTATGGATTTGAAGCGCTCCGTCAGCGGCGCATGCGCATTTGGCCCCTGCTGCGCGGCCGCGAACGCGCCGGGGATGAACGCTAAAGCGCCCGCGACGCAGAGGCGGCGCACCCAAGTGACGAGATCATTCCGCATCGGATCGAACAAAGTGTATCTTCTAACTTGCCAAGTGTATACATAATTTGCGAAACCGGGGCTGAAAATCGCGGTTGGGCGAAGGAGACCCGGTTAAGCATGAGCCTTTTGCGTCTCGTTCGCCAAGTCCACGCCTGGTCGGGGGCCATCGCGGGCGGCCTCATCGCGCTCGTGGCGCTCACCGGCGTGCTGCTCCTTCTGGAGCCCGCCTATCTGAAGCTCGTTTATGCGCCAGCACCCATGGCGCAAGGCGGCGCCGATCCGGCGGCGCTTGGCGTGGACGCCGCTCGACTGCGCGCGCTGTTTCCTGGAGAAATCGTCGCCACCCTGCGCACCCCGCAGCCGGATTTTCCGGTTTGGCGGGTTTATCTCGACGCAGGCGGCGGGGCGTTCGTGGAACCGTCGAGCCTGCGCATTCTCGACCAATGGGCGCCGCTCACACGTCTTCACGACATCGTTTACGTTGCGCACACCACCCTCTTTGCCGGTCACGAGGGTGAGTATCTCGTTGGCGCGCTCGGCGTAGCGAGCGCGCTCTTCGTTGTGTCGGGTTTGCTGCTGTGGGCGACGGCCCGCGGCGCACGCGCCTATCGCCTGTGGCCCGCCAGCTTGAAGCGCCCCGAGATTGTGCGATGGCATCGAGACGCGGGCGCCGCGAGCGCTCTCTTCATCGCGCTCTCCGCTCTCACCGGCGCCGGCATGGCTCTGCCCGATCTCACGGAACAACTTTTGACGCCGATCGTGGGCGCACACGCCGCGCCACCGGATCAACAGCGCAATAAGGGGGCGCCAGGCGAAGCGAACGCATTCGTCATCGCTTCCGAAGCGGTCGAGGGCGGGCGCGTGCAGCTGGTGCTAATGCCGCTTTCGGCGGACGATCCGATCACGTATCGCGTCCGCGCGCCTGGTGAATGGCATCCGAATGGCCGCTCGCTCGTAACGGTCGATCCCACGGAAGGCCAAATCACCTATCTTGCCGATGCGCGCGCGGCGCGCGGCGTCGCCGCCGTCGAAAACACGCTCTATCCCTTGCATGCAGGCATAGAAGGAGCGCCCTTCTTCAGCGTGATTTTGTTCATCGCTGGCGCCCTCTACGCCGCACTGGCGGCGTTCGCCCTGTATACGTTCATCGCCGTACGACTTCGCCGCCGTGACAGCGCCAGCTGATCCGCCCGCGAATCTGAGCAAGCGGGACTGGGCGCACTGGGCGCTCGCGCGCATGCGCGCGGAAGAGCAGCGTAGCGCCGACACCCATCTCATTAGACTCGAGCCGGCCGGGATGCCCGGCGCCGCCATCTATCTCAAGGATGAATCGATCCATCCGACGGGCAGCCTGAAGCATCGCCTCGCGCGTTCGCTTTTCCTCTACGGCCTGTGCAATGGCTGGATCGGGCCAAGCACGCGCATCATCGAGGCGTCATCCGGGTCCACCGCCATATCGGAAGCGTATTTCGCCCGCCTGTTGCGACTAGAATTTCTTGCGATCGCGCCAATCGGCACCTCCTGCCGCAAGCTAGAGGAGATCAAGCGCTATGGCGGCGATTACAAGCTGGTGCCGCCGCACGACATCTACACGGAGGCGCAAGCGATCGCCGATCGCTGCGGCGGACTCTATCTGGATCAATTCACTTATGCCGAACGCGCAACCGATTGGCGCGGCGCGAACAACATCGCCGAATCCCTGTTCGGTCAGATGGCGCGCGAGCCAAATCCCACGCCGGATTGGGTCATTTGCGGCGCCGGCACGGGCGGCACCTCGGCCACGATCGGGCGCTATATCCGTTACACGCCCTCGCTTTGTGAAAAAACACGTCTCCTTGTCGTCGATCCTGAGGGCTCGGTGTTTTTCGACGCGTATCGCGGCGCGCCCGCCAAAAGCGATCGCCCCTCGCGGATCGAAGGCATCGGCAGGCCGCGGTTGGAGCCGTCATTCTTACCCTCGGTCATCGACGCAATGGCCAAGGTTCCGGACGCCGCGAGCATAGCGGCGGCGTGGTGGCTCAAGGGCATGCTGGGACGCAGCGTCGGTCCATCCACGGGCGCGAATTTCTACGGCGCGCTGCACCTCGCGCGCACGAAAATTCAAGGTGAAGGCGCGCTTGTCACCCTCATCTGCGATCATGGCGAGCGTTACGAGGACACGTGCTTCAGCCGCGATTGGCTCAAGGCGCAAGACCTGAACCTAGAGCCGCACCTCGAGGACATCGACGCCTTGTGGGCCGGCCGCGCACCGCGCGCATCGCTGCGGATGCATGAAGGCGGCGACTAGGCGCCGCGCGCTCAAGCGCGCGCTAATCGCCCTTGAATGCGGGCGACCGCTTTTCAAAGAAAGCGTTCACGCCCTCCTGGAAATCGCCGCTGCCGAAGGTGAGCAGGAATTGATCGCGATCCATGAAGCTGGACGCGAAATGGTTGGCGCCGGCGGTGGCATTGACCGCCTCCTTCGTCATGCGCACGGGCAGCGGCGGCAGCGCCGCCACCTTTTCGGCCCATGCCATGGCATGCGCGAAGGCCATGCCTTTCGGGGCCAATTCATCCGCCAATCCCCAGTGCACACACGTCGCCGCATCGGTCATCTCGCCGAACATGACGAATCGTTTCGCGCGCGCGGGCCCCATCAGACTCACCAGACGCGGAATGCTACGCCAGCTCATATTGATGCCGAGCGGCACTTCCGGCAGGCGCATTTGCGCGCCTTCGCCGACGATGCGGAAATCGCAGGCTGTCGCCAAGGCGCACGCCCCGCCGACGCAATATCCCTCGATCGCGACGATGGTCACCGGCTCCATCTCCTCCCATGCCCTGCACATGTCAGGGCCCGCGAGCACGCCCTCGCGCAATTCCAGCAAAGAGGGCTTGGCCGCTTTTCGATCGCCGACCGAGGAATTGAGGTCCGCCCCCGCTGAGAAGTTTCGATCGCCGCCGCGCAATATGATCGCGCGAATGCTGGGCTTTGTTCGATACGCGCGCGCGAATTGCGTGAGTTCAGCCATCAGTTTCGCATTCAGCGCATTGCGCGCATCGGGCCGGTTGAGCGTGACGACAACGATCCCGTTTCCTTCCGAGATCAAAAGATGCTCGTACTCGCTCATGCGACCACCTACCGCAAATCCTCGCGCGCCCGGGAACGCACTTGACTGAACATTAGTTCAGCTGTGCAATGATGGCAATTCATTATCGAACGGGACGCGTTCCATGTCGCAGAAAAACGGCGTCGCGCAGGCTAAATTGAACGAGCGCATCGCCGCCGGACGCGAACGGCTCATTCAAGTCGCGATGCGTCTTTTCGCGGAAAAGGGGTTTGACGGCGTGACCGTGCGCGACATCTCGGCGGCGGCCGACGTCTCGGTCGGTCTGATCAATCATCACTTCGCCTCCAAGGAGGGCCTGCGCCAAGCCGTGGATGAGTATTTCCATCGGCGTACGGCGGCCGCCATCGAACGCGCGATTCAAGCGACGAGCAATCTCGATCCCGCTCAGGTCGGCGAATATGAGCGACAATGGATCTTGAAATATGCCGATGAATGGCCGGATTTCGTCGCCTATATGCGCCGCGCGCTGATGGACGCGAGCCCTTGGGGAGAGAAATTGTTCCGCAGATATTTCGACTCGATTCGATCCATGGTGGACCGGTTCGATGCGGACGGGCGCATCGCCCCAGACGCGGACAGACTTTTTCTGCCGCTGATCTATCTCTTTATCCTGATCGGCCCTCTCGTGCTCGACCCATACATCAAATCCTTGCTCGGGAAATCGAGCTACGATCCCGACATGTGGGCGCGATTTCAGCGCGCGGCGGTGTCCATGTTCTGGAAGGGCGTGGGCGCACCAACGCCCGGCGCCTAGCCTTCCCCTCAAAAAGAATGGACCGCGCCCCCGAATGGCGGCGCGGTCCAGCCTAGTCTCAAGGAGGCCTAAAAGTTTACGCCGACTTGGATGCCGACGCGGCGGGGATAAAGAATCTGCCTGCTGTTCGTCACCGGCGCCACGACGGAGGCGCTGTCATCGTCCAGAGCATTCAAGGCAAACGCCTCGACGGACCAGGCGCCGATATCCAGACCGGCGCGAAGCGTCACATCCTCGATAGCGTCGGAGGCGACCCCAGTGGTGGCGTCGCGCTGCTCATCGCGAAACGCATAGCTTGAATAGAACGAGAGCGTCGAACCACCGAACCAGGATATCGGCCGCTCATAGCTCGCCGCCAGCGTTAAATTGCTCTCGGGCACATTCGGCGGGCGCTCGCCATTCCGCACGCCGGCGAGCGAAAGCGATAAGGCCGTGGGCGCGTTCTTGATCTCGGAATCGTTCACGTTGGCGACGGCTTGCAGGGTTAAGCCGTCCACCGGGCGCCACATAAGGCCCAAATCAATGCCCGTGATTTCATAATCGCCGCCATTGATGATCGAGGCCAGAGCGCCGAATTGCGTCTGCACGCCTTCCCAATCCGTCCGGTAGATCGACGCCTCGATCAGCCAGTCGCGCTCAGGCGATTGCCAACGACTGCCAATTTCATAGGTCCACAATTCATCTGGTTCGACCTGATTTTGTGTCGTACCGAGCGGAAGCCCGAGCAAGAGATCCGCCACAACCGCCTGCGAATCGGTCTGCAATGTGCCGCTTCTGAAGCCCTTCGCAGCATTCAGGTACACGATGAAATCATCTGTGGCGTTATAGGTCAGATTGAAGCGCGGGCTTACCGAATCCCATTCCGCGCCCTGCGTGTTCGTCAGCGCCGTGATGCGATCGAAGCCGCTCGCGCTCCGCTCATCCTCGAAATAGCGCACGCCGACCAGGGGCACGAGCTTCCCATCGAAAAGGCTCACCGACGCCTCGCCGAAGAGCGACCAAGAGGTCGTATCGATGGGCCCCACCGTATCGATGAGGCGAAGGATTCCGTCACAGGCGACCGAATAAAAGCAAATGTCGCTATCGATCGTGGCGTCGCGATAAAATCCTCCCACCATCCACCGGATCGGGCTTTCATTGTCCGAGGTCAGCCGGATTTCCTGCGTGAAGGACGTCGTGTCGAAGGTGCTGTCGTTCGAATAAAAGGGTCCCACGCCGGCGACATCGATTGGCACATCAAAGTCGAGCGTATGATCAATATAGGAGGAATTGGACGTGAGAACGCCAAAGCCCAGATCCCAATTCAGGGTGAGCGAGAGGAGGTCCATGTCGATCTCGGTGTATCCGGGACCGCGGGAAAAACCAAGGATCGTGGGCTCGTCAAAGGCGAGATTGAGGGTGTTCGTGGCCCCCTGTTCATTGTCGATGCGCCAATAGGTGAGGCTGACATCGAGCGCTTCGTTCGGCGTGAAGAGCGCGGTCGCACGAACATTGGCGCCGGAAAAATCGTTCACGTCCTCGCCGTCGAGCCCAGGGGTCAGAACGTCGTCATAAGCGGCATATCCGCCCAATTCGTCGTAGGAGGCGGCGATGCGCAGGGCGAGACGGTCCTCCACCACGGGAATGTTGAGCACGCCAGCAACGCTGTAATTTTCGCCTCCGTCCGACGTCGATGCCCCCTCCACCTGAGCGCGACCTGAAAAAGCGGACGCGTCCGGACGAGCGGTGACGAGCTTGATCGTGCCGCCCATCGAACCCTGGCCGTAGAGCGTGCCCGAAGGGCCCCGCACGACTTCGACGCGCGTAACGTCAAGGAGGCCCGCCGGCGGCGTGAGCTGCAGGTTGGGAATGCCGAACGGCGTCTCATCGATGTAATAGCCGACGAGCCCGTCGCCGGTCGTGCCGCTGGAAATCCCGCGTATCTGAATCGTGTCGAAGCCCGGCGTGGAGCTGGAGACGACCGACGCGCCAGGAATGAGCGCGGTGAGCTCAGCCACGCTTCGCACGCCCGCATTCTCAAGCTGCTCAGCGCCCAGCGCCTGCACCGCAAGAGGCACATCGAAAATATTCTCGGCGCGCTTCTGCGCCGTGACGACGATTTCGTCGGCCGTGCCCGCCTCCTGCCCGATCGCCGGCCCGGCCAAAGCGACAAAGCCGAAGGCTCCCGCCGCGCTCAACAGCATCGCGCGCTTGGACATTGATTTCCTCCCCTCCGGACATATTGAGCGCCGGTTCAGTTGAGACTAAACAAATGCTCAGTCATGTGCAATAGCTTGGAGGGCATCGATCCTTCGCCGATAGTGAGAGCCGCCATGGCGTTGCAGAAAAACAATGACCGCCTGATCCACGCTCTGCTGGCCGAACGGCTGCGCAGCGCGCCTGGAGCCGAAGCGGTGGTCGATGGCGCGCTGCGCCTCACCAACCGGGCCCTATCAAGCCGAGTCGACGCGATCGCGAAGGCGCTTCTGGCCAATGGCGTGCGGCGTGGCGATTTCGTCGCCACGCTGGCGCCGCCCTCCGCTGATTTTTGGCAGATATTCCTCGCGGTGAGTTCGATCGGCGCGATTTGGCAAGGGCTGAACCCACGCTACCAGCGAAACGAATATGCGTACCTCCTGGAGGACGCCGCGCCCCGGATCGTGTTTTCGCGTACAGAGTTTGATGGGCGCGCTTATCTCTCGGAACTCCAAGACTTGGCGCCGTCCTCCACGCGCTTCGTCGCACTTGGAGATGCCCCCCTCCAAGAAGAATCCGCCTTTTGCGCGACCGGCCACGAGGTCGAAGCCTCCGCGCTAGAACGCGCGCGTGCGCAGGTTGATCCCGAAGACGCCGCAGTCATCGTTTACACCTCCGGCACGACTGGAAAGCCGAAGGGCGCCTTGCTTTCGCATCGCGCCATCGTCGCGACCGCGCGTTCGAACGTGGCCTGGATGGGACGCGATGGACTGCAAAGCACGGTATGCCCCGCGCCGATCAATCATGTCGGCGCGCTGAACAATGTCTGCATGAACACATTCGCAGCCGGTGGACGCATTGTCTTCTATCCCCGTGTCGACATGGCCGCGCTCGGCGCGCTCAACGCGCGGGAAATGCCGACCTATCTCGTCGGCAGTCCCACCGCCTTCGCCATGATGCTTGCGACGCCGGGCCTCGATCTGAGCCGCTTCGATTATTACAAGGTGATCGTATTTGGCGGCGCGGCGACCCCCGTGGCCTACCTGCAAGAGATCGCGAAGACCGGCGCGCGCCTCTCAAGCGTCTATGGACAGACGGAGACCACCGGGATCGTCACCTACACGCCGTTCGGATCAAATTTGAACGTGATGTCGGAAACGATTGGCCGCGCGCTCGAAGGCAATGAGGTGCGCGTCGCGGATGAAAATGGAACGCCGGCGCCTCCCGGCGCCACGGGAGAAATCCAAGTCCGCGGCGTCTCGGTCATGTCGGGGTATCACAACAAGCCGGACGCGACGCGCGAAGCATTCACGCCAGATGGCTGGCTGCGCACGGGCGATCTTGGGTTCGTGCGTGAGGACGGCAATATCGTCTTTGCCGGTCGGCTGAAGGAGATGTTCAAGTCGGGCGGATACAATGTCTATCCGGTCGAGGTCGAACTGGCGATTTGTGAGCATGACGACGTGGCCCAGGCCGTCGTGCTCGCCGCGCCCCATGCGACCTTTCAAGAGGTCGGCCATTGCTTTCTGCTGGCGAAGCCGGGTCGCACGCTCTCCCCGGACGACATCAAGGCGTTCCTCCGATCGCGCATCGCCGACTACAAGATTCCAAAGACTTGGGAAATCCTGGAGACGTTTCCGTTCCTGCCGAACGGAAAAGTGGACAAGCGCGCGCTCGCCGCTCGCCTTCAGAGCTAGCCGCCGCGCAAATGCGCCAAGATGTCGGCATGGACCGCATCTGGCCGCTCCAAGTGCAGAAAATGACCCGCGCCTTTCATTCTGATGATGCGCCGCCCACTTGGAAACAGAGACTCAGGCATGGCGGCTTCAAAAACATCGGCGCTGATGCAACCATCATCCGCGCCGCAAAGGCCCAGCGTCGGCGCCCTAATCGGCATGGCCAAGAGCCGCTGCGTGTCCGCGGCGCGCTTATGGGTGAAATCGAACGCCGCGCGGTAATAGTCCAATGCCGCGCTCAAGGCGCCGGGCTGCGAAAGAAGTCGGACCATGTCGTCCTTACCCTTCGCATCGTGAAAGGAGGGCGACCAATCGGACCAGAGCCGCTTGAGTAGGGCGAGCCCGTCCGCTCCCGCGATTTGTTCGGCGAGCCCGCGTAGTTGAAACAGGAATATGTACCAAGAGCGGCGCATCTGGTCATGATCCGCCAGCAGCACTGTGGCGAAGGCGGCGGGATGCGGCACGGCCATGGTGACGATCTTGTCGACACGATCTGGACAGAGCGCCGCCGCCGCATAGGTGATGTTGGCGCCCCAATCGTGGCCGATAAGATGCGCGCGCTCGGCGCCGAGCGCGTCAATCCAGGCGCGCACGTCTTCCGCCAAGGCGGCGAGGCTATAATCGCCATCCGCCGGCTGCGAACTCGCCTCATAACCGCGCAACGTGACCGCGACGACACGATACCCCGCTTGCGCCAACGCTGGCGCCATAAGGCGAAACGTACCCGGAGAATCCGGAAATCCATGACAACAAAGAACGAGCGGGCCCTCGCCCAGCTCGTATGCGCTGAAGCGCAGGGTCGAGGCGCTGAGAACGGATCTCTTGGCGCCTTCAATCATGCGTCCGCCCATGGGTCGACGAGGATTTTCGCATGTCGCTCTGGGTTTGAAAGATTGTGAAACGCTTCGGTCACGCCGCCCAAGCAAACTTTTCCCGTCACCAGAAGGCGCCAATCCAGCGCTCCGACCCTGAGCAGCGCAAGTGCTTCCGCAAATTCCTCCGGCGTATAATAAATCACGAACTGAAAGCTCAATTCCTTCATGATCGCCGCCATCGGCACAAAGGTTTCCTCGCCCGGCGGG
>CAZLWK010000016.1:0-6440 GCA_964563395.1 uncultured Caulobacteraceae bacterium
GGATCGAACCCCTGACCTCCGCATTGCGAACGCGGCGCTCTCCCAGCTGAGCTACGAGCCCGGAAGGGCCGAAAGGCCCGTCAACCCGAGGCGCGGATATAGGCCCCGCCCGCGCGGAGCGTCAAGGCGGCCGCGGCGCCGGGAAACGCCGCCTCCGGCCGCGCGCTTGCTTCGCCGCGCCGACGCGGGCTAGACCCTCGCGCACGCGTCACGGACGGCGAAGAGGCCCATGATCTATCTGATTTTCGAGCTTTTGCGGCTGATCATCGGCCTCCTGATCGTGGTGTTGATCGTGCATGTGGTGATCTCCTGGCTGCTGGCGTTCGATATCGTCAGCCGCCGCCAGCCCGTGATCGCCTCGCTGTGGGAATTCACCACGCGCCTCACCGATCCGCTGGTGCGGCCGCTGCGGCGGCTCATTCCGCCGATCGCGGGCGTGGATCTCTCCATCCTCGTGCTGTTGCTCGCGCTCTCCTTCTTGCAGGGACCGGTCTCCTATTGGCTGGAAGGCGTACTACGCGGGGGACCCGTGCTTTAGGGCGCGCTTCGGCCGCCACGAAAGGATCAAGGCGATGAGCGCCCAGGTGATCGATGGAAACGCCGTCGCCGAAGCCGTGCGCGCCCGCGTGGCCAAGGCGGTGGCCGCGCTCCCCGCCCAGCCGACCTTGGCCGTCGTGCTGGTGGGCGACGATCCGGCCAGCAAGGTCTATGTCGCCTCGAAGCTAAAGGACACGATGGCGGTGGGCATGCGCTCGGTTGAGGTGCGCCTGCCGAAGGAGACGACGCAGGCCGAAGTGGTCGCCCGCGTCTCCACGCTCAGCCACGATCCGGATGTCGACGGCATCTTGGTGCAGCTGCCTCTGCCGGCGCACATCGACGAGGCCGCCGTGCTCGCCGCGCTCGATCCGGCCAAGGACGTGGACGGCCTGACCGATGTGAGCGCGGGGCGATTGCTCGCGGGCAAGCCGGGCTTGCGCCCTTGCACGCCGGCGGGCGTCGTCATTCTCGCGAAAACGATCGCGCCCGATCTGGCGGGCGCGCATTGCGTGGTGATCGGCCGCTCGATCCTTGTGGGCAAGCCGGCCGCGCTGCTCTTCCTGGCGGAAAATTGCACCGTGACGCTGGCGCATTCCAAGAGCCGCGATCTGCCCGCGCTGTGCCGCGGCGCCGACATTCTGGTGCCCGCCGTCGGACGTCCGGAAATGGTGCGCGGCGATTGGGTGAAGCCCGGTGCGATCGTGCTCGATGTCGGGATCAATCGCGTGCCGAGCCTGAAGAACCCAGGCAAGACGCGGCTGATCGGCGATGTCGCCTATCACGAGGCGGCGGCGGTCGCGCGCGCCATCACGCCCGTTCCCGGCGGCGTTGGGCCGATGACGCGCGCCTGCCTGTTGCGCAATGCCGTGCAGGCCGCGTGCGCGCGGCGCGGCTGGGACATTCCCGCCGCGCTCGACGCGCCGCTCTAATTATTCAGCCGCCGCCGGCGCGGCGCCGGCATGACCGATCTTGGAATTGCGATAGCCGTAGAGGGCGTAGATCGCCCAGCCCAAGAGGCCGTAGACGATCAGAATGCCGAGCGCGACGGGATCGCGGTCCACCTCGCCCGGCGTGCCGATCATCGCGCCAAGGAGATCCACGCCAATACCCTTCGAAACGATGTCGAGCAGGATCGGACCCATCATCAGCACGACGCAGAAGAAAATGCCGAGGATCGGCGTCAGCGGATAGAACGGCACCCTGAATGGGCGGGCGAGATCGGGATGCGTGCGGCGCAGATAGATCACGCTGATGCAGACGATGGCGAAGGCGAGCGCGGTGCCGAGGCTGACCATGTCGCCCAGCACCGACAGCGGCAACACCGCGGCGGCGATCGCGATGACGACGCCAAGCAGCAAGGTGCCGGACGCGGGCGTCAGGAACCGGGTGTTCAAACGCGAGAACAACGCCGGCAACAGGCCGTCCTTCGACATCTGGTAGAAGACGCGCGTCTGCGCGTAGCAAAGCACAAGCATCACCGAGGTTAGGCCCGTGAAAGCCCCGATCTTGATGGCCAGCGTCAACAGATTAAGCCGGCCCGCTTCCGTGAATGGCCAGCTGACATCGGCCCAAGCCGGGTTCATCCGATCGATGGCGATGGCGATGGGCGCGCCGCCGCCCAATTCGCGGAACGGAACGACGCCCGTCATCACCGCCGCCACGATGATGTAGATCGCGGTGCAGATGAACAGCGAGCCGAGAATGCCGACGGGAAGATCGCGCTGCGGATTGCGCGCCTCGCCGGCGGCGGTGGAGACCGCTTCGAAGCCGACATAGGCGAAGAAGATCACCGAGGCCGCGCGCAATACGCCCTGCACGCCATAGGTGAAGCCGCCTTCGTTCTCCGGAATGAAGGGCGTCCAATTGGCGGGATCGAGATAGAAGGCGCCGATCGCCGCGAAGGCCAGCAGCACCGTCACCTTGATGGCGACGACGACATTGTTGAATTGCGCGCTCTCATGCACGCCCACCACCAAAAGCGCCGTGACCGCCAGGATGCCGGCCGCGCCGACGAGATTGGCGGTGGGGAAGATCTGCAGCACGCCGTCATTGAATTGCAGCGTCGAGGATTTCAGCGCCGTCGGGATGTTGATCCCGAATTCCTGGAGAAGGCCTATCGTGTTGGCATCCCCGGCCACATAGGCCGTCCAGCCGGCCGCGACCGTTGAAGCGGCGACGCCGTATTCCAGCAGCAGCAGCCAGCCCATGGTCCAGGCGAACACCTCGCCGAGCGTGACATAGGAATAGGTGTAGGCCGAGCCGGGCACCGGCATCGTCGAGGCGAGCTCGGCGTAGCAAAGGCCGGCGAAAGTGCAGGCAAGGCCGGCGATGACGAAGGAAAGCACGACGGCCGGACCGGCGAAATTGGCGGCGGCCTGGCCCGTCAAAACGAAAATGCCCGCGCCGATGATGCAGCCGATGCCGAGGCTGACGAGATTGAGCGGCCCCAGCGTGCGCTTGAGCTCGCCTTGATTGAATTCATCCTGAACGTTGGCGACGGTCTTCTTTGCGTACAATTGGCCCTTCGCCATAGCCGCTCCTTCTGGACGCTTCCCCCGCGTCGATCGGCGGGAGCCTATGCCGCGCCGCCGGGCCAAGGCAAGCGGGCTGGCCCCGCCGCGCGGCTTTGGGCTAAGGGTTCGCCAAGGCGAGGAAAAACATGGGCTTCAGGGCGGTCATTTGGGATTTTGGCGGCGTCTTCACCACGTCGCCGTTCGATGCGTTCAACCGCTACGAGGCGGAATATGGCCTGCCGCGCGATTTCCTGCGCCGGGTGAACGCCACCAACCCCGACGACAATGCCTGGGCGCGGTTCGAGCGCGCGGAAATCGGTCCCGACGAATTCGACCTCGCCTTCGCCGCGGACAGCGCCGCCCTGGGCCACGAGGTGCGCGGCGCCCATCTTCTGCCGCTGATCCAGGGCGATTTGCGTCCGCGCATGGTGCGCGCGCTTGAAATCAGCAAGGAGGCCGGCCTGCGCAACGGCCTCATCACCAATAATTTCCGCCCAAAATCAGCCAATACGGCGGAGGGCATTGTCGGCCACATGGCGCGCGTGCTCGATCGCTTCGATCACGTGATCGAAAGCTCCAAGGCGGGCGTGCGCAAACCCGATCCGCGCATCTATGCGATGATGTGCGAGGCGCTGTCGGTCGAGCCCCGCGAATGCGTCTATCTCGACGACCTTGGCGTCAATCTGAAGCCGGCGCGGGCGATGGGGATGGTGACGATCAAGGTGGAGAGCGAGTCGCAGGCGCTCGCCGCCTTCATGGACGCGACGGGGCTCGCCATTCCATGAGGGCCATTCTGCTCGCCGCTTTGCTCTGCGCCGCATGCGCACGCGCGCCGGAACCGGCGGCCCCGACGCCCGCGGCGCCGCCGCCGACCGCCGAGGCGCCCATGCCGACGCCGGAGGCGCCCCTGCTCGCCGGCGCCTTCATCGCCGTCTCCACCACCGCCATGGGCATGACCGGCGATCTCGAAGCGAGCGCGGATAATCTCGTCTTCTCCAAGGGCGCGCGGCTCGAAACGGCCTATGCGGGCGCGGCGCTGCCGAATGATTCCGTTATCGCCGGCGGAGATCCGTTCGCGGCCTTCACGCCGGGCCTCGGCGACATTCGGATCGAACTGCGCCGCATCCTTGTGGAACGCGCCGACGCTGGCGCGGCCTATCAGCCCGTCTGCGGCGGCGCGCCCGCGACCTTCGTCGCGCTCGCGCGGGACGCCGCGCCGACGCAGGTGACGGCGCTGTTCTTTTCCGGCGCCGACATGCCAGGCCCCGAGGCGCGCGACAGCCGACTGTGCGGGGCGTTCCTTTACATGCCCGACTAAACGCGCCGCTCGGCGGCCCAATGCGCGGCGTCGATCGACCAGATCGCGTGCGGCATGCCGGCATGAAGCGTGAGATCGCCGCGCCTCATGCCGAGCCGCGCGGCCAAGGCTTGCGAGCGGCGATTGTCGACATGAATGAGGCTGACGAGACGCGGCGGGGCGAATGCCGCGAACGCCCAATCGCCCGCCGCGCGCGCGGCCTCGAGCGCATAGCCTTGGCCCCAATGCGGCCGCGCAAGACCCCAGCCCAATTCGAACCCGACCCAGCCTTCCGGATTCCAGCATCCGACGCGGCCGACGAAACGGCGCTCATCCTTCGATTCGACGACGAACAAGCCATAGCCCTTCAGCGCCCAATGTCCGGCGAAGATCGCCATGTTGCGCCACGCCGTGACGCGATCCATCGGACGTTGATCCACGGTGAGAAAGCGCGCGACATCGGCGTCGGCCATCATCGCGGCGAAGGAATCGAGATCGCTTTCCCGCCATTGGCGTAAGCGCAGGCGCGGCGTTTCAAGCTCCATGGCGACGCGCACGCCAGTCGGCGCGCGTCTGGCCGTAAATATCCCACACCACGTCCTCGTGCGGCGGCGGCGCGGAGACCTGCGTGCGCAGAAGCCGCGACCCGATGGCGTGCGCCACCGCGATCGACGCGACGTTTCGCGGATCGATGCAATGGATCACCTCGTCCCAACCCAGCGTGGTGAAGGCATAATCGAGGCAGGCGATCGAGGCTTCGCGCGCATAGCCCTTGCGCTGCGCGTGCGGCGTGATCGCCCAGCCGATCTCATTGCCTGGCCACCCTTCCGGGCGCCACGGCCCGCCACGCCCGACCCATTGGCCAGTCTCCTTCTCGATAAAGGAGAACATGGAGAAGCCGCGCAGCGTCCATGCGCCGATCAATTGCGCGACGCTGCGCCAAACCGCCGGCGGAGAACCAGGCCCGCCGAGAAAGCGCGTCGCCTCCGGATCGGCGGAGAAGCGCACGAAGCCTTCAAGATCGTCCGCGTTCGGCGGACGCAAAATCAGGCGTTCGGTTTCGAGGGTAGGCCCGAGCATGAAGCGACTACACCATGGTTTGGGCTCAAAGCGAAGCCGCGCGCGCAATCCTACATCGGCCAAAGTCTGCTAGGGTGGGCGATCGCAGTCATGACCACGCGCCAGGAGCAGACATGGCATTCACCGGCTTCAACAAGGACTTTTTCAAATTCCTGCGCGATCTGAAGAAGAACAATGACCGCGCCTGGTTCGAGGCCCACAAGGAGCGCTACAAGGCCGTCATCGTCGCGCCGATGGAGGATTTCATTGTCGCCCTTGGCGAGAAAGCGGCCAAGACGCTGCCAGACTATCGATTCGATCCGCGCGCGAATGGCGGCTCCATGTTCCGCATCTATCGCGACACCCGCTTCTCCAAGGACAAGACGCCCTACAAGACGCAGGCGAGCGCGCATTTCCGCCATATCGGCGGCAAGGACGTCCACGCCCCCGGCTTCTATCTGCATCTGGAGCCAGGCAATGTGTTTTACGGCGGGGGCATGTACCTGCCCGACCCGCAAACGCTTCACCGCATCCGCACGCATATCGCCGAACACCCGGCGGCGTGGAAGAAGGCGCGCGACGCGGCGAGCATCAAACGCGCGTTCGGCGCGCTGGAGGATGGCGATCCGCTGGCGAAGGCCCCGCGCGGCTTTTCCCCCGATCACCCGCTGATCGAGGACATCAAAAAGAAGAGCTTCTTCGTGACGCAAGAAAGCAACGAAGAAGAGGCCGCAAAGCCCGGCTTCGTCGGACTAGTCGCCAAGGCGTTCGCGGACGCAGGGCCGCTGATGGACTATCTCCGCAAGGCCAGCGCCTAGCGCCCGCTTGACGCACTTTGCATAGCGCGTTATATAACAGCTTATGCAAAGCGATGCTGACGATGCGATCGCCGCCCTGGGCGTACTGGCGCTGGGCAGCAGGCTTAAACGGCTCTCCGACACGATGCTGGCGCAGGCCGGCGCGGCGATCGCCGCGGAAGGCTATAATCTTACGCCCGCGCAAGTGATCTTGATGCTCTGCGTGGATCATTATGG
>CAZLWK010000016.1:6450-49053 GCA_964563395.1 uncultured Caulobacteraceae bacterium
CGTCTACAAGGACAGGACGCCCTACATGACGCAGGCGGCCGAGCGCATGGGCGTCAGCCAGCCGGCGATGACGCGCGCGATCAATCTCTTGCGCGCCGCCGGCCATATCGACGCCTTCGAAAGCGCGGCCGACGCGCGCCAAACGGAGCTGCGGCTGAGCCGCGCCGGCGCGGCGCTGATCGCCAAGCTACGCGCCGATTATCTTCCGCGCGTGGAGGCGGCGGCGCAAAACCTCGTGGACGGCGCGCGCGGCGATTTTCTTGCGCAGATCGCGCATGTGGAGCGCGCGCTCGCCGACACCCCGCTCGATCAGCGCATCCGCGCCAAGAAAACTTCAAGGAGGGCCAAGCCATGAGCGGCATCACATTCCGCTTGTTCGAGGATCGCGACGCGGCGGCGTTCCGCGCGCTGAACGAGGTTTGGATCGCCAAGCATTTCGCGATGGAGCCCGGCGATTACGCAACGCTCGATCATCCGCGAAGCGCGGTGATCGATAAGGGCGGCGCCATCGTGGTCGGCGAGAAGGACGGCGTGTGCGTCGCCACCGCCGCGCTCGTGCCGATGGGCGATGATGTGTACGAGCTCGCGAAAATGACGGTGCGCGAGGATCTGCGCGGCACGGGCGCCGGCGGCGCGCTGATGGCCGTCGCGATCGCGCACGCGCGGAAACTCGGCGCGCGCAAGGTCTATCTGGAAAGCAATACGCGCCTGGAGAGCGCCATCGCGCTTTACACCAAGACCGGCTTTCGCCGCCTCGAAGACGGCGAAGGGCACGATTCGAGCTATGCGCGCTGCAATATCAGGATGGAGCTCGCACTTTAAGCAAGGCTCGGCTCGATCTCCTTGCACGCCTTAACGAGGCCCATGACGCTGTCGACGCTCTTCTGGAACATGGCCTTCTCGCCATCGTCCATCGGGAATTCGATGATGCGTTCGACACCGCCGGCGCCGATGACGCAGGGCACGCCGACATACATGTCGCTCACGCCATATTGGCCCGTGAGATGGGCGGCGCAGGGCAGAACGCGCTTCTTGTCCAAAAGATAGCTCTTGGCCATCGCGATAGCGCTTTCGGCCGGCGCATAATAGGCCGAGCCGGTCTTCAGGAGATTGACGATCTCGGCGCCGCCGCCGCGCGTGCGCTTGACGATGGCGTCCAGCTCGTCCTGGCTGAGCGCGCCTTGCTTGACGAGCTCGGGCAGCGGCAAGCCGCCGACGGTCGAATAGCGCACCATCGGCACCATGTCGTCGCCATGGCCGCCCAGCGTCCAGGCGTGAATGTCCTCCACCGACACGCCGAGTCGTTCAGCGAGGAAATAGCGGAAGCGCGCGCTGTCGAGCACGCCGGCCATGCCGACCACCATATTCGCCTTGAAGCCGGAAAATTCACGCAGCGCCCACACCATCGCGTCGAGCGGATTGGTGATGCAGATGACGAAAGCGTTCGGCGCGTGCGCCTTCAGGCCCTCGCCCACCGCCTTCATCACCTTGAGATTGATGCCGAGAAGATCGTCGCGGCTCATGCCGGGCTTGCGCGGCACGCCGGCGGTGACGATGGCGACATCGGCCCCCGCGATTCCCGCATAATCGTTGACGCCCTTAAGCGCGCTGTCCTTGCCGAACACCGGGCTCGCCTCGGCGATGTCGAGCCCCTTGCCTTGCGGCAGGCCCTCGGCGATGTCGAACAGGGTCACGTCGCCCAATTCCTCGCGCGCGCAAATGTGCGCCAGCGTGCCCCCGATCATGCCGGAACCGATAAGGGCGATCTTCTTGCGGGCCATGGACGGACGCTCCTAAAAACAAAGTGCGCCCCCTCTATCCCCGGGGCGCGCGCAAGGCAACGCGGCGCTTGCCGTCGAGGGACGATCCATGACCCAGCCGATCAAGCCCGCCACGCATATATTCGAAGCGCACTTCTCCGCTGACGGCACCGCCGTCGCGAACAAGAATATCAGCTTCATGCGCGATCCGGCCTTCGCCGAGGCGTGGGCGCGAGTCGCCGCGCTGAACGAGCCCTATTGGCCGGGCGGTACGCCGGACGTGCGCTGGCGCGCGCATATCAGCGTTTGGGCCGCGCGCCACGCGCTCCAAGTGCCTGGCGATTTCGTCGAATGCGGTGTGAATACGGGCCTCTTCTCTTCGATGATCTATGCGCTGACCGACCTTTCGCGGAGCGAGAAGCGCTTTTTCCTGTTCGACACGTTCGAGGGAATCCCCGTGAGCGCGGTGCGGGAGGAGGAACAGGCGATGTCGCGCGGCTGGAACGAACGCGTCTACAATTTCGATTCCTTCAAGGTGGCCCAGGCTGTGTTCGAACCCTATCCGAACGCGCGTCTGGTGCGCGGCGTGCTGCCGGGCAGCCTCGATCAAGTCGAGATCGATGCGATCGCCTTTCTCAGCATGGATTTGAATGTCGCCTCGGCGGAGTTAGAGACGGCCGAGCGCCTCTGGCCGAAGCTATCGCCGGGCGCCGTCGTCGTGTTGGACGATTACGGCTTTCACGGCCACCGACCACAATATGACGGTTGGAATGCGTTCGCGGCGGCGCGGAACGTCTCCATCGCAACGCTGCCGACGGGCCAGGGGCTCATCCTCATTCCGCCGCGCTGAGGCTCTATTCCGCCTCTTTCTGCTCCACGATCGCGCGCACCAGTTCGACGACTCGCTTTCGCACCTTGGGGCTGTCGATCGCCGCGAACAGAGACACCAGTTGCAAGCCCTCGGGCGTGGCGAGCACGTCATGGACGAAGCCTTCGGACGGCTCCTCGGCCACACCGCCGACGCGCGCGGGCGAGAGCCCCTCGAAGAAAGCGGAAATAGGAACGTCGAGCGCGGCCGAAATGTCGAACAGGCGTGAGGCTGCGATCCGATTGATGCCTTTCTCGTATTTCTGCACCTGCTGGAACGTGACGCCCAATAGGTCGGCGAGCTTTTCCTGGCTCATGCCGATTTCCAGGCGACGGCTGCGAACCCGTTGACCGAGTCGTCGGTCGACGGCGTTGGCGATCCGCTCATCGGTCATGATCCAATACCCTTCCCGGCGCCCAAGGGCGCAAGTCGCAGCGCGGCGATGGCCCCGATTAGAACCATCGTCAACATAAATCCCCACCGCGAGAATGGTGTCTCAGGAAGGGCGCGAGGCAGCTGGGCTTCGGCGAAACCGCCCGCCCGATCCGTGGCGCGCACCGCGCGGCCGAGGCCGTCGACGATCCCGGAGACGCCGCCTGATGCGGCGCGGGCCATGGGCAAACCTTCCTCGATCGACCGATACCGGGCGATGTTGAAATGCTGCTGCGGGCCGCTCCATCCGCCAAACCATGCATCGTTGGTCACAACCGCGATCCAGCCCGGGCGTTCCGCACCGCGTGGTGTCATTCCTGGAAAAATCGCCTCATAACAAATGAGCACGACAACCGGCGGCGCCTCCGGCACAATAAGACGCGTCGGCGGCGCGCCGGGCTCGAAGCCCTCGCCGATCTGCTGCAGCGGCGCGATCGCGATGGGCACGCCAAGGCGATTGAGCGTCTGCACTGTTGCGCGCACCGCCGGCCAGAACGGAATATATTCGCCGAACGGCACCAGATGGTGCTTGTCGTAAATCTGACCGACGCGCGTCTCTCCGGCCACGCCGTCAATTAGGCCCGCCGAATTGTACCAGACAAGCGTCTCGCCCGCCGGCGCGCGGCGCGCGAAGCCGGCGATGAGCGCGCGGTCGCCGAGACCTCGACCGATGGCGGCGAGGAATTCGGGATTCTCCAGCATCACGAAATTGACCGCCGGGATCGCGCCCTCCGGCCAGATGACGATGGAGGCGCGGCTCTCATCCGCCGAACCGGTGGCGCTGAGATAGCGCGCCAGCACGCGCCATTCCTGATCCGTGCGGCGCGTCCATTTCTCGGCCTGCGTCATGCCGGAATCGGTGACGCGCACCACGGGCGTCTCGCCCGGCAGAACCACCGGCGCGCGGGCGATGCGGCTTTGTCCCGCGCCCCAGATCAAACCGAACACCAAGGCCGCCGCCAAGGTGGGAGCAAAGCGCCGCCCCATGCCCGGACCGGAATCGGCCACCGACGCGGGCGCGGCCGCGATCAACAAGGTGATCGCGGTGAGCCCGTAAGCGCCAACGAAGGCCGCCGCCTGCGAAATGGGCGTGCCGGCCTCCCACACATAGGCCGGCAGATTCCAGGGAAACCCCGTGAAGAGGTGGCCACGCGCCAGCTCAGACAGCGTCAACGCGACCGCGATGACGGGAATGCGGCGCACGTCGCGGGTCCAGAACGGCGCCGCGAGCGCCGCGCCCGCGCCATAAAACAGGGCGAGCCCCGCGGCGAAGGCGATCACCGCCGGGACAGCCCACGCAACGCCCCAGGAATCGGGCTCCACCATGAAGGGCGAAGCGATCCAATGCATGCCGACAAGGACGTGCCCCGCGCCCCAACACCAGGCGCGCCAAAAAAAAGCGCGCAAGCGGCGCGGCCGATCCATCGCCGCGTCAAGCAGCCAGACCAGCGCAACGAGACCCGCCGCGAACAAGGGCGCGAGAAACAAGGGCGCATAGCCCAGCGCGGCGAGGCCGCCGGCGCCCGCCGCCACCGCGCCCGCACGCAAGGGCGAAAGCGCGCCGAACCAGGCATGTATGCGCGAGAGCCGCTCAGGCGCAGGCGACACGGCACGTCCTTTCAGGCTTCATGAGAGCGCGGATGCTTGCGACGCCCCGCGCGCCGACGCAAGCGCCATCTGCCGGCCTCAGCGCGCCTTCGCGGCTGGCGGCTCTTCCGCGGCGTCGAGAGCGGGCGTGACGCGCTTGATCCGCAAGCGCTTTACCCGCCTTGGATCGGCGTCCGTCACCTCAAGATCAAGTCCGGCCGGGTGATGCAGTATTTCACCGCGCTGCGGCACGCGGCCCGCGAGCGCGACGACGAGCCCGCCCGCCGTGTCGAATTCGTCCTCGTGCTCGGGCAGCGCGAGATCGACGCCCAATGCGCGCGCGAGATCCTCGATCGGGGCGCGCCCATCCGCTTCCAACGCGCCGCCGGGGCGCGTCTGAATGAGTGCGGCGTCTTCATCGTCATGCTCGTCGTCGATCTCGCCGACGATCTGCTCGACAAGGTCCTCCATCGAGACGAGGCCATCGGTGCCGCCATATTCATCGATGACGAGCGCCAGATGCGACCGGCTCGACTGCATTTTCAGAAACAGCGCCGACAAGCGCATCGATGGCGGCACGCACAGCATGTCGCGCTTGATGCGCGTAAGAACCCGATCCGAGTATTTCGCCCGCGCCTGACCGTTTTCGTCCGGCGCCAGGAGCGCCATCACATCGCGCACGTGAACGAGCCCCAGCGGATCGTCCAGCGTCTCGCGATAGATCGGCAAACGCGAATGCTGGCTTTCAGAAAAGACTCGCGCGGCCTCGCCGAGCGTCGCGGACGCCTCGAGCGCGATTATGTCCGCGCGCGGGCGCATGACGTCATAAACCTTGAGCATATCGAAACGCGCGGCCTTGAGGATCATGTCCTTCTGGGCGTTTTCGAACGCGCCGCCGCGATCCTCCCGCGCGTTCAATTCCTCGGCGACGTCAGCGGCGTCGCCGCCGATCAAGCGTGTCAGGCGTCGGGCGAATTGACGCAACACGCTGATTCGCCTTCGCGGTTCAGATTCCGAGGGGTCCGTTTCTGTCATCTGCGCGCGGCGGGCGTATCCGCCGTCCTTTCGTCGATATAGGGATCCGCGATCCCGAGAATTGCGAGAATCGCGCGCTCACGCGCCTCCATGATCTCGGCTTCGTCTTCCCGCTCATGATCGTACCCGATGAGGTGAAGGTAGCCATGCACGGCCAGATGCGCGGCGTGCGCCTCAAAGGACTTGCCTTGCGCGTCGGCCTCGCGCGCGATCGTTTCGTGCGACAGGGCGATATCGCCGAGATAGTCGGGATTGGCGGACGGAAATGAGAGAACGTTAGTGGGCCGATCCTTGCCGCGCCAATCGCGATTGAGCGCGCGCAAGGCCGCATCGTCTCCCAGCAGCACGCACACGGCGCCCCCGCGCGCCTCATGCGCCGCGGCCGCCTTCAGCGCCGCGCGCAGCAAAGCCTTTCGCCCCCGCCATGCGCGATCCGCGCCAAGGAAGGACACGCCCAGTTTCATCGGCGGCCCTCGTCGCGCTCATAGGCCTCGATGATCCTGGCGACGAGCCGGTGACGCACGACGTCCTGCGCGGCGAAGCGAATGATCTCGACGCCGGGCACATCTTCCAGGATCGACAGGGCGTGCGCGAGGCCAGACGCCTGCGACCCCGGCAAATCGATCTGGCTGGGATCGCCCGTGACCACCATGCGCGAGCCTTCGCCGAGCCGCGTCAGGACCATCTTCATCTGCAAGATTGTGGCGTTCTGCGCCTCGTCGACGATGACAAACGCATTCGCCAAGGTGCGGCCGCGCATGAAGGCGATGGGCGCCACCTCGATCTGCTTGCGCTCGCGCCGATTGCGCAAATCCGCCTCGCCCATCTGGCTGCGGAAGGCGTCCCAAATGGGCTGAAAATAGGGATCGACCTTTTCCTCGAAATCGCCGGGCAGATAGCCGAGCTTCTCGCCCGCTTCGACGGCGGGACGCGTGACGACGATCCGCTCATAACGGCCCGCCTTCATCGCCTCGACGGCGGCGGCGACGGCGAGAAACGTCTTGCCCGTGCCGGCGGGGCCGACGCCGAACACAAGATCGAGCCGCTCATCGCGCAGCGCTTCGGCGTAGTGCGCCTGACGCGGCGTGCGCAAGGTGAGACCGCCCAATTGCGGCAATGAGGGGGGCGTGCCGCGCGCGGCGGCGTCCTCGGAAAAAGCGATCGCGGCCAGAACGTCGCCTTCGCGCAAACGACCTTTCTGGCGCGCATGGGCGGCGAGCGTCTCCAGAATGCGCTGCGCGCGATCGAGATCGCGCTCCTCGATGGCGCGCAAGGTGATCTGATCGCCGTGCGCATCGAGCGTGACGCGATAGGCGGGCCGCGTGCGCGGCGCATCCGGATCGCGAAACGCTTCTTGAATATGCGCCAGATGGCGATGCAGCGGGCCGAACACAGCCTGCGCGACCGCGCTGTCCGATATGGCGACAACGCGCGTGCGCGTCTCTTGCGGCGCGGACATGCTCATGCCGCGATGCGCCCGCGCGGCGCCCCGGTGAGGGAATTTTGCGTGGCCCCTTCGATGCGCACCTCGACGATCGCGCCGACGCAATCGGCGGGCGCCTCGAAATGGACAGCCTGCAAATAGGGCGAACGCCCGTGCATCTGCCCAGGCTTGCGGCCCGCGCGCTCCACCAGGACAGGCAATGTCTTGCCGATCTGCGCCTCATTGAAGGCGCGTTGCTGAGCCGCCAGCAGCGCCTGCAACGCGGCAAGGCGCGCCGCCTTCACGGGCTCCGGCACTTGCGCATCCATCTGCGCGGCAGGCGTGCCAGGCCGCGGGGAATACTTAAACGAATAGGCCGAAGCGAAGCCGACCTCTTCCACAAGCGCCATCGTGGCGTCGAAATCCGTGTCCGTCTCGCCGGGAAAGCCGACGATGATGTCGGTGGAGAGCGCGAGATCGGGCCGCGCCGCGCGCAGCGCCGCGACGATGGCGCGATAGTGCGCTGCATCATGCTTCCTGTTCATGGCGCGCAGGATGCGATCGGCGCCGCTTTGCACGGGCAGATGCAGGAACGGCATGAGCTTGGGCTCGGCGCCATGCAGCGCGATCAAGTCCGGGCTCATCTCCCTGGGATGCGATGTGGTGTAGCGCAGGCGCGCCAGACCATCGATGCGCGCGATGCGGCGCAGAAGTGCTGAGAAATCCGTGTTGGAGTCCGCGTCGCGATAAGCGTTGACGTTCTGGCCGATCAATGTGAGCTCGCGCACGCCGCCGTCGACCAGGGCCTGTGCCTCCGCGAGAATCGCGTCGACCGGGCGCGAATACTCAGCCCCACGCGTATAGGGCACGACACAGAAGGTGCAGAATTTATCGCAGCCCTCCTGAATGGAGAGAAACGCAGCGGGCGCGGCGACGGCGCGCGCCGGCAGCGATTCGAATTTGCGCTCGGCCGCGAACGCGTCGGCGACGCGCGATGCCGCCGCGCCGCTGAGCAGCGCCGGCAGGTCCTGATAGGCTTGGGGGCCGACGACGAAATCCACCGCCGGCGCCCGCGCTATGATCTCGGCCCCTTCGGCCTGCGCCACGCACCCGGCGACGACGATTTGCATCGCCGCGCCCTCGGCGGCGCGGCGCGCCTTGTGGGCCCGCAGCCGGCCGATCTCGGAATAGACCTTCTCGGTCGCCTTCTCGCGGATGTGGCAGGTGTTCAAGACGACGAGATCGGCGTCGTCCGGCTTGTCCGTGGCGACATAGCCCATTGGCGCGAGCACGTCGCGCATGCGCTCGCTGTCATAAGCGTTCATCTGGCAGCCATGCGTTTCGATATAGAGCCGTTTTGCGCCGGCTCGCCCCTGGTGAGGGGCATGTGCGTCCGCCATTCGAACCGTTCTTGTGTCCTGCCAAGCCGTCTTATAGCGCGTGGCGGCGGCGCCCCTCAAGCAAGACGCCCAGGTCCGCGAGCGCGGCGCCCTTTGTCGGCGGCCCGGGCGATGGTATCAGGCGCGGCCCAGCCATGAACGATCCGTCACATCGCTTGCTTCTCGACCCCGCGCGCGGACCGATCCGCGCGGAGATCGTGCTGCCCGGCTCCAAGAGCTTAACCAATCGCGCGCTTCTGGTCGCCGCGCTGGCCGAGGGCAGCTCCGAGCTTGAAGGCGCGCTCTATAGCGAGGACAGCCGCATTTTCGCAGAGGCGCTGCGCCGCCTGGGCGTGGCCGTCCGCGAAGACGAGATCGGCGCGCGATTCACCATAGACGGTCATGGCGGGCGCGGCCTGCAGGACATGGCCGAGATCTTTCTCGGCAACGCCGGAACGGCGGCGCGGTTTCTACCGCCCCTCTTGATGCTGGGAAGCGGGCCCTATCGGCTGGATGGGGTGGAGGCCATGCGCAAGCGCCCGATGAGCGAAATGTTCCACCTGCTCGCGGCGTGGGGCGCGCGGATCGAGTATGAGGGCGCGCCGGGCTGCTACCCGATCACGCTCGCGGGCGGCGCGCTTCCTGGCGGCGACATCACGCTCTCAGCCGAGCGCACGAGCCAGCAATTGAGCGGGGTGCTGCTCATTTCCCCCTATGCGCGGCGCGACACACGCATCCGCGTGGCGGGGCCTTTGGTGTCGCCCTCCTATATCGCGATGACCCTGCACTTGATGCGCGATTGGGGCGTTGAGGCGCGAGCGCTCGAAGACAATTCCTTTTTCGTGCCGGCGGGCCAGCGCTACGCGGCGCGCCGCTACGATATCGAACCGGACGCATCGAGCGCCTCCTATTTCTTCGCCGCCGCCGCCATCACCGGCGGGGACGTGACAGTGCGCCGTCTCGGCGCCGGCTCGCGCCAAGGCGATGTCAAATTCTGCGACGTGCTGGAAGCGATGGGGTGCGTGGTGGAACGCGCGGCGGATCATATCCGATTGCGTGGACCTGCGCGCCTCAAGGGCGGCTCGTTCGACATGAACGACATCTCCGACACCGCGCCGACGCTCGCCGCGATCGCGCCGTTCGCCGAGGAGCCGGTCGACATTCGCAATGTGGAGCATATGCGCTGGAAGGAGACCGACAGAGTGGCCGCGGTCGCCAATGAGCTGCGCCGGCTCGGCATCGCGGTCGAAGAGAGGCGCGATGGGCTGACGATCATGCCGGGGACGCCTAAGCCCGCAATCATAGAAACCTATGAGGACCACAGAATCGCAATGTCTTTCGCCATAACGGCTTTGCGGGCGGAAGGGATCGTGATCGACAATCCGGGCTGCGTGGCGAAAACGCTTCCCGATTTTTTCGCGCGGCGCGCGGCGCTGATCAGCGCTTAGGCTCGTCCAGCGGCACGCCGTACAATTCGAGCCGATGATCGACCAACTTATAGCCCAAGCGCCGCGCGATCTCCGTCTGCAGGCGCTCGATTTCCGGATCGACGAATTCCACCACCTTGCCTGATTTCATATCGATGAGATGGTCGTGATGGACCTCGGGCGTTTCTTCGTAGCGGGAACGGCCGTCGCGAAAATCGTGCCGCTCAAGGATGCCGCTCTCCTCGAACAGTCGAACGGTGCGATAGACCGTGGCGATGGAGATGCCGGGGTCGATCGCCGAGGATCTGCGATGCAATTCCTCGACATCGGGGTGATCCTTGGACGTGGACAGAACGCGGGCGATCACCCGGCGCTGTTCCGTCATGCGCATACCCTTCTCGATGCAGAGCTTTTCAATGCGGTCCATGGCGTGCGACTCCGCGCCGGATATGCGCCCCTGGCCGGCTCAAGTCCAGACGGGGCGGGTCACGATGCGGCGCCGGACAACGCCTTGCGCATCAAGATGGCGTCGATTCGTTCGACGCCGCGCGCATAATAGCCGCGTCGACGGCCGGTTTCGACGAAGCCGGACCGCTGATAAAGCGCCCGCGCGGCGTGATTGTCCGCCGCCACCTCCAGGTAAAGCCCGCTCGCGCCCGCTTTCACGGCCCGCTCAGCCGCGGCGGCCGTGAGCGCCGCGCCCACGCCGCGTCGGCGCGCATCGGGACGCACGGCCAGGGTGAGGATTTCCGCGTCCGGCAGCGGCGCCCAGGCGAGGATGAACCCCAAGGGCGCATCGCCCTCATGCGCCGCGAACGCGAAGGCGATGGACCGCGCCATCAGGTCGACGAAAGCGCCCTCGCTCCAAGGATCGCCAAACGCCTCCTTGTGCAGCGCCGCCATGAGCGGCGCCCCTTCGGCGCCGAACGCGCTGACGATCATGCAAGCGCCGCGCGCAGATAGGCCGGCGTCGGGGGATGCGCGGCGGGGTCGCGGCCGGCCGCCAGCGCGGCGAGAGTCAACACGTCGCCCGCCTGCGTCTCTTCTGGGCGAGCGCCGATGATCACGGCGGCGCCCGCGCCCGGTCCGCGCAGGGAAAACTCTTCTCCTTGCGCGGCGCGCGCGAAAACGGCGGCCGATTCCGCGCGCTCGCAGCGCAGCGGCCCCAGCACGGCGACGCCGTCGCGATAGAGCGCCGCGTAGAGCGCGCCCTGCGTGTCGATCAGCGCGCCGCGCAGTCCTTCCGATCCGTTCCGCAAGGCGAGAACTTCAAGCGTCGATACGCCCACGCACGGACGCGCCAGCGCGAGCGCCAAACCGCGCGCGAACGCAACGCCAACGCGCACGCCGGTGAACGAACCCGGGCCGACGGTGACGGCGATGCGATCGATGCTCGAGAATGCGGCGCCGGCGGCGTCCATCGCCTCGCGCGCCATCGGCGCGAGCCTCTCAGCCTGGCCGCGCGCCATCGGCTCGCTGATGCACGAGCGCGCAACGCCGTTTTCAATTAGGCCGACAGAGCAGGCCGCCAGCGCCGTATCGATGGCGAGGATGATCATGGCGCGCGAACGCGCCGCGTCACACCACCTGCTCCACGGCCATCACTTCGGGAACGTAATGGCGGAGCATGTTTTCGATGCCCTGCTTCAGCGTCAGCGTCGAAGACGGGCAGCCCGCGCAAGAGCCCTTCATGTTGAGGCGCACCACGCCATTGTCGTGATCCCAGGAATGGAACGTGATGTCGCCGCCGTCGCGCGCCACGGCGGGACGCACGCGCACCTCGATCAATTCCTTGAGCTCTTTGACGATCTCGGCCGCGTCGCCCTCATAGATGATCTCCGCCTCCTCGGCCGCCGCGCCTTGCGTGTCGGCGAGCACGGGCCGCTCAGCCACGAAATGCTCCATGATCGCGGCCAGGAGATGCGGCTTCAGATGCGCCCAATCGCGATCGGGATCTTTCGCGACGGTGAGAAAATCAGGGCCCAGATAGACTCGCCGCACGCCCTCTATGGCGAACAGCGCCGCCGCCAAGGGCGATGCCCACGCCGCATCCACATCGCTGAAATCGCGACCGCCCGCGCCAAGCACGTCGCGCCCGGGAAGGAATTTCAGCGTTTCGGGGTTCGGCGTGGATTCGGTTTGAATGAACATGATTTGGAAGTGGGCCCCGACGGGCGCGGGGTCAAGCGTAGGCGGTCAGGAGGCGGCCGGCGCCGGCGTCGGCGCGCTCTGAGCGAGCGTGCGGATATCGTCCTTCGCCATCGCGCCGGGGACGATCATCACCGGCACGGCGCGGCCCGACCAGCCTTGTCCCTTGGCGACGGCCGACACCAGAGGGCCCGGACCGCCAGCGCCGCTTGCGGCGGCCAGGATGAGAAGAATGATCGAGGCGTCGTCCTCGATCAGGCGGCGCAGTTCGCGGCGCACCTCGCCCGTTCGGATGATCCCTTGCGCCGAGACGCCCGCCTCGGCCCAGGCCTCCGCCGCGAAGCGCTCCAGCAGCGCCTCCGCATTGGCTTGCGCCTGGCGGTCCATTTCTTCGCCGACGCTGACCCAGGGGGCCGGCTCGGCGGGCTCGATCACCCGCAACATTACAAGGCGCCAGCCGCCGGCCTTCGCCAGATGCGCGGCGTAGGCGAGCGCCGCGGGAAATTCCCGGCTTTCATCGGCGATCACCAGGCAGGCGGGCCCGTCGGTCATTGCGGCAGCCTGTCGCAATCCGCTCCGGGCGTAAAGCACGGGCCGCCGCCGCTTGACGCGCCGCCTGATTTTTGCATAATCACTGTTATGCCAAAAACGGTCGACCACACCGCCCAACGCCGGGCCATCGCCAGCGCCGCCATGACGAGGATCGGGGAAGCCGGGCTCGAAGGCGCGCGGCTACGCGACGTGGCCCTCGCCGCGCATGTGACCACAGGGGCGGTGACGCACTATTTCGACGGCAAGGATGCCCTGCTCGAAGCCGCACTCGCGGAAGTGGCGCGGCGCATCCTTGAGCGCCAACGCGACGGGGATCGGCGCTCGCTCATCGATCAAGTGATGGCGTACATGCCGGTGGACGCGGAGAGCCGCAATGAATGGCGCGTCTGGCTGGCCTTCTGGGGCCGCGCCATTCACGAGCCTCGGCTCGCCGCGACGCATCGCGCCTATTACCGGGAGATCATGGGCCGTCTCGCCGAGGGGCTGCGCCAGGCGCTTTCGCTCCCGGACGACGACGCGCGCCGCGCCGCCGACGCCATCGTGGCCGCGATCGACGGCGTCGGCACGCGCGCGACGCTCGAACCCAACGATTGGCCGCCCGAACGCCAGCGCGAAACCCTTGCGCTGATGTTGGCCGGCCTCACGCCGAAATAATCAAGGAGGCGATCATGCCGAAACTCGAAACATTGCCCGCCGATACGCCGACGCCGGAGGTCATGCGCGTGCTCGATCGCGATGGCGCGCTGATATTGGAGGGACTCATCAGCCCCTCGGAAACCGACGCTCTGCGCGAAGAGCTCGCGCCCTATGTGTTGGCCACAAAGCCAGGTCAGGACGGCTTTTCGGGCACGCGCACGACCCGCACCGGCGCGCTCGTGGCGCGTTCGCCGCGCATCCGGCCCGTCGTCATGGATGCGCGCATCGCCGGCCTTTGCGACGCCGTGCTCAAGCCGAATTGCACGCGCTATCAGCTGCACCTCAGTCAGGTGATCCGCATCTTGCCGGGACAGGCGGCGCAGCCGATCCATCGCGACCGCTGGGCTTGGGGCGCGTATCTCAAAGGGATCGAGCCGCAACTCAACACGATTTGGGCGTTGACCGATTTCACGCGCGAGAACGGCGCCACGCAAGTCGCGCCGGGTTCGATCGATTGGCCCGACCAACGCGAACCGACGCCTGACGAAATCACGTGGGCGGAAATGAAGCGCGGTTCCGCACTTATCTATACCGGCACCGTGTTTCACGGCGGCGGCGCCAACATCTCCAATGAAGAGCGCTGGGGCCTCAATCTGACGTATACGCTGGGCTGGCTGCGCCAGGAGGAGAACCAATATCTCTCCTGCCCGCCGGAGATCGCACGCACGCTCGACCCCGCTCTGCAGGACATGCTGGGCTATACGTTGGGCTCCTACGCGCTGGGCTATTATTCACCGCCGCTGCCGCCCGGCGAGGGGCCGGAACTCGTGCCGCCGTTTCACGCGCTGGGCCGCAAAGCGAGCGAATCCGCGCTGGGATCGGCTGACCTGCTCGCGGACATCACCGCGCAAGTCAGCTAGCTCACGACGAGGACAAGGCCCACGCCGCCTGCGCGGCGACGGCCAGGTCCAAGCCGATCTCCGCGAGCGCATTGGGCGCGAACATGCCGCCACGCGCATCGCGCAAGAACAGCACCGGCCTGCGGCGCGCGGCGCGCTCCAACGCATCGATCAGGCGCTGATAGGAGGGCGCGTCGAGAATTGCGGTTTCACGCGAGTCTTCGGCCGCTGCGCGCAACAGAAGGAGCCACGCATACGCCTCGCCACGCGCGGCGTGAAAAGCGGCGTCCGCATCGTCGCCGCGCTGGAATTGCTGCAAGCGCGCCGCGCGCGCCGCGCAAGAATCCGCCGCCGCCGCGGCGAGCCTGCGGAACGCCTCATCAGAACGGTCGATAACGATTTGGCGGCGCGCCACGGCTGCGTTCATGCGGGCGAGCGCCTCCGCCTGCTGCGCCGGAGCCGCCGAATTCTCAAGGCGCGCCGCGGCGAGCAGCGGATCGCGCGCGCCCCGCCGCACCTCGATCAGGGCGCCGATATAAAGCTGCGCCACCTGTTCGGCGGCGCCGAAAACTTGCGCCTCGCGCTGACGCAAGGCGGCCGTGGCCAGCAAGCGATCGGCGGCGAGATCCAGATCGCGCTGAGCGCGGAGCGACAAAAGCGCCTGCGCGGCCGACACGGTGCGCGCGCCATCCTCTGGCGTGGATGCAATCGGCGCGGTGTCCAAAAGTGGGCGACTGGCGGTCTCCACGATAAAGAGTGAGACGCCGCCAAGGATCAGAATGGAGAGGAGAAAGCCGCCAGCAACGCGGGCGCCTCGGTCCAACCGCGCGCGCAGGCCGATCGGCTTTTTTTCCGTGGCGGGTTGAAAGAGACGTGACAAAACACGTCCCGCCGCCTGCGCGACACGCGAGAAAGCGGCGCGCGCTTGCATCAGGGGGCGCCGCTGGCGACCGCTTCGAACTGCACCGCGCCCGAACGCTCGAAGACAAGAATGACGGGCGCGCGCGCGCCAGCTTCAAGCGGCGCAGCGAGGCCCGTCGCCTTAAGGTGCGGCCCCGCCAAAGAGAGCGTGATCGTCGACGCCGGCGGGAGAGGCACGCCGGAAGCGATGACGAACGTTTCGAGCGCGCCATCCGCGCGGATGCGCGCCTCGCGGAGATCGATGCGGCGCGCAAAGGGAGACGATGCGCCGATCAAGCGATCCGCCATCTGACCGCTATTGCGGATGCGCGCGGTGATGATGTCGTCGGTGATGACGAGCGCCTCCACCTGCAGCGTCGGCGCCGACGCCGGCGCGCTTAGAAAAGCCGCCTCGGCGGGTTTTTCCTGAGCGCAGGACGCCGCAAGGCAAGCCAGAGCAGCCGCTATCAGCATGCGCATGTTCAGCTCCAAAAGCCGACAACCGCCCGCGTTTCGGCAAGAACCGGCGCTGCGATTGCGCGAGCGCGTTCCGCGCCGTCGCGCAAGATAGCATCCAATTCTGCTTGATCGGCATTGAGTTTGCGCATCTCGGCTGCGATTGGCGCGAGTTTCGCCACAAGAAGCTCGGCCAAGGCCGGCTTGAACGCACCGAATCCCTTGCCGCCCCATTCCTGGAGCACGCTCTCGGCGGAGACGCCGGCGACGGCCGCATAGATGCCGACAAGATTCTCAACCTCGGGCCGGCCCTTAAGTCCCTCCAAGCTTTCGGGCAGAGGCTGGGGATCGGTGGTGGCGCGCTTGATTTTATTCACGATCGTGTCGGCATCATCCGTGAGATTGATGCGCGATTGATCGGAGGGATCCGATTTCGACATTTTCTTGGACCCATCGCGCAGCGACATGATCCGCGCGCCCGGACCCTGGATCAGCGGCTCCGGCAAGGGGAAGAATCCCGGCGCATCGAAATCATTGTTGAATTTCTGCGCGATGTCTCGGCTCAGCTCCAAATGCTGCTTTTGATCTTCGCCCACGGGCACATGGGTGGCCTTGTAGGCGAGAATATCCGCCGCTTGCAGCACGGGGTAGGTGAACAGCCCAACGCTTGAGCGTTCGGCATGCTTGCCCGCCTTGTCCTTGAACTGCGTCATGCGCTCAAGCCAACCCATGCGCGCCACGCAATTAAAGATCCATGCCAGCTCGGCATGCTCACGCACTGCTGATTGCACGAAAATGATCGAACGCTTGGGGTCGACGCCGCAGGCAAGATAAGCCGCCGCCACTTCGCGCGTGTTCGCGGCGAGGCGCTTGGGATCGAGATCGGCCGTGATGGCGTGCAAATCCACCACGCAATAGATGCTGGGATAGACGTCCTGCAAGGCGACGAACTTCACCAGCGCGCCAAGATAATTGCCAAGGTGCAGGCCGTTCGTCGGCTGCATGCCGGAAAAGACGCGTTGCGGGCCGCGATAGGCGGAAGCGGCGGAAGGTTCCGACGTGTCGGACATGAGAGGGACTCCAGATCGAGGAAGACGCGCTTGGGCCGACGCATCGCGGCCCGTCAGGAAGCTAGCTCCACCATCGCGTCTGCGGCTTGCGCATCACTCTTCTCCTGTCGCGGCTCATATCAGCCATCGAAGCCGCCCGGCAAGCCGGGCCCCTCGGCGCGCGGGCCCGGATCGCGGCGGAATGCGCGGCGCACCTCGCCGAACGTCACCGCCCGCATCAGAAACAGCAACGGGAAATAAATCAGCCCGCAGGCGAGTATGATCGCCGCGATGGCGAATTCCTTGCGGCCGAACACGTCTATGAGTAGAGCCCGCTCAAGCCCGGCCAGCACAAGCAGCGCGCCCAGCGCCGCGGCGGCGAGCATGATGCGCGCCAGGCGTGACAGGGCGGGCGCCCGAGGCGCATAGGCGCCGCGCTGCGCGAGCGCGCGCACCATCAACGCCACATTCACCCACGCGGCCGCCGAGGTGGCGATGGCAAGGCCGGGAAAGCCCGGCACGCCCGCAGCGCGCAAGCCAAAAAAGAGCGCCGATCCGATCAATACATTCAGCGCCATCGAGATGAGCGCGTACCGCATGGGCGCGCGCGTATCCTCGCGTGCAAAAAATGCGGGGGCGTAAATCTTGGCGAGCACGAAGGCCGGCACGCCCCAGCCATAATGAAAGAGCGCCGCGCCGACCTGGCGCGCATCTTCCGCTGTGAAGGCGCCGCGCGCGAACAGGGCATCGATCAAGAACGTGGGAATGGCCATCAGCGCCGCCGCCGCCGGCAACGTGAACGCCATGGACAGCGCCACCGCCTCATCGAGCGCGCCGCGCGCGCCTTCGGAATCGTTGTCCTGCACGAACCGCGACAAGCGCGGCAGCATGGCGACGCCCACGGCGATGCCGATCAATCCGAGCGGCAATTGATAGAGCCGATCAGCCACGTTGAGATACGTGATCGCGCCTTCTTCAAACGAGGCGAGCGCTTGACTGACGATGATATTGATCTGCAGCGCGCCGCCGGCGATGGCGCCAGGTACGGCGAGCACGGCAAGGCGCTTGACGCCATCGGTCAATCGCGGGAGTGCGAATGCGCCGCCCATGCCGGCGCGGCGGGCGCCGATCCATACCCAAAGCGCCTGCAACAGCCCTGACACACTGACCGCGATCGCCGCGGCCAAGGCCGCCTCTTCCGGGTTGTTGCGATAAGGAATGACGGCGACGAGCAAGGACAGGTTCAGCAAGATCGGCGCGGCGGCGGCGACGAAAAATCGTCCCCGCGCATTGAGAACGCCCGAGAACAACGTCGCCGCGCTCATCGCCACGAGATAGGGCATCGTGATCTGCGATAAGAGCGTCGCGAAAGCGAAGGTGCGCGGATCGTCGACATAGCCGGCGAACAAGACCCGATTGATCGAGCCCATCGCGAAGATCGCCAGCGCCGACAAAACGCCTGTCGCCAACAGCAGCACGGACAGCGCCTCGCGCGCCAGCGCATCGGCGCGCTCCGCGCCCTCGCCGGCCAATGTCTTGGAATAGACCGGCACGAAAGCCTGACTGAACGCGCCCTCGGCGAACAGACGGCGAAACAAATTCGGAAACCGCAAGGCCGCGAAGAAAGCGTCCGCGATCGGCCCCGCGCCCAAGGCGGCGGCCAGCACCAGATCGCGGGCGAAGCCGAGCACGCGCGACACCAGCGTCAGCCCGCCAATCACCGCCGTATTGCGCGCCAGGCTCAAAGTGCCGCTCCCGAAGGCGTCCCGATTCGCGCCGCTCTCGTTGAGGCCTAGCGCCCCGTGCTGGCGCGCGCCACGGCCAGCTTGCGTCGCGCGGGATCCGCGGGCGCCTCCGGCTCGCCCGCGCGCAGCGCCGCCTCGAGCCCGTTCTTGAGTTCGCTCATGCGAGAAGCGGACATAACTTGCGCGCCGTCCGCCTCCTGCACGTAGAACACGTCGGACAAGCGCTCGCCCAAGGCGCCGATATGGGCGGAGACAATACCAATCCTCAAATTGGCGAACACGTGAGCCAGCTCGGCCAGCACGCCGGGACGGTCCCGTCCTGAAACCTCCACAACGCTGGCATGGGGCGTAATGTCATTGTCGATGCGCACCCAGGGCTCGATCGCGAAGGCGGCGGCGCGGCGCGAGGCCAGTTTGGGCGTGGGCGCTGGATGATCTTCGAGCGCCGCGCGGCGCACGCGCGTGATCAGCGCATTCAGCGCGGCGGGATCGTTTCCGCCAAACGGTTTGAAATCCACGGTCTGCACGGAAAAAACATCGAACGCCTGGCCGTCTTTGGAAGTGTGCGCGCGCGCATCGGCGATATCCGCGCCGGTGGCGGAGACCGCCGCGCACAGGCTTGCGAAAAGCCCGGGCCGGTCGGGCGCGTGCACCAGCAATTCGGTCACGCCATGTTCCGGCCGTGGCCGCGCGCCGACATGAATCGTCTCGCCGCCTTGGCGCGCGGCCAGCAATTCGCGGCTGTGCCAACGCAGCGCCTCATGATCGAAGGCCAGCCAATAGGCGTCCTCGAAGCGATCGAGCCAGCCTGACAGCGCGGCCACGCCGTCAGCGCCGATTTCGGCGGCGAGCTTTTCCTTCGCGGCGAGGGCGCGCTCGGCCAATTGCGCCGCGATCCCGGCCTCGTCGCTGCGCCCGCCGAGCAGGGCCGCTTCGGTGAGGTGATAAAGATCGCGCAGGAGTTGGCCCTTCCAGCCATTCCACACGCCAGGACCGACCGCGCGAATATCCGCGACCGTCAGGACGAGGAGCAGCCGCAACCGCTCGGGCGAGCCGACGATCTCCGCGAATTGCGCAACGGTGCGCGGATCGCCGATGTCGCGCTTTTGCGCGAAATCGCTCATGTCCAAATGATGACGCACAAGCCAGCCGACGAGGTCGACCTCTTCAGCTGGCAGCCCAAGCCGCTCGCAGGCGCCGCGCGCGCTCTTTTCACCCTCGATCTGCTGATCGCCGATGCCCTTGCCCGTATCGTGCAGCAACATCGCCAGATAGAGCGCGCGCCGGTGAATGATCTTGGAGAAGATTTCGCTGGCCAGCGGATGATCGTCTTGCAGCCGGCCCTTCTCGATGTCGGCGATGAAATCCACGGCGCGCAGCGTGTGCTCGTCCACGGTGAAATGGTGGTACATATTGAATTGCATCTGCGCGACGATGCGGCCGAATTCGGGAAGAAACCGGCCGAGAACGCCCGCCTCGTTCATCAGCCGCAAAGCCGCGCCGGGATGGCGGTCGGACGCCGCCACCGACAGGAAGGCCTCGATCGCCTTGGGATCGCGGCGCACGCTCGGCGTGATGCGTTTCAAACGCTTCGCCGCCTCCCCGATCAGGGCGGGATGCACGTCGAGATCGCGCTGGTCCGCGATCTGAAACAAGCGGATGAGATTGACCGGATCGTCCAAGACGTCCGGCCGGTCCACGTTGACGCGATAACCGTCGACGCGGAAGCCCGGCGCATCGGTCCAGATGTCGGCCCGCCCTTCGGATGCGCCGCGTTTCAGACCGATCGGCGCGGGTTTGACATGCTCGGCTTCGAGTTTCGCGCAGAGCGCCCGCGTGAGCTGGCCGACCTGCTTGGCGATAAGAAAATAGCGCTTCATGAAGCGCTCGACGCCGGTCTGGTCGCCGCGCTTTCCATAGCCCATCCGGCTGGCCATTTCCGGCTGCACATCGAAGCTGAGCCGTTCCTCGGCTCTGCCCGTCAGGTAATGCAAATGGCACCGCACGGTGAGAAGAAATTCCTCGGACCGTCGGGCGATGTTCATTTCCTCGGCTGTGAACACGCCCGCATCCACGAACTCCTTAGGCTTCTCAAATCCGTAACGGTGGCGGGCGAGCCAGAAGAGCGTGTGCAGATCGCGCAGGCCGCCCTTGCCCTCCTTGATGTTGGGCTCGACCATGTAGCGCGAGGCGCCGGCGCGCGTATGGCGCTCATCGCGCTCCTTCAGCTTGGCCGCGACGAACGCCGCGTGCGTTTTCGCGACCACGTCGCGCTGGAAGCGTTCGCGTAAATTCTGCGCGAGCGCCTTGTCGCCTACGATCAGGCGCGCCTCGAGAAGCGCTGTCTGGATCGTGTGGTCCTGCCTGGCGAGCCTTAGGCTCTCATCGACCGTGCGCGACGCATGGCCGACCTTCAGGCCCATGTCCCAGAGCATGTAGAGCATGTATTCCGTCACGCTCTCGATCCAGGCGTTCTGCTTGTAGCCGCGCAGAAACAAGAGATCGATGTCGGAGGACGGCGCCAATTGCCCGCGCCCATAACCGCCTACCGCCAGAACCGCGAACCGCTCGCCCTCGGTGGGGTTGCGCGATCGGAACATGTGCACCGTGGTGAAATCATAGAGCGCGGCGATCACCTCGT
Organism: uncultured Caulobacteraceae bacterium; assembly: GCA_964563395.1. Taxonomy (GTDB): domain Bacteria; phylum Pseudomonadota; class Alphaproteobacteria; order Caulobacterales; family Aquidulcibacteraceae; genus JBEVOS01. Next base: position 27,388 of record CAZLWK010000016.1, read on the forward strand.
CCGCCACCAGCGCTAAGAGGCGCGCGACGGCCGCGCCGTTCTCGCCGGCCTCCAGGCGCTCCTTCGCCACCAGGCGGCCGCGAAACAGCGCGCCGTGCAGGAGTTGCTGCGCCCGTTTGCGCAGCTCCGGCGATTCCGCGCCATAAGCGCGGGCCGCGGCGGTGAGCTGCGAGCGCAGCTTCATCCCGTCGACGACGAACTCGATCCGGGCGGGCTTCAAGGAAACGGGCATGCGGCCGCCAATATAGGCAATCCCCAGCTCAAGCGATGCACTTGTTGAAAATCGCGGGCAGCGTGCACAGGTGCATGGCTTAATGGTTTCGGCGTTAGGTTAACCTTAAGCCATATGACGGACAGGTTAACCAAACGCCCCGAACTTGCCTCAATTCGCCGTCAAAGCGAGCGTCTGGGGCCGGCGCGGGATACTGCGAAGCCTGTTGCTGTTTTGGGGAGTAAGGATCATGGCGAGCTCACGCGGCGCGCGTCTCACGACGGTGGACGGCGACCCGAAGATTCGGCCCGTTCATGAGCTCGAAGCCCGCCATTATGACCCGATGTTTGAGGAGAAGCTGCTGCGCGCGCAATTCAAGCGCGAGCGCTCCTCCGCCTATTGGTTCGCCGCCTCGACCTGGGGAATCGCAGGTCTTGTGATCGGCGCCTGCCTTGGCGCCTATATGATGTATGTGGCGACGGTGGCGACGCTGCCGACGGCGGTCAACGCCGTCACCCAGGGCATGGCGGTGCAGGAAATTCAGCGCCAAGCCGATCAACGCCCCAATCTGATGGAACAGAGCGGCCAATAGGCCGCCTTCGTCAGGTCTTCAGCAGCGCGCGTAGCGCGTAGAGGGCGTCCAGCGCTTCTTTCGGTGTCAGCGAATCGGGATCGATTCGCGCCAGCGCTTCTTCGACGGCGCTTGGCTCCAGGGGCGCCGCGAAGAGCGGCAACGCCTCTCCCGGATCGATCACCTTTCCGGACTTTCCGGCCTCGAGCCTTTGCAGCACAGCCCGCGCGCGGTCGATCACCGAACGCGGCGCGCCGGCGAGCTTGGCGACCTGGACGCCATAAGAGCGATCCGCCGCGCCGGGCGCCACCTCGTGCAGGAAGACAAGGTCGCCCTTCCATTCCTTGGCGCGCAGATGCGCGTTCGCGGTCGCCTGCAGACGCTCGGCCAAGACCGTAAGCTCATGATAATGCGTGGCGAACAGGGCGCGGCACTTATTCTGATCATGCAAATGCTCGGCGGTCGCCCAGGCGATCGCGAGACCGTCGAAGGTGGCGGTGCCGCGGCCGATCTCATCGAGAACCACCAGCGCGCGCGGACCGGCCTGATTAAGAATGGCTGCCGTCTCGATCATCTCCATCATGAAGGTGGAGCGCCCACGAGCGAGGTCATCGCTCGCGCCGACGCGGGCGAACAAGCGATCCACCACGCCCAAACGCGCGCGGCGCGCCGGCACGAACGCGCCCGCCTGCGCCAACACCGCCAAGAGCGCGGTCTGGCGCAGATAGGTGCTCTTGCCGGCCATATTGGGACCGGTGATCAAGAGCAGGCGCGGTCCGGCCTGGCCCGCGCCGTCGAGCCGCGTGTCGTTCGGCGTGAACCCCGCGCCCTGCCGGCGCAGCGCCGCCTCCACCACGGGATGGCGCGCGCCGTCGGCGATCAAAGCCTTGCTGTCGTCGATCTCGGGGCGAACCGCGCCGGCCTCCTCGGCCCATTCGGCGAGCGCGGCCGACACGTCCAGAACCGCCAGCGCCTCCGCCGCCGCGCGCAACGCGATTGCGCATGCTGCCGCCTCGGCGGCGAACCCTCTGAACAGTTCGAGCTCCCGCGCCAGCGCCACATCGCCCGCGCGCGCGATCTTCGCATCGAGCTCGATCAATTCATTGGTGGTGAAGCGGATCGAATTGGCGTTGGTTTGTCGGTGGATGAACCGCGCCGACAGAGGCGCGGCGAACAACGTCTCGGCCTGCTTGGGCGTGGCGTCGATATGATAACCCAGCACGCCATTGTGGCGCAGCTTCAGCCCGGCGAGTCCCGTTTCTTCAGCGTAGCGCGTCTGAAGGCCGGCGATGACGCGTCGCGAATCATCGCGCAGCGCACGCTGTTCATCGAGCGCCATGTCGTAACCGCTGGCGATGAAGCCGCCGTCACGGCTCAAAAGCGGCAGATCGGACGCGAGCGCCCGCTCCAGGCTCTGCATCAGGCCCGCGAGCTGGGGGTTGGCGATCGTGCTCAACGCGGCGCACGCCGCCTCGATCTCTTCCGGCGCCTGCGCGGTCACGCCCACGAGGAGCGCGGCCGCGCGCTCGCCCGCGCGGATCGCCGTCAGAAGGGCTGCGAGATCGCGCGGGCCGCCGCGCCCCAAGAGCAGCCGCGTCAGCGCGCGCGCCAAGTCGCCGGCGCCGCGCAAATGCGTGCGCACCGTCGCGCGCCGGTCGGACGCTTGAACGAAGAAATCCACACTGTCGTGCCGCGCGCGAATCGCGGCGGGGTCCAGAAGGGGCGCGGCGAGGCGTTCGGCCAAAAGGCGCGCCCCGCCCGGCGTGACGGTGCGGTCGATCGCGGCGAGCAGCGAGCCTTCACGCCCGCCGCGCTGAGCGCGGTCGATCTCCAACGCCGCGCGCGTCGCCGCATCGATCGCCATCGCCTGCGCGGCCGCACGCCGCTTCGGCGGCGCAAGCCGCGGCGCCGCGCCCGCCTGGGTCAGCTCCACATAATCGATCAGCAGGCCCAGCGCCGACAATTCGACATCGCTGAACGCGCCGAAGCCGTCGAGCGTGGACACTTCGAACAGCGCCAAGAGCCGGCGCCGCCCGAATTTCGCATCCGCCTTCGCGGCGGGGCGAATGGTCATCGCCGCGCCGCCCGCCAAGGCGGCTGCGGCGGCGGCCTTCTCGTCGGCGTCGGTCGCAAGCAGTTCGGCCGGCGCCAGCCCCGCCACGCGCTCCTCAAGCCGCTCCGCCGCGAACGCCTCCACTTCGAGCGATCCCGTGGACACGTCCGCCACCGCGAGCGCGGCCTCCGCGCCCGCGCGGACAAACGCGGCGAGACGGTTCGGTGAGTGCGCATCGAGGAGACCGTCCTCGGTCAGCGTGCCGGGTGTGACGACGCGCACCACCTCGCGGCGCACGATCGATTTAGAGCCGCGTTTGCGCGCCTCCGCGGGGTCTTCGACCTGCTCGCAGATCGCCACGCGGCAACCCCCGCGAATAAGCCGCGCCAGATAGGTTTCGGCCTGATGCCAGGGCACCCCGGCCATGGGGATGTCCTCGCCCTTGTGCTGACCGCGCTTGGTCAGCGTGATGCCCAGAATGGCGGCGGCCTTTTCCGCGTCCTCGAAGAACAATTCGTAGAAATCGCCCATCCGGAAAAACAAAAGCGCGTCCGGATGGTCGGCCTTGGCCGCCAAATATTGCGCCATGAAGGGCGAGGGCGCCCGCTCTGCGCGCGCGCCATTCTCGGGTGCGGGGGCGGCGGAATCAGCCATGTGGGGGAGGCTTAGCGGCTAAGTCGGCGGACCGCGAGCCGTGCGCCGCTGGCGCCGCCGGCCAATTCGGTCCAAAAGCCTCGCCATGCGCGCAACCGAGACCAGCGTGCGGACCGCCCCGCCGGCGCCGTCCGCCGCACTGCTTTTCCTGATCCTCGGCGCGCTGGTGGCCTTCCTCCCCGTGGCGATGGACCTCTACCTCCCCGCCATGCCTGCGATCGGAGAGGATTTTGGAGCGTCCTCCGGCGCGGTTCAGCTGACGCTTTCGGCGTTTCTCCTGGGCGCGGCCGTCGGGCAATTCGCCTATGGGTCGGCCTCGGACCGGTTCGGCCGGCGCCCGCCCCTATTCGCAGGGCTTGCGCTCTATGCGCTCGCCTCCCTCGGCTGCGCCCTCGCGCCTACGATCGAAACCCTGATCGCGTTCCGCTTCCTGCAAGCCTTCGGCGCCGCGTCCGGCATGGTGATCGCCCGCGCCATCGTGTTCGACATGCGCGATGTGCGCACCGGCGCGCGCTACATGGCGCGCCTGATGCTGATCATGGGCCTTGCGCCGATTCTCGCGCCCATCCTTGGCGGCTGGCTCGTCGAGGCAAGCGGGTGGCGCGCCATTTTCTATGTGGTGACGGGTTTCGCGGCGTTGGTGTTCGCGCTCGCGCTTTGGCGCCTCCCCGAAACACGGAGCGAAGCCACCGCGCAAAATGCGCGCGGCGAAAATCTTCTGCAGGCGACAGGCGCGCTGCTGCGCAACGGGCCGCTCATGCGCACCGCCCTCGTGGGCGCGAGCGGCAGCGCCAGCTTCTTCACCTATTTGTCCAACGCCCCGCACCTGATCATCGAGATTTACGGCGTGGCGCCGACGGAATTCGGCTATTATTTCGGCGCGAACGCCATCGTGTTCGTGGCTGCGGCGCAAGTGAACGGCTTCTTGCTTGGGCGCTTCCACCCCGCGCGCATTCTCAACGTGGCGGTGATCGTCGCTTTCGCGCTTTCCCTGATCCTCGCGGGCGTGGTTCTGTCGGACGGCGGCAAATGGCCCGTGCTGACGGCGATCTTCTTTCTGATCGGCGCGCTCCCCTTCATCGCCCCCAACGCCGCCGCCCTCGCCCAAGGGGAAGATCCCATCCGCTCGGGCGCCGTTTCGGCCCTCCAAGGGGCGATGTCGTTCGCCGCGGGCGGCGCGCTCGGCGCGCTCACCGGCTTCTTCCATGACGGCACGCCACGGCCGATGGCGATCGTCATCGTTCTCGGCGCCGCCCTCGCCTGCCTCCTGCGCTGGACGGGACCGCGCGACGAAGCGGCGGCGAGGGCGACAGGAAAGCCGCTTTCACCGCGATCGGACGCAGACTAGGTTGCGCCCGCACTTATTCTGAAAGGGCCGGCCCGCCTCCATGTCCGAAGAGAAACGCACCTTCACCGACGAGGAAGCGCTCGCCTTCCACCGCGCCGCGCCGGCCGGCAAGCTCTCCGTCACCCCAACCAAGCCGATGGCGACGCAGCGCGATCTTTCGCTGGCCTATTCGCCCGGCGTCGCGGTGCCGGTGAAGGCGATCGCCGAAGATCCGGACCGCGCCTACGATTACACCGCCAAGGGCAATCTGGTCGCGGTGATTTCCAACGGCACCGCCATTCTCGGCCTCGGCAATCTGGGGGCCATGGCGTCCAAGCCGGTGATGGAGGGCAAGAGCGTTCTCTTCAAGCGCTTCGCGGACGTCGATTCCATCGACATCGAAGTGACCACGCAGGACACCGAGGAGCTCATCACCACGGTGCGCAATATCGGGCCGACATTCGGCGGCATCAATCTTGAAGACATCAAGGCGCCGGAATGCTTTGAAATCGAGGCGCGGCTGCGCGACGATCTCGACATTCCCGTTTTCCACGACGACCAGCACGGCACCGCGATCATCGCCATCGCGGGCCTGTTGAACGCGTGCGAAATCACGGGCCGACGCATGTCGGACCTCAAGATGGTGGTGAATGGCGCGGGCGCGGCCGGCATATCGTGCGTCAATCTCGCCAAGCATCTGGGTGTGCGCGCCGAGAACGTGATCGTGTGCGATTCAAAGGGCGTGATCTATCGCGGTCGCACCCAAGGCATGGATCAGTTCAAAGCCGCGCTCGCCGCCGACACGAAGCATCGCACTTTGGCGGACGCCATGGCGGGCGCCGATTGCTTCTTCGGCCTCTCCGTCGCCGGCGCGGTGACCAAGGAGATGGTGAAATCGATGGCGCCCAAGCCCATCATCTTCGCCATGGCCAATCCCGATCCGGAAATCACGCCGGAGGATGTGCTCTCCGTGCGCAATGACGCGATCATGGCCACGGGCCGTTCGGACTACCCCAACCAGGTCAATAATGTTCTCGGCTTTCCCTACATTTTCCGTGGCGCGCTCGATGTGCGCGCACGCACGATCAACGAGGAAATGAAGGTCGCGGCGGCGCGCGCGCTGGCTGAACTCGCCAAGGAGGACGTGCCCGACGAAGTGGCCGCCGCCTATCATGGCCGGAGGCTGAAATTCGGCCCCAGCTACATCATTCCAACGCCATTCGATCCGCGCCTCATCGCCACCGTGCCGCCCTATGTCGCGCAAGCGGCGATGGACACTGGCGTCGCGCGCAAACCCATCGCGGACATGGAAGCCTATCGCGAGAGCCTCGCGCAGCGGCTCGATCCGACGGCGGCGCTTCAGCAGCGCATCCAAACCGCCGTGCGCCGCGAGCCCAAGCGCATCGTGTTCGCCGAAGGCGAAGAGCCCAGCGTCATTCGCGCAGCTTATGCGTTCCAGGAGCTCGGTCTGGGCGAAGCGATCCTCGTCGGCCGGGACGAACAAGTGGCGCGCAACATGGCGCTTGTCGGCGTGCCGGAAGATGCGGGGCTGCGCATCGTCAATGCGCGCGTCTCCGATCAGAACCCCGCCTACACGGACCTCATCTATAAGCGCCAGCAGCGCTACGGGCTCTTGCATCGCGACGCGCAGCGGCTGGTCAATCAGGACCGCAACGTGTTCGGCGCCTGCATGGTGGCGTTGGGTCACGCCGACGGCATGGTGACGGGCACGACGCGCAATTACGCGACCGCGCTCGAGGATGTGCGCCGCGTGCTCGATCCCGCGCGCGGCGGGCGCATGATCGGCATGTCCATCGTGTTGTCACGCGGGCGCACCATCTTCATCGCCGACACCAATATCGCCGAATTCCCGGACGCCGCGGAGCTCGCCCAGATCGCCATCCAGGCGGCCGCCGGCGCGCGCCGCTATGGCGTGACGCCGCGCGTGGCGTTCGTATCGCATTCCACGTTCGGCAATCCGCGCATGGAGCGTTCGGAAAAAATTCGCGACGCGGTCACGCTTCTCGATCGGCGTGAGGATCTCGACTTCGAATATGAAGGCGAGATGAGCCCGGAAGTTGCGCTCAATCCTGATGCGCGGCGCCTGTTTCCGTTCTCTCGCCTATCGGAGCCGGCCAATGTGCTGATCATGCCGGCGATCCATTCGGCCTCGATCTCCACCAATCTCTTGGCGGTGCTGGGCGGCGCGACAGTGATCGGGCCGGTGCTGCTTGGGCTTGAAGCGCCAGTGCAGATCGCGCCGCTAGGCGCGACGGTGAGCGACATCGTCAATTTCGCGGCCATCGCCGCGTTCGACGCGCAGCGCGGCTGATCATCTAGGCGGTGCTTGGGGCCGCGCTTGCTTCGCGCCGCGCCACGAGGCCCTGCCGCGCCCATTCGGCGAGGCACAACGCCACCGCGACAAGGCCGAGCAGCGCCGTGAAATCGAACACCGGCGCATAGCCGATCTGCTCGACCGCCTCGCCGACGGGCCCACGCCCGAGCGAGCCGACGAGGAGCGTGAGCGAAGAGAGCAGCGCGTATTGCACCGCGCTGTAATCCTTGACCACGATGGACGACAAATACGCCACAAAGGCCGCGCCCGCGAAACCGCCCGCGATGTTCTCGCCGCTGATCGCCAGCAGCAAGCGGCCCATGCGATCATCGATGCCGAACGCGGCGAACAACGCAGAAAGCCCGGTTGCGTGCAAGAACGCGTCCAGCCCCGCGCCGCCGCGCGCCAATTCGGCATAGAGAAGATTGCTGGCCGCCGCGATCACCGCCCCGATCGTCACCGCCGCCATGCGCCCGATGCGCAGCAGCGCGACGCCGCCAAGCGCGATGCCGAGGATCGTCATCAAGGTGCCGAATATCTTCGAGGCGAACGCCACCTCGTCATTCGTGTATCGCAGTTCGGTGAGATAGAAGGGAAACGCCAGCGGACCCCAAATGGAATCCGTGATGCGATAGAGCAGGATCAAGGCGAGCGCGAGGATCGCCGCGAAACGCAGCCGGCCGACGAGTTCGGCCAAGGGCTCAAGAATGGCGCCATAGAGATGATCAAACGCCGCCTGCGCGCCCTTGGGCGGCGGCAAGGGCGCGGCGATGGTGCGCCGACCGTTCTTGCGCATCCAATCGAGCGTCGCGCCGATCAAGGCGGGAAAGATCACCGTGGCGACGATAATCCACGGACCCGTTTCGGTCATGAAAGCGCGCGCGCTCGGCTTGTTGGGATCGGCGGGATTGGCGCCGATCACCGAGCCCATGAACACGCCAAGCGTGATGATCGCCCACGCCCAGCCGATGAGGACAAGGATGAGCGCGGCATTACGCACGCGCGGCTCAAGCGCGCCCGGCTCGATGAGGCGCTGCCCCAAGCGGCGCGCGCCGAGCGGCGTTTCCGGCTCCGGCGCCATGAGCGCGCCAATGATCGCCGCAAGCATGATCGCCGCGCCGACGAGATAGACCCCGTTCCACGACATGCGCGCCGCCAGCATCAGCGCGCCCGCCCCGCCGACGAGCGCGGCCGTACGATAGCCGAATTGATAAATCGCCGAGAGCAGATCGAGCGGCGCGCCATCATCGGCCGCTTCGATACGCCATGCGTCGATGACGATGTCCTGCGTGGCCGACGCAAAGGCGGCGAGCACAGCGGCGATCGCGAAGAGGCCGAGATTAGTCGCCGGATTGAGAGAAGCGATCAAGGCGAGGCAAAGCGCGATGACGATCTGGCAAATCAGAATCCAGCCGCGCCGACGCCCAAGCCGCGCCAGGAACGGCGGCGGAATGCGATCGACGGCGGGCGACCACAGGAACTTGAAGGCATAAGCAAGGCTGATCCAGGACAGCACGCCGATCGTGGCGAGATCGACGCCAGCCTCGCCCAGCCACGCGTTCAAGGTTCCGATGACCATCGCGAACGGCAAGCCGGAGGCGAAGCCGAACGCCGCCATCGCCGCCGCCTTCGGCTTGCGCAAACTGGCGATGATGTCTGGCGCCTTTGGCTTTTGCGGCGCGGCGGCGTCCGTCATGCCTTACTCCTTGCCTGTTCTGGGCGCGGCGCCTCTGCGCGCCGTCAGACCGCACCAGCTTTCGCCCTGCCAGTAAAGCGGGCCGCGACACGTGCGAGGCGGCTCTGATCGACTGGCTTGGTGATGAAATCGTCCATGCCGGCGGCGAGCGCGGCGTTGCGCTCCTCCTCGCCCGCGTCCGCCGTCAACGCGACGAGCGGGGTGTGGGCGGCCGGCCCCGGCAAGGCGCGAATGCGCGCCGCGGCGCCGAACCCGTCAAGCCGCGGCATCCGCAAATCGAGCAAGATCAAATCATAAGGCGCGAGTTGCGCCGCCGCCACGGCCTCTTCCCCATCGCCGACGACATCGACGGTCGCGCCGCCGCGCGTGAGCAGCGTCCGCGCCAAGAGCGCGTTGATCGGATTGTCCTCCGCCAGCAGGATGCGTGCGCCGGCGAGCGCGTCGGAGGAAGGCTCTTCCTCGTTGGGAAGCTCGATCTTGGCCGAATCGGTCTCGTCCAGTGCGGACAAGATGCGCTCCACAAGGGAACGACGACGCACCGGCTTGACCACGTAATGCTGCACGCCCAGCGCGCGTGCGCGATCGATCAGGCTCCGCTTTTCTTGCGGCGCGACGGCGATGACCGCGCGCGCGGACGCTTTCCAGCCCTCCAAATCGGCGCGCGCGAACGTGTCGAGGCCGTCGATCAACAGCACGTCGGGCGCGGCGTCGGCCGGCGTGAGCGTGGCCCCGAGCGCCTGCAAATTCGCGACGAGCGCGCTTTGAACGATGCGCGAGGCGCTGACGAGCGCAACCTTGCGTCCCGCCAGAAGCGGCGGCGGCGCGCGCTCCAGGAAGGTGAAGGGCGCCTCGATCCAAAAGCGCGCGCCCTGGCCGGGCCGGCTGGTGACGCCGACATCCCCATTCATCGCGTTCGCCAAGCGCTTGACGATTGCGAGACCCAGGCCGGCGCCGCCATGAAGCCGCGCGGTCGACGCATCGGCCTGCGCGAACTCCTCGAAGATGCGGTTCTGCAATTCGGGCGGCACGCCGGGACCGCTGTCCGAAACGGAAAGTCGAAGCCGCCCCTCCATCGGCGCGCTAAGTTCAAGAATCACGCCGCCTTTTTCGGTGAATTTCACCGCATTGCCGGCCAGATTGAAAATGATCTGCCGCAGGCGGCCATCGTCGCCAAGCACGCGGCTCGGCGTGCCGGCGCGGGCGATGACGGCGATGTCGAGACCCTTGGCGTGCGCCTTGGGCGATAGAAGCTCCGCCACCGATTGAAGCGTCGCTTCGGGATCGAAGGGCGCGGCTTCCAGCGTGACGCTGCCAGCCTCAAGCCGCGCATAATCGAGAATCTCGGTGATGATATCGAGCAGGTGCTCGCCTGATTGCCGGATCGCGCCAACGTATGTCGATTGCGCCGGCTCCAGATGCGATTGCGCCAAAAGCCCGGCCATGCCGAGAATGCCGTTGAGCGGCGTGCGCAATTCATGCGTCAGCGTGGCGAAGAGGACCGTCTTGGCGCGCGCGGCCTCATGCTCGGCGGCGGCGCGCTCCGTGACATCCCTGCCGACGATGAGGCTCGCGCCGTCGGGAAAGCGGCGCTCTATCCATTCGATGCGCCGCCCATCCGGCGCCGCGGCGTCGAAGCGCCGCTGATCTTGAACGAAATCCGGAGGGCGCACGCGCCCCCAGGGCGGGCGGCCCGGCCCGATCCATTGGCGAAACCGGGCGCGGAACGCGGAATTGGCGCGCAGCACCGCGCCATCTGGGGCGAGCACGGCCATCGCGTCCGGCGTGGCGTCGAACGGGTCGAAGATGGTGGCGGGCGCGAGCGCCGTCATTGTGCGTCGATGCGGCGCGAACGCTTAACAAAGCCTGAGCGAGACCGGCGCGCCTAGGCGCGTTGCATCTGCGACTCGCCGGCCATGACACGGCGGAGGCTCAGCGCCTCGGCGATATGGATGCGGCGCACGCCGTCCGCGCCGTCCAGATCCGCGATGGTGCGCGCCACCCGCAAGGTGCGGTGATAGGCGCGGGCCGAAAGGCCGAGTTGGCCGCTGGCTTGCGCCAGAAGCGCGGCGCCCTTTTCATCGGGCGCCGCGGCGCGCTCCAAATCGGTGACCGACATTGAAGCGTTGATGGCGCCGGGCGTGCGCCGCGCTTGGGCGTCGCGCGCTTGGGCGACGCGCCCCGCCGCCTCGCTGGTGCCTTCGGCGGGCGCCGGCAGCGCCAGGTCGGCCGGCGTCACCGGCGGCACGTCGAGCTGAATGTCGATCCGATCCAACAAGGGCCCCGAAAGGCGTCCCTGATAGTCAGAGGCGCAGCGCGGACCGCGCCTGCACGCCCCCGCGCCAGGGCCGCCCCCGCATCGGCACGGATTCATCGCCGCCACGAGTTGGATGCGGGCGGGGTACGTCACTTTGTGATTGGCCCGCGCGATCATCACCGTGCCGGTTTCGAGCGGCTGGCGCAGCGCGTCGAGCACGTGCGGACTGAATTCCGGCAATTCGTCGAGGAACAAGACGCCGCAATGGGCGAGGCTGATCTCGCCAGGCCGCGCGCGTAATCCGCCCCCGACCAGCGCCGCCATGCTGGCCGAATGGTGCGGCGCGCGAAACGGGCGCGCGCGTGTCAGCCGCCCGCGTTCAAGCAGACCCGCCACGGAATGCACCATCGAAACTTCGAGCAATTCCTCCGGCTGCAGCGGCGGCAACAGCCCCGGCAGCCGTGCCGCCAGCATGGATTTGCCTGAGCCGGGCGGCCCCACCAGCAAGAGATTGTGACCGCCGGCGGCGGCGATCTCGAGCGCGCGCTTGGCCTGCTCCTGGCCCTTCACCTCGCGCAGATCGGGCATGGCCGCGCCCTCGATCAGCTCGCCACGCGCGGGCGGGGCGATCACGGGGCCGTTCCGAAAATGATTGATCAATGAGATCAGCGAGCCGCCGGCCAACACCTCTCCGCCCGCCCACGCCGCCTCCGAACCGCAGGCGGCGGCGCAGACAAAGCCCATGCCCCAGCCGTGGGCGGCCATGGCAGCGGGCAAAACCCCGGGCGTGGCGGCGAGCGCGCCGTCCAAGCCGAGCTCTCCGAACACGACCACGCCGTCCAGGGCGTCCTTTGGCAAGACGCCGATGGCCGCCATCAAGGCAAGCGCGATCGGCAGATCGTAATGGGCGCCTTCCTTCGGCAGGTCGGCGGGCGCGAGATTGACGATGACGCGCCCAGCGGGAATGGCGAGGCCAAGACTGGCGAAGGCCGCGCGGACCCGCTCACGCGATTCGGTGACGGCCTTGTCGCCGAGGCCGACGATCACGATGCCAGCCGTCCCGCCAGCCAGCTGCACCTGGACGTCCACGCGCCGGGCCTCGAGACCGGCGAAGGCCACAGTCGTCGTACATGCGCTCATGCTCCGCCCCCAGCGCCGTTGTCCACAGGCTCTGGGCGTAAATCATACGAATATGGAACAAACACGCAACAAAAATCGAACTGGGCGCTGCGTGGTAAACGATCTTTTAACGTTCTTATCCCAGCGCCGCAACGCTACCAGCGAGTCTCCGCTGTCGTGACCGTCGGCTGAAACGCCTGCGCTTCCCCGACCGCGGCGCGGGACGCGCGCACATCCATCAGCGACACCACGCGCGTCACGCCCGAGGTGACGCTGGCGATTTCCGCGGCCCGCTGCAATTCGGCGTCCGAGGCGACAACGCCCATCAGGTAGACCGTGCCGCGATGCGTCTCGACATTGATGTTGACGCCGCGAACGTTCGGGCTGGCGAGAAGCCGGGTGCGGACCTGGGCGGTGATCATTTCGTCGCCCGTGTTGCGCATCAGCCGGTCCGGCTCGCCGATCTGAATTTCGTTATAGACCTCGCTCACGCCACGCACCGAGCGGGCCACGAATTCGGCCATGTCGCGATGCTCTTGGGTGGGCGCGGGCCCCGACAATAGAACGCGGCCGGCGGCGACCTCGACGTCGACCTGCCGATAAGCGGGGCGATCGAGCGCGGCGAGACGCGACTTGATGGTGTTGGAGGCGAGCGCGTCGTCGATGCCTTCGCCGATCGGTCGGTCCTGCATGGCCATGACGCCGACGCTGGCGCCGGCGGCGGCGCCGAGCGCGACGCAGCCGTTCAAGGCGGGTGCGGCGACGAGCGCCGCAAGGAGGGGCAAAGCGCGCATGTGCATGACCTGACAGGCGCACGATGCAGCAATCGAATTGCGACGGGCTTAACGTCATCGCGCGATTCACATTTAACAAAACGCTAATCGCGGTCGCCGACGAGCCATGCGCCCCGAGCGTGGCGCGGCAGAAGCCCAGCGCCGACGACAATGACATCGAAGCGGATCGGCGCGCGCATGAGGCGCCAGCGGCCGGCGAGCGCTTCCGCCGCGCGTGCAAGCCGCCTCTGCTGCATCGGGGTCACGGCGAAAATGCCGGCCTCGTAGGTCGACCGCGCCTTCACCTCCACGATCACCAGCACGCCGTTCTTCATCGCCGCGAGATCAACCTCGCCAAAGGGCGTGCGGGCGCGGCGCGCCAGAATTCGATAGCCTTTCGCGATCAGGTAGAAGGCGGCGATCCATTCCGCCGTGCGGCCGCGCCTCTCGGCGGCGCGCCGCTTTTCAGTCATCGGCGGCGTCCTTCAGCGCGAGCGCGCGCGCATAGGCATCGCGGCGCGGCACGCCCAAGGCGCGCGCGGCGGCGGCGGCGGCCTCCTTCACGCCGACGCGTTCCAATGCATCGATCAGGAACGCATCGATCTGCGCCGCGCTCGCCGGATCCGGCGGCGCAGGCGCGTCGATCACGACCACGATCTCGCCTTTCGGCGCCGGCGCGCCCGCATAATGCGCCGCAAGCGAGGGCAAATCCCCGCGACGGAATTCCTCGAACATTTTCGTCAGTTCGCGCGCCACGACGGCGCCGCGCGGGCCGAACGCTTCGCTCATGTCCTTGAGCGAATCCGCCAAACGCGGGCCAGATTCGAATAGGATCAGCGTGGACGGAATCTCGGCGAGGCCCGAGAGAAAGGCCGCGCGCGCGCCTGCCTTGGCGGGCACGAAGCCGGCGAAATGAAATTGGTCGGTCGGCAAGCCGGCGCCCACCAGCGCGGCCAAGACGGCGGAGGCGCCTGGAATGGGCGTGACGCGTCCGCCCGCCGCGATCACCGCCCTCGCCAGCTTGAAGCCAGGATCGGAAATCAAGGGCGTGCCAGCGTCGGACACCAGCGCGACTGCGTCGCCTCGCGCCACCGCCTCCACGATGCCTTCACGCACGGCGGCGTCGCTGTGGTCGTGATAGGAGGAGACGGGCGTGTTGATTCCGTAGGCGTCGAGGAGCTTGCGCGTCACCCGCGTATCCTCGGCGTAGAGCCGCGCCGCCCCGGCCAGAACATCGAGCGCGCGCAGGCTGATGTCGCGAAGATTTCCGATCGGGGTCGCCACCACATAAAGGCCCGGTTCGAGCGCTGAATTCGCCGCTGGCATGGGCCATGGACGCGGCTGGCGACCCTCAATAGGGTCGCGCCGCGTCTTTTCGGGTTCGTTCGGAGGTTTGCTCATGGCGTCAGTGCGATTGTCACCGCCCCGGAGCCGCGCGCCAAGTCTGTTAAAGCCGCTGGGCGCGCTCTCGCTCGCGGCGCTGATGGCGGCCTGCGCCAGCGTGCCTGGCGCAGGGCCCGGGCCGCGTCCGCCGGTGACGCCGCAAACCCCATCCGGCACGGCCGTCTCCACCGATGAGGGCGTGACGCCGCCCTTCATGGCCGGCCGGCCGATCACGCGGGTGGGCCTTCTTCTCCCCTTCTCCACGCGCCCGCAGGACGCCGCCGCGCTCTACAATGCGGCTGAGCTCGCGCTGTTCGACCATGGCGGGCCGGACACGCTGCTCATTCCGCGCGACGCGGGGGCGGACCAAAACTCCGCCGCGGCCGCCGCGCGCGCGCTGCTGACCGATGGGGCGGATATCATCATCGGCCCAGTGACGCGCGAAGGCGTCGAAGGCGCCGCATCCGCCGCCGGCGAGCGCAACGTGCCGGTGATCGGCTTTTCGTCCGACCGCGCCGTGGGCGGCGACGGCGTCTATCTCCTGTCCTTTCAGCTTGAGGATGAGGTGGGCCGCATCGCCTCGTTCGCGGCCGAGCGCGGGCTGCGGACGATCGCTCTCCTCGCGCCAGCGAACGAATATGGCCGCCGTGTCGAAAGCGCGCTCCGCGCGGAAGCCTCGCGGCGCGGAATCACCATTGCCCGCGCTGAACTCTATACGCGCTCGGACGCCGAAGCCGCCGCCGCCGCGACGCGCTTGGCGGGCGCGCTGCAGGCTGCGCCGGCCCAAGCCATCCTGATCGCCGAGAGCGGCAGCGCCCTGCGCGCCATCGGCCCCGCGCTTTTGCGCGCAGGCGTGCCGCGCACGGTGCAATTGCTCGGCACCAGCGCCTGGGGGACGGACGCGCAACGCGAGCCGACATTCGCCGGGGGGTGGTATGTTTCGCCCGATCCGCAGGTGCGCACCGATTTTGAACAGCGCTATCGCGGCGTCTATGAAAGCGAGGCTACGCGGCTCTCAAGTCTCGCTTATGACGCGGTGGCGTTGAGCGCGCTGTTGTCGCGCGAGCGCGGCGCGGCCGGTTTTACGCGCCAGGCGCTGCAGCGCAATGACGGGTTCCTGGGCTCGGACGGCATCTTCCGCTTTCGCGCGGATGGGTCGATCGAACGGGGCCTCGCGATCATGCAGGTTCGCGCCGGCGGCGCCGATCCGATCGACGCCGCGCCGCGCCGATTCACGCGCCCCGCCACCTGATCACGCGGCCAGCATCGCTGCGATACGATCGGCGAGCACGCGGCCGCGCGCTGTCAGTGCGATATGCGTCGGCGTTGGCGCGATAAGTTCGTCCGCTGCGAGCGTGGCTTCCACCTCGACGCGCGGCGGGCGCTCCGCAAGCGCGGCGCGGGCCACACCTTCATCCAGACGAAGGCCCATCAGCAGGGCTTCATCGACCGCTTCGTCCGCACTGAGCGCGGCGATCCGCGCGGCCAGATCGCCGCCACCGGTCGCGTTCACGTAATCGAGTGGCCGGCGCGAACTTTCGAGCGCGAGACGCACGCCGCCCTCCACCGTCAAGCGCCCATGCGCGCCGGGCCCAAGCCCGATCCAATCCTGCGCTCGCCAATAAAGAAGATTGTGCTGCGATTGCGCAGCGGGCGCGCGCGCATGATTAGAGATCTCGTAGCCGTGAAAGCCCGCGACGGCGCAAAGCTCTTGTGTGGTTTCATAGAGCGCCGCCGCGTGGGCGTCCGGCGGCGGCGCGAGCGCACCGCGCGCGACCGCGTGCGCGAACGCCGTGCCTTCTTCAATGGTGAGCTGATAGAGCGAGGCGTGCTCGATTGGCAGCGTCAGCGCCTCGGAGAGCTCGGCGCGCCACGCCGCCTCGGTCTGATTGGGCCGCGCATAGATCATGTCGATCGAAACGCGCGCGCCAGTCCGCGCCGCCGCCTCAATCGCCGAACGCGCAGCCGCCGCATCGTGCATACGGCCAAGCATGCGCAAGTCGGAATCGTTCAGCGCCTGCACGCCGATGGAAAATCGATTGATGCCGGCTGTTGCCTGGTCTGCGAAACGCGAAGCGTCTTCCGGATTGCATTCGAGCGTGATCTCCGCATCCGCCGTGAGCGGGAACAGCGCGTGCAGTCCATCGATCAGCGTTTCAAGTTCAGCCGCCTGCAAAAGCGAGGGCGTGCCGCCGCCAAAGAAAAGCGTTCGCGCGGCACGCGCGCCAATCAGGGCGCGATACGCCGCCGCATCGCGCAGCATGGCGTCGATAAGCGCGCGATTATCGTCGCCGCGCGCGCGATAGACGTTGAAATCGCAATAGGGGCAGATCGCGCTGCAATAGGGCCAGTGCAGATAGACGCCGAAATCCCGGCTCACGCACGCGCCTCGGCGAGAGCCTCCGTCAAGGCGCGAAACGCCTTGAAGCGATGCGTCAGCGGCAGCTTCTCCTCCGGCGCCATTTCACCGAACGTCCGCGTCTCGCCCATCGGCACGAAGATCGGATCGTAACCGAAGCCGCGTTCGCCGCGCGGCGGCCAAGTCACCGATCCCTCGGCGACGCCTTCGAAGGCGCGCGTAAAGTCGTCAGGCCGGGCGAGCGCGAGCACGCACACGAATTTGGCGCTGCGATCTTGCGTCTCCGCGCTCGCAAGGCCGGCCTGCACGCGCCGCATGGCGAGCGTGAAATTCTTGTCCGGCCCCGCCCAGCGCGCGGAATAGATGCCCGGATCGCCTTTCAACGCGGTCACGCACAGACCTGAATCATCGGCGAGCGCCGGCAGGCCCGATGCGCGCATCGCCGCCTCCGCCTTCAAGATGGCGTTGCCTTGAAAACTATCCTCCGTCTCCTCCGGTTCGGGCAGACCAAGATCGCCGGCGGAGATGACATCGAGCGCGAACGGCGCCAGCAGCTCGGCGATTTCACGCACCTTGCCTGGATTGTGCGAGGCGAGAACGAGACGACCGGTGAGCGGCTTCACGCAAGCGCCTTCCGTTGCGCGTCGAACAAGGCGCCGCAGCCGAGTTTGGCGAGGCGGATCAGTTCGGCAAATTCCTCGTCCGAGAATGGCCGCTGCTCGCCCGTCGCCTGCACCTCGATCAGGCGCCCATCGCCGGCAAGTACGAAATTAGCGTCAACCTCGGCGTTCGAATCTTCCGCGTAATCGAGATCGAGCACCGGTGCGCCCCCGAACACGCCGCAAGACACCGCCGCCACCTGACCCTGCACCGGATTGGCCTTCAACTCGCCCTCGGCGACGAGATAGGCGCAGGCGCGCGCCAGCGCGACCCAGGCGCCGGTGATCGCCGCCGTGCGCGTGCCGCCATCGGCCTGCAGCACGTCGCAATCGAGCGTGATCGTGCGATCGCCCAGCATCTTCATGTCCGTCACCGAGCGCAGCGCGCGACCGATCAGGCGCTGAATCTCCTGCGTGCGCCCGCTCTGCTGGCCTTGCGCGGCCTCGCGACGGCCGCGCGTGTGCGTAGCGCGCGGCAGCATGCCGTATTCGCCGGTGACCCAGCCGCGCCCCTTGCCCTTCAGCCAGCCCGGCACGCCCTGTTCGACGCTGGCGGTGCAGAGCACATAGGTCTCGCCGAATTTGGCGAGGCACGAGCCTTCGGCGTAGCGCGAGGCGCCGGTCTCCAGCGTTACGAGACGCAACTCGGATGGCGCGCGGCCGGAGGGTCGCATGGGGGCTCCTTCAAACAGGGCGCCGCTCTAGCGGAGGGCGGCTTTATTGGAAAGTTAGGCAGAGTTAGGGAGTGTTAACCAAACAAGGCCGAACACTCCGTCGCATTCGACTTTTAGGTCAGACTCACCTAACTAGGCCAAACTTTCCTATGGATCCTCGGCACGACCCCTATAATCCCGGCGCGGGCGCCCCTCCCCCGGAGCTCGCCGGCCGCGACGACCTGATCGGGCGCGCCGATCTGACGTTCGCGCGCACGCTGGCGGGCAAGTCGGCCAAGAGCATGATGATGCTCGGGCTGCGCGGCGTGGGCAAAACCGTGCTGCTCAACGAGCTCGAGCAACGCGCCGAGGCGCTGCGCTGCCAGACCGCGATCTTTGAGATCGATCCTGACAAGACACTCGCTGCGCAGCTCGCGCCGCAGCTGCATCGGATTCTTCTGAGGCTGGACCGCATCAAGCGCGCCGGCCACGAAATTCAGACGGCGTTCGGCGTGCTGCGCGCCTTCGCCAGCGTGTTCAAGGTGCAGCTGGGCGACCTTGAATTCGGTTTGGCGCAACAGAGCGCGACCGGCGATCTCGCGATCGACCTCACCGACCTTTTGGTGGCGATCGGCGAAGCGGCCGAGAAGCGCAACACCGCGATCGTTCTGTTGGTCGACGAGGTGCAATACGTCACCAAGAACGATCTCGGCGCCCTGATCATGGGCCTGCACAAGGTTTCGCAACGCCAATTGCCGCTTGTGCTGATCGGCGCGGGCTTGCCGCAACTCGCGCGCCTCGCGGGCGATGCGAAATCCTATGCGGAACGCTTGTTCGATTATCCGCCGATCGGCCCGCTCGATCGGGAAAGCGCCAAGAAAGCGCTGCAGGCGCCGGCGCAGCGCGAGGGCGTCGTTTATGAGCAGGACGCGCTCGACTACATTCTGGATCAGACCGAGTGCTATCCCTTCTACCTGCAGGTCTGGGGATCGAAATGCTGGGAGGCGGCGCCCGCCTCCCCCATCACCCTGGCGCACGCGAAGACAGCCAGCGAGGAAGCGATCGCCTTGCTGGATGAGGGCATCTTCAATGTTCGCCTCGCCCGATTGACCGATCGCCAGCGCACCTTCGCGCGCGCCATCGCGGAGTTCGGGCCAAGACCGGTCAGCTCCTCCGATGTCGCCAACGCGATGGGCTTGAGCTTGAGCCAGGCCGCCCCGCTGCGGGACGAATTGATCAAGAAGGGCATGGCCTATTCGCCCGAGCGCGGCCTCATCGGCTTCACCGTGCCGAAGTTCGACGAATATATGCGCCGCCGGATGCCGGCGCGTCCGGCCAAGCCCGCGGCGGGCGGCAAGGGATGATACGGCTTGTCTCCTGCGGCGCGCGCGCTACCTAACCGCCATGGCCGCCGACCTGACCACGCTCGACGCCCGCTCGCGCGAAATTTTCCGCGAGATCGTGGAAACCTATCTGGCGACCGGCGAGCCTGTCGGTTCGCGCACCCTTTCGCGCATGGGCGGCGTGGCGCTCTCCCCCGCCTCCATCCGCAACACGATGGCGGACCTGGCCGCCCTCGGCCTTCTGGATTCGCCGCACGCCATGGCGGGCCGCAGGCCCACCCATGCGGGTCTGCGCTTCTTCGTCGACAGCCTGCTCCAGCTCGGCGAGGTGACTGAAGAAGAGCGGCGGGAGATCGACGCGCGCATCGCCCAAGCCGGCCGCGCGCCCCAGGAGGTGCTGGCGACGGCGTCGGAATTATTGTCCGGCCTCGCCGGCGGCGCGAGCCTCGTGGTCACGCCGGAGCGCGAAGCGCCGGTGCGTCACGCCGAGATCGTGGCGATCGGACCGCAGCAGGCGCTTCTGGTGCTGGTGTTCGAAGACAACCAGATCGAAAACCGCGTCATCGCCATGCCGCCGGGCATGACGCCCGCCTCGCTCAGCGAGGCCACCAATTATTTGAACGCGCGGTTCCGCGGCAAATCCTTGGCCCAGGCGCGTGCGGAGGCCGCCGAGACGCTGGCCCGCGACCGCGCCGCGCTCGACAGGGCGGCCGCCAGCCTCGTGGAGAGCGGCTTGGTGGAATGGTCCGGAGAAGATCCGATGGCGGGCCGCGCGTTGATCGTGCGCGGACGCGCCAATCTGTTGTCCGATGCGCAGGCGGTGGCGGACATCGAAAAGGTGCGTCAATTGTTCGACGACCTGGAAAAGACGCAAGAGCTGATCCAGGTGCTCGACCTGGCGAAGAATGGCGATGCGGTGCGTATCTTCATCGGCGCCGAGAACCCTCTCTTTTCGCTTTCAGGTTCAAGCATGATCGTGGCGCCCTACACAAACGCGGAGCGTAAGGTGGTGGGCGCACTTGGCGTGATCGGGCCGACGCGCCTCAATTACGCACGCGTCATTCCGGTGGTCGATTACACCGCGCGCGCCGTGGGGCGCGTGCTGGACGGACGTATAGAACGTTGAACCGAGACAGAGGACATGATGGCCGACGAAGCCGAAGCCCAAGAATCGCCCGAACGCGCGCCCGCGCCTGAGCCCGCGCCGGAAAGCGCGCCGCCCGGGGAAGACCGCATCGCGCAGCTCGAGACCGAACTCGCCAAAGCAAGGGACGACCTCCTGCGCGCGCTCGCGGACACGGAAAACACGCGCCGGCGCGGTGAAAAGCAGGCGGCGGACGCGCGCATCTACGCGATCGACCGCTTCGCCGGCGACTTGCTGCCCATCGCGGATACGCTCGCGCGCGCGCTCCAAGCCATCACGCCGCAAACGCGCGCGAGCGCGGACGATTCCACGCGCACCTTGTTCGACGGCGTGGAGATGACCGAGCGCGCGCTTCTTGAGACGTTCGCGCGTCACGGGCTCAAGCGCGTGGGCGCGAAGGGCGACAAATTCGACCCGAACATTCACCAGGCCGTGGCGCAAATCCAATCGGACGCGCCGGCGGGCGCTGTCGCCGAAGTGATGCAGCCCGGCTTCGTGCTGGGCGAGCGCACGCTGCGTCCCGCCATGGTGGCGGTTTCGCTCGGGCCAGCCACGGCCGCGCCCGAAACCGTGGACATCAAGGTCTAACGCGCACCGCAACACGCCACTTACAGAAAGGCCGCCGACGCGCTGCGCCGGCGGCCCTCTTGTTCACATCGCGACGCGACTTAGATGGCGGCCTTCATCGCGGCCGATTGACGGAACGCGAGCTTCTTCGAGGCCTTGATCTTCACCGGCTCGCCCGTTTGCGGGTTGCGGCCGATGCGCGCCTTGCGGTGGCGGATCATCACCATGCCGAGATCGCCAAGCTTCACCTTCACGCCCTTGAGGACGTGCGCCTTGACCACATGAATGTAGGTCTCGACGAACTTCTTGGCTTCCGAACGGCTCATGTTCGTTTGGTCGGCGATGACCTGCATGAGCGCGCCTTGCGTGATCGCCTTGCCGGCGGGCGCCGACACCTTCACGGGCGGCAGCGACGGCGCGGCGGCCTTCTTGGTGGCGCGCTTGGCGGGCGCCTTCTTGGCGGCCTTCTTCGGGGCGGCTTTCTTCGCGGCTTTCTTCACGGCCTTGGCCATTTTTCGTTCTCCTGATTTGAGGTGTTCGTGTTGAGTTTTGTTGGGTTGGGATG